>CAWAPA010000023.1:0-12757 GCA_963783595.1 uncultured Alphaproteobacteria bacterium | reverse complement strand
CGCTGATCCGCATTTCGATGGTGGCGGGGCTGGCGGTGTCCTTTCCGGTGATCGCCTATCAGTTGTGGCGCTTTGTGGCGCCGGGGCTGTACCGCAATGAAAAATCGGCGTTCCTGCCGTTTCTGATGGCCTCGCCCGCGCTGTTCATCACGGGTGCGGTGTTTGCGCATTACGTCGTGACGCCGCTGGCGATGACGTTCTTTCTCGGCTTTGCGGATGCATCATCGGTGGTGTCGGCGATACTGCCGGGGCTGACCGATGCCCGGGCGTGCCGGACGCAGGCGATACGGGCATCGACATCGTGTTTCAGGGCAAGGTCAACGAGACGCTGGATATCTCGCTGAAGCTGATCATCGCCTTTGGTCTGTGCTTTCAGTTGCCGGTGCTGCTGACACTGATGGGCAAGGCGGGGTTGGTCACCTCGCGCGGGCTGGCGGGGACGCGGAAGTATGCGGTGGTGCTGATCCTGCTGGTGGCGGCCCTGGTCACGCCGCCCGACGTGATGAGCCAGATGATCCTGTTCTTCGCGGTTTATCCCCTGTACGAGGTGTCGATCTTTCTGATCCGCCGGATCGAGAAACAGCGCGAGGCGCGAGCTGCGGGCCGAAGGGCTGTGGGTCGAGCCTGAGGAAGACGAAGAGCGGCATGACGACGAGCTGGAGCCGGATCGCGGCGGCGCTGGAGCGGCTGGCCCCGGCCCCGCTGGCCGGCGCCGGATTTCGACGCCGCGGATGCCTTTGTCTGGCACACCGGGCCGGACCGGCTGGAGCCGGTCGGCGATGTGGCGCGGGTTGATATCGGCCTGCTGGTCGGCGTCGACCGGTCGCGCGACACGCTGCTGGAGAATACCCGGCACTTCGCCGCGGGCTGCCTGCGAACAACGCGCTGTTGTGGGGCGCGCGGGGGATGGGGAAATCCAGCCTGGTCAAGGCGGTGCATGCGCCGGTGCGGGCCGAGGGGCTGGCGCTGAAGATCGTGGAGCTGAGCCGCGAAGATCTGCCGTCGGTGCCGCGTCTGCTGGCGCATCTGCGGCGGCGTGGCGCATCGGTTCGTGCTGTTTTGCGATGACCTGTCGTTTCAGCCATGACGACCAGCATTACAAATGCCTGAAGGCCGTGCTGGATGGCGGGATCGAGGGACGGCCGGAGAATGTGCTGTTCTACGCGACGTCGAACCGCCGCCACCTGATGCCGCGCGACATGATCGAGAATGAACGGTCCACCGCGATCACCCCGTCCGAGGCGGTGGAGGAAAAGGTCTCGCTGTCCGACCGGTTCGGGCTGTGGCTGGGGTTTCATCCCTGCTCGCAGGACGAGTATCTGGCGATGATCGCAGGGCTATTGTGCGGCCCATGGGGTGATGCTGTGCCGGAAGACCGGCTGCGGGCCGAGGCGATCGAGTGGCAGGCCACGCGCGGCGGCACGGTCGGGGCGGGTGGCGTGGCAGTTCTTCTGCGATCTCGCCGCCCGCGAACGGGTGCGCCTTTAGGCCGAAGCGGAGCGGCTGTCGCCGCTCGCTTTTGATTAGGTCAACGGTCGCTGCCCCTGTCCAGGCTGGCCTGCGTCTCCCAGAGTATTTCAAACACAATGCGCTGATCGCTACTTTGACGAATCATTCCCGCCCGTGGCTTCTGGCCGCACCTATTGCAGGTAGGCCACCGGATCTGTGCTGTCGACGCCCTTGCGTACCTCGAAGTGCAGGAAGGTGGGGGTGCCGGCGCGCACCGATGCGATGGTCTGGCCGCGCTGCACGGTATCGCCCTTTTTGACCGTGATCGCATCGACGCCTGCGTAGACGGTCAGCAGGTTGTCGTCATGGCGGATCACGATGATCGGGGTTTGCTCGGTATCCTTGGTGATCGCGGCCACGGTGCCGTCTGCGGCGGCATTCACGGGCGAGCCTGCGCGGGGCGCGATGTCGATGCCATCGTTGCGCCCCTTGGCATAGGCCCGGATAATCGAGCCGTGCACCGGCATGACCATCGCTGGCCGACCCGGTACGGCTGCCGCCAAGATCGGGTGATGAGGGGGTGTCCTTGGGTGCCTGCTGGCGGCTGGGGTGGTCGTTTTCGGCGGGCAGCGGCTTGGGTGCCGACGGCGGCGTGGGCGTGGCCGATGCCTGCCCCGGGCGTGGTGACGGCAATGCGGTATCGCGGGCGGTGGCGACGGCAGCGGCCATCGGAATGATCAGGTACTGGCCTTCGCGCACGGCAAGATCGGGGCCAAGCCCGTTCCATTCGGCAAGCGCCTTTGCCGAGACATTGTAGGTCCGGGCAATGGAAAACGCGGTCTCGCCGCGTCTGACCTGATGGCGGGTGGGTTCGGGGCCAGCGGCAACCGGGGCGGTGGCGGTGGACGTGGGGCCAACGCGGTCAAGTGCTGTGGTGGCAATCGCGGTGACATCAAGGCCTGCCGCAGCCGCATTTGGCCCATTTGCCACGACCGGGCCGCCACCTGCCCCCACGCGTGTGGGCAGGGCCAGCACTTCGCCCTGATCGATGGGCGTGTTCGGTTGCAGGCCATTGAAGCTGGCCAAGGACGCGGCATCGACACCGACACGTTGTGCGATGCTGCCCACGGTATCGCCACGTTGGGCCACGGCGACCTGATAGGTCGGGTAGGTGATGACGCCGCGCGCATCGGGGGCGGGGCGGTTGCCTGTGACCTGCCGCGCGGCATCTGTGGTATCAAAGCTGCCGGGTGTGCCGCCGCGCAGATCCCAGTCCAGATTGTCTCAGCCCGCCGCCATTGACACAACCCGCAAGGGTCAGCAGGGACGCACCCATCAGGGTGGCGCGCAGGCGGGAATTGCGTGACATCATTGCTCTGCCTCTGTCAAATGGCCCATGGTTCACCCCGGGTGCCGGTTTGGTTTACGCCGTGCCGGCCATCTGGCCCGCAGTCTTGATCGCAAGTCTTAATCGTTTCGCCCCAGACCTTCGACCAATGGCACAAACCGCACCGGACGAAGTTCGTCGTAATCATAGCCCTTTGCGTGGCGGGTGACGCGGATCAGGGATTGCACTGTATCCGACTGCCCGACAGGCAATACCATGATACCCCCAATTTTCAATTGCGCCAAGAGGGGGCCGGGCGGGTCTTCGGCGGCGGCGGTCACGATGATACGGTCAAAGGGGGCCTGATCGGGCAAGCCAAAGCTGCCATCGGCGGTGATGGCGGTGATGTTCGATAAGTCCAGCTCGCGGAACAGGGTCGATGCTTCGCGCACCAGATCGCCTGTGACGGTCCACGGTGTAGACGCGCCGTGCCAGCAACGACAGGATCGCGGCCTGATAGCCGGAGCCTGTGCCCACCTCGAGCACGGTATCGCGGGCCTGCACGGCCAGCGCCTGGGTCATCAGGCCGACCACCGAGGGCTGGCTGATGGTCTGCCCGCAGGCGATGGGCAGGGGCATGTCTTCATAGGCGCGGTCGGCGAAGAGGCCGCGCACAAAGGTGCCACGGTCGATCTGTTCCATCGCATTCAGCACGCGGGCATCGGTGACCCCGCGCGAACGCAGCGCAAAGACAAAGCGCATCTTGCGTTCGGCCGGATCATCGTCGTGATCGGCCGGGGTTGTCATGCGAGGCGGTCCGCGAGGTCGGCAAGGCGATCATGTGCCGTCAGATCGCAGCGCAGGGGGGTGATCGAGATGTAGCCTTCAAGGTTCACGGCGGCATCGGTGCCGGGCAGGGTAGGCGTCTGCTGCGGGCCGCCCTTGATCCACAGATAGCGGCGGCCATGCGGGGAATGCACGGTTTCGGTGGAAAAGGCGGTATCGTGACGAAAGCCCTGCGCCGCGACCTTGTGGCCTTTGACCTTTGCCGCCGGAACGGGCGGGAAGTTGACGTTGTAAAACAGGCGGTAGTCGGCGTCGTCCCACAGCGCCTTTTCCCACAGCGCGCGCACGATCTTGGGGCCGTGGATGCGGGCGGCCTCGAACGGGTCGGCAAGCCCTTCCATCTCGGGGCCGAAGAACTGCGACAGCGCGATGGCGGGCACGCCTTGCAATGCGCCTTCCATGGCGGCCCCGATGGTGCCGGAATAGAGCACATTTTCGGCGGCATTGTTGCCCCGGTTGACGCCTGACAGGATCAGGTCGGGTTTCGCGCCATCAAGCACATCGTAGATCGCGGCCAGCACGCAATCGGCGGGCGAGCCTTCGGCGGCGTAACGGTGGGGGCCGAGTTTGGCGATCATCATGGGTTTGGTATAGCTGATGCAATGGCCGACGCCGGATTGTTCGAACGCAGGCGCGACCGTCCAGACTTCGCCCGCCTTGCCGGCCAGATCGCGGGCGATATGTTCCAGCACCTCAAGCCCCGGTGCGTTGATGCCGTCGTCGTTGGTTACAAGAATGCGCATACGGTTCCCCACGGTTGAGTGATGATTAGATCAGGGGGACGGGGGCCGCAAGCGCGGGGATGCGTGGGGCGCGGCGTCAAACGGGAACGACCCGGCAGGACATGCGTCTTGCCAATCGCCAAAGGGTTTGAGCCGCGATCCGTGTTAATCCTGCGCGCGGCCCTGATAGGCGTAGTCTTCGGTGTTGATCACGATCCGTGTGCCCGCGCCGATATGGGGCGGGACCATGACCCGGATGCCGTTGGAACAGATGGCGGGTTTGTAAGAGGATGACGCGGTCTGGCCTTTGACGACGGGTTCGGTTTCGGTGATTTCCACAGTCACACGCTGCGGCAGTTCAAGGGCGATGGCGACGCCATCATAGGTCTTGAGATAGACCTTGATGCCATCGGACAGGAACGCCTTGTCATCGCCCACGACATCGGGATGCACGGCGAATTGTTCGTAGGTGGTGGGTTCCATGAAATGAAAGCCTTCGCCGTCTTCATAGAGAAAGTCGTATTCGCGTTCGTCGACATTGGCCTTTTCCACCATTTCGGTGGTGCGCCAGCGTTCGGCCACCTTTACCCCGTCAGAGATGCGACGCATGTCCACGGATGTTGTGGGCGTGCCTTTGCCGGGGTGGAAATTTTCGGCCTTCAGGACGGCATAAAGCTTGCCATCCATTTCGACGACATTGCCCTTGCGCAGGGACGAGGCGATGACTTTCACGGGCGGGTTTCCTTGCAGTTGCGTCAGATGCGCCATAAACGCGGCGGTTGGCGATGCAATTAGCGCATCCGGGTGAAAATCGAAAGCTGAAAGGTTGGGCGATGACGGGTGGTGAATGGTGGAGGGTACCGCGCCATGCGGACCGTCGCCCGGCGTTGATGGCGCGCAACCGGATTCAATTGGCGATACGGGGGTGGCTGGGGGCCGAGGGGTTTGTCGAGGTGGACGCGGGCGCATTGCAGACCAGTCCGGGCAACGAGGCGCATCTGCACGGGTTTCAGACCGAAGCGATTGGCAATGATGGCACCGGGCGGGCGATGTATCTGCACACCAGTCCCGAATTTGCGATGAAAAAGCTGCTGGCGGCGGGCGAGACGCGGATCGCAAGTTTTGCCCATGTCTACCGCAACCGCGAACGCGGACCATTGCACAGCCCTGAGTTTACCATGCTGGAATGGTACCGGGTGGGGCAGGACTACACGGTGCTGATGGATGATTGCGCGGCGATGCTGGCCATGGCCGCGCGTGGTGCGGGGGCGGACATGCTGCGCTATCGCGACCGGGTCTGCGATCCGTTTGCGCCCCCTGAGCGGGTGTCCGTTGCAGAGGCGTTCATGCGCCACGCGGGGATTGATCTGCTGGCCACGGTTGAGCGCGACGGGGTCAGCCGCGATGCGCTGGCGGCGCAGGTGCGCGGCGTGCGGGTGGCCGATGATGATACGTGGTCAGATATCCTGAGCCGGGTTCTGGCCGAAAAGGTAGAGCCGCATCTGGGGCTGGGCCGGGCAACGATCCTTGATCGGTATCCGAGTGCAGAGGCCGCTTTGGCGCGCAAGACGCCGGACGATCCGCGCGTGGCGGAACGGTTTGAGGTCTATGCCTGCGGGGTGGAGTTGGCGAACGGGTTCGGCGAGTTGACGGACCCTGCGGAACAGCGACGCAGGTTTGTCATGGAGATGGACGAGAAAGAGCGCATTTACGGGACGCGCTATCCGCTGGACGAGGATTTTCTGGCAGCATTGGCTGCGATGCCCCCCGCATCGGGGATCGCGCTTGGGTTTGACCGGCTGGTGATGCTGGCGACGGCGGCACCGCAGATTGACGATGTGATCTGGACACCCGTAGCGGGGTAAGGGCGGAACACTGTCCACCGCGATGGACGGCTAGGCCGCATCCTGCGCATCCAGCCAGTCGCGAAAAGTGCTGACGACCTCTGCATCGCTTTCGACCACATATGGCGCGGCGGGATAGGCCCCGGTGTGCACATCACCTGCAAATCGGCGCATGGCGTCGGTGCGCAAGCCCTGCAGGCGGGCATATTCTGCGGCCATATCGGCATAGCGCTTGGCGTGGCGCGGCAGATGCCCGGTGTTCTGACCAAGGACATCGTCGGCGAACAGATACTGCGCGTGTCCCGCAGGCCCGGCCCCCATCGAAATCAGGAACAGCCCGGTTTTTTCGGCGATTGCGGCGGTGATGGCGTGCGGCACCACCTCAATCTCGACGGCGAAGGCGCCAGCATCTTCCAGCGCCTTGCACTGCGCATAGACCAGCTTTGCGGTTTCCAGTGTCTTTCCTACCGCCTTGAACCCGCCGGTCCATGTGCGTTTGGACGGGATCAGACCGACATGGCCACAGACGGGGAGGCCATGATCGGCCATGGCGCGCACGGTTTGCAGGCTGCCCGAGCAGTAAAACCCGTCGGCGCCGTGTTTGAACAGCGGAAAGGCCCATTTCAGAAAATCGGCCGTGTCACCGATTTCATAGAAATTGTCGCCCGGAAAGGCGAAGGCCGTGGGGGCTGCTTCGCGAAAGCGGCGGTCAAGGATCATGGCCGGGGGCACGGACAGCAGTTCAACACCGGCGGATTCCGCGGCCTGCGCCTCGTCCAGCGTTTCGACGCGCAGCATTGCAAACTGGTGTTTGCCGCGTTGATCCAGCAGATCGCGGACGGTGAGGCGGCGCGCCATCACGGCACCGCGATCAGGACACGGTCACCTTCGACCTTGATCGGAAAGGTGCGCAGGTTGACGCAGACGGGCGCGCGCATCGCCTCGCCGGTGCGATAGTCGAACTGGCCGTTGTGTTTGGGGCATTCAATCAGGTGGCCCATGACGAGGCCATCGCAAAGGTGGACCTGTTCGTGGGTGCATTGGCCTGCGGTTGCGTAAAACTGGCCTCCCGGCGCGTGGTAGATGGCGTAGGTGGCGCCTGCATGATCAAAGCGGATCAGATCCTCTTCGTCGATGTCATCGGTGGCGCAGGCGTCGATCCAAGTTGGCATGGCGCAGTCTTTCATTCGGCCGCACCCAAGGCGGCAAGGTGGAAATCAGTCCGGTAGGGTTTGGCTGTGGCGGGCAGGTCGCGCTGCACAAAGTAATCCTCATGCGCAAGCTGCCGGCGCAGGGCGGGCCACATTTCGGCGAAGGCCGCAGGAATGGACGGGTTCGGTGCGGGCAGATCGTGTTTTATCAGATCATGCAGGCGGGGCAGGGCGTGGTAGGGGACCATCGGGAACATATGGTGTTCGACGTGGTAGTTCATGTTCCAATAGATAAAGCGGCTGATGGGGTTCATCAGAACCGTGCGGCTGTTAAGGCGATGATCGGTGACGTTGTCGGCCAGACCGCCATGCTGCAGCAACCCTGTCATCACATGGTGCCACGCGCCGTAAAGCCGGGGCAGGCCTATCACCATCAGGGGCAGGATCGACCCCATCCACAACGCAAGGGCAATGGTTGCGGCATAAATCGCGACCCAGATGCGCGCGACGCGCACGATCTTGGGTGTGTCAGCGGGCAGGACATAGCTGGCCTCTTCGGGGTGCAGACGGCCCGTGGCGTTCAGCAGCATCCGTGACCAGCCGGTATATGCGTCGAAGATACCAAAGAAATTGCCAACCAGCTTGATGAAGGCGGGCGGGCGCATGACGGCAATTTCGGGGTCGCGCCCGACGATGTAGGTGTCGGTGTGGTGGCGGGCATGGCTCCACCGCCAGGTAGCGGGATTTCGCACGATCATGAAGCAGGCGATCTGGTAGACGACTTCGTTCATCCATGGCGTCTTGAAGGCGGTGCCATGCTGGCATTCGTGCCAGCGCGAATCCGAGGCAGAGCCGTAAAGCACGCCGTAACCCAGCCAGAACGGGGCAGACCACCACGATGGCCAAAGGGCAATGCCGATGCCCGCCAGCAAGATCATTGCGCCATAAAGGATGATGGTATCGCGGATGGCGGGCTGATCTGACCGTTGCATCAGGTCTTTCATCACCTTGCGCGGCACATCGGTGTGATACCACTCGGCGGCAGCAAGGCCGTTTTGCACGGCGCGGGCCCCGTCCGGGCCAAGCAGGCTGTAGTCGCGTCTTGCCATGGCGAACCTTTGCGGATGGTTGCGATTTGACGAAATGCTAGACGACGGCCGTGCATGTGAAAAGCACCCGGGTCTGGATTATTCGTCAAATTTCGTCATAGCTGGCTGGCAGGATATGGCGCGAGGGATGATGGCACGGCGACAGGGGATGGTGGCACTGGCACAGGCGGCGGGCGTTTCTGTCGCCACGGTGGACCGGGCGTTGAATGGGCGGGAAAAGGTTTCGGCGGCGACGCGGGCGGCGATTGTCGCCGCAGCGCAGCGGTTGCGCCATCCGGCGCTGTCGCGGCTGACCGATGATGCGCAGGCGTTGCCGGTGTTGCGGTTCGGGGTGTTGCTGCACAAGGCAGGGCAGGAGTTTTACCAGAACCTTGCGCGCGACATGCAGGATGCGGCGCGGCATCTGCCAGGGGTGCATTGCACGCTAGTGGTTGAATTCGCGGCCAGTCAGGCACCCAGCGAGGTTGCCGCATTGCTGCGGAAAATGGCGCACAACTGCGATGTGATTGCGGCAACCGCCGTCAATCATCCCGAAGTCACGGCGGCGGTGGAGGATCTGAAGTCCGAAGGCGTTCCGGTCTTTGCGCTGCTGTCGGATTTTGCGCAAGGGGTGCGGGCGGGCTATGTCGGGTTGAACAATCTGAAGGTCGGGCGCGTGGCTGCGTGGACAATTGGCCTTGTGGCGCGCGAAAGCGGCCCGGTTGCCATCTTTGTCGGGGGAATGCGGTGGCATGGGCATGATTTGCGCGAAGTGGGTTTTCGGGCCTATCTGCGCGAGGAGCGCCCCGATCTTGAGGTGATGGAGGCCATCGTCAACCTTGAGACACGGCAAATGACCTATGATGCGACAATGGGCTTGTTGGGCAAACACGCGAACCTGCGCGGCATCTATGTGGCGGGGGGCGGCATGGAGGGGGCGATTGCCGCCTTGCGCCAGATGCGCAAACCCGGTGAGGTGGCGCTGGTGGTCAATGAAGTGACCGCGGAGTCGCGCGCGGCAATGGCGGCGGGATGGGTCACCATGATTGATGCGACGCCGTTGTCCGACCTGTGCCGCGTTGTGCTGGACCAGATGACGCGCGCCGCAGGTGTCGGGCCATTCACCGCGGGGGCGCAGCATTTCCTGCAGATGCAGATCCATGTGCCCGAGTCGTTGTGACGGCCTGTGCCTGTTGCTGTTGTTGCCGATTATTCGTCAGAAGGCATCTGTTATCAGACGAAAATGCAATTGATGGATTATTTCGGTTGAAGTCTGAATTTTTTGGAATATTAATTCTATCGTGATTGTGTCGCTGCGTCACGCTGGGAGAGTTTGACCATATGATACCCTTTGCCCTGAACCACATGACCGCGCCCGATCTGGGGTGGGAAGCGTTTGCCGATCTGGCGCGTGATCTGGGTTGTGTTGGGGTTGAATACCGCAACGATCTTGGCCGCCCGCTGTTTGATGGTGCCGCCGCGGCGGATGTCGGTGCGGCGGTCAGGTCGCGGGGCTTGCGGTTTCTGGCGCTGGCCGAGGTCAAGATGTTCAATGACTGGTCTGACACCAAGCGCGCCGAGGCGGATGCGCTGATGCAGATTGCGGTGGCGGCGGGGGCCGAGGCGATCAGTCTTATTCCGCGCAATGACGGGGTGGCAACTGATCGCGCCGACAGCCGCGTGGTGACAGAGACGGCGCTGCGGGCCCTGTTGCCGATGTTGCGGGGCTATGGGCTGAAAGCGATGGTGGAACCTTTGGGCTTTGCCGTGTGCAGCCTGCGCTACAAGGACATTCTGGCCGATGCGATTGACGCCGTGGACGGACACGGCACCTATTTCATCGTGCATGACACGTTCCATCATCATCTGGCGGGTGGGGGGCCGATCTTTCCTGATCTGACGGGGATCGTGCATGTGTCGGGCGTGGTGGACAGCGCCGTAGCGGTGGACGACATGCGCGATCTGCACCGGGTGCTGGTTGATGCGCAAGACAGGTTGGGCAACGTGGCGCAGATCGCGGCACTGCAGGCGGCGGGATATGCGGGGCCCATCAGCTATGAGCCGTTTGCGCCATCGGTGCATGCCTTGGTGGATCCGCGCAGTGCATTGAAGGCGTCAATGGAATTCATCCGCACAGGACTGGCTGCAAAGGCCGCCTGAGCGACGAATACCGCCCAAGCGGGCGGTCCGGCGGGGAGATCAGGTGTGCCGGACACCATTTTGTGGAGGAGAGACACATGAAGAAGATCCTGATGACGACCGGTCTTGCTGCCTTGATGGGCACCAGCGCCATGGCTGACGGTATCGGCGTTTCGATGGCGCTGTTTGACGACAATTTCCTGACGGTCCTGCGCAACGGCATTCAGTCGCACGCGGATACGAATGGCATTTCGGTGCAGATCGAAGACGCACAGAATGATGTGGCCAAGCAGTTGGACCAGATCAACAACTTCATCGCATCGGGCGTGGATGCGATCATCGTGAACCCCGTCGATACGTCGGCAACGCAGGCGATGTCGGACGCGGCGGCAGCGGCCGGAGTGCCGCTGGTTTATGTGAACCGCCAGCCGATCAACGTGGATACGCTGCCGGACAATCAGGCCTTCGTCGCCTCGAACGAAGTTGACAGCGGTACGCTGGAAACCATCGAGGTTTGCGCGCAACTGAAGGCCGCAGGCAAGGACGCCGCGAACGTCTATGTGATGATGGGCGAACTTTCCAACCAGGCTGCCGTCCAGCGCACGGCAGATATTCATGATGTCATGGCAGCCGGCAAATGCGTTGTCGAGCTGACGATCATTGACGAGCAGACCGCGAACTGGTCACGCGATCAGGCGCAATCCCTTATGACGAACTGGTTGTCCACCGGTGCGGCGTTTGATGGCGTCATTGCCAACAATGACGAAATGGCGATCGGTGCCATTCAGGCGATGAAGGCTGCCGGTATCGACATGGCTTCGGTTGTCGTGGGTGGTGTGGATGCCACGCAGGATGCACTGGCCGCGATGCAGGCGGGCGATCTGGATGTGACGGTGTTCCAGGACGCGGCGGGCCAAGGCTCGGGGGCGTTGGACGCGGCAGTCAAGCTGGCCGCAGGCGAGGCGGTGGAGCAGAAGGTCTACATTCCGTTCCAACTGGTCACGTCCGCGAACGTTGCTGACTACCTTGCAGCGAACTGATCAAGTGTGAACCTGGGGGGGCGGCGCGGAGTCGTCGTGCCCCCTTTTCTTCTTGCATGGCAGGGCCTGCCGGGCGGAAGGTACACGTTCAACAGACGACGCAATCATTCTGGGGGAATTGTCTTGTCGCAGACGAACCACGGCCTTGGGGGCCTGAAATATGACCCGACCAAGAAGACCCGCGCGTCCGAATGGAACGTGTTTGCTGCCCTTATCCTGATCATTCTGGTGTTCGAAGGGTTGAACCGCTGGAACGGCAACAGCTTTTTGTTCAACATGCGCGACAATGTGGATACGCTGTTCAACCAACAGCGGCTGGACATCATCATTTTGCAGGTGTCGATCACCGGGATCATCGCCCTGGGGGTGACGCAGGTCATCATTCTGGGGGGGATTGATCTGTCAGCGGGGTCTGTCGTGGGAGCCACGGCGATGATCACGATGAGTTTTGCGCAGACGGCGCTGGTCAACGGCAGTCCCAATCCAAAGGCGATCTTTGGCGATTGGGCGATGGATTTGCCGGTGATTGCGCCAATCGCCGTAGGGCTTGTGTGCGGTGCGATTGCCGGGGGGATCAACGGGCTGCTGGTGGCCTATACGAAGATCCCGCCATTCATTGCGACGCTGGGCATGATGGTGTCGGCGCGGGGTGTGGCGCGGTGGTGGTCGAACGGGCAGCCGGTGTCATTCCCGACGGCGAGCTATGGCGAACTGGCCAACGGCGATATCCTGAGCACGCTGACCTTTGGTCTTTTGTCGTGGGACGGACAAAATCCGGCGGTCGTCTTCGTGGCATTGGCGGTGCTGTTTCAGGTCGTCATGATCTACACGCTTTATGGCAAGCGCAGCTATGCAATCGGGTCGAACGAGGCGGCGGCGCGGATGTCGGGGATCAATGTCGATCGACACAAGGTGCTTGTCTATTGCATCGCGGGCATGCTGGCGGCGGTGGCGGCCATCTTGCTGACATCAAAAACGCTGACCGCGCAGGCGGGCATGGGGGTGATGTACGAACTTGACGCCATCGCCATGGCGGTGATTGGCGGCATCAGCCTGTCGGGTGGGCGCGGGTCGATTATAGGCACCGTTCTGGGGGCGGGGATCTTTTCGGTGATCATCTCGGGCTTCACCTCCATCCAGCTGGACGCCTA
>CAWAPA010000022.1:0-11060 GCA_963783595.1 uncultured Alphaproteobacteria bacterium | reverse complement strand
GCCATTTGACGGCACCCGGCCTGGGGATGAGCAACATCAGGGCGATTACCGCGACGACATCGAATGGCGGGATTGATGTGTTCGTGTCCGGGGAAGGGGCGGGGATCACGCGGTTGCGGATTGATCCCGGCCCGCTTGATCTGCCGATCACCGGGACCGCAGGCGGGGATGTGCTGGTGGGGTCCGCTGCGGGGGATCAGCTGATTGGCGGGGCCGGGAATGACAGCCTTTCCGGCGGGGCGGGGCGGGATGTACTGCAGGACGGCGTGGGCGTGGATACGTCGTCGGGGGGCACGGGGGCCGATGTGTTCGTGCTGTCGGCGGACGGGCAGACGGATACGATCACCGATTTCGAACTGGGGGTCGACCGGATTGATCTGTCGAACTGGGGCCGGGTCTATGCGATTGAGGGACTGACGTTTCAGACGCTGGGCAACGGGGTCAGGATCACGTTCGGGGCCGAGGTTCTGAACCTGCTGACGGCCAATAGTGCGCCGCTGTCGGCTGCAAATTTCACGACGGCGGACTTTTTTGGCTTGTGGCATCTGGTGCAGCCGGTGGATGAGCTGCCACCTCCACCTCCACCGCCACCTCCACCGCCTCCACCGCCGCCGCCACCACCCGGTGGGACGCCGGGGAATGACACGCTGGTGGGGACGGCGGGGGCGGACACGCTGAATGGTGGGGCGGGGTTTGATCTGGCGGATTACAGCGCCGCGACCGTGGGGCTGGTGGTTGATATGATCGACCCTGCGGCAAGTACGGGTCTTGCGGCGGGCGATGTGTTCATTTCGATCGAGGCCGTGCGGGGATCGGCCTTTGGCGACACGCTGCGCGGGTCTGCCGGAAGTGATGTGCTGTTTGGCGGCGGCGGCGCGGATGTCCTTGACGGGCGGGGTGGGGCGGATCGTCTGGAGGGCGGCGACGGCGATGATGTGCTGCGCGGCGGGGATGGGGCCGATACGCTGGATGGCGGGGCTGGTCGCGATGTTGCCGATTACGGCGATTCGACGGCGGGCGTGCGGGTTGATCTGGCGAATGATGCGCTGAATGCCGGGGCCGCGATGGGTGATCGGTTCATTGGCATTGAGGGTGTGATGGGGTCGGCCTTTGCCGATACGCTGATGGGTGGCGCGGGGGCGGATGATCTGCGCGGCGGCGGCGGGAATGATGCGCTGACCGGGCGCGGGGGCAATGACACGCTGGAGGGTGGCGATGGCAATGACACGCTGACGGGCGGGGCCGGGGCGGATGTGCTGTTCGGTGGGGCGGGCTTTGACATTGCCGATTACAGCGATGCGGCGGCGGGGGTGCGGGTCGATCTGGCGGGCGTGGTGGCGAACCTTGGCGATGCGTTGGGCGATACGTTCAGCGGTATTGAGGGGGTGGTGGGGTCAGCGTTGGACGATACGCTGCGTGGCGCCGCCGGGGCCGAGACGCTGTGGGGCGGAGCAGGGGATGACAGTCTGGATGGCGCGGGCGCGGCAGATCACCTGTTTGGCGGGGAAGGGGATGACAGCCTGACGGGCGGAAGCGGGGCCGATACGCTGAACGGTGGTGCGGGGTTTGACCTTGCTGTCTTTGCCAGCGCCGCAGAGTTTGGGATCACGCTTGATCTGGCGAATGCTGCGCTGAATACCGGGGATGCGGTGGGGGATGTTTTTATCGCCATCGAAGGCTTTATGGCGGGCAGCGGGCAAGACAGCCTTTACGGGGATGCAGGCAACAACGTGCTGTTTGGCGCGGGCGGCAATGATCTGCTGGCGGGCGCGCGCGGGGAATGACACGCTGGACGGCGGCGATGGCAACGATCTGCTGCAGGGTGGCGACGGGAACGACCGGCTGATGGGGGGCGGTGGCAATGACACGCTTTGGGGGGAAGCAGGTGACGATACACTGGAAGGTGGCGACGGCGCTGATGTTTTACAGGGTGGTGTGGGGAATGACCACCTGATTGGGGGGAGCGGAAATGACACACTGTGGGCGGATGCGGGGGCAGATACGCTGGATGGCGGGAACGGCGTTGACACGGTGGCCTTTGCGCTGACGGCGCGAGGACTCGGTGGTCGATCTGGGGCTGCCCGCACGCAATCGTGGGGATGCGATGGGTGACATGTTCATCAGTATCGAAAACCTTGTGGGGACGACGTCTTCGGATGTGTTTTACGGCAATGCCGCCGCCAACATATTTTCGACGGGCAGCGGTTCCGATACGCTGTGGGGCGGTGCGGGCGACGACACGCTGTATGCCGGGGATGGCAATGACAGCCTGTCGGGGGGTGATGGCAACGATTTTCTGGTGGGCGGTCCGGGAGTTGATCGGTTGTCGGGCGGGGCTGGCATCGACACTGCCGCGTTCAATCTGACACCCACGGGTTTGGGCGTGACGGTTGATCTGACCAATCCACGCAACAATCGTGGTGAGGCCAGTGGTGACCGCTATGATTCCATTGAGATTTTTAACGGGACGACAGCGGCGGATGTTCTGTCAGGGGATGCGTTGGCAAACACGTTCTTTGGCTGGGCCGGTAACGACCGTCTGTTGGGCCTTGCAGGGAACGATACGCTGTCGGGCGGGCCGGGCGACGATATGATCACGGGCGGCGTGGGCGGGGATCATCTGTATGGCGGGGCGGGTGCGGATCAGTTCATCTTTGCGCGCGATGCTGATCGGGATGTGATTTACGATTTTGCGGCGCAGGATGGTGACAGGCTTGTCATCAGCCGCAACCTGTTTGCAGCGGGTCTTGATGCGCAGGGGATTGTAGCCGCCTATGCACGGGTGCAGGGCGGCGATGTGGTGTTTGACTTTGGCCTTGGCGATGGCGTGACGTTGAACGGGGTGTCATCGCTTGGCAATCTTTGGCAGGCGATTACCGTGATCTGAACACGCGGCGCGGACGGCGCCACACTTTTCCGCCTTCGACAATGCGCGTCAACCGCGTTATTCCTTTTGCAACGGTGGCAAGGGGGTAGCAGTGCGCGGCAATGTGTTGGTGACGGGTGGCGCGGGCTATATCGGGGCGCATGCCTGCAAGGTGCTGGCGGGGGCCGGCTTTACGCCTGTGGTGTTCGACAATCTTGCAACGGGCTGGCAGGCGGCGGTCAAGTTCGGCCCCTTTGTGCAAGGTGATTTGCTGGACCGTGCGGCGCTGGATGCGGCCTTTGCGCAATATCGCCCTGTGGCAGTGATGCATTTTGCAGCACTTTCGCTGGTCGGGGAATCCGTGGCCGACCCCGGCAAATACTGGCGGGTGAATGTGGGGGGATCGCTGAACCTGATTGAGGCGGCGGTGGCGGCGGGGTGCCGGAATTTCGTGTTTTCATCGACCTGCGCGACCTATGGCGACCATGACGGCGTGATGCTGGACGAGGATACACCGCAGCGGCCGATCAATTCCTATGGTGCCACCAAACGTGCAATTGAAGAGATGCTGGGGCATTTCGGCGTCAGCCATGGTTTGCGGCATGTCATCTTTCGCTATTTCAATGTGGCGGGGGCGGACCCTGAAGGCGAAGTGGGCGAACGGCATGAACCCGAAACCCATCTGATCCCTGTGATGCTGGATGCAATTGCGGGCAAACGCGATGGGTTGACCCTGCATGGCACGGATTACCCGACGCCGGACGGCACCTGTATCCGCGACTATGTGCATGTGATGGACTTGGCAGAGGCGCATGTTCTGGGGTTGCAGCATCTGCTGGATGGCAAGGGCAGCCGGGTGTTCAATCTGGGCACCGGGCACGGCTTTTCGGTGCGCCAGGTGATTGATCATGCGGCGGGCGTGACAAACCGTGCCGTGCCCGTGACAACGGGGCCGCGCCGCGCGGGGGATGCGGCGGCACTTGTGTCAGGCAGCACGCGGGCTGCGGCGGAATTGGGATGGGTGCCGCACCGGTCGACCTTGCCACAGATGATCGCGGATGCTTGGCGGTGGTCGCAGTCAGACGGCTATTGCAGTGATTAGGGCGTGACTAAGTTCAAATGACTGAAATTATCCTTTTCGGCTAACATAAAATCCATCAGTTTGTGCCAACAGATCAGGAGAGCTGCCGATGACCCTGCATGATGCTGCCCTTGAGGAGTTGCGCGCGACCGTTGCGGTGCCGTTCGACCACGCACATGCGATGCCAAAGTCAGTCTATACCAGCGCCGATTTCGCCGCGTTGGAACAGCGGCATATCTTCGCGCGTGATTGGCTGTGCGCCGGGCGTGCCGAAGCCCTGCCCAACCCCGGCGATTACCTGACAATGGAAATTGCGGGTGAGCCGATCATCATCTTGCGCGACAGGGGCGGGCAGTTGCGCGGCATGTCGAACGTATGCCGCCACCGGATGAGCAAGCTGTTGGACGGGCGGGGAAACACCCGGTCCATCGTGTGTCCTTATCATGCATGGACCTACAACCTTGACGGCACGCTGCGCGGCGCGCCCGCGATGACGTTGAACGAAAGTTTCTGCAAGGATCGGATCGCCTTGCCGCAGGTGCGGGTGGAAAACTGGCTGGGCTGGATCATGGTGACGTTGAACCCCAATGCGCCAGACCCGGCAAGCCAGTTGAAAGATGTGGAAACGCTGGTTGGTTATCTGGACATGTCGACCTATCGCGAGACGTTTCGCGAAGAATTCCGCTGGGCCACGAACTGGAAGGTGCTGGCCGAGAATTTCATGGAAAGTTATCACCTGCCGGTTTGCCATGCGGGCACGATTGGCGGGTCGGTGGACCTGCTGAAGATGACCTGCCCCGAGGGCTCGCCTGCGTTCAACTATCACTACATCCTGAAGAACGACACGATCCCGCTGTCGCTCGCGCATCCGTCGAACACGACGCTGGTTGGCGATCAGCGGCGGATGACGTGGTTGTTGTCGATCTATCCATCGCTGCTGATTACGCTGACGCCGGGATATTTCTGGTATCTGAGCCTGACGCCCGACGGGCCGGGGCATGTGAATGTGCTGTATGGCGGCGGGATGAGTGCGGACTGGTGTGCAGACCCTGCGGCAGAAGCAAATCTGGCAACGGTCAAGGCGCTGCTGGACGATGTGAACATCGAGGACAAGGGCTGTGTCGAGCGGGTGTATCAGGGGTTGTGCGCGGGGCTGTCAGCGCCCGGCCCGCTGAGCCATCTGGAGCGGCCGAATTTCGAATTTGCGCAATGGATTGCCGGGCGGATGGAACGGTGAACAGGATGACGGATGTGGAAAAAGTAGACGTGCTGGTGGTGGGGGCGGGGCAGGCCGGGATCGCGGCGAGTGAACATCTGAGCAAGCATGGCATTGCGCATCTGGTGCTGGAACGCGACCGGATTGCCGAACGCTGGCGCACGGGGCGGTGGGATTCGCTGGTGGCAAACGGCCCGGCATGGCATGACCGCTTTCCGGGACTGGCGTTTGGCGGCGACCCCGAAGCGTTTCCGGACAAGGACCGGGTCGTGGCGTATTTCGAAGATTATGCCCGCCAGATCGCGGCCCCTGTTCGCTGCGGGGTGGAAGTGACATCGCTGCGCCGCAAGACGGGCAGCGCGGGCTTTCGAGTGGAAACGAGCGCGGGACCGATCGAGGCGCGCTATGTGATTGCCGCGACAGGACCATTCCAGAAACCCAAGATGCCAGCGCTGGTACCGGACGATGCAGGAATCGTGCAGATGCATTCGGCCACCTATCGCAACCCCGGTCAGTTGCCCAAAGGGGCGGTGCTGGTTGTCGGAGCGGGGGCGTCGGGCGCGCAGATCGCAGAAGAACTGCTAGAAGCGGGGCGCAAGGTCTTTGTGTCCATCGGCCCGCATGACCGCCCGCCGCGCCGCTATCGGGGGCGGGACAATGTCTGGTGGCTGGGGGTCTTGAACAAATGGGATGTCGAGGCCCCACCGACGACCAAGCATGTGACCTTTGCCGTCAGTGGTGCGCATGGCGGACGGACGGTCGATTTTCGCAGGCTGGCGCATCAGGGGGCGACGCTGGTCGGGCGGGCCACGGCGTTTGCAGATGGGGTGATGACCATCGCGCCGGGACTGGCGGAAAATCTGGCGACCGGGGACGCCAACTATCTGTCGGTGCTGGACGAGGCCGATGCATGGGTCGCCCGCAATGGGGCCGATTTGCCGGAAGACCCGGAGGCACGGATCATCCTGCCCGATCCTGCCTGTGTGACGGACCCGATCCTGTCGCTGGACCTGACGTCCGAGGGCATCACCGGGATCGTCTGGGCAACGGGCTATGGCCTTGATTTCAGCTGGCTGAAGGTTGACGCCTTTGATGCCGCAGGCAAGCCGTTGCATCAGCGCGGTGTATCGGTGGAGCCGGGGGTTTATTTCCTTGGTCTGCCGTGGCTGTCGCGGCGGGGGTCAGCGTTCATCTGGGGCGTGTGGCATGATGCGCGCCATGTCGCCGACCATATCGCCACGCAGCGGGGCTATCTGTCTTATCGCGCGCCTGCCCTTGAAACCGTTTGACCCGACAGGAACCCCATGGCCCATACCCGCATCCGCAAATTCAATACGCGCGAGACGTATCCGGAACAAAAGCTGGACAATGATCTGTGTCAGGCGGTGGTGGCCCGCGGCACGATGATCTTTCTGCGCGGGCAATGCCCGCAAGACCTTGATACGGCAGCAAACATCAACAGCCATGACCCGGTGGAGCAGACCCACAAGGTGATGCAGAACATCCGTCAGCTGATCGAGGAATTGGGTGGACGGATGGAGCATCTGTGCAAGGTTGTGGTCTACCTGACCGACGTGCGACACCGCGAGGCCGTCTATCGGACGATGGGGGAATATATCAAAGGCGTGCATCCGGTTTCGACTGGAGTCGTCGTGACGGCATTGGCGCGGCCAGACTGGCTGGTTGAAATTGACGCCACAGCGATGATCCCGGACCAGGGCTGAAGGATGACCTTTTCGCTGCTTGCCCGCTGCCCGGAAACCTTGCGGTTCGGGATGGTGATTTCGTCATCCTCGCCAGCGGTGGCGGCGCGGTGCGCCCATGCGCAGGCGGGGGTGGGAGCGGTGGCCAGCCAGAACATTACGGACCCGACGCTTGGCCCTGCGGTGTTGAACCGGATGGCGGCTGGATTGACGGCGGATCAGGCGATGGCAGATGTCGTGGCGACAGCGCCGCATATCGGTTACCGGCAGATCATGGCGGTGGACCGGGATGGCGCTGTCGCGTGCCATGCTGGGGATCATACGCTGGGGGTGTGGGCGCTGGCGCATGGCAAAGGCGTGGTGGCGGGTGGCAATCTGCTGGCCAATGCGGCTGTGCCACAGGCGATGGTCGACGCTTTTGTCGGGGCAACAGGCGATTTCGGCGACCGCCTGATTGCCGCGTTGATCGCCGGGCGGGATGCGGGCGGTGAGGCCGGCCCGGTGCATTCGGCAGGGCTGCTGATGGTGGACCGGGAAAGCTGGCCCGTGGCGGAATTGCGCTGCGACTGGCTGGATGAGGGCTGCCCGATTGACGCCGTGGCCCGCGCATGGGCTGTTTATGCACCGCAGATGGCGGATTACATCACGCGCGCGCATGACCCGCGGGCCGCGCCGTCCTATGGCGTGCCGGGGGACAGGTAGGCGATGACGGCCCTGCGGTTCACCCTGCGCCAACTGGAGTATTTCGTGGCCGTGGGGCAGGCGGGATCTATCGCGCTGGCGGCGCAGCGCATTCATGTATCTTCGCCGTCGATATCAACCGCGCTGACGCAGTTGGAGGCCGAGTTTGGCCTGCCGTTGTTTGTGCGCCGCCCGGCACAGGGTCTGACGTTGACGCAAAGCGGGCGTCAGTTCATGCAAGCGGCCCGTGCCGTGTTGGCAGACGCCGGACGCTTGAATGATCTGGCCAGCACAATTACCGGGCAGATTGGCGGACCGGTTGCCGTGGGCTGTCTTGTGACGATCGCGCAGGTCATTCTGCCCCGATTACGTCAGGGGTTCGTCGCGCGTCATCCGGGTGTCAGTTTTGTGCAGTCGGAAGGCGATCAGGCGGCGTTATATGACGGTCTGCGGCAAGGCACGCTGGATGCGGCGCTGACCTATGATCTGGCGGTGCCGGCCGATCTGGAATTCACGCCGCTTGTGACTTTGCCGCCGCATGCGATCTTGCCTGCCGGTCATCCGCTGGCGGGGGCCGGGGCAGTGGGGCTGGACCAGCTTGCCGCGTTGCCGTTGGTGTTGCTCGACCTGCCGCATAGTGCGGATTATTTTCTGCGGCTGTTTTCCGACGCGGGGTTGCAGCCGCAGATCGCGGCGCGGACACGGGATCTGGGGGTCGCGCGATCCCTTGTCGGGGCGGGTTTCGGGTATTCGATTGCCAATATCCGGATTGCAAACACCAACGCCCCGGATGGCAGCCCGTTGTGCATCCGCCCGATTTCCCCGCCAGCTGCGCCGATCATGCTGGGGGTGGTCACGACTGATGGTGGCCAGAGCGCCCTGACCACGCGCGCATTTCTGGACCATTGCCGGGCTGCGATTGCAGCGGGCGAAGTGCCGGGAATTGCGCCTTGAAGCGGCGACGCGGAAGGCTACGATCACCATCATGGAACATCGCGCCGCATTGATTGTCACCCATGGTCAGCCATCCGATCCCGATACGGCCGAGGCGGTGCTTGCGGGTCTTGCCGCACAGGTTGCCGCACATCTGCCGGGCTGGCAGGTCGGGTCGGCCACGCTTGCTGCGCCCGGTGCCTTGGCGCGGGCCGTTGCGCAGCTTGGCCCGCATGGGGTGGTTTATCCGTTGTTCATGGCCTGTGGTTGGTTCACGGGCACGCATCTGCCCGACCGTATGGCGGCTGCGGGTGGCGCGGGGTGGCGTGTGGCGATCCCGTTCGGGTGCGCGCCCGCCATTCAGGATCTTGCGATCACACTTGTCCGCGAGGCAATGACCGGACCGCCGGACAAGACGGATCTGATCCTCGCAGCACATGGATCAGGACGCAGTCCAGCCCCGGCGGCCATCGCGACCTTTGTCGCGGCACGCATCCAGCGGGTGCTTGGCCTGCGCCGGGTCACTGCCGCGTTCATCGACCAATCGCCACGTATCGCGGATTTGCGCGGCGACTGGTCAACTGCGCTCTGCCTGCCGTATTTCGCAGCGGAGGGGGGACATGTCACGGAGGACATTCCACAAGCCCTTGCCAAAGCGGGCTTTACCGGGCGGCTGCTGCCCGCACTGGGGCTTGATCGGCGCAATGCCGCCATCATTGCGAGCATTCTTCGGGATTGGTGAAACCGATCCCGTGATTTCGATCCTATACATATGTTCAGCAATTTGGCGGTTTTCGCCGATGTGCCGTGCGTAATGCCGGAAATTGGTCATTTACACTGTCCGAACGGACATGTTTCCTGTGCGGCCCCGACTGATATGCTCTGCCTCGCGTCGGGTGCCCCCTCGCCTGTCGATTGACGTACCAGACCCAACGCGGAGTTAACCGCGAAAGAAACGATACGCCGCACGCCAGAATGGCCGAACGGTAAACATGAACGGGACACATATGCGGATACTGTTGGCTGACCGTCAAGAACTGGTCCGCGAAGCCATGGCTGCGATGTTCGAAGCGGCGGGTCTTTCGCCTATCAGCCAATGCCGTTCTGTCGTTGAGGTGCAGGCAGAAATGGTCGCCGCCACCTTTGATCTTGCCATTATTGACAGCACCGTGGCCTGGACAGATGACATCGAACAGCTGCGCACGGCGTTTCCCAATGTCAAGTTCGCCTTGATGGTGCCGTCCGCAAGCCGGGAACAGATTGAAACGGCGGCGCGTTCGGGTGTGATCGGGGTGTTGCCAAAGACATTGCCCGCCGACGTGGCAATCAGCGCAATTCGTCAGATGCTGTTGGGTGTGCCGTTTGAGCCGGATCGGGGCGATGTATCGCTTTTGACCAGTTCATATGCCCTGACGCGCCGGGAGCTGGATGTGCTGCGGGGGCTTTTCGCGGGCAAGTCGAACAAAGAAATCGGCCGTGATCTTGAATTGCAAGAGGTGACTGTCAAGCTGCATGTCAAGACGTTGAGCCGCAAGCTGGGGGCCAAAAACCGCACCCATGCCGCAATGATCGCCCGCAATGAAGGGTTGGTCTAGCGCTTTATGCTGCGCAGCATTTGTGCAGCATCAGACCGTGTGCAGGTAAAGATCATAGTCCACTTCTGACACCGTTCGGGCAACGCGGGCCAACTCGGCGGTCTTTACGGCAATGAAGGTGCGGTGCATATCCGGGCCGAGAGCCGCCTGCAGAAACGCGGACCCCCGTGCAGCATCAATCGCCGAACGCCAGTCGACCGGCATCGCAGGACCATCGCTGGCATAGCCGTTCCCGGTGGTTTCGGGGCCAGGATCAATCTTGTTGGCAAGACCGTGGCGGATACCCGCCAGCACGGTTGCAGCCACCAGATAGGGGTTCGCATCGACCCCTGCAGGGCGATGTTCGATCCGGCGGGCCTTGATGTCGCCTGCCGGGATACGCAGTGCCACGGAGCGGTTGTTCACCCCCCATGTCGGCGACACTGGCGCATAGGACTGCCCTACAAAGCGGCGCCAGCTATTTGCATGGGGCGCAAATACCAGCATCGCCTCGCCCATCGTGTCGCGCAAACCGCCTAGCGCATGCAGGATGGTGGGCGACCATTGCCCTTCAACGTCTTCAATGAACACGTTTTTTCCAGCAGCGTCGCACAAAGAGACGTGAAAATGCATGCCGGACCCTGCGTAGTCTGCAATCGGCTTGGCCATGAAACAGGCGGTCACGCCATGACTGCGGGCCTGCGCGCGCACGATGCGTTTCAGGCGGATCAGATCGTCTGCGGCCTGCAACACATCAGTGCGGTAGTGCAGGGTCAGTTCATACTGGCCAGGGGCAAATTCCGAAATCATGGTTTCGGCCTTGATCCCAGCCTTGGCAGCCCCTGCATAGATGTCGTTGAACAATGGTAGCATGCCGTGCAGCGCGTCCACAGAATACACCTCGGTCTTGTGCGAGGCGCGCCCGTCCAGCACATCGGGCGCGGGCCTGATCTTTCCGCCGGGCCCACGATCATTGGCCAGCAGAAAAAATTCAAGCTCGAACGCA
>CAWAPA010000021.1:0-38435 GCA_963783595.1 uncultured Alphaproteobacteria bacterium | reverse complement strand
CGCCGACGGCGACAACACCGCCTCATGGCGGATCATGGAAAAACTCGGTATGAGTTTTGAAAAAAAAGAAGAACATTACGGGATGGACTGCGTCGTGTATGGGATTTCGCGTGAGGAATGGTTTGACAAGGCTTAGTCATCTATCAATTATCAAATATCAACGATCAATTCTGAGTTCACTTTGAATGTCGGACCATATAACTCCGTTGTTATCAGGGGTTATGGGTTTCGCCCTTCCAGGGCTAGACCCGGTGGTTACGACACACCCCGGGGTTCCGCTTTGCTCCACCCCGCGCTAATACATGCCGTGCCTCCGGCACTACAAGCTGATTTGACACGTCCAAAGATCTGTTGATGCACCACAAAAATGTAAAACACGACTTTTTAGAGTGTACTCAAATATCACGATCGTCCGGCTTTCTCAGGGGTTTAGTAAACCAATCGATGATAGTTGATATTTGATAGTTGATCTGAGGCTTGCTGGTGTATGGACAAAGGGGTTCGTTTTTTTGCTATCATTGAAAAGGGCTGACGATCGTTCGCGCTATCGCGCTCATTGCAGGCAGGGATAGCTTGCGCTCCAGTCGCTGGCTCACCGTCCTACTTCACTCGTTACTTGTCTCTTTTCACTCGACCCTCGTTTCTTTTCACTCGTCTCTCGTCACTTGTCACTTCTCATTCGCCTTTTGTCTCTTGTCATTCGTCCCGAGTCACCTTCCTATTACCCATCACTTATCACCCATCACCCGTTATGAAACCAAACATTCCAAAACTCACTGCTGCAATCATCGCAACTCTCTATTTTCTGACTATCGCCTACGACCCGATGATGGATGGTATCTGGAATTTTCTGAACCTCGTAGATCTGCCGATCCATGAAACGGGACATCTGATATTCGGTCCGTTCGGCGAATTTGCGATGGTCGCCGGCGGTTCGCTTTTTCAGGTCATTTTCCCCGCTGTGTTCGTTGGCTATTTTATATGGCACGGAAAACCCTATTCAGCGGCGATGGTCCTGTTTTGGGTCGGGCAATCGATACTCAATGTATGGGTTTATGCCGCCGACGCGGTTGTCATGCAGCTTGTTCTTACGAGCGGAATGACCGGAAGCGAGGGAAGCTTTCATGATTGGAATTATCTGTTGACGGCGACCGGTTTGATCGGCTCGACGGCTGCCGTCGCCGGGCTTTATACGCCTCGCCGGAACCGTTACGATTCTTGCGGCGGCCGTGCTTTCGGTCTATTATTCATTCAGCACCACCGACGAAGAAGAAACGTTATGAAAGTTACCTTAATTACAGGCGCTTCGAGCGGAATCGGTGAATCGTTCGCCAGAAAACTCGCCGCAAAAAAACACAATTTGGTACTCGTCGCACGAAACGAGGAAAAGCTCGCAAAGCTGTGCGACGAACTGATGGCCGAACACGAGATCATGGCCCATTATGTCGCCATCGATTTGATCGACTATCAGGCCGATGTCCGTCTGTTCAAAGAAACCGAGAACAACGGGATGGAGGTCAGAGTGGCTGATCAATAACGCCGGTTTCGGTTCGATGGGCGATTTTGCCGATCTCGATCTCGAACACGAACTCGACATGATCGGGCTCAATGTACATGGCCCTGGTCGCGCTGACTCATCGCTACATCCACCGGATGCGCGCCAATAAAAGCGGGACGATCATCAATGTCTCGTCGACCGCGAGCTTCCAGCCGCTGCCTTACATGGCGACCTATGCCGCAACGAAAGCTTTTGTGACCTCGTTCTCCGAAGCGATTGCCGAAGAAAATCGCGAACATGGAATCCGGGTCCTGAACCTCTGCCCCGGCGGAACCGAAACAAATTTCTTCGCCGCGGCCGGGATAGACAGGCCATTCAATCTAAAAGGAATGCAAACTGCCGAACAGGTGGTCGACGCGGCCCTCGACGCCCTGGTGGCCGGTAAGACGACGAAGATCTCGGGAACGCTGAACTGGCTGATCGCGAAAGCGGCGACATTTTCTCCGAACTGGTTGGTGACTCGCGCCGTCGCGAGCAAACTGCGTCCGGCAGCGCTTGAAAAAGCAGCGGTTGAACCGAATATTCCGGATGAAAAAAAAACAAAGACTAAGGGAGCGGGCTCTTAGTTCAAGGTTCAATTCAAAGTTCAAAGTTCAAAGTTCAAGGTTTGTAATGAATCTTGAAGTTTGTTTGTATCATTTTTGAATTTTATTTCCACGTTTGAAAAGCTCCTTAAATCGAATAATCAAGGTGAAATCACAAACTTTGAACCTTGAACCTTGAACCTTGAACTTTGAACTAAGTGATGCTAATCACGTTCTTCCCCTCGCCAAACCTTTCCACAAAACTCTCTTTCGAAGTCGTCACGAAGGTCTGTGTTTTCCCATCCAGGTATTCGAGTAGACGTCCGATTCGGCCGTAATCGAGTTCGGCGTCAATATCGTCCAAAAGAAAAAGCGGATATTCGTCGTGCTGTTCGTGATAAACGGAAAGAGTCGCGAGTTGGAGAACGATCAGGGCGCTTCTTTGCTGACCGGATGAGCCAAATTTGCGGATGTCGCGGCCGTCAAAACTGATGTCAAGATCGTCCCGGTGCGTGCCGATCAGCGCATAACCGTTGTACATCTCTGCCTGAACACGTAGCGCGAGACGCTCACGAAGAAGCGCAGCGTAATCGGAGAGATCTCCTTTTCCTTCAAGCGACGAGGCATACCTGATCGATACTTCCTCTCGTTCAAACAATTTCTTCTGGAGCACTTCGTTCAGGCGTTCGACAAAACGGATCCTCGCCTTGTGGATCAACGACGCGAGTCCGACGAGTTGTTCGTTCCAGGGTTCGAGCAATGCTGCAAGTTTTTCTATCGAATATTCATTATCTCGGGCCGTTTGAAGAAGTGAATTCTTTTGTTTGATAACACGTTTGTAGTCTGTCAGAGTCTGCACAAAGGCGGGAAAAATCGCGACAATACCCTCATCCAGAAACGTACGCCTCGCGCCCGGCCCGCCGCGCACAATTTCTAGTTGATCGGAATTAAAAAGAAGCGTGTGGACCTGGCCCGTAAACCGGGCTGCCGTCTCCTTTTTTTCGTTTATCGTCAACGTTTTTGTATTCCCCTCGATAATTACTTGCAGTAGCATTTCGCAGCTTCTGGTGCCTTCCGGCGACATGATCGGGATCAAGCCGCTGTTTGATAATGTCGTCCCCGAAGGCGAAGAGGCGCGGTTTGACCTGATCGGGGTCAGCCCGGATCTGATGGCCGTTCCGATGGACGTGACATGGGCGCTGACGCGGATCGAGACGGATTACCAATGGTATCAATCGGGCGGCAACTGGTCGTGGGAACCTGTGGTCACGCGCACGCCGGTCACCGACGGCGAAGTGACGCTTGCGGCGGGCACGACCAGCATCAAAGCCCCGGTGGAATGGGGCGAATACGAACTTGTCGTCACACGCAAAGGCATGGAAACCGCGTCGTCAATGACGTTCTATGCGGGCTGGTACGCCCCGGCCGGGGTGGAAGACACGCCCGACACACTGGAACTGTCGCTGGACAAGGAAAGCTATCTGCCCGGCGAAACCGCGACCCTGCGCCTTGTGCCGCGTGCGGCGGGGACTGCATTGGTGACAGTGTTGTCAAACCGGCTGGTCGCGATGCAGACCGTGGCCGTGTCCGAAGGCGAAAACCTGATCACCTTACCGGTGACCGATGAATGGGGCGCTGGGGTCTATGTGACGGTGTCGGTTCTGCGCCCGATGGATGTCGCAGCAGGGCGCAATCCTGCGCGGGCGATGGGGCTGTCTTATGCCGCCGTCGCACCGGGCGCGCGGCAATTGGATGTGGCCGTGGAAACAGCGGCCGAGGCCGCGCCGCGCGGACCCGATGGAGGTGGCGGTCAAGGTCGACGGCGTGACGGCAGGCGACATGGCCTATGTCACCATCGCCGCCGTGGATGTCGGAATACTGAACCTGACCGGGTTCGAGGCCCCCGACCCATCGGACTACTACTTTGGCCAGCGCCGCCTTGGCGTGGGCATCCGCGATGTCTATGGCCGATTGATTGATGGGCTGAACGGTGCGCAAGGCACGGTCCGGTCGGGCGGTGATGCGGGTGCGCAAGCGAACCTTGCAGCCCCACCCCCCACCGAAGAACTGGTCGCGTACTTTGCAGGCCCGGTGCAGGTGGGCGCGGATGGCTATGCCCGCACCACATTCATGCTGCCGTCGTTCAATGGCACGGTCAAAGTAATGGCGGTGGCATGGTCGGATACCGCAGTGGGGCAAGCGCAGGCCGATGTGCTGGTGCGTGATCCGGTTGTCGTCACGGCCAGCCTGCCGCGTTTCATGTCGCCCGGCGACCAATCCCGTGTGCTGCTGGAAATCGTGCACGCCACGGGGCCATCGGGCGCGATGACGCTGGCGCTGGCGGGCAATGGGGTGACGCTGGGCGATGTGCCTGCCACCTTCACGTTGACCGATCTGGGCAAGCAGGTGTTTGCGGTGCCGGTCACGGCGGGCGCGGTCGGCAACCAAAGCATCACCGTGACGCTGACCACACCTGACGGCAAGGCACTGGTGAAAACCCTGACCCTGCCCGTGCAAGTGAACGACCCGGAAGTTGCGCGCGTGACGCGGCTCGACCTTGCCAAGGGCCAGACCTTTACCTTTGACGAGGCGGTCTTTGCCGATCTTGTGCCCGGTTCGGGCCGCGCCACGCTGGCGGTCGGCCCAATTGCCCGGCTGAACGCGCCGGGGATCTTGGCGGCATTGGATCGTTATCCCTACGGCTGCACCGAACAACTGACATCAAAGGCAATGCCGCTGCTGTATTTCGACGAAATCGCCACAGCTATGGGGTCGACGACCGAGGATGGCGCAGTTGCCGAACGCGTGCAGCAGGCGATTGGCGACATTCTGTTGAACCAGTCCGGCGAAGGCGCGTTCGGCCTTTGGGGGTCAGGCAGCGGCGATATGTGGCTTGATGCCTATGTCACCGATTTCCTAAGCCGGGCCAAGGCCGCGGGGTATGCCGTGCCGGATCAGGCGTTCAAATCGGCCCTCGCCAACCTGCGCAATCAGGTGAATTACGCGCCTGATTTCGATGCGGAAACCAACGGTGGCGGCACGGCGCTGGCCTACGCGCTGACGGTGCTCGCGCGTGAAGGGGCGGCTGCGGTCGGCGATCTGCGCTACTACGCCGACGTCAAGGGCGATGATTTCGCGACCCCGCTGGCGCAGGCGCAGATGGGTGCGGCCCTTGCCAGCTATGGCGATCAGGTCCGCGCTGACGCGATGTTTGCCCGCGCGGCAGCCACCGTGAACGCCCGCCCCGAAGGGCCGGAGCAGATCTTCCGCGTCGATTTCGGCACGAACTACCGCGATGTCGCGGGCCTGCTGACGCTCGCCGTCGAGGCGGGGTCCACCGCGATTGACCGCGAGGCGCTGACCGACCGGATCGCCACGCGCGGATCAGGCCTGTCAACGCAAGAGGCGACTTGGGCGCTGCTGGCGGCCCATGCGCTGATTGGTGGCGCGGGCAGTGACGGTATCACGATGAACGGCGATCCCGCCACCGGGCCACTGGTGCGGGTGCTGGATGCCAATGCCACAACCCCGACCATTGTGGGCAATACCGGGGCCGATACCACCGTGACCGTGTCGGTCTACGGTGTCCCTGCGGAACCGGAACCCGCAGGCGGCAACGGCTATCAGATCACCCGCAGTTATTTCACGCTGACGGGTCAGCCGGTGACGCTGGACGCGGTCAAGGTCGGTGACCGGCTGGTCACCGTGCTGGAGGTGACGCCGTTCGCAAGGGGTGAGGCCCGCCTGATGGTGGCCGATCCGCTGCCCGCGGGGTTCGAGATTGATAACCCGAACCTGATCTCTGCGGGGTCTACCAGCAGCATGGATTGGCTGAATGCCGAAGTGACCGTCACCCATGCCGAATTCCGTCAGGACCGTTTCCTGACGGCGATTGACCGCTATGGCAACGAGTCCTTCAAGCTGGCCTATGTCGTGCGGGCGATCTCGCCGGGGGTGTTCCACCATCCGGCGGCATCGGTCGAAGACATGTATCGCCCGGATTACCGTGCCCGCACGGATGCCGGGACGCTGACCATTTCTGAATAAGATGCGGTCGCGTTGGTTCTTTGGGGTGGCGGCGGGGATGTTCCTCGCCGCCGTTTCCGTGGACCGTGTGCAGACATGGGTCGATGGCACGGTGCTGCCGCCACTTGTCCTTGAAACCTCGGTAGAGGTCGTGGATCGCAACGGCGCGTTGCTGCGCGCCTACACCGTGGCCGATGGGCGCTGGCGGCTGGCGGTGGCCCCTGATGGCGTGGACCCTGATTACCTCGCGATGCTGGTCGCGTTTGAAGACAAGCGGTTTTACGACCATGGCGGGGTGGATTTCCGGTCGATGGCGCGGGCCTTGGCACAGGCCGCATGGAATGGGCGGGTAATCTCGGGCGGGTCAACCCTGACGATGCAGGTCGCGCGTCTGCTGGAGGACAGCGGCACGGGCGCCTATGCGGGCAAGCTACGCCAGATCAGGGTGGCTTGGGCGTTGGAGGATCGGCTGACCAAGGATCAGATCCTGCAACTATACCTGCATCTGGCCCCGTTCGGCGGCAACCTCGAAGGCGTGCGCGCCGCCACGATTTCGTATTTCGGAAAGGAACCCCGTCGTCTGACCCCTGCCGAGGCGGCGCTGCTGGTGGCCATCCCGCAATCGCCTGAAGCGCGTCGCCCCGACCGCGCGCCGGATGTAGCGCAGGCTGCACGCGCCCGCGTGCTGGCCCGTGCGGTCGGTGACGGCATCATCGACGCCGATCAGGCACAGGCCGCGCTGACGGAAACCGTGCCGCATCTGCGCCTGCCCTTCCCGGCCTATGCCCCGCATCTGGCCGACCGCGTGTTGCGTGACGCGCCTTTGGTTGCCACGCATCGCACGACCGTCGATCTGGCGTTGCAGAAAAAGCTGGAGGCACTGGCCGCAGACGTCGTTGCAGGCAGGGGCGAACGGGTGCAGGTGGCCATCGTGGTGGCCGACCATGCGTCAGGCGAGATTCTGGCAACGGTGGGGTCGGCGGCCTATCAGGGTGGGGCGCGGCAGGGCTTTGTCGATATGACGCAAGCATTGCGATCTCCGGGATCAACGCTGAAACCGCTGGTCTACGGGCTTGCGTTTGACGAAGGGCTGGCGCATCCCGAAACCCTGATTGACGATAAACCCACCAGCTTCGGCGGCTATGCGCCGCAGAATTTCGACAAGCTGTATCGCGGCATGATCCGCGTGCGCGAGGCGCTGCAAGGGTCGCGCAACATCCCGGTGGTCATGCTGCTGGATGCGATGGGGCCCGCGAAACTGCTGGCGGCACTGGACAAGGCGGGCGTGCGCGCAGTGGTGCCGGGCGGGCAGCCGGGGTTGGCGGTGGCGCTTGGCGGCGTGGGGGTGACCCTGACCGACATGGTGCAAATGTATGCAGCGATTGCGCGGGGCGGCGTGTCCCTTCCGCTGACGCATCTGCAGGACGGACCGCAGACCGAAGGGCAGCGCGTGCTGTCAGCGGTGTCCGCATGGCAGGTGGGCGATATTCTGGCGGGCCTCGCTCCGCCACCCGGCGCGCCGGCAAACCGGCTCGCCTACAAGACCGGGACCAGCTATGGCCACCGCGATGCCTGGGCCATCGGCTTTGACGGGCGTTATGTGGTGGGCGTGTGGATGGGCCGCGCCGATGGCACGCCCGTGCCGGGGGCGTTTGGTGCCGATGTCGCAGCGCCCGTGCTGTTTCAGGCGTTCGGACGGCTGTCAGCCGCACTGGTGCCCCAACCGCCCGCGCCGCCCGCCACATTGTTGGTGTCGAACGCGCAACTGCCGCAACCCCTGCAACGCTTCCGGTCGCGCAACGCGGCATTTGAAGCCGCCGCAGACGCCCCAGCCGTTGCCTTCCCCCCCGACGGGGCAGAGGTTGAATTGCTGTCCCAGGGCCTGAAAGTGCGCGTCACAGGCGGCACGGCACCCTTCACATGGATGGCCGATGGTGTGCCGCTGGTGGTGGCGCTGCGCGACCGTGAAACGCTTGTCAGGCTGCCGGGGGCGGGGTTTGTGACACTATCGGTGATTGACGCCGCAGGACGTTCGGCGCGCGCGCATATCCGCGTGTGGTAGGGCGGAACCCTAGGCCCCCTGCATCCTGTCCAACCGCAACTGCGCCGCGCGCCTGTGCCCCTCCAGCCCCTCGCTGGCCGCTTGCCGTGCGGCGGGGGGTGCAACCGCGCGCACACCATCGGCCGTCAGCCATTGATGCGTGGCAATCTTGACATAAGACCCCACCCACAGCCCCCCGGTATACCGCCCCGCGCCCATCGTGGGCAGCGTGTGGTTGGTGCCTGAACATTTGTCGGAATAGACGACACTGGCAAACTCGCCCACGAACAGCGACCCATAGTTGGACAGCCGTGTGGCAAAGTCTTTCGCGTCGATCGTATGCACCTGCAGATGTTCCGCCGCGATATGATCGGAATAGGCCACCATCGTCGCCTCATCCTCGGCCACGGCTATTTCGCCATGGTCACGCCACGCCGGCCCCGCCACATGCGCGGTCGAAAGCGTCGCCAACTGCCGTTCCACCTCGGCCAGCACGGCCATGGCAAGTGGCGCATGCGTCGTGATCAGCCCGACGCGGGTGCGCACATCATGTTCGGCCTGCGCCAGCAGATCGGTCGCGATCATTTCGGCATCGCCCATGGCGTCGGCCAGAATGTAAATCTCGGACGGTCCGGCGAGCTGATCTATCCCCACCGGGCCGAAGACCTGCCGTTTCGCCTCGTTTACAAACGCATTGCCCGGACCCATGATCTTGTCCACCTTCGGCACGGTTTCGGTGCCATAGGCCATCGCCGCAATCGCCTGTGCCCCACCGATCCGAAAAATCTGGTCCGCGCCGGATAGATGGCAGCCCGCAATCATCGCCGGATGCGCGTTCGGCGGCAGACAGGCGATCACCTCGCCTACCCCCGCGACCTTTGCCGGTACGATCGTCATGATCGGCGCGGACAGCAGCGGAAACCGCCCGCCCGGCACATAGCACCCCACCCGGCCAATCGGGATCACCCGGTGGCCCATATGCACGCCCGGCAGGATTTCCACATCCAGCGGCAGGATCGTCGCCAGCTGCGCCTCGGCAAAGGCGCGCACGTTGGTGATGGCAAATTCGGTGTCCCGCCGGGTCTGGGGGTCCAGCGCCGCTACTGCCGCGTTCCGGTCCGCCATCGTCACCGCAAACGGCCCGCGCGCGCCGTCAAACCGCAGCGCATAATCGCGCACGGCAGCGTCGCCCATCAAGCGCACATTGGCCAGAACATCGGCAACCGTGGCCGCCACCGCCGCCGTATCCTGCGCGTCGCCCGACGGGGCCTTGATCCATGTGATGCCGGGAAATGTCATGCAGGATGCTCCGTTGCGTTTGGCACAGCATAGCAAGATGGCCGCGCGTGACCAGCCACGCCGCGCGATTGACGGCAAAATTGACGGCTGTCAATTTTTCACTTTATATATATATTACATATGGTTAGTATTTTTGACGCCCTTCCGCGTTAACAGTTTTGAAACATTGCGTGATCGCGGCAGGCGGATGGCACCCGCCAGTTCCCCGTTTGCCTCAATCCCGCGTCATCCCGACGGTTGCCGCGACGTTTCGCCATGCAACCGTTGCAGAAATTCCCGCAACATCGGCACGCGGCGGGGGCGAAAGCTCTCGGCCGTGACGGCCACGTTGTCCATCGCATGCAGATGGAACCGCCGGAAATCCTGCCGCAGATTGCACCATGCAAGGCACATCAGCGACCGGTCCAGAAAGACCACCGACAGGGGCAGGATGCGACGATGGGTGATCCCGCCTTCCTTGTCGCGGTAGGTGATATCCAGCGCGCGTTCATCCCAGGCCGCCTCGCGGATCAGGCCAAGATGCGCAGGCGCGGGGGCGCGCTTTTCAAAGCGGTAGGTTTGCTGAACAGCATGAACCGCTTGCCGCTGTACCCGTTCTGGCAAACTCGCGGTGATCTTGGCCCCGGCCATTTCCGCCGCCCGCGCAAGGGCCGGATCGCCGGACATCCGCACCTCGGCCAGCCCCAGCATCAGCGCCTCCACCTCCAGCCGGGTGAACATTTGCGGTGGCAAGGCGGGGTCTTCGGTCAGGGTATAGCCCAGCCCTGCCGCGCCCTCGATGCGCGCGCCGGATAACCGCAGGCTGGCAATATCGCGGTAAAGACTGCGTTCGGACACGCCGGTTTCATCGGCCAGCCGTGCCGCCGTCACCGGTTGCGGCAGGCGGCGCATGGTGTCGATCAGACGCAGAAGGCGATCAGCGCGGGCCATATCTTCCTGTCGGAAACTGTCAGGGTAGGTGGAGCATAAACAGGTCATGATGCAACACAAGAAGAGGTTTGCCATGCTGACCCTGTTTCACGCCCCGAACTCCCGCTCTTCCCGTATCGTGACCCTTGTCAACGAGATGAATATCGCCGATTTCATCACAATCCAGCCCGTGGATATCGTCCGCCAGGACGGATCAGGGCGGCGCGATCCCGACAATCCGCACCCCGAAGGCAAGGCCCCCGCCCTGGTGGATGATGATGTGCTGATGACCGAAACCGCCGCGATCATGGTCTATCTGACGGATATGTTTCCTGCGGCCGGCCTTGGCCCGCAACCGGGCGATGCGACACGTGGGGCCTATCTTGCCTGGCTGTCATGGTATGGCAGCATGATGGAACCGGCCCTGATCTGTCACGCAGCGAGCCTGGATCACCCCTATCTGAAGGCGACGTTCCGCGGTGTGGATGAGGTGACGGCCCGCCTGCATGCGGCCTTGGCCAAGGGGCCATGGCTGCTGGGTGACACCTATTCCGCCGCCGATATTCTGGTGCATTCGCCCTATGCGTGGTTCACCGACGCCATGCCCGATGACCCCCTGATCCGCGACTGGGTGGCGCGCTGTCAGGCCCGCCCCGCAGTGCTGCAGACGCGGGCCAGTGATGCCGCCCTTCAGGTGGCGCTGGCGGCCTGATCCAGCAGGGTCTTCAGTTCATCTTCGGTGGAATGCTGCGTGGTCTGCGCAATCACGCCATCTGCGCGCAGAAACACAAGCGAACCCCGGCTGGTCACGCCATAGCGCGTGGCCAATGGGCTGTCCTTGTAGGTGTCCCAGTCTGCCTCGACAAAGGTGATTGCCGCGTCATAGTCGGGGTTTTCGGCGCGCAGGCGTTGGATCAGACGGCCCTGCGCTTGGCAGCTTGGGCACCAGCTTGCTGAAAAGTCGATCAGCACGGCCTTTCCGGCGGCAAGTTCGGCTGCCACGAAGTCTTCGGCATAGGCGACCGGTTCGGCTGCGAAACTTGCGGTGGCGCACAGGACACCGGCGGTCAGGATCAGAAAGGCGCGTCTTTGCATGGGGATGGTCCTTCAGAGGGAGACAGAGAAATCTTGCAGCCAGTAAGGCAGCACCGAAATAAGCCAGGCCTGAACCGGGTGGTGCAGTCGGAACAGCAGCATCAGGCCCACGGCCACAAACACCACGCCCATGATCGGCTTGGCCTTGGCCGCGATCTTTTGCATCAACGCGCGACGCCGTTGCAATGCCGCCCGCGCGCCATAGCCAAGGGCGAGGATGATGGTCGATACCCCGGCGGCAAAGGCCGTCATCACCGCCCCCGCCCAGACCACATTCTGCCCTTGCGACGCCAGCGATATCGCCCCGCCAAGCGTCGGGCCGACGCAAGGGCTCCACACCGCGCCAAGCAGCGCACCGCCCAGAAACTGCCCGCCCAGACCCGACCGATCCACCCGGTCGATCCCGGCATCGGCCTGTGCTGCGATCCCCGCCGTGGCGAAGGCGAACCCGGCATTCAATCGCGGCACCAGCAGCACCAGCCCGAACACCAGCATCAGCACTGCCGCCACATCGGCCAGCGTCTCTGCCGACAGCCCCAGCCCTTGGCCCAGTGCCGCCACCCCAAGACCCAGCGTGACAAACGCAATCGACATCCCCGCCGCCAGCGCGACCGGCCCCAGCCGATGCGCCTGCAGGGCCGTGGCCAGCACGATCGGCAAGACCGGCAGCACACAGGGATTAATCAGGGTCAACAGCCCCGCAAGATAGCCAAGAACCAATTCCATGTTCCGCGCTATGCCCGACAGCCGCACGCCTGTCATTGCAACAAACTGTGAGCGTTATGTCACCCGCGCCCGTGCCAGTTGCACCGCCAGAATGCCCGCCATCACGATGGCCACGCCGACAATATCCAGCGCGCCCAGTGTCTCGTTCAACAGCAGCGCCGCTGCCGCAACGCCAAAGAACGGGTTCAGGAAATGAAACGCCGCCGCCCGCACCGCGCCGATCTGCGCCACCAGCGCAAACCACAACAGCGTCGCCGCCAGACCGGGTATGAAAATCTGATATGCAAAGGCCGCGATGACCGCCCAGCTGACGGTATCGGGGGGCACCTCGAACAATGCGGCAAAGGGCATCAGAACCAGTGAGCCGACCAGCATCTGCATCCCCACGATCATCAGAAGGTTGCCGCCCGATGACGCCCCCTGCACCGACAGCGTCGCCACCGCCAGCGCCAACGCCCCCACCACACACAGCCCAATCCCCGCCGGATCAACCCCGCCGGTAATCCGCGTGCCCATGATCAGGATCACCCCGACGAACCCCGCCACCAGCCCCGCCAGCCCAAGCCGCGAAACCCGGTCCCCCCGGACCGCCCAGCCAAGTGCGGCCACGATCAACGGCATGGTCGAGGCGATGATCGCCGCAACCGAAGCCGGAATCCACTGCAGCGCCACGAAATTCAGGCCCAGATACAGGCCGTTCTGGCACACGCCGAACACCACAACCGCAACCCCTTGGGCGCGGGTCAGCCGCCAGCTTTGCCCCAGCGCCCGCGCCATCCCGACGGCAATCGCACCCGAAATCGCAAAGCGAACCGCCAGCGTGGTAAAGGGCGGCACCTCGGCCACGATGATCCGCGCCGTCGCAAAGGCGGTTGACCACATCAGCGCAAAGGCGAGGCCCATCAAAATTGCACGCAGGTTCACGGATCGGGCCTTGATTGACGTCTAACAGGCAGACCCTTTCAGGAAAGCTGATGGCCCGCAAGGCCACCGATACATGAAAAAAGCCACCCGCGCGGGGTGGCCTTTTCCGTCTTTTCCGTCAGGGACCTATCAGCCGTTGACGCTGTCTTTCAGGGCTTTCGCAATGGCGAACTTTACCTGCTTGTCGGCGGGTTTGGTCATCGTCTCACCGGTGGCCGGGTTGCGGACCTGACGTTCGGGGCGGGCGCGGCAGGCCATCTTGCCAAGGCCCGGCAATGTCACGGTGCCACCAGCGGCCACTTCGCGCGACACGACTGCGGCGATCGCGTCCAGTGCTGTGCCTGCGGTTTTCTTGTCTGCACCCATCGCATCGGCCAAAGCGGCCACCAGTTGGGTCTTGGTCATCGGTTTCATGGTCATCGTTCAGTCCCCTGTGATGTGCCGCAGGTTTGCGGGTCCGGCTTTTCTGCCAAAAGGTTTGTGCCGCCAATCACAGGTTTTCGGCGCGCAAATCAAGCCCCTTTTTCCCACTTTTCTTGGGGTATTCAGCGGAAATCCCCGGAATTACCCCAAAGTCAAAGGAAAGCCGTCTCTTCAAAGCTGCGCAACTTGCGGCTGTGGATGCGTTCCAGCGGCATGTCACGCAATGTCTCCATCGCCACAATGCCGATGTGCAGATGGCGCGAGACCTGCGTCTTGTAGAAATCTGACGCCATGCCGGGCAGTTTCAATTCGCCGTGCAGAGGCTTGTCCGACACGCACAGCAACGTCCCGTAGGGCACCCGAAACCGGAACCCGTTGGCGGCAATCGTCGCCGACTCCATGTCCAGTGCCACGGCGCGCGATTGCGACAGGCGCTGCACCGGGCCGGACTGATCGCGCAGTTCCCAGTTGCGGTTATCAATCGTGGCCACCGTGCCCGTGCGCATGATGCGCTTCAGTTCATACCCTTCCAGCTTGGTTACGCTTTCCACGGCATCTTCCAGCGCGATCTGTATTTCCGCCAGTGCCGGGATCGGCACCCAGATCGGCAGATCGGCATCCAGCACATGATCCTCGCGCAGATAGGCATGGGCCAGCACGAAATCGCCAAGCGACTGCGAATTGCGCAGCCCCGCACAATGGCCGACCATCAGCCATGCATGCGGACGCAGCACGGCGATATGGTCGGTTGCAGTTTTCGCATTCGACGGGCCGACCCCGATATTGACAAGCGTAATCCCCTGCCCACCCCGGCGTTTCAGGTGATAGGTCGGCATCTGCGGCAGTTTTGCCGGATGCAGCAGCGTTTCGTCTCCGGCCCGGATCTCGGCATTCCCGGTCGAGACAAAGCTGGTATAGCCACTTGTCGGGTCGGCGAGCATCAGGCGGGCGAACGCCTCGAACTCATCGACATAAAACTGATAGTTGGTGAACAGCACATGGTTCTGGAAATGATGCGGGTCGGTGGCCGTGTAGTGGCTAAGGCGTGCCAGTGAATAATCCACCCGCTGCGCGGTAAACGGGGCAAGGGGGCGCGACCCATCGGCATTGAACGGGCGCACGCCATTCACGATGTCATCATTGGTGGTGGCAAGGTCGGGCACGTCGAACACATCGCGCAGGCTGAAATTCATCACGCCTTCCTGCGGCACTGACACCGCCGGATTGCCCGCAACCGCGAAATGCACAGGGATCGGCGTGTCTGATGGCCCGATGGAAACGGCCACCTTGTGATGCTGCATCAACAGGCCGATCTGCTGGGTCAGGTAACTGCGGAACAGGTCGGGGCGCGTGACGGTGGTGGCATAGGTGCCGGGCGTTGCCACATGACCGAACGACAGCCGCGAATCCGTCTTGTCAAAGCTGGTCACGGTCAGGCGGATTTCGGGATAGAATGCGCGGATACGCTGGGCGGGTTTGCCACCTGTCACCGCCGCACTGAAATGATGCGACAAGAACAGCGTGGCCTGCGCATACAGCGCCTCCAGCCGGGATACGGCGGCATCCGGGTCGGTAAAGGCCTGCGGCGCGCAGGCATCGGGTGTCAGGATGGGCAAAAGTTCGTCAGTCATCGGTTTCCACGCAAAAGGGATTGAGCATCTAAGGCATGGCCGTGCCACAGCGCAAGTGACGGCTTGATGACGCCCTTGAAACCGCCCGCCTCCCGCCGGATAGTGCGGCGATGAAAACCCTTCTGTCCCTTGGTCATGGCTATAGTGCGGCGGCGCTGGCCCGTGTTTTGCTCCCGCAGGGCTGGCGTGTCATCGGTACCACCCGCCAGCCCGCACAGACCGATGCGATGCGCGCAGCGGGGGTGGAGCCGTTGCTGTGGCCCGCCGATCTGGACGCAGCCCTCGCCAGCGCCACGCATATCCTTGCCTCTGCCGCCCCCGATGCTGCAGGCGATCCGTTTCTGGCGGCGGTGCCCGCGATTGCCGCCGCACCCGCGCAATGGGTGGGTTATCTTTCCACCACAGGGGTTTACGGCGACCATCAGGGCGGCTGGGTTGATGAGGATACGCCCCTGACCCCGTCCAGCATCCGTGGCCGCCAGCGCGTCCTGGCCGAGGCGCAATGGCTGGCAACCCCGCTACCCGTGCATATCTTCCGCCTTGCGGGCATCTACGGCCCCGGTCGCGGCCCGTTTGAAAAGGTGCGCGACGGCACCGCGCGGCGCATCATCAAGCCGGGGCAGGTGTTCAGCCGCATCCATGTCGATGACATCGCACAGGTGCTGGCGGCCTCTATCGCGCGACCCCGGCCGGGTGCTGTGTATAACGTCTGCGACAATGATCCCGCCCCGCCCGAAGACGTGCTGTCTCATGCTGCCCATCTGCTGGGCCTGCCCGCGCCACCCACCGTTGATTTCGCCACCGCCGATCTGCCCCCCATGGTGCGCAGCTTTTACGCTGACAGCAAACGTGTGGCCAACCGCCTGATCCGCGAAGAACTGGGCGTGACGCTGATCCACCCCGATTACCGCACCGGACTTGCCGCCCTTTTGCGTGCGGAAGCATGATGTCAGGTGATCCATTGCCCACTTGACCAACGCCCGGAGCCATCAGAAGATGCGCCCCGCGATTTTCATTTTCAAAGAGAAGGCTTCGTTATGCAACACTGGACCTTGCGCGCGGGTTTGACCCTTGGCGCCATTTTGATGGGATCGACCGCATTCGCGATTACCCCCGAAGAAGTTTGGACAACCTATCAGGATGCCATGACCTCCACAGGTCAGGTCCTGGCCGTCGAAAGCGAAGCGCGCAATGGCGATGTGCTTGAAATTCGCGGCCTGACGATCACCACCAGCGCCGATGCAGGTGGTGCTGTGCAGACGATCCCCGAACTGGACCTGACCGACAATGGCGATGGCAGCGTAGGCATCACCATGTCCGACACCATCACCGTCAAGGGTGAGGCGTCCGACGCCAGCCCCGCCTCTGTCGACATGACGATCACCCAGTCCGGTTTTGCCGGCAAGGCCAGCGGCACAGTCGACGCCCTTGTTCTGGATTACACGTCGGCCAGCACTGGCATCAAAGGCACGTTCGATGATGGTTCGGGCCCGACAACAATCGACGCCGCGCTCGGCAATACAGTCGGCGGCTATGCGTTTTCCGACACCGAATTCCAGACCAATTTCACCACCGGCGCGGGCACCATCGCCTTCACATCGGCCAGCGCGCCCTTCCCGGTCAACATCGGCTTTTCCGAGCTTGCCAGCGATGTGAAATTCCCGGTGACCAAGAGCGATGCCCCGGTGCCGTTCACCTTCCTGCTGAAACTCGTCGATTTCACCCTGCCCGAAGAAGTCTGGGCGATGAGCGACCCCACCGGCCAACTGCCGCGCGATCCCGCCACCCTCGTGATCGACACCACCGGCATGATCCGCCCGGTCACCGACTTCAACGCACAACTTTCCCCGGAAGAGGCCGCACCACCGGAACTGCACGCAGTGACCATCAACGCGCTGCAGCTCAAGATCGTCGGGGCCGACCTGACGGGGAATGGTGATCTGACCTTCGACAACACCGATATGGTCACCTTCAGCGGCATGCCCGCACCCACCGGCATCCTGAACTTCACGCTGACCGGCGGCAACGGTGTGCTGGACAAACTGGTTGCCATGGGCCTTGTCCCCGAGGATCAGTTGATGGGCGTGCGCATGATGATGGGGGTCTTCGCCACACCGGCCGCCGATGGCAGCGATACGCTGACCTCGACCGTCGAATTCAAGGACAAGGGCCTGTTCGTCAACGGCCAGCAACTGCAGTAAGCTGACCCTACATGCAAAGGCCCCCGGACAGCGTGCCGGGGGCCTTTCCCTTGCGCGCATCCGGCACAAGGACTACGTGCCAGTGACGCAATCCCGATAGGTTCCCCATGCCCGCACTCGACAGTCTGACCGATGCCTTGCTGACCGCCGCCCGCCGCGCCGGGGCCGACAGCGCCGATGCCATGGCGGTTGACGGCACCGCCCTGTCGATCACGGTGCGCGCAGGCGCGCTGGAACAGGCCGAACGCGCCGAAGGGATCGAGATCGGCCTGCGTGTGCTGATCGGCGGGCGGCAGGCCTGCGTATCGGCCTCCGATGTTTCAGACCGCACCATCACCGCGCTGGCCGAACGTGCCGTCGCCATGGCGCGTGAAGCCCCGGTTGACCCCCATGTCGGGCTGGCCGATGCAGATCAGCTTTCGCGCGACTGGGATGCCGCCGTGCTGGAACTGGCCGATCCCGCCGACGAACCCACCGCCGCCATGCTGGAAACCGATGCGCGGATGGCCGAGGCTGCCGCCATGGCCCATCCCGGCATCACGCAGGTGGAATCCGGGGCCAGCTTTTCCAGTCGCCGCCTGCATATCGCGGCCTCGAACGGCTTTCAGGGCGGCTACGGGCGCACGTCCACATCCGTCTCCGCCGTGGCCTTCACCGGGTCTGGCACCGGCATGGAACGCGATTACGCAGGCGAAGGCCGCATCTTTCGCGCCGATATGCCGGGGGCCGACACAATCGGCGACCTTGCCGCCACGCGCGCCCTGCAACGCGCAGGTTCCGTCAAACCCGTGACCGGCACCTACCCCGTCGTCTATGACGAACGGGTCGCCGCCGGCCTGATCGGCCATCTGATTTCCGCCATCAACGGCTCCAGCATCGCGCGCGGGTCAAGCTGGCTTGCCGATGCGCTTGGCAAACCCGTGCTGCCCCCCGGCCTGTCCATCATCGAAGACCCGCACCGCATCCGCATCGGATCATCCCGCCCGTTTGACGCCGAGGGCCTGCCCACAACCCGCCGCGCAATTGTAGATGACGGCGTGCTGACCGGCTGGGTGCTCGACCTTGCCACGGGGCGCAAGCTGGGCATGCCTTCCACCGGCAACGCATCACGCGGGCCTTCATCGCCACCGTCACCCGGCACGTCGAACATTGATCTGACCCAAGGCACCGCCAGCCGCGACGACCTTTTGGCCCAGATGGGCACGGGGCTGCTGATAACGTCGATGATCGGCTCTACCATCAACCCCACAACGGGCGACTATTCGCGTGGGGCAAGCGGCTTTTGGGTGGTGAACGGCCAGATCAGCCACCCTGTCAATGAATGCACCATCGCGGGAAACCTGCGTGACATGCTGATGCGGATCATCCCTGCCAATGATGCCCGCGCGCATCTGTCGTTCCGGGTACCCAGCCTTCTGGTGGATGGAATGACCCTTGCCGGCGCATGATCTTGACCTTCTGACCCACGCGGCACTGGATGCAGGCAAGATCGCCCTGCAATACTGGAAGAACAACCCCCGCGTCTGGGACAAGGACGGCTCCCCGGTGACCGAGGCCGACATTGCCGTGAATGACATGCTGCAGGCCCGGCTGTGCGGCGCGCGCCCCGATTATGGCTGGCTGTCCGAAGAAACGCCTGATGATGCCGCGCGCCTGTCATGCAAGCATGTGTTCATCATTGATCCGATTGATGGGACACGGTCGTTTGTGGCGGGCGAAGATACCTTTGCCCATTCCCTTGCGATTGCACGGGATGGGGTGGTGATTGCAGGCGTCGTCTATCTGCCCGCTCTCGACCGCCTTTATACCGCCTCGCTGACGGCGCCCGCCCTGCGTGACGGCCAACCGATTGCGCCCTCCGGTCGCGCGACCGTCACGGATGCCAGCCTTCTGACCAGCCGCCCCAGTCTTGACCCCGCGCTCTGGCCCGGCGGTGTGCCACCCGTCAGGCGCACGTTCCGCGCATCACTGGCCTATCGGATGTGCCTTGTGGCCGAAGGGCGACATGACGCGATGCTGACGTTGAAAGACGCATGGGAATGGGACATCGCCGCAGGCGCGCTGATCTGCACCCGCGCCGGAGCCATGGTCAGCGATCGCACGGGCGGCCCGCTCGCCTTCAACAGCAGCCATCCGCAAACCGCCGGGGTGTTGGCGGCAACGCCCGCCGTGCATCGGGGTCTGCTGGCGCGGCTGTCACCGTAGGGTGGGCAATCTGCCCATCTCCGCCCCGGTAGACGCTCTTCACGAAATGTTTCAAAACTCTTAACGCAAGGCCTTCTGAAAAACGCAAGTATCTGATTTATATAACAATAGTTGAAAATTGACAGCCGTCAATTTTCACCCCCACAGCAGTTTGGCCGCCAGCACCGTCGACGTCACCACCAGCAACGGCTTGATAAGCCGCGCCCCCACCCGCATCGCCAGCCGCGCGCCCAGTGCCGCACCCGCCACCTGCGCGATCCCCATTGCCACACCGATGAACCACCATGGCGCACCCGTGATCGCAAAGGTCAGCAGCCCCCCGACGTTGGACGCGAAATTCAACAGCTTCGTGTGCGCGGTTGCCTTCAGCACCCCATACCCCGCCAGCATGACAAAGCCGATCATGTAGAACGCCCCCGCGCCCGGCCCGATCAAACCGTCGTAAAATCCGATGAACGGCACGACGCAGGCGGTGAACAGCGCAGGCCCCACCCGCGCCACCCGGTCGGCATCCGTCAAGCCCGGCTTCAGCGCAAAGAACACCGCAATCGCAATCAGAACAACGGGCAGCGCCACGCGCAAACCATCCGTTGGGATCACGCTCGCCAGCACCGCCCCCGCCACGCCCGCGCCGAATGCGATTCCCGCGGCCGGCAACTGCCGCCGCAGATTCACATGCCCCGCCCGCGCGTAAGTGCCCGCTGCCGTCGCCGCCCCGAACGATCCCTGCACCTTGTTCGTCGCCAGCGCCTCCAGCGGCGAAGCTCCGGCCAGCAGCAGCACCGGCAGCGTGATAAGGCCTCCACCACCGGCAATGCTGTCGACAAACCCCGCCACAAAGGCCGCACAGATCAGGATCAGGGCAAGGTCGGCGGTGACTTCAAACAAGATCGAACCACTTGGAAATCCGCCCCACGCGCGTACCGTCCGCCAAGCAGTAATCGGGATCGGTCGCATAGTCCCGAAACCCGCATTTGTTGTAATACGCCAGTCCCAGCGCGTTGTCCGCGCGGATCGTTGCATTGATCGCCACGTCGCCCCGCACCAATGCCAGCGCCTTTGTTGCTGCAAACAACGCCGCCGCAGCCCCCGTGCCGCGCGCCTCTTCTGCAACGAACGTGCCGATATCCACCCACCCCTCGGGCAGGCCCGGCCAATGCCCCAGAACCTGAAACCCCAGCAGCCCGCCATCTGTCGTCTCGGCCACGAGGCAAGCAATCGCATCGGCGTCCGTCAGATAGACCTGCGCGAATTTTTCGTCCGAGTACGGCACCTCATGCGCCGTCGTGCCACCCTTCGCGATAATCCGGTTCAACAGCGCCACCATGCCGGGAACGTCTACCTGCGTTGCCTGTCGGATCATTCCACAAACTCCGACCTTGCATAGCCTTGAACGAACAGCAGCGCCGTCAAGTCGCCGTGGTTGATGCGAATATCGCATGCGGCCTGCACGGATGGCTTGGCATGCAATGCCACGCCCGCTCCCGCCCGGCCCAGCATCCCCAGATCATTCGCGCCGTCACCCACGGCCATGACCGCATCGGCCCCAATCCCAAGCCGCGCACAGATATCTACCAGCGCCGCCACCTTCGCCTCGCGCCCAAGGATCGGTTCGGCCACCGTCCCTGTCAGCTTGCCACTTTCCACATGCAGCACATTCGCGCGGTTTTCATCAAACCCCAACCGACCAGCAATCGCCGCCGTAAACGCCGTGAACCCACCCGACACCAGCGCCGCATAGGCCCCGTTCGCCTTCATCGTCGCCACCAGCGCAGGCCCCCCCGGCATCAGCGTGATACGGTCAGCGATCACCTCGTCAATCTCCCCCTCGGGCAGACCTGCCAGCAGCGCCACCCGTTCACGCAATGCGTCCTCGAAATCCAATTCCCCGTTCATGGCCCTCGCGGTGATGCCCGCCACATGCGCGCCAACCCCTGCCGCATTGGCAAGCTCGTCAATGCATTCCTGCTAAATCATCGTGCTGTCCATATCCGCCAGCAGCACCCGTTTGCGCCGTCCCGCCGCCGCCTGCACCACCAGATCAATGCCCATCGCCTGCAAACCCTGCCACACGTCCCAGCGGTTTTCCGGCATCATCGCCATATCAAACTCCGCCGCCACCCCCGGCTCCAACCAGCGGGCATCGCCCCCGCCCCAGGCATTGCGCAGCGATTCAACCGTCACACGGGTTAGCACGGGCTGTTCGGGATTGGTCAGCAGGGTCGTCACAAACATCGCGCGGTTTCCGATCGTAAACAGCCGCGTCGCTTTTGCCGGGCCAAGCGCCGCTTTACGCCGCTTTTATCCCTTGTGCCAGACCAAGCCGCCCCTTAAACGCAGCGGTGGGACACCCTTCCCCAACGAAGGGCATATATCTGCGAGGATACCATGACTGATCTGACCACCCCGGCCACGCGCCCGGCGAATCCGCGTTTTTCGTCCGGCCCCTGTGCCAAAATCCCCGATTTTTCGCTTGATCTGCTTGGTGACGCGCCCCTTGGCCGCTCGCACCGTGCGGCCGTCGGCAAGGCCAAGCTGAAACAGGCCATTGACCTGACCCGCGAGATCCTCGGCGTGCCTGCGGACTATCGCATCGGCATCGTGCCCGCGTCGGATACCGGGGCGTTCGAAATGGCGATGTGGACGATGCTGGGCGCACGGCCCGTCGAAATGCTGGCGTGGGAGTCGTTCGGCGAAGGCTGGGTTACCGATGCGGTGAAGCAGCTGAAACTGGATGCAAAGGTCACAATCGCACCTTACGGGCAGATCGTGGATTTTGCGACCGTCGATTTCGATGCCGATGTGGCGTTTACCTGGAATGGAACCACCTCGGGCTGCCGCCTGCCGAATGGCGATGCGATTCCAGCCAACCGCGCGGGCCTGACCTTGTGTGATGCAACCAGCGCCGCCTTTGCGATGGACCTGCCGTGGGACAAGCTGGATGTGACAACGTTCTCTTGGCAGAAGGTGCTGGGCGGCGAGGGCGCGCATGGGATGCTGATCCTGTCGCCCCGCGCGGTGGAGCGGCTGGAAAGCTATACCCCGCCATGGCCGTTGCCCAAGATCTTCCGCCTGACCAGCAAGGGCAAACTGATCGAAGGCATCTTCCAAGGTGAAACGATCAACACGCCGTCGATGCTGGCTGTGGAAGATTACCTTGTGTCGTTGAAATGGGCGAAATCGGTTGGCGGGTTGCAAGGGCTTGTGGCGCGTGCCAGTGCCAATGCGAAAGTCGTATGGGACTTCTGCGCCGTAAATCCATGGTTGCAGAACCTGGCGGAAACGCCTGCGATTGCATCAACAACCAGCGTTTGCCTGACATTCGATGATCCCCGAATTCAGGATGGCGAAGCCTTTGCCAAAGCCGTCGCCAAACGGCTGGAAAGCGCGGGCGTCGCTTATGATGTGGGCGCTTATCGCGATGCCCCGCCGGGCCTGCGGATCTGGTGCGGATCGACGGTGGAAACCACCGATGTCGCCGCCCTGATGCCATGGATCGCTCACGCATTCCAGGCAGAGATCGCCTGAAAGGGGGAGGCAAATTGCCCATCCTACTATCCGAACATCAGTCCGTAGAATGGGCAATTTGCCCATCTTCCCGCCCAACATCACAGGACAAACATCATGGCCCCTCGCGTTCTTGTTTCCGACGAACTTTCCGAAACCGCCGTCCAGATCTTTCGCGATCGCGGGGTAGAGGTGGACTACATGCCCCAGCTTGGCAAAGACAAAGATGCCCTTGCCGCCGTCATCGACCAATATGATGGCTTGGCCATCCGGTCGGCCACGAAAGCCACCGAGAAACTGCTGGAACGCGCATCGCGCCTGAAGGTGATCGGCCGCGCGGGGATCGGCGTGGATAACGTCGACATTCCGGCGGCGTCGAAAAAGGGCGTGATCGTCATGAACACGCCATTTGGCAATTCGATCACCACCGCCGAACATGCCATCGCGATGATGTTTGCGGTCGCGCGGCAACTGCCCGAAGCGTCCGTGTCTACCCACGCGGGAAAATGGGAAAAATCGCGCTTCATGGGGGTGGAGTTGTTCAACAAGACCCTTGGCGTGATCGGTGCAGGGAACATCGGCGGCATCGTCTGCAATCGGGCCGTCGGCCTGCATATGAAAGTTATTGCCTATGACCCCTTTCTGTCGGACGAACGTGCGAAATCGCTGGGCGTGACAAAGGTTGATCTCGACGAATTACTGGCACGCGCGGATTTCATCACGCTGCATGTGCCGCTGACAGACAAGACCCGCAATATCCTGTCGCGCGAGGCGCTGGCGAAAACCAAAAAGGGCGTGCGCATCATCAACTGCGCGCGGGGCGGTCTGATTGACGAGGCGGCACTGGCCGACGCGCTGAAAGCGGGTCATGTGGCAGGTGCGGCCTTGGATGTGTTCGAGGTGGAGCCCGCCAAGGACAGCCCGCTGTTCAACATGCCGAACGTCGTGGTGACCCCGCATCTTGGCGCATCGACCACCGAGGCGCAGGAAAACGTGGCGCTGCAGGTGGCAGAACAAATGTCGGACTATCTGCTGACGGGGGCCGTGCAGAACGCATTGAACATGCCATCCGTGACGGCGGAAGAGGCGGCGGTGATGGGGCCGTGGATCAAGCTGGCCAGCCATCTGGGCAGCTTTATCGGCCAGATGACGGAAGAACCGATCAAGGCGATCAACATCCTTTATGATGGTGTGGTCGCCGACATGAACCTGCAGGCGCTGAACTGCGCCGTGATTGCGGGCGTGATGAAGGCGACGAACCCGGATGTGAACCTTGTCTCGGCGCCAATCGTCGCCAAGGAGCGCGGCATTCAGGTTTCCACGACGCGGCAGGACAAGACGGGCGTTTTCGATGCCTATATCAAGGTCACAATGGTGACGGACACGCGTGAGCGGTCAGTTGCGGGCACCTGTTTTTCCGATGGCAAGCCGCGGTTCATCCAGATCAAGGGCATCAATATTGACGCCGAAATCGGCGAACACATGCTTTACACCACCAACGAGGATGTGCCGGGCATCATCGGCCTGTTGGGCATGACGATGGGCAAGAACAGCGTCAACATCGCGAACTTCACCCTTGGCCGGTCTGGGGCGGGGAAAGAGGCGATTGCCATCCTGTATCTGGATCAGCGGATTGATCCGCGCGTGATCGACACGCTGGAATCCACAGGCATGTTCAACCAAGTCAAGGCGCTGCAATTCGACGTGGGCTGAAACGGCTTGGCGAAAGGCCGGGGCAGGCGTAATCTGGCATTGGCGCGGGGATTACACGGGGTGTGCAGATGTCGCATCGGGTATTGGTTCTGGTCGGCACGACCAAGGGCGCGTTTATTCTGGTGTCTGACGCGGACCGCCGCGATTGGCAGTTGCGCGGGCCACTGTGTGATGGCTGGCCCGTCAACCATGTGATCGGCGATCCGGCGACGGGCACGATCTGGGCGGCGGCGGGTGGCGAATGGCACGGCACCGCCGTCTGGCGATCAGACGATCAGGGCGAAAGCTGGACGTCGGCGCATTTGTCGAACGGCGCGTTTGATGACTGGCTGGCCCGTGATCCTGACATGGCGGCCCAAATCGGCAAATCCCCCGCCCCGCCTGCGCCCTTTACCGGGCAGATCACAGCACTTTGGTCGCTGGGTCTGTCGGGCGGCAGGCTTTATGCCGGGGCCAAGCCCGCGACCCTGTTTGCCAGCGCGGATCGCGGCGACAGTTGGGAAAAGGTGCAGGGCCTGAGCGATCATCCATCGGGCGACAGTTGGGAGCCGGGTGGCGCGGGGCTGGTGCTGCATTCCATTGTCGGCGATCCGGGTGATCCGGCAAAGCTGTGGGTCGGGATTTCGGCGGCGGGCGTGTTTGCGACCGAAGATGGCGGCCAGACATGGGATCGGCGCAATCGCCTTTCCAACAGCGGGGCGGCAGAAGGGCATGCGCATGCCGACGGGTCTGACTGCGGGCCGGATGTGGGGTTGTGCGTGCACAACATCGTGCGGGCCAACGCGGCGGCGCAGGGTGATCTGATGTACCAGCAGAACCACCACGGCGTGTTTCGCAGTGCCGATGGCGGGCGCAGTTGGCATGAGATTTCGGCAGGATTGCCATCGACCTTCGGCTTTCCCATCGCCGTCCATCCGCGTGACACGGCAACGCTATGGGTGCTGCCGTTGAACGGCGACAGCGCGGGGCGCTATCCGCCGGACGCATCCGCCGCGGTCTGGCGGTCGCGCGACGGGGGCGATAGCTGGCAGGCGATGCGGGACGGGCTGCCGGGGCAGAACTGCTTTTTCACCGTGCTGCGGCAGGCAATGGCCGTGGATCAGGGCGCGGCTGCGGGGGTTTACTTTGGCACCAACAGCGGGTCGGTCTTTGCCAGCCGCGATGAGGGTGACAGCTGGACCGAGATTGCCCGCCATCTGCCAACCGTGTTGAGCATCGAGACGCTGCATTGCGCGTGAAACCGGGAAATTGACGGCTGTCAATTTTCAGCTTTATTGTTTAATATCATATAGATAGATTTTCAGAAGGGGGCTTGCGTTAATCCTTTTGAAACATTGCGTGATAAGTCTTAACGCCCCCCACCCCCAACCCCTCCCCACGCGGGGGAGGGGAGGCGGCTGATGTTTCCCGGGGGCGCGGTATTTTCGCCAAATCGCATCCTGCCCTAACCGTGCGCGCCCCATGGCCCGTGTTTCCCCGGCTGCCCATCCACCCGTTCGAACCCGTGCGCGCCAAAGAAATCGCGCTGCGCCTGGATCATGTTCGCGGTGCCGCGCGCGGTGCGCATCATGTCGAACCATGCAAGGCCCGCTGACAATGCTGGCACAGAGTGACCTGCAAGAACGGCAGCGGCCACCACGCGGCGCAGGGCGGTGTGGGTGCGGGTCAGATGCGCCACGAACACCGGCGCGAGCATCAGGTTGCGCGACACATCCTCGGTCAGTGCCGCCGCCATGTCGTTCAGCATGTCAGACCGGATGATGCAGCCCGCGCGCCAGACGCGGGCAACTTCGGGCAGGGGCACGCCCCAGCCAAAGGTTTTCGAGGCGGCATTCAGCATATCGAAGCCTTGGGCATAGCACAGGATCTTGCCCGCGATCAGTGCGCCTTCCAGATCGGCCACGGTCAGCGCGCCATCCGGCAGGGGCTGCGGTGCGGCCCGGTAAACGCCTTGGCCCGCCACACGGGCATGCAGGCGGGAGGACACGTTGCGTGCGGCCACGGCAGCCTCGATCACCGGGACGGGGGCGGCCAGATGCTGCGCCTCGATCGCGGTCCAGCGGCCTGTGCCTTTCTGGCCGGCGGCGTCAAGGATCACGTCGAGCATCGGTTTGCCCGTGACGGGGTCTGTTGCGGCGGAAACGGCTGCCGAAATTTCCACCAGATAGGATCGCAACACGCCCTTGTTCCAGCCATCGAACACCGGAGCGATGGCCGTGGCGGGCATCGCCAGACCATCGCGCATGATGCCGTAGACCTCGGCAATCATCTGCATGTCGGCGTATTCGATGCCGTTATGGACGGTTTTCACGAAATGCCCGGCCCCGCCCGGCCCCATCCATGTGGCGCAGGGCGTGCCATCGTAATCGGCGGCGATGGCCGACAGAATCGGGGAGACGCGGTCCCATGCGGCCTTTGGCCCGCCACCCATGATCGACGGGCCATGGCGCGCGCCTTCCTCGCCCCCCGACACGCCCATGCCGATGAAGGGCACGCCTGCGGCCTCGGCATCCTTGGCGCGGCGTTCGGTGTCATGGAATTCGGCATTGCCTGCGTCGATGATAAGATCATCCTTGTCCAAAAGCGGGCGCAGGGCGGCGATCTGGTCATCGACCACAGGGCCCGCGGGCACCATCAGGATGATGGCGCGGGGCGGGGTGATGGCGGCCACGAAATCGGCAAGTGTCTGCGTTGGCGTGATGCGGGCGGCTAGATCGCCTGCGGATGCATGGAAATCCGTGGTGACCGACCCGGTGCGATTGAAGACGGCGATGGAAAACCCGTTGTCCGCGATGTTAAGCGCAAGGGCGGCCCCCATTGTGCCAAGCCCGATCAGGCCGATCTGTGCCATAATAAGTTTCCTTTTGTCCGGTTGGCGCGACCCTAGACCCGCTGACAGGTAAACGTCAAACGCGGGTCTGGCCGTGGCGCGCACATCGGGTTAGGTATCGCCGCACAGGTAAGGGAACGGAAAATGCGCAGCTATGCCATCGGCGACATTCACGGCCATCTGGACAAGCTGCAGATGCTGCATGACCGGATTTCCGATGACATGGCCGTGCATGGTGCGGCCCCTGTGGTGCATGTGGGCGATCTGGTGGACCGGGGGCCGGACAGCGCGGGGGTGATTGACTATCTGATGCGGGGTCTTGCGCAGGGGGCGGACTGGGTCGTGCTGAAGGGCAACCATGACCGGATGTTCGCCGGGTTCATGCGCGATGCCGCCTATCACGACCCGCGCCTGTTTTCAGGCCTGTCATGGCTGCATCCGCGTCTTGGTGGCGGGGCGACCTTGGCAAGTTACGGCGTGGCGAACCCGTCAGATCGGCCTGTGACCCCGGTGTTTGCCGATGCTTTGGCGGCGGTGCCAGAGGCGCACCTGACCTTCATCGAAGCGCTGCCTGTATTGCACCAGCGCGGCGAGGTTGTTTTCGTGCATGCGGGCATCAAGCCGGGCTTGCCGATGGCGGCGCAGATCGAGGATGATCTGGTGTGGATCCGCGAGCCGTTTCTGACCGACACGCGCGATCATGGGGCGCTGATCGTGCATGGGCATACCGCACTGGACGAACCCATGCATTACGGCAACCGGTTGAACATCGATTCAGGCGCGGCTTACGGCGGGCCGATGACGGCCGTCGTGATCGAAGGGCACAGAGGTGTTCCACCTGACGGACAATGGCCGTGTGCCGCTTTATCCGCCGGGGGGGCGGGCGAGCGTCAGGGCCTGAGCCAAGGTCGCGCGGTCGCCGATGTGATTGGCGAGGATCAGGATCAGGCGGGCGTTCAGGGCATGGCTTTCGTCGGGCGTCAGGCCTTTGTGCGCGGCGAGGAGGCCTGCGTAGAACCCATCGGGATCGGGGATGTTGGGGGCGGTGGTCAGGGTCATGCGGCCCCTCTTGCGGTGCGGATGGCGGTGGTGATCTGATTGGGCGTGGCGTTGTGCCAGCGGGCGGCAATGATCTGATCCGGGCGGATCAGGTAGACGGCCTGCGCTGCCATGCCAAGATAGCGCGCGCGCAACGTATCGGTGATCGGCGGTTGCAGGGAGGTCATGCCGGGGACATCGGTGCCAAGGGCAAGGATGGTGAAATCACGCCCCGTCTGTTCCGTCAGCCAGCCATTGCCCATGGGCGCATCAGGGGCGACCGCGCCGGGGCGGCAGCCTGCGGCAGGTCTGGTGCATCATCGGGCAAGGGGTAGGTGCAGGGGCGCGACAGGCGGCCTGAATTGACCATGGGTCTGGCAAAATCTGCCCGGCCTGCCAAGGCGAGGGTGGCATCGCGGAACAGCCGTTCGGCGCCCGCTTCGGGTGACATGAAGCGCGTGGCGCGGGAGGAGTTGAGCAGGTTTTCATCCGCCGCATATGTGCGTTCGCAATCATATGCCTGCAAAGCCGTCACAGGCGCGCGGTCAAGGATCACATCGGCCAGACGCCAGCCAAGGGCATCGACATCCTGCAACCCGCCATTGCCACCACGCGCGCCGAAGGGCGACACGATATGGGCAGAATCGCCCGCAAAGATCACGCGGTCTTCGACGAAACGTTTCAGGCGGCGGCACTGGAAGGTATAGATGCTGACCCAATCAAGCCGGAAATCATCGTGGCCCACCACGCGGGCGATGCGGGGGATCACGTTTTCAGGGCGTTTTTCGATGTCGGGGTCGGCGTCCCAGCCAAGCTGCAGGTCGATCCGGTAGATGTTGTCGGGCTGTTTGTGCAGCAGGGCGGACTGGCCGTTGTGGAAGGTGGGTTCAAACCAGAAGCGGCGTTCGGACGGGAAGTCGGCCTGCATTTCGATATCGGCGATCAGAAAGCGTTCCTCGAACAACTCGCCATCGAAATCGAGGTCCATCATCTGGCGCACCGGGCTGCGGGCACCGTCGCAGGCAATGATCCAGTCGGCGTTCAGGGTATAGGAGCCGTCGGGGGTTTCGAGCGTGATGCTGGCATGATCGGGGTGTTGGGCGATCCCTGTCACGCGGTTTTTCCAGCGCAGATCGACGTTGAGCTCCACCGCGCGGGTCGACGAGGTAATCCTCGACATAGTACTGCTGCAGGTTCACGAAGGCGGGCATCTTGTGGCCCGCCTCGGGCAGCAGGTCGAAGTTGAACACCTCGGTATCGCGGTGAAAGGTGCGGCCGACCTTCCATGTGACGCCCTTCGCGCGGCAGGCCTCGCCCACGCCGAGACGGTCAAGGATTTCAAGGCTGCGCTTGGCCCAGCAGATGGCACGGCTGCCGACGGAAACCACGTTGTTGTCATCGACGACGACGGCGCGGACGCCGTGTTGGGCAAGGTCGACCGCAAGGGCAAGCCCGATGGGGCCGGCCCCCACGATGATCACCGGATGGCGAGGTTCAGGGGCCGTCAGGCCGGGGGGCGGGGTATAGGGGAAGGGGCGGTAATCGAAAGCCATCAGGGATGCTCGTGTCGGATCAGGCGTTTGACGGACCGCGTGCCGAGGTAGCCGAAGATGAGCGTCGGCAGGCCGACCACCTCGAGCAAGGCGCCGCCGCCGGGGAAGCCGCGATAGCTCATCGCAATGACCATCAGGCCAAAGCCGCAAACGCTGACCACCAGCCAGAACTTCAGCTCGCCGCTTGTGGGGCCATAGCGGAAGGGGTTCGGAGTGGGTTCGGTCATCCCTGCAAATCCGCCCACATCTGCTGGTCCCGTTCTGCCGTCCAGATGCGGGGCGTGTCGATCCCGCGCGCCTCGTCATAGGCGCGGGCGACGTTGAAGGGGAGGCAGTGTTCGTAGATCGCATAGTCGCCGAACTTGGCATCACAGGCGGCGCGGCATGCGTCCCATGCCTGTTTCAGGGTGCCGCCGCTGGCCGCCACACGGGCGACCGGGCGGTAGGTGCTGTCGACGAAATCTGCGGTGGCGGCGAGCGCCTTTGCCACCATGTCGCGGCCCACCAGCGGCGTCACCGCGACCGGGGGCGATGGCCACGGGATCATAGTCGGCAATACGGGCAAGCGTGCTGCCCCAATCGCCAAAATGGCCGTCACCGCAATAGCAGGCGGAATGGTATTCGACGATGTCGCCGGTGAACATCACCTCGGCATCCGGCACCCAGACCACGGCATCGCCTGCGGTATGGGCGCGGCCAAGATGCATGATGTCGACCCGGCGTTTGCCCAGAAAGACGGTCATCGCATCGGAAAACGTGGTGGTGGGCCATGTCAGGCCGGGAATGGACTCGTGGCCCTGAAACAGGCGGGGAAAGCGGCCGAATTCCGATGCCCAGTCTTCGGCCCCGCGTTCAACGACCATCGCACGGGCGGCATCCGACATGATGATTTCGCGGGCGTTGAAGGCGGATGCACCCAGCACGCGGACGGCGTGGTAGTGGGTCAGCACGACGTGGGAAATGGGTTTGTCGGTGACGGTGCGAATGCAGTCGATGACCTTTTGCTGCCAGGCGCGGGGTGGCTTGCGCCTCGATCACCATTACCGAGTCATCGCCGATGATGACGCCCGAATTGGGGTCGCCTTCGGCGGTGAAGGCATAAAGGCCGGGGCCGATTTCGGTAAAGCTGATGCTTTTTTCCGACAGGTCGCCCTGTGATGCAAAGGCTTTGGCCATTATCCCCTCAATTCTGCTGGACGGGCGGTAAAACCCGTGATTCTTTTTGGCGCATGATAAAACGCATCTCGCCGTATTACGTTGTCTTCGGCATCATCGTGCTGACAGCCGCCTATCTTTTGTTCATCGGGCGCGAGCCGATCTGCAAATGCGGATATATCAAGCTGTGGCATGGCGTGGTGGTGAGTTCGGAAAATTCGCAGCATATTTCGGACTGGTACACGCCGTCGCATATCATCCATGGGTTCTTGTTCTTTGGCGCATTGTGGCTGGTGGCCCGCAAGCTGTCGGTCGGTTGGCGGTTGGTGATTGCGACAGTGATCGAGGCCGCGTGGGAGATTTTGGAAAACTCGGACATGATCATCGAGCGGTATCGCGCGGTGACGATTTCGCTGGATTACTATGGTGATTCTGTTCTGAACGTGGTCGCGGATATCACGGCGATGGTGATCGGGTTCTTCCTTGCGTCGCGTCTGCCGGTCTGGGCGACGGTGGCGTTGATCGTGGTGTTCGAGGCGGGGACGATCTGGCTGATCCGGGATGGATTGGCGTTGAATGTGCTGATGTTGCTGTATCCGCTGGACAGCGTGGCTGTGTGGCAGGCTGGTCGGTAATTTTGCGCGCGGGGTGACGGCCCCCCCACCCCGTCCCTCCCCCACAATGGGGGAAGGGAGGTGCGTGTTCTGATGGGGCGGGTGCGTCATTGCGGCCAGTCTTTCAGCGCGGGTATCACGCTGCCTGTGCATTCGCCGAACCCGATGCGGTAGCCCGCGCCCTGCTGCATGGCCGCGCAGGGTGATGGTGTCGCCGTCCTGCAGGAATGTGCGGGTGCCGCCGGTGATCGGCAGGGGTTCTTTCCCGCCCCATGACAGTTCCAGAAGGCTGCCGCGATTGCCCTTTTCGGGGCCGGAGATGGTGCCGGAGCCCAAGAGATCACCCACGGCCATCGGGCAGCCAGAGCTTGCATGATGCGTCAGTTGCTGGGCGGCGGAATAGTACATTTCGGCATAATTGGTGCGGCTGATGGTCGTTTCCACGCCATTTGCAGGGGTCAGGGCGACCGATACCGCAATGTCATAGAGCATCGGCCCCGGTTCCTTAAGATAGGGCAAAAGCGGCACTTCGCGGGGTGGCGTCGGGGTGCGGAAGGGCTCCAACGCCGCGCGCATCACGATCCATGGGGAGATCGTGGTGGCGGTGGCCTTGGCCTGAAAAGGCCCCAGCGGTTGGTATTCCCACGCCTGAATATCGCGCGCCGACCAGTCGTTCAGCAGGACATAGCCAAAGATCATCGCATCGGCCTGCGCGACGGTGATGGGGCCATCCGACCCCTGACCCACGACGGCCCCCAGTTCCAGCTCAAAGTCGAACCGGGCGGATGGCGCGAAGGTTGGTATATCGGCGCCTTGAGGCTTGATCTGCCCCCAGGGCCTGCGCACATCGGTGCCGCTGATCACAACGGACGAAGCGCGCCCGTTATAGCCGATGGGAATATGCAGCCAGTTCGGCGGCAGGGCATTGGCGGGGTCGCGGAACATGGAGCCGACGTTGAAGGCGTGGTGCCGACCGGCGTAGAAATCGGTGTATTCTGACACGAGGAACGGCATGTGCAGCGTGGCGTTCGCCATCGGGACCAGATGATCTTCGACCACGAATTGTTTGGTCGATCCTTCCGCGAGCATCGCCGTCACCTGCGCGCGCAGGGCGGCCCAGGCATCGGGACCAAGTTCCATGCATTCGTTCCAGAACGGCACGTCGAACACCGGATGATCGGCGAGGGTCAGCAGCCCTTCGGCCTCTAATGCGGCCACATCAAGGATCATATCGCCGATGGCCATGCCGCAGCGGGGGGGCAGATCGTCGGAAAACACACCGCAAGGCAGGTTGTTCAGCGGGAAATCGGTATCTGGCGCATTGGCCGAGGCCAGCCATGAACGGCGCAGGGTCACAGGGCGATCTCCAATCCATCATGGCCAAGGGTGACGGGGCCGTTCCAGATGCCGGCGGCGCGGCCCAGCCAGTCGGCGGGACCAAAGCGCGGATCGTCGACCGGCACAAGATGGTTCAGCACAAGATGCCCCACGCCAGCATCCCGCGCGATTTTGGCGGCGTCATCGACCACCGTATGGCTGGCGTGCAGATGGGCGCGGAGTTTTTCGCCGCCGCCCGTCTTTTGCAAGATCACCTCGATCCCTTCAGGCAGCATCGCCTCATGCACCAGCACGTCACACCCGGCGGCAAAGGCCGCGAGGGGCGGGAAATAGGTGGTGTCACCGGAAAAAGTGATGCTTTTGCTGCCATCAAAGCGAAAGGCCATCGCCTGATCCACCGGGGGGTGCTTGACGCGCAGGCCCCGCACACGCAGGCCGTCAAAGGCGATGTCGCCTTCATCAATTTCGGTGATCTGCACAAGACTGTTCAGGGGCACCCGGCCATCATCCACCACACGCAGGTGATTGTCATAGGCCATCGACGCCATGAATCCGTCCCAATAGGCTTGCAGGCCAGCGGGGCCGTAAATCTGAACGGTCGTTTGCAAACCCGTCACCCAGGCCGTATGCACAAGCGGCCCCAGTTCCAGCAGGTGATCGGAATGCAGGTGCGTAATGAAGATCGCGTCCAGATCACGCAGGGAAACGCCTGCCTCGACCAGCGCGCGTGTCACACCCAAGCCGCAATCGACCACGATCCGCCGCCCGTCAAGTTCCAGCAGGCTTGCCGTTGGCATTGCCCCGCGCGCGCGGACCGAAGGGCCACCCTTGACGCCAAGCAGGACAAGGCGGTTCATGCAAAGCCCTTGGTGACGATGGGCACGAAGCCACCCCAGATCATCCGCTTGCCATCAAAAGTGTCGGTCGGCGCATTGGCGATGCGGGGGTCTGCCATGACCTTTGCGTTGACATCATCGCGATGCGCGCGGTCGCGGTAGGTGATGAACGAAAAGAACACCACTTCATCCGGTTCGAGTTTCACAGCCATGGGAAACGACGTATGGACACCGTCGGGCACGTCATCGCCCATCGCCTCGACGGCTGTCAGCGCGCCGTGGTCCATCCAGACCGCAAGCGCCGCTTCGGCCATCACGCGATAGGCCTCGATCTTGTCTTTGGGCACCGGCACCAGAAAGCCATCAACATACATCATTTCACCCCCGGCGTGCCGTCGAATTTCTTGGTCAGGCTTTCCCAGCAGTCGATGTAGTCATCCTGCAAGGGGGCCTCTTTTGCCGCAAACGCCGTCAGGTGCTGCGGAAAGCGGGTTTCGAACATGAAGGACATGGTATTGTCCAGCTTTTCAGGTTTCAGCACGGCATTCGATGCGCCTTCAAACGCCTGTTTGTCGGGGCCATGGGGCAGCATCATGTTGTGCAGGGACAGACCGCCCGGCACAAACCCCTTGGGTTTGGCATCATAGATGCCATAGATGTTGCCCATCAGTTCGGACATGATGTTCTTGTGATACCATGGTGGCCGGAAGGTGTTTTCGGCAACACCCCAGCGATCCCGGAACAGCACGAAGTCGATGTTGGCCGTCCCCTCCACCCCCGAAGGTGCGGTCAGCACGGTAAAGATCGACGGATCGGGATGGTCGAACAGCATCGCGCCCACCGGGCAATAGGTGCGCAGGTCGTATTTCAGGGGCGCATAGTTGCCGTGCCATGCGACCACGTCCAAGGGGCTGTGGCCGATATGGGTTTGGTGAAACTGCCCGCACCATTTGATCGTGACGGTTGAAGGCACCTCGCGGTCCTCGAACGCGGCCACGGGCGTCTTGAAATCGCGGCGGTTGGCCATGCAGTTGGCCCCGATGGGCCCACGCCCCGGCAGAGTGAATTTCTGGCCGTAGTTCTCGCAGACAAAGCCACGGGCCGGGCCTTCCAGCACCTCAACCCGGTAGACGAGGCCGCGCGGGATGATGGCGATTTCCTGCGGCGCAAGGTCGATGATCCCCAGTTCGGTGCAGAACCGAGGCGGCCTTCCTGCGGCACGATCAGCAACTCGCTATCGGCAGAATAGAAATAGGCGTCCACCATGGAGGCCGTGACCAGATAGATATGGCTTGCCATGCCGACCTGAATGTTCACATCGCCCGCCGTCGTCATCGTGCGCATGCCGGTCAGCCAGGTCAGATCAGCATCGCCATGGGGCACCGGGTCCCAGCGGTATTGGCCAAGGCTGATGACATCGGGGTCGACATGGGGCGCGGATTTCCAGTAGGGCAGGTCGATTTTCGCAAAGCGGTGCGTGTGCTTGACCGACGGGCGGATGCGATAGCACCATGTGCGTTCGTTCTGGTGTGCAGGCGCGGTAAAGGCCGTGCCGGAAAGCTGTTCACCGTAAAGGCCGTAGTTGCACTTTTGCGGGCTGTTCTGGCCCTGCGGCAGGGCACCGGGCAAGGCTTCGGTTTCGAAGTCGTTGCCGAAACCTGGCATGTAGCCGTCATGCGGGCCGGTGCTGCCAGCCGCACGGACAAGCCCCGAATATGTGCCTTGGATGGTCATGCGGGCCCCCTTGTGTGAGGGGGAGAATATCGTTGCACTTGCAACGATGTCAAGTGCGCATTGTCTGGCGACCCCGGACGCAGGCAAAAATCGCCGTGATCATCGCGACGACGGCGATCAGCCAAAAGAAACCGTGATCGCCCAGATGGCCCATGATGCTGCCCAGCAGGACAGGCGAGGTGATGCCACCGACAAGGCCGGCGGCGATGATCGTGGGCGTGACGCGCGGATCATCGCCCATCACGCGGGCGGCGGCGACGTAAAAGCCGGGAAAGAACAGCCCTGCAAAACCGCCCATGGCCACAAAGAACACCGGCGCGTCCCAGATTGCGGCTGCAAATGACAGTGCCGCCGTGCCGGAGATGGCAATCAGGTAAAGGGTAAACGGCGCGACCAGATGCGCAAAGAATACCAGCGCCACGCGCGCGCCAAGAAACGCCACAAAGAACGCCGACAGCAGGCGGCCTGCGTTATTCTCGTTGACCCCGGTGGCAATCAGGGCGGTGGGGCCAAGGCCGATCAGTGCGGCTTCGATCCCGATGCCAACGACGGCATAGATCATCAGGCCAAACCGCGGGTCAAAGCGGCCCGTGATGCGCAGCGCGGGGTTCGCATCGCGCGGTAGGAACAGGCTGGCGGCCCAGATCGCGGTCGCGAGCGCCGCGACACCGGCAAAGCTGATGACGGGCTGGCTGCCAAGGGCCACAAAAATCAGGGGTGCCGCAATCGCCCCGCCCGCAAAGGTTGCGTTGACGAGGCTGAGCATGGCAGGCCCGCGTGCACCGAAAGCCCGCAGGATACGCGGGTTGAACACCACCGTGGCGATGCCATAGCCCGCACCAAAGATCAAAGCGCCCAGAATTGTCAGCGCATAGCCAGCACCCGCCATCACGACGCCCGCCCCGATCGCCATCAGCGCGAGGCAATGCGCCGGGCCGATGGCCGCCCCGCGCAGATACATCGCGGCAACACCGAATGCACAGCCGACCCAATGCGCGGAAATCAGCAGGCCTGCCTGGCCCTCGGTCAGCCCCAGATCGCGTTGAAAGGCGGGCAGGGCGGGGCCGTAGATGGACTGGCCTGCCCCCATCATCACAAAGGTGAACATGCCCACGAAAAGCAAGGCAAGGCGGGCGCGGGTGGGGTCTGACATGGGACGTTCCAACTGTGGCCTGCCCGTGTCCCCCGCCGGACCGCGCATGTCAACGGGTTGCGTGGTGACACGCTTTGCGGCAGCAAGGGCGGCGGGGGATATGCCGATGGACGCTTTCGATCTGAACGAGTTCCTGCCCTATCAGCTGGCGGTCGCCGCAGCGCATGTGTCGCGCGGGTTTGCCGAGCTTTACCGGGCCGAATTTGGTCTTTCGATCCCGGAATGGCGGGTGCTGGCGCATCTGGCGCAGTCAGGCACCGTATCGGTGCGCGAGATACAGACCCGCGTCGATATGGACAAATCTCAGGTCAGCCGTGCTGCGGCCCGGCTTGAGACGGCGGGGCTGATTGAAAAGCGCGCGCATGGGGTGGACCGGCGGCTGCTGGATATGTCGCTGACCCCGGCAGGGCAGGATCTTATGGCGCGGATCGTACCGATTGCCAAAGCCTATGAGGCCGATCTGCTGGCGCAGCTGGCCACGCCCGGCGATTTTCGTGCGGGGTTACGGGCCTTGCTGGCAAAATCGCCGCAAGAAAGTTGACGGCTGGCAATTTCAAGTATTCCTGTTTTTTATCATATACTTAAAGATTTCCTCGGTTCGAATTGACACATGTGGCCAACTGATCCCGCCGGTGTCTGCACGCGCACTACCTGCCACATAGCCCGGCCTTTCCGTGAAAACTGCGCGAATTGCCGGGGTGCAGCGGCATTTCCCTTGCCTGCCGCGGGGGATTCTGTGGCAGCCTGTGCCAAGGCGGGCAACCAGAAGGTGATGCGATGTCAACGGGTGAAGGAAAAGACGGCGGCAAGGGCAAGGACGATGGCAAGGGCGGCCCGAATTTCTGGAGCGAAGGACCGGCGCTGCCGGGCATTCTTGGCAATGCGCGGTGGGAGGTGCTGCAGGCCCGTGGCAACAGCCGCATTGCTCCGGATTTCGTGGTGCCGATCTTTGTCCGGCTGAACCTGACAGAGGGGCGCAGCGTGCGCGATGTGATCGCCTTTCTGAATGACCACAAGGATCTTTACAATCTGTCCGATCACGAAATGGATGCCATGATGACCGAGGCGGAATCGCCGCGTGAAGACGCGGATATTTTTGCCGTGATCCTGTCAAACCCCGATGCCGTAGAGGCCGCAGGCTGGACCGTTCTGCATGTTGGCCCGCCGCAGGCGCGCAGCTTTCGCCAGAAGGGAAACTATGGTGGCAGCGCCTTTTCCCGGCAGTCGGGGCCGTTGTCCTGCACGCCGGTGATGGGCATTGCCGATGATGGGATCGGGTTTCTGCACCGCCGCTTTCGCAAGGCCGATGGCACAACACGGTTCGCGTCATTCTGGCTGATGCACAGCGGCCTTCTGACCGATGACCCAAGCCCAGCGACCGGCGCGTCGGTTCTGTTCGGGG
>CAWAPA010000020.1:0-25410 GCA_963783595.1 uncultured Alphaproteobacteria bacterium | reverse complement strand
TGTGCTCGATGCATCGTATTGCTGACAAGGTGCATGCGCAGGATTGCACGGATTGCGCCAATGGTGATCGGATCGACAGGTTTGCCCGCAAGATCACGCTGCGCGGCGATCTGGATGCCGACCAACGCGCGCGGCTGATGGAGATCGCCGACAAATGCCCGGTGCACCGCACGTTGGAGACCGGGGCGGAGATTGTGACGGAAGAAGTGCTGGAGGGTGTGCCCGCCTGATGCGTGATGCGCGTCAGGGCAGATCGGCAAGGAGGCCATGGTGGTCGGACCCAACCAAGGGGCGCAAGGTTACCGTACCGCCGTGCGGTGACAGCACGTGGTCGATCGGCAACATCAGCCAAGGGCCGAAGCCTGCATAGGTGCCGATGGACGGGCTGGTGAGGCCCGTGTTTGTCGCGACCGCAAGGCGCGCCATCGTATGCGACCATGGCACCATGTTGAAATCACCCGCCATGACTGATGGGGCCATCGAGGCCTTCAAGGACGGGGATCAGCGCATCGACCTGCGCCGCCTGACCGTAGGGCCATGGCCAATGCAGGTGGACGGAGACGAGCCATAGCGGGCCATCTGGGCCTGCAACCTGCATGGCGGCAAAGGCGGCTTTCGCAGATTGGCGGTGCTTCCGTCGGTGGCAATTTCGTGGCGATTGCTGTGCCGCCCTCGGCCCTGAACGGGCAAACCATCTGATGCGGCAGAATATCCTGCAGTGCGGTCAGCATGCTGCGGTTGCGGTCTGACACTTCTTGCAGGGTCAGGACGGCGGGGTCGGCGTCACGGATATCGGCCTGCAATGCGGCAAGGTCGCGGTTGATGAAAAGCATGTTCTTTTGATAGAGTAGGATGCTGCCACCCGGAGTGTCCGTTGCTGCGGATGTCAGCAGGATGGGCAGGCCCGCAAGAATTGCGCAGGCCAGGGCGACCGCCGCCCACGCGCGCGCGCCAAGGCCGAAAACAGCAACGGCTGCCAGCCCTGTGGCGATGGCGATCTGGGGGCGGAAGACGGCAAAGCTGTCACCCGCCGGATGCAGTGCGCCACTGTAGCCAAGGGCGAGCAACAGCAGAAGGCCGATCAGGGCCAGTTGGCACAGACGCAGGACAAAGGTTTTCAACGCTCACCCCCAGTTTTATGTCAGATGCGGGCGGACCGGCGATCCTTGGATCATTGCAGGTCGATATAGCGCCCTGTTGATACCGATCCGTCGCCAGCGATGAAACGGATGTCCAGCCCTGCGGCCTCTACCCCATAGCAGGACCAGCGATCAGACGGGGGCCATTGCGAGCAGTATTCATCGCCCTGCACACGCCACTGACCATGGCTGACTTCGGGGCTTTCATAGAGGGTCGTCCCGTCGGCGTTGAACTGCTGCGTCTCACCACCGTCATAGCGCAGTACGCGGGCGGTCAGGGCCGTCTTGATGTCATCGCCGATCAGCGCGGCCCAATCTTGCGCAAAGGCGGGCTGGGACATCAGCAACATGACAATCAGGGATTTGCGCATATCGGGTGTGCCGCCTTGCCGTTTGGGTGGCCGCAGTCTATGCGGACCTCGACCCCTTTTCCAACGAAAGACTGCGTGATGATCCCCCGCTATTCCCGCCCCGACATGGTTGCGATCTGGTCACCGGAGACGAAGTTCCGCATCTGGTTTGAAATCGAGGCGCATGCCTGTGACGCGATGGCCGATCTGGGCGTGATCCCTCGGGCCAATGCCGACGCGGTGTGGCAGGCAAAGGACGTGGAATTCGATGTGGCTGCGATTGATGCGATTGAGGCTGTGACCAAGCATGACGTGATCGCGTTCCTGACGCATCTGTCGGACATCGTGGGGGCGGATGCGGCGCGGTTTGTGCATCAGGGAATGACAAGTTCGGATGTGCTGGATACCACGCTGAACGTGCAACTGGTACGGGCGGCTGATCTGTTGCTGGCGGGGGTGGACCGGGTGCTGGCCGCTCTGAAAGCGCGGGCGATGGAGCATAAGGACACGGTTCGCATCGGGCGCAGCCATGGCATTCATGCGGAACCGACGACCATGGGCCTGACCTTCGCACGGTTTTACGCAGAGATGGCGCGCAACCGCGCAAGGCTGGTCGCGGCACGGGCGGAAATTGCGACCGGGGCGATATCGGGGGCCGTGGGGACGTTTGCCAATATTGATCCGGCGGTGGAGGCGCATGTCTGTGCGAAACTGGGGCTGACGCCTGAGCCGATCAGCACGCAGGTCATTCCGCGCGACCGTCATGCGATGTTCTTTGCGACTTTGGGCGTGATCGCGTCGGGGATTGAAAACATCGCGATTGAAATTCGCCACATGCAGCGGACCGAAGTGCTGGAGGCGGAGGAGTTCTTTTCGCCCGGCCAGAAAGGATCATCCGCGATGCCGCACAAGCGCAACCCGGTGTTGACGGAAAACCTGACTGGCCTTGCGCGGCTTGTCCGCATGGCGGTGGTGCCCGCGATGGAAAACGTGGCGCTGTGGCACGAGCGGGACATTTCGCATAGTTCGGTGGAACGGGCGATTGGGCCTGATACGACGATCACGCTGGATTTCGCGCTGCACCGGTTGGCGGGCGTGGTGGAAAAGCTGGTGATCTATCCTGAAAACATGCTGGCCAACATGAACAAATTCCGTGGTCTTGTGATGAGCCAGCGGGTGCTGCTGGCGCTGACGCAAGCCGGGGTCAGCCGGGAAGATGCCTACCGGTTGGTGCAACGCAACGCGATGAAAGTCTGGGAGCAGGGCGCGGATTTCCAGACCGAGCTTCTGGCCGATGCGGATGTGCTGGCGGCGCTGACGCCAGAGCAGATCGCGGAAAAGTTCGACATCGGCTACCATACAAAGCATGTCGATACGATCTTTGCCCGTGTTTTCGGCTAATGGTTACGATCGCAAAAGCGTGATCGGCCAAAATTGGCGGCGACGGACTTTTTGGGGCTGACCCGCGTCAGTTCCATGCTAGCTTTGTCACAACGCCAATAAGGAAGCCGCCATGCGTCTGTTGTCCGCCGCCCTGATCGCCTTTACCCCGTTTGCCGCATTCGCGGCGGGCAGCGACAGCCCCGAGCCACCGAAGCCGACGGAAACCTCGACTGTCTGTACGGATGGTCAGGTCTATAGCGAAGAAACCAAGGTTTGCGTCGACCCCGAAGAGCAGACGCTGAACAACGATCAGCGCTATGATGCGGTGCGCGAACTGGCCCATGCCGGACGCAGCGATGATGCGATGCGCGTGCTTGCGTCGATGACCGAAGGTGAGACGGACCGCGTGTTGACATATGTCGGGTTCCTGAACCGGCAGATGGGCAACTGGGAGGTCAGTCTGGCCGCCTATGACCGGGCGCTGGCAATCAACCCCGACAACGTGCTGGCGCGCAGCTATTACGGGCAGGCGTTGGTGTTGATGAATGAGACCGCGCTTGCGACAGCACAACTGGATGAAATCCGCGCGCGCGGCGGCGCGGGCACTTGGGCCGAATATGCGCTGGCAGATGCCATCGCGACTGGGACGACGACGACCTACTGACACATGCACGGAGGACGACAGATGACGTTGAAGACGACGCTTGTTGCACTTGCCCTGACCCTGACGCCTGGCCTTGCGCTGGCGCAAGGGTGCCCGCATGACCGCAGCCTTCAGGAAGCCGCAGTCAGTTGTGCCGAAGGCACGACGCTGGACGCGGCGACGGGAAAATGTTTGCCCGTCAGCAGCTAGGGTTAGCCGTGCGTTAACCGACTGCCATGCAGAGTGCCCCGTAGCAACGGCAAGGGGCAGGCATGGCACGGGACGCGAATATCGCTTTGGCACGCATACATCCGATCCGCGTTGCGGCAGGGTCGGTCGTTGGACCGCGCCTGATGACCGCACGCGAAAAGGCGGCGGTCATCGTACGTTTGTTGTTGACGGAAGGCACGTCACTGCCGCTGTCGTCGTTGCCGGAACATCTGCAGGCCGCAATCACCGAACAGATGGGCCAGATGCGGTTGGTTGACCGCGATACGCTGGGCTTGATCGTTGCAGAGTTTCTGAATGAACTGGAAGATGTCGGTCTGTCATTTCCGGGTGGAATCGAGGGTGCGCTGTCGATGATGGACGGTCACATCAGCGAGAGTGCGGCGAACCGATTGCGCAGGCTGGCCGGTGCGTCGGCCAAGGTTGATCCGTGGGATCGCCTGACCGGGCTGGCGGTCGACCGGTTGCTGCCGATCATAGATCAGGAAAGCGTGGAAATCGCCGCCGTCATGCTGTCAAAGCTGCCAGTGCAGAAGGCGGCCGATCTGCTGGGCAAACTGCCGGGGGATCGGGCGCGCCGTGTGGCCTACGCGATTTCGATGACCGGGAATGTAGACCCCGAAACCGTGCGGCGCATTGGGCTTTCGCTTTCTGCGCAGCTGGACAATCAGGCGCCCAAGGCGTTTGACACGGGGCCGGTTGAACGTGTCGGTGCCATCCTCAACATCTCGCCCGTGATGACGCGCGAGGATGTGCTGAAGGGGTTGGATGAGGCCGACGCAGGCTTTGCCGACCAGGTGCGCAAGGCCCTGTTCACGTTCATTCATTTGCCCGTCCGTGTTGCCGCGCGCGATGTGCCCAAGATCGTACGGGTTGTCGATAACGAGGTTCTGGTGACTGCGCTAAGCTATGCCGCATCGAAACCCGATCTGGCGGATGTGGTGGAGTTTGTGCTGGCCGCGCTGTCGCAACGCATGGGACAGGCGCTGCGCGAAGAAATGGGTGCACGCGGCAAGATCAAGGACAAGGACGGCGAAACTGCGATGTCTGCCGTCATTACCGGCGTGCGCACGCTGGAGGCATCGGGCGAAGTGATCCTGAAACAGGACGCGGATGAGGAATAGTGTCACGCTTGTCTTGAATGGGAACAGCGACTGGTGGCAGGCCTTTGCCTTTGCCAGACGCGGCTGATAAATCGGCTGCATACCAGACAAGGACCATTCGATCATGCCGCCCGCGCTTTCTGCACCGACACGGGGCATTCTTTTCATGCTGCTGGCCGTGGTGCTGTTCACGCTGATGGATGCGGCGGTCAAGGGGCTGGTTGCGCGCATGCCGGTGCCGCAGATTGTTTGGGTGCGATTTCTGGGCCAGTTGGTGATCGTGCTGATCTTGCTGCGCGGGCGCAGTCTTGCGCTGCTACGCACCCCTTACCGTGCGATGCATGTGGCGCGGGCAGTGACGCAATTTGCAACCGGTGCGCTGTACTTTGCATCGCTTGCCTATATCGGGCTGGCCGAGGCGCAGGCGCTTGCCGACATTAGTCCGGTTCTGATTACGCTGGGCGCCGCGATTTTTCTGGGTGAACGGCTGGGTCCGCGGCGGGTGCTGGGTGTGGTGGCGGCCATGGTCGGCGCGATCATCATCATCCGGCCGGGGCTGGCGGTGTTCAGTCCGGCCGCCCTGTTGCCGCTGGCCGCTGCAGTTACCTATGCGGCGAATGTACTGCTGACACGGGCGGTCGCACCACGCGAAACGGCATGGACGGCGATGCTGTATGCGGCGTTGATCTGCACGGCGCTTGCAAGTGTTGCGTTGCCGTTCGTCTGGGTACCGATTGCAATGGCTGATCTTCCGATGATTGTGGCCATCGGCGTGCTGGGCACATTGGCGCAACTGTGCATCATCCGGGCGTTCAGTCTGGCCGAGGCGGGCGTGGTGGCCCCGTTCACCTATGCAGGTATTCTGCTTGCGACCCTGTGGGGTTTCTTGTTTTTTAACGACGTGCCGGACGCGTGGACCCTAGTGGGCGCGCTTGTGATCGTGGGGGCCGGGCTTTATGTCTGGCACAGGGAAACGGTCTTGGCACGGTTGCAATGAAGCGGACAAGGTGATGACGCGCGGGGTTCGGGTGAAACACTGGTTGCAGGACCGTGCCATACAGGCGCTGATCTGGGGGTTGTTGCGGTTGCCTTATGGGCCGCGGGTGCGGCTGTGTGGCTGGGTGATGGCGCAGGTGATTGCCCCTGTTGCGGGTTACCGCAAGCGGGTGCGCGACAATCTGGCGCTGGTCATGCCGGGCCTTGCTGCGCCCGAGATTGCGCGGCTGGAACGGGCGGTGCCGGACAATGTTGGGCGCACGATCATCGAAATTTATTCAGGCGCGGAGTTCACAGCCCGGATTGCCGCAACGCCGGCCGAAGGCGCGGGTCTTGCCGCGCTGGACGCGGCGCATCGGGAGGGGCGGCCCGTTATTCTGGTGACGGGGCATTTTGGCAATTATGACGCCAGCCGCGCCGCGCTGATTGCGCGCGGGTTTCGGGTGGGCGCGCTTTACCGCCCCATGAAGAACCGGTTTTTCAATGCACATTACGTCGCCGCCATCAGCCGGATCGGCACACCGCTGTTTCCGCGCGGGCGGGCGGGGTTGTCGGATATGGTGCGACATCTGAAATCGGGTGGAATGCTGGGGCTGGTCATCGACCAGCACATGCAGCACGGCGCAGCGTTGACGTTTTTCGGGGTCAGCGCGCAAACGGCACTTTCGGCGGCCGAACTTGCCTTGAAATACGATGCGTTGCTGGTGCCCACCTATGCGATCCGCCTGCCCGACGGTCTGAACTTCAAGATCGTCGTAGAGGCGCCGATTGCTGTTGATACCCCGGAACGGATGACACAGGCCCTGAATGACAGTCTGGAGACACTGGTGCGAGCGCATTTGGACCAATGGTTCTGGATTCATCGACGCTGGCGGGCGGTGCCCCAGACCGAATAGACGTCAGTCCAGACGTGCCGCAGCGATGATGGCATCATGGCCCGCCTTTTGCAGGATGACGATCACCGGTTCATCGCCCGAAACAGTCGCGTCCAGCGCAAGCGGGGCGGTTGGTGTCCATTGGCCAAGCGCTTGCCAGTCTGTCACGACGTTGTGGTAGGTAATGGTCTGCCCGGCATTTTCGCCGCGCGTGATTTCGACCGTCTGTTCGGGCAGGTAGCGCACAAGATGAACATCCAGCGCCGCGGAGTCACCCGACGCGGCGTTCGCACCAATCGTCAATGTATCGCCGGTGCGTTGCAATTGCAGGGTGACATCTGCCGGTTGCACCAGATGCAGGGCAACGGCCATCTTCACTGCTTCGGGATTGTTGCCTTCGACCCGTTCGACCCCGTTGATGATCATCTGAGGGGTATAGATTGTGCGGCTGCCAATGGCTGTGGCATAGGCCTTTTGACGATCGGTAAAGCGGCCTTGGGCAAAGATGTCTTTCCAGCCGATATAGTCCCAGTAATCGACATGCAACGCCAGCGCGATGACATCAGGATCGCGCACGAGTTCGGCCATGAATGCGTCAGCGGGCGGGCAGGACGAACATCCTTGCGATGTATACAGCTCTACCACCACCACGGGTTGCGACTGCGCAATTGCGGCCGAGTTGGCACAAACCAACAGGCCCGCCGCAAGCTTGGCGAAGTGTCGCATGTCATCAAATCCTTATCCCCGTTGTCGTAACGTTGTAGACAAATCCAATTGCCCACGCCAATCAAGGTTTAGCGAGGCCATTGTTACACTCGAGTATTCGCAGACGGGGCTTTTCGTGCGGCATACCGTGGTATACAATGACATCAGGAATCGACTGCCAGAAGGCAAGCCCATCCCATCAGGAGGCCAGCATGACCGTTACCGTAGGACACGACAGCGCAAAGACGCGCACCGCACTGACTGCAGGCGGCAAGACCATTCACTATTATTCGATCCCCGCAGCGCAAGCGGCGGGCCTTGGTGATTTCGCGCGGCTGCCTGCCAGTCTGAAGGTGGTTCTGGAAAACATGCTGCGGTTCGAGGACGGCAAGACCGTCACGCTGGACGATATCCGCGCCTTTGCGGAATGGGGCGCCAAGGGTGGCAAGAACCCGCGCGAAATTGCCTACCGCCCCGCCCGCGTGCTGATGCAGGATTTCACTGGCGTTCCTGCGGTGGTCGACCTTGCCGCGATGCGCGACGGGATTCTGGGACTTGGTGGCAGCGCGGAACAGATCAACCCGCTTGCGCCTGTTGATCTGGTGATCGACCATTCCGTGATGATTGACGAGTTTGGCACGCCGCGCGCATTTCAGGCCAACGTTGACCGCGAGTATGAGCGGAACATGGAACGATATGTGTTCTTGAAATGGGGACAGAATGCATTCAACAACTTTCGTGTGGTTCCGCCCGGAACCGGCATCTGCCATCAGGTGAACCTTGAATATCTGGCGCAGACGGTCTGGACCGACAAGGACCAGACCGGGGCCGAGGTCGCCTACCCCGACACGCTGGTGGGCACCGACAGTCACACGACGATGGTCAACGGTCTGGCTGTGCTGGGCTGGGGTGTTGGCGGGATCGAGGCCGAGGCCGCGATGCTGGGCCAGCCGGTATCCATGCTGATCCCCGAAGTGGTGGGGTTTGAATTGACCGGCGCGATGGTTGAAGGCACGACGGCCACCGACCTTGTGCTGAAGGTTGTGCAGATGCTGCGCAAGCATGGCGTGGTGAACAAGTTCGTGGAGTTTTACGGCGCAGGGCTGGATCATCTGCCGCTGGCCGACCGGGCAACGATTGCCAATATGGCGCCTGAATATGGCGCGACCTGCGGCTTTTTCCCGATCGACGCGGAAACTCTGCGCTATCTTCATATGACAGGCCGGGACGAGGCGCGCATTGCGCTGGTGGAGGCTTATGCAAAGGCCAATGGCATGTGGCGCGGTGCCGACTATGCGCCGATCTATACAAGTACCCTGCATCTGGACATGGCGACCATCGTGCCTGCGATTTCCGGACCAAAACGGCCACAGGACTTTTTGCCGCTGACCGATGCAAAGGCATCATTCGCGCGCGAAATGGCTGGCGGATTTGCCCGGCCCCTGGGCGTTGAGGTACCAGTCGTCGGCGAAGACTATACCATGTCATCTGGCAAGGTGGTGATCGCGTCGATCACGTCCTGCACCAACACATCAAACCCTTACGTCATGATTGGCGCAGGGCTCGTGGCCCGCAAGGCGCGCGCATTAGGGCTGAATCGAAAGCCTTGGGTCAAGACGTCGCTGGCACCGGGGTCACAGGTGGTATCGGAATATCTTGAGGCGGCAGGATTGCAGGAAGACCTTGATGCTGTCGGGTTCAACCTTGTCGGCTATGGCTGCACGACCTGCATCGGCAATTCGGGGCCGTTGCAGCCCGAGATTTCGGCGGCGATTGCGGCAGGTGATTTGGTGGCGACAGCCGTGCTGTCGGGCAACCGCAACTTTGAAGGCCGCATCAGCCCAGACGTGCGCGCAAACTATCTGGCCTCGCCGCCGCTCGTGGTAGCCTATGCGCTGGCCGGCGATATGAATATCGACCTGACCACCGAACCTTTGGGAATGGGCACGAATGGCCCTGTCTTTCTGAAGGACGTGTGGCCAACGAATATCGAAATCGCCGATCTTGTGCATGCGACCGTGACCCGCGCGGCATTTCAGAAGAAATATGCGGACGTGTTCAAGGGCGATGAAAAGTGGCAAGCCGTCAAGGTGACGGAACGGGAGACCTATGACTGGCCTGCGGCATCGACCTATATCCAGAATCCGCCATACTTCCGCGGCATGGCGCGGACGCCGGGAGTGATTGCCGACATCACGGGCGCGCGGGTTCTGGCGCTGCTTGGTGATATGATAACCACCGATCACATCAGTCCGGCAGGTTCTTTCAAAGCCTCAACACCTGCTGGCAAGTATTTGATTGAAAGACAGGTTCCGGTTTCAGAGTTCAACTCGTATGGCGCTCGGCGCGGCAACCACGAGGTGATGATGCGCGGCACGTTCGCCAATATCCGCATCAAGAACGAGATGCTGGACGGGGTAGAGGGTGGCGATACGCTGGGCCCCGATGGGGTGCAGACCAGCATCTTTGACGCGGCAATGGCTTATCAGGCGGCGGGTGTGCCTTTGGTGATCTTTGGCGGCATCGAATATGGGGCGGGGTCCAGCCGCGACTGGGCGGCCAAGGGGACGGCTCTGCTGGGGGTGAAGGCCGTGATTGCCGAAAGTTTTGAGCGTATCCACCGATCCAACCTTGTGGGCATGGGGGTGATCCCGTTCGAGTTTACGGGCGGAGACACACGCAAATCTCTTGGGCTGAAAGGGGATGAGGTGGTGAACATCGCCGGTCTGTCGGGTGATCTGAAGCCGCTGTCGCTGGTGCCATGTACCATCGTGTTCGGCGATGGATCGGCCAAAACCATTCAGATCAGATGCCGGATTGATACCGAAATCGAGGTGGAATACGTCGAACACGGCGGGGTGCTGCACTATGTGCTGCGCGATCTGGCAGGCACCGCCTAAGATCTGCAACAAACTGTTTCGATAATGGAAGGTCCGGATCATCCGGGCCTTTTGTTCTTGTTAAGTTCCAACTGTCATCATCGGCGTTAACCACAACCCCGGAGATGACCCCATGATTGTCCGCGCCCTTGCAACCACCATCGCCCTGCCCCGCATGTTGCTGCCATCGCTGCCATGGGGGGAGATCGGGATTGCCACCTTCATCCTGTCGATCGTGATCGGGACCTGAAATGCAAAAGACCCCCGGTCGAACGGGGGCCTTTTGAAGCAAGTGGCGCGGTGGACGGGGCTCGAACCCGCGACCCCCGGCGTGACAGGCCGGTACTCTAACCAACTGAGCTACCACCGCGCATCTCGCCGCACATGGTCCAATCGGCCCGGTGCGTGGAGGGTGTCATAAGGGCCTCTGCTGCCCCCGTCAAGGGCGCTTTCGGCTTTTCCGCAGGCAATCTGGCGGGCATTTCACGGGGTGGGCCGAGCACATGCAGCTTCCTTGATTCGCATGGCTTTTTCACCTAGGATGCCAGCAAGAATTCGGCGCGGCAGGGCATCCCTGCAAGACAGCCGGAACAGGCAGGACGGCAGAAGGAACGCAGGATGGCACGCAAACCGACGCGCGAGGCCGCCGTTGGGCAGGCGCAGGAAGTGAACTTTCAGACCACAACCAAGGATTCGGCTGAATTTCGGACCTGGTTTCGTGGCGAACACACGCATTATAACCCGACCGTCGCGCGATTGCTGGATGTGATGGGCACGCAGAAGTATGTGGTGCAAGGCTGGCAGCCTGCGACGCCACCAATCACGCCGAAAACCCAGATCACGGCCTTTGGCAGTTGCTTTGCGGCCAATATCTCCAACTGGCTTTCCAAGCGAAACTTTCGGGTCCTGAACAAGGATGACGCGGCCAAGAACGCCTATGTGGTGACCTGTGGCGAAGGCATGGTCAATTCGTTCGTGATCCGCCAGCAATTTGAATGGGCGTGGGAAAACAAGCGTTTTGACGGCACGCTGTGGCATGGCTACAAGGCCGAAGAGTATGGCTATGACCCCGCAATTCAGGCGGAAACCAAACGGATATTCGATGAAACAGACGTTTTCATCCTGACATTCGGGCTGTCAGAGGTTTGGTATGACGAACCGACTGGCAACGTGTTCTGGCGCACCATTCCGAAAGATGTCTATGACCCGGCGCGCCACAAGTTTCGCGTTAGTACCGTGGAAGAAAACAAAGACAACCTGCGCGCCATTTATGCGCTGATCCGCAAACATCGGCCTGATGCCAAGATCATCTTCACGCTATCGCCTATCCCGTTGATTGCGACGTTTCGCGACAATGCCTGTCTGTCATCGAATTCGGTATCCAAGGCCGTTTTGCGCGTGGCGATAGATGAGGTGGTACGCGAAACCGCGGCGGACGGAGTTTTGCATTATTGGCCATCGTATGAGCTGGTCACGGATGTGTTCCACCTGCCCTACAAGGCGGACCGTCGGCATGTGCCAGAGGCCGTGCTGGATTACATCATGACGCTGTTTGAAACGATGTGGTGCGAAGATACCGGCGACCGGCCGTCGCTTGCGGCGGCTTGGGGGCGGGCGCTGGCCACGGCGGGGCAGTTGCCCGATGGAATGGCCGCACCCATTCTGGGACGCAAGCCGTTCAAGCTGCGGCAGTGGGCTGCGAATGCGCCTGCGCTGGAAGATGTGCAAATCGACAAGGCACTGCGCAAACTCGCCAATGATGTGCTGGAAGGCTGGCGCGCGGATGAAAAGATCGCTTTGGCCGCCGAATAGTCAGACTTCCGGGGCGGGGATATGCTCTTCGTCATCACCGGGTGGCAGGCGAAAGCGGCCATGCGCCCAATCGCCCGCGCGCCACGCCTCGCGCGCGGCATCAATGCGTTCACGACTTGAGGCGACGAAATTCCACCAGATGTGGCGCGGCCCGTCGCTGGTGTCCCCGCCAAGCAGCATGATGCGGGCACCCTGATCGCCTGCGCGCAAGGTGATGTTGTCGCCCGGACGAAAAACCAGCATCTGCCCGGTTGGAAACGTCTGCCCCGCAACCGTGACTTCGCCCTGCAGGATATAGGCCCCGCGATCTTCATGATTGCCGGGCAGCGGAATTGCGGCACCAGGTTCGAGCATCGCGTCGGCATAAAACACGCCGAACGGCAGTTTGATCGGTGCTTCCTGCCCGTAAGCAGTGCCAAGGATCAGCCGGACCGTCTTTCCCTCGGCCTCCATCATCGGCAAGTCGGTAGCAGGGGTATGCATGAAGGCCGCAGGGTCATCCTCGTGGGCCCTCGGCAGTGCAAGCCATGTTTGCAGACCAAAAAGGCTGTGCGGGTTGCGCTTGCCCGGTCCGTCCTGTCGTTCGGAATGGGTGATCCCCTGCCCCGCCATCATCCAATTGACGGCCCCAGGTTCGATCCAAGCATCGGTGCCAAGGCTATCGCGGTGATGAATGCGGCCTTTCAGCAGATAGGTGACCGTGCCCAAACCGATATGCGGGTGCGGGCGCACGTCGATGCCTTGCCCCGTCAGAAACTCGGCGGGGCCCATCTGATCGAAAAAGATGAAAGGGCCGACCATTTGGCGTTTGGCCGATGGCAGTGCGCGGCGCACCTCGAACCCGCCAAGGTCACGGGCGCGGGGCACAATAACAGTTTCAATGGCGTCAACCGCGTCACCAAGCGGGATATCAGGGTCAAGTGCGGGGTTCCAACTCATCCGGGCCTCCAGTTTTGGAGACATCATAGCGCGGATAACACGTTGCGTCATGTGCCGGAGGTGCAGAGCGACTGTGCGGAAATGGTGGGTCGTGACGGGCTCGAACCGCCGACATTCTCGGTGTAAACGAGACGCTCTACCAACTGAGCTAACAACCCGTGGCCGGGAGATACCCGATCTCGCGCGGCAATGGCAAGCCGAAAAGAAAAACGCAGCCCACTTGCGAAAAGGGGGCTGCGTTTGCGAAAATGGTGGGTGATAAGGGATTTGAACCCCTGACATCATCGATGTGAACGATGCGCTCTACCACTGAGCTAATCACCCTTTGGCGGGGGTTTACCCTCAGTCTTGGGGAGCTGCAAGGGGCAGTTTGACGGGTTTTTTCGCCTCGCTTGCAGGTTGGGATTTCATCTTGATGGTCATCGGCTTGCCAGCGCCCTTGTCTTCGGCATGGGCAACCTTGGCGCGCCCGAAACCCGGAAGATTGATCGCCTCGCCCTTGGACAGCGCATCCCCGAGGGTGGTGAGCGTCGCCTCGATGATTTCCTTGACGCCCTTTTTCTTGCCACCCGTCGCCTTGACCACGCGTTCGATCAGGTCTTTCATCTTCAATTGCGCTGCCTTTTCAGCAGCGGCCTGAGGCGTCTTGGGGACGATTTTCAATGCTGTGGCGGCAGCCGGAACTGCGACGGGTTTGGGTGCGGGTATCGACGGTTTCTTTGCCAGCGGTGCGGTTGGTGCCTTGGCCGTTGCAGGTTTTGCAGCAACCTTGGGCGTGGGTTTTGCAGGGCTTTTTGCGGCGGGTTTCGCGGGCATTTTCGCCGTCGATTTCGCGGCAGGTTTTGCGGGGGCGGCAGCGGCGGTTTTTGTCGCTGTCGCGCTTGCCGTCTTTTCGATTGGTGCGTCGGTCATCGGATGGCCTTTTGTTGGTGGCTTTGCTGAAGATTAGCCCCAAGCCGGAAACAATGCCACGAGAAACGAAAAAGGCGCCCTTTGCGGGGGCACCTTTTGTCAGGATCAGTGGTCAATGCGCCGTCTGGCCAATACCTGCCGCATCCGCAGCGGCCTTGCGGGCGGCAGCGGCAGCTTCTTCTGCAGCCTCATCCCATTCGACGGGTTCTGGTTCGCGCACAAGCGCCAGTTTCAACACATCACGCACATGGGTCACCGGAATGATCTCGAGCCCGCTCTTCACGTTGTCTGGAATTTCCGTCAGATCCTTTTCGTTCTCCTTGGGGATCAGCACGGTCTTGATACCACCCCGCAGCGCCGCGAGCAGTTTTTCCTTCAGCCCGCCAATCGGCATCGCATTGCCGCGCAGCGATACCTCGCCCGTCATCGCGATGTCACGCCGAACAGGTATCTGGGTCAGCACCGAGACGATTGAGGTCACCATCGCAAGGCCCGCTGATGGGCCGTCCTTGGGGGTCGCGCCATCCGGGACGTGAACGTGGATATCCATCGTTTCGAACTTTGGCGGCTTGACACCAATCGCCGGGCCGATGGAGCGGACATATGACGCGGCGGCCTCGATGCTTTCTTTCATCACATCGCCGAGTTTGCCGGTCGTCTTCATCCGGCCCTTTCCTGGCAGACGCAATGCCTCGATCGACAGCAACTCACCACCGACCGATGTCCAGGCCAGACCTGTGACTACGCCAACCTGATCTGTCAGCTCGGCAAGGCCATAGCGATGCCGTTTGACGCCGAGGAAGCCTTCAAGGCTGGCTTCCGTCACCTCGACCAGTTTGGTCTTGCCTTTGACGATTTCGGTTACCGCCTTGCGTGCCAGTTTGGCCAGTTCGCGTTCAAGGTTCCGCACACCCGCTTCCCGCGTGTAGGTGCGGATCATTTCCAGAAGCGCGCCATCGGTGATCTTGAATTCACCCTTCTTCAGCGCGTGGTTCGCGATCTGTTTCGGGATCAGGTGACCTTTCGCGATTTCACGCTTTTCATCCTCGGTATAGCCCGACAGAGGAATTATCTCCATCCGGTCCAGCAAGGGGGACGGCATGTTATAGCTGTTGGCCGTCGTGATGAACATCACGTTGGACAGATCATATTCGACCTCAAGATAGTGGTCGACGAAGGTTGCGTTCTGTTCGGGATCCAGCACTTCAAGCATGGCCGATGCCGGATCACCCCGAAAATCGTTGCCCATCTTGTCGATTTCATCAAGCAAGATCAACGGGTTGGTCGTTTTCGCCTTTTTCAGCGCCTGAATGATCTTGCCGGGCATGGAGCCGATATAGGTGCGCCGGTGGCCGCGGATTTCGGATTCGTCCCGTACGCCGCCAAGCGAGATGCGGATGAATTCGCGCCCGGTGGCCTTGGCGACCGACCGGCCAAGCGAGGTTTTGCCAACGCCGGGAGGGCCAACAAGGCACAGGATCGGGCCTTTCAGTTTGGCAGAACGCGCCTGCACCGCAAGGTATTCGACGATACGTTCCTTGACCTTTTCAAGGCCGTAGTGATCGGCATCCAGCACCTTTTGCGCGTGGCCAAGGTCTTTCTTCATGCGGGATTTGACGCCCCATGGCACGCCCAGAAGCCAGTCGAGGTAGTTGCGCACGACCGTCGCTTCGGCCGACATTGGCGACATGCTTTTCAGCTTTTTCAGCTCCGCCTCGGCCTTGTCGCGGGCGTCCTTTGACAGCGCGGTCTTGGCGATGCGCGCCTCAAGTTCGGCCACTTCGTTCTGGCCTTCCTCGCCGTCGCCCAGTTCCTTCTGGATCGCCTTCATCTGTTCGTTCAGATAATATTCGCGCTGCGTCTTTTCCATTTGGGATTTGACGCGGGTCTTGATCTTTTTCTCGACCTGCAGCACGGACATTTCGCCCTGCATGTGACCGTAGACCCGCTCCAGCCGTTCGGCGACGGAGAGGGTTTCCAGCAAGGCTTGCTTTTGTGCAACCTCGATCCCCAGATGGCCGGACACAAGGTCGGCCAGACGTGCGGGTTCGCGGCTGTCAGAGACGGCTGAAAGCGCTTCTTCGGGGATGTTCTTCTTGATTTTGGCGTAGCGCTCGAATTCTTCGCCCACTGACCGGATCAGCGCGTCTACCGAAGGTTGATCGCCCATGGTTTCGGTCAGGGTTTCTGCACGTGCCTCAAAGAAATTCGGGTTTGGCACGAATTCGGTAATCTTGACACGCGCCCGGCCTTCGACCAACACCTTGACGGTGCCATCGGGCAATTTCAGCAGTTGCAGCACGTTGGCGAGCACGCCGATCCGATAAATGCCATCGGTTGCAGGGTCGTCAACTGTAGGGTCGATCTGGGACGACAGCAGGATCTGCTTGTCATCCTGCATCACCTCTTCCAGCGCGCGCACCGACTTTTCACGACCCACGAACAGAGGCACGATCATGTGCGGGAACACAACGATGTCGCGAAGGGGTAGGACGGGGTAGCTGGTATTCAACGTGTCAGTCATATGATGTCCTTTCTGGCAGGAAGGCCGGTGTCCCGATGATCGGCAACGTATGGGCCCTCCCCGCGTCGGAAACTATATCTGGTATGAGGGATATGGAGTGTCAACCACGCTTGCATAATCTTCTTGCAGGGTGCCTGCAGGCCAAACGTCTTGCAAGCGCGTAATCGCGAAAAACCGATGCGTCCTGCGCACAAACTGGTGCGCAGGACGCGGCAATCGTTTCAGGCTGCAACCGCAGATAGTTTGGGATAGTCGGTGTATCCTTCACGACCCCCGCCATAAAGGCCCGCCGTGGGCAGCGGGTTCAGCGGCGCGTCGGCGACAAGGCGTTCAGCAAGATCGGGGTTAGAGATGTAAAGTTTGCCGAAAGCCACAAGATCGGCCTTTCCCTCTGCCACTGCCGCAAGCGCGGATGCACGTTCATAGCCGTTATTGGCCATGTAGACGCCTTTGAACCGAGCACGAAGCGTTTCCAGCGCGCCTGTCGGCCATTCACGCGGACCGCCGGTCTGCCCTTCGACCATGTGCAGGAATGCGACGCCTGCATGATTCAGCACATCAATTGCCGCACCAAAGGTGGCGAGGGTATCACTGTCGATGCCGACATTATTCGCATTGGAAAACGGGCTGAGACGGACACCTACACGCCCTGCCCCCAGCACATCTGTGACGGCGGCGACGACTTCTGCCAACAGGCGCACACGGTTTTCAATCGACCCGCCGTAGGCATCCGTCCGGTGGTTCGCGGTGTCGCGCAGGAACTGGTCAATCAGATAGCCGTTGGCAGCGTGTATCTCCACGGCGTCAAAACCTGCGTCCTTGGCGTTTTGCGCGGCCTGACGATAGTCGCCAACGACGCGTGCGATTTCGGAAGTCTCGAGGGCACGGGGCACGGAAGTGTCAACAAACCCCGTGCCATCAAAGGTTTTCGACCCCGCCCCAATTGCCGAAGGTGCGACGGGCGCGCGGCCCCCTTCCTGCAACGAGGTATGGCTGATCCGGCCAACATGCCAGATCTGGGCCGCAATCAACCCACCCTTGGCATGCACGGCAGCCGTTACGGCCTTCCATCCTGCAACCTGAGACGCGCTGTAGAAGTCCGGGCGTAAAGGCATAACCTTTCCCCTCGGCCGAGATTTGCGTGCCTTCAGTGATGATCAGGCCCGCGCCCGCACGCTGGGCATAGTATTCGGCATGAATATCATAGGGCGCATCATCGCTATGGCGTGCGCGGTTACGGGTCAGAGGTGCCATCACGATCCGGTTCTTGAGAACAAGATCGCCCACAGTTAGCGGAGAAAACAAAGCATCGGTCATGTCAGCAATCCTTGGGAAGGTTGGTTCGATACCTAACCTAGGCATCCAATCGCGCACCACAAGCGGTTACGAGGTGATTAGCTGTGCAGCGGCGCACATGACTGGTTTGCGCGTGGTGCAATGCTATCGCGGGGAAATGTCGCCCAATGACCGCATAGCGTGAAACTCGGCCACAAATGCCGCGAGCCTGCCGCCTGCAATCGCATCACGCAGGCCCTGCATCAGAACCTGATAGTAATGCAGGTTGTGCCATGTCAGCAGCATGGAGCCGATAATCTCATCCGCCTTGATGACATGGTGCAGATAGGCGCGGGAATAACTGCGGCAGGCAGGACAGGTGCAGGTTTCATCCAGCGGGCGGGGGTCGTCCTTGTGGCGGGCGTTCTTCAGGTTGACCTGCCCGCGCGGCGTCCAACCCTGTGCCGTGCGTCCGGACCGGGACGGCAACACGCAATCCATCATGTCGATGCCGCGTTCGACCGCCCCTACGATGTCGTCGGGTTTGCCCACACCCATCAGGTAGCGTGGCTTGTCGGCAGGCAGCATCCCCGGCGCGTAGTCGAGGACCGAAAACATCGCCTCCTGCCCTTCGCCCACCGCCAATCCGCCGACGGCATAGCCGTCAAAGCCGATCGCCGTCAGTGCCTTTGCGCTTTCCTCACGCAGGTCTTGCGTAACGCCCCCTTGCATGATGCCAAACAGCGCGTGGCCCGGACGATCGCCAAAGGCATCACGCGACCGTTGTGCCCAACGCATCGACAGGGCCATGGATTTGGCAACCACGTCATCAGTCGCAGGCAGTGCCGGGCATTCGTCGAAACACATCACGATGTCGGAGCCAAGAAGACGTTGAATCTCCATGCTGCGTTCGGGCGACAGCATGTGTTTTGATCCATCGATGTGGGATGAAAACCGAACACCTTCCTCGGTCAGCTTGCGCAAAGACGCAAGGCTCATCACCTGAAATCCGCCACTATCCGTCAGGATCGGACGATCCCAGTTCATGAATTTATGCAAGCCACCAAGGGCTGCGATCCGTTCCGCCGTGGGGCGCAGCATCAGATGATAGGTATTGCCCAGCAGGATATCGGCCCCCGTGGCACGGACCGAGTCCGGCAGCATGGCCTTGACCGTGGCCGCCGTGCCGACGGGCATGAAGGCCGGCGTGCGTATGTCGCCGCGTGGCGTGGTGATGACGCCCGTGCGCGCGCGTCCATCGGTCGCAGCCAACGCAAAACGGAAACCGGTTGTCATGCACGTCCCCCCAATCCTCTGCGCTCCTTTCGGTGAAATCGCGACAAAAGCCAAGTGCCAGCTGGCATTTTGACGGGGACGAAGTCTGACGAAAGATCAAGACCCTTGTCCGATGGCTGCAGCCCAACGTCGCGCGTTTTCGCAACCTATCCCGGCAAAAGGGGGGCTTGGCCAATCTGCGCTTTATGCACCCCAGGTCCGTTCCAGCACACGCAACCAGTTGCCATGTGTGAGTTTCGACATCAGTGCGGCATCATAGCCATGTGACAGCATAGCCTCCTGCAAGGCAGGCAGGCCCGTCACATCGCCAATGCCCTTTGGCACCGTGGCACCGTCAAAGTCTGACCCGAACCCGACGCCGTCTTCACCCAATTTTGCAATCAGATGATCCAGATGCCGCAGCATCGGGTCCCAGTCCATGTCAGCACTTTCACGTCCATCGGGGCGTAGAAACACGGTTGCAAAGTTCAGACCGACCATGCCGCCGCTGTCACGGATCGCGCCCAACTGGCGGTCCGTCAGGTTACGGGTCGACGGGCAGACGGCATGTGCATTGGAATGGGTGGCAACCAGCGGGGCATCCGACAGCGCCGCCACGTCATTGAACCCCGCCGCGTTCAGATGCGACAAATCAATCATGATCCGCAAAGCGTTGCAGGCCCGGATCAGGCGCTTGCCCGCATCCGTCAGTCCTGGCCCGGTGTCAGGATCGCCCGGAAACCGGAACGGCACGCCATGGCCAAAGATTGTTGGTCGGCTCCACACCGGACCAAGGCTGCGCAGACCCATGGCATAGAAAAGATGCAGGGCATCACAGCCTTCGTCGATGGCTTCGGCACCTTCCATGTGCATGACGCCCGCAACAACCTCGGTCGCCATTGCGACCTTGATTTCGGCCACGGTGTGGCACAGCCGAAACGCGCCGCCGCTGCTGCGTTGCATCCAGTGCAAGGTCCCCGCCATCTCGAGCGCGATCACTTGCGCATCCGACAGAGGCATCGCGTCGGGCAGCGGCAGATCATAGGGCGGCATGTCCATCCGCTGCAACAGATCGGCGGTCGCGGGGTCGGCGGGCGAAGGCACATAGATCGCAAACAGCCCACCGGCAAAGTCACCAGCCTGCATGCGTGGCAGATCAAGATGCCCGTGGCCATCGCCAACAAGCCAAAGCTGGTCCCGCGGACTGCGCCCCAGATGGATGCGGTACAAAAGATCGTTGTGGCCGTCGAAAACCGGGTATGTCATGGGCCGACGATGGCATGGGTGCGTCAATTTGACCAGACAATCAGCGCGACAAAGCCCGTCTTTTCGTAGCGTCAGGATCACAACCACTTGTGAAGCCACAAAGAACGACTTATTCAGCCTTGATTGCGCCAAATTAGAGTGCAATCTGTTACAAACACGAGCCATCCACGCAAGGGCAGACCAAATGGCCACGACATCATCGTCCTCCTCGCAACAGCAAGGTGGGTCGAACACACCCTCCCAGCAAGCCGGCCAGTCCGGTGGCAGCAGCAGCCAGCAACAGGGGGGAAGCAGCACCAGAAAGCCGATCATCCGGGACTGGGCTGCGTTCTGAAATCCCTTTTTCGGCGATAAGGGATCGACTACGCTGCACCATCAATGGTGAGCGAACCAATGTCTGATCCGATTTCTTCGATTCCGAACCTTGGGCCCGCGTCCGAGGCCGCCTTTGAAAAGGCCGGTCTTTACACGGCAACCGAGGTCCGCGCATTGGGGGCCGATGCATGTTACGCCCGGTTGCTGCAGGCCGGGTCTCAGCCGCATTTCATCGGGTACTACGTGCTGGTGATGGGGTTGCAGGGTCGCCCGTGGAATGACTGCAAGGGCGATGAGAAAAAGGCGCTGCGCGTGCGGTTCGACGCGATCAAGGCGGAATTTGCGGGCAGCAAGGAAAAGGGCCGCTCCGATCTGGAGGCGGCCCTGAACATGTTCGGTGTCGTCGAAAGGCCTTAGCCGACGAGTTCGAGACCCGAAAAGAAAAACGCGATCTCGCGCGCGGCGGCAGCCTCGCTGTCTGACCCGTGGGCCGAGTTTTCACCCTTGGACAGCGCGAATTCCTTGCGGATCGTGCCGGGGGCGGCCTCTGCCGGGTCAGTGGCGCCCATCACTTCGCGGTTCTTGGCAATGGCGTTCTCGCCCGCCAGAACCTGCACGACAACAGGTTCGGACGCCATGAACTCGCAAAGCTCGCCGTAAAAGCCACGCGCCTTGTGTTCGGCGTAGAACGCACCAGCCTGCGCCATTGTCAGGTGAATACGCTTGGATGCGACGACGCGCAGACCCGCCTCTTCGAACTTGGCGATGATCTTGCCGGTCAGGTTGCGCTTGGTGGCATCCGGTTTGATGATGGAAAGGGTATGCTCGATGGCCATGAATTCCGTCCTTGTCTGATTGGGATGCAGGGCCCCTGCCCCGCCGCCCATGATTGCGCGCGTTCGGTAACAGATGGCCCCGCTGATGAAAACCCCCGCCACTGCCATTCGGACGGTTGACGCCTGCGCACACATCGGGCAAGCGGACGGGCATGTTACGCATATCTGACATCACCTATTCCGTTGAGGGCCGCCCCTTGTTTGAGGGCGCATCGGCGACCATTCCCACAGGCCACAAGGTTGGCCTTGTGGGCCGCAACGGCACGGGCAAAACGACGCTCTTCCGGCTGATCAAGGGCGAGCTGGCGTTGGAGGGGGGCGAGATTTCGCTGCCATCCCGCGCCAAGATCGGCGGCGTGGCACAAGAGGTGCCATCGTCATCGACAAGCCTGCTGGATACGGTGCTGGAGGCCGATACCGAACGCACGGCCCTGCTATATGAGGCCGATCACGCGACGGACCCTGCGCGCATCGCCGATATCCAAACCCGGCTGGCCGATATTGATGCGTGGTCGGCAGAGGGGCGGGCATCGGCGATTCTGAAAGGGCTGGGGTTTGACGCCGAGGCGCAATTGCGCCCCTGTTCTGATTTTTCGGGTGGCTGGCGGATGCGGGTGGCGCTGGCGGGGGTGCTTTTTGCGCAGCCAGATTACCTGCTGCTGGACGAGCCGACCAACTATCTGGACCTTGAAGGGGCCCTGTGGCTGGAAAGCTATCTGCAAAAATATCCGCATACGGTGATGATCATCAGCCACGACCGGGGCCTGCTGAACCGGGCGGTGCAGGGGATCTTGCATCTGGACAGCCGCAAGCTGACCTATTGGAACGGACCCTATGATCAGTTCGCGCGGCAAATGGCGGAACGGCGTGCGGTGCTGACCGCCGAAGCCAAGAAGCAGGATGCGCGCCGCGCCCATCTGCAATCGTTCGTGGACCGCTTCAAGGCCAAGGCCAGCAAAGCCGTGCAAGCGCAAAGCCGCGTGAAGATGCTGGAAAAGATGGAGACGATCACCCCGCCGGAAGAGGCGAAAAAGCAGGTGTTCACCTTTCCGGCGCCGGAGGAGCTGTCGCCGCCCATCATCAACATGGATGCCGCCGCCGTGGGCTATGGCGGGGTGCCCGTGCTGCGGCGGTTGAACTTGCGGATTGATCAGGATGACCGGATCGCCCTGCTGGGCCGCAATGGTGAGGGGAAATCGACACTGTCGAAACTGCTGGCGGCCAAGCTGACAACCGCAGAGGGTAAGGTCATTCGCCATTCCAAGCTGCGCATCGGCTATTTCGCGCAGCATCAGGTGGATGAATTGTTCATTGATGAAACACCCCTGCAGCATTTGCAAAGGCTGCGCCCTGCTGAGGGGCAGCCACGGCTGCGCGCAAGGCTGGCCGGCTTTGGATTGATGGCGGATCAGGCGGAAACTGTGGTGGGGCGGCTGTCAGGCGGGCAGAAGGCGCGGTTGTCGCTGTTGCTCGCCACGATCGACGCGCCGCATCTGTTGATTCTGGACGAACCGACAAACCATCTTGATATGGAAAGCCGCGAGGCGTTGGTGGAGGCCCTGACGCAGTATTCCGGGGCCGTGGTTCTGGTCAGCCACGATATGCATCTGCTGGGGCTGGTCGCCGACCGGCTGTGGCTGGTCAAGGGCGGCGCGGTGGAGCCTTACACCGAAGACCTTGAGGCGTATCGGCGCCAGTTGCTGGCCGGCGACGAGGTCAAGGTCGAGGTCAAAGAGGCACCGAAACCCAAGAAGATGAGCCGCGATGACGTGCTTGCCCTGAAGGCAGAGCTGCGCAAATGCGAAGAACGGCTGGCGAAACTGAACGACATGCGTGACAAGTTGGCCAAGAAGCTTGCCGATCCGGCATTGTACGAGGCGGGTCGGGTGGGTGAACTGGAAACCTGGAACAAGAAATATGCTGAAGTGATGGAAGGTCTGGACCGCGCCGAGGCCATGTGGATGGCGGCGGCAGGCAAGCTGGAGGCGGCGGCATGATCGAAAGCGCGTTCCTGATCACTGCATTCGCCACGCTGTTCGTGGTCATCGACCCGCCGGGGTTGGTGCCCATGTTCATCGCGCTGACCACAGGTATGTCGAATGAACGCCGCCGCGCGATGGCGCTGCGCGCCTGTATCATCGCGGCGGTGTTGTTAACTTTGTTCGGATTGGCGGGGGAATCCATTCTGGGTTTCATCGGGATTTCGATGCCTGCGTTCCGGATTGCGGGCGGCATCCTGCTGTTTCTGACAGCGCTGGACATGCTTTTCGAACGCCGCACGCAGCGGCGCGAGGGGCAGACGGCGGACCCAGACCATGACCCATCAGTGTTTCCGCTGGCGACGCCCCTGATCGCTGGCCCCGGTGCCATTGCCTCGGTGATCCTGCTGGTCGGGCAAAGCGGGCCGGGATGGGCGGGGACGGCGGCGGTGATCGGGCTGCTGCTGGGGATGATCGCCGTGACGTATCTGTTCCTGCTGGCCTCGCCGCCGTTGGAGCGGATGCTGGGGCGCACGGGCACGATTGTCATCACGCGGCTGCTGGGCATGCTGCTGGCAGCGCTATCCGTGCAGTTCGTCATCGACGGCGTCAAGGGCACGGGGCTGATCGGCTGAACTTTTCGGCACAAGCAATTGCATCGCGGCCTGTCGCGCCCTAGCTTCCCCAAGAACGGGAGCCGGGGAGTGCGATGATCGAGGGTGATGATTGGGGCAGGCTTGCCTATCTGGGATTGATCCTGCTGGCGCTGCTGGGCTGGGTGATTGTCGAATACAAAAGCCGGCTTGGCTTTGCGATGCGGTCGGCGGCGGCATGGGCGATGATCTTTATCGGGGTCACCGCTGGCTATGGCATCTGGCAGGACATGCAGGAGCGGATCATGCCGGTGCAGAATGTGACCGGGGGCGCAGTGGAGTTGCCGCGAGCGCGGGACGGGCATTACTACGCAACGCTGACCATCAACGGCGCCGATATCGAGTTTCTGGCCGATACGGGTGCGTCCGAGCTGGTGCTGAGTGCCGAGGATGCCGAACGGCTGGGCATCGACCGCACCAGCCTGCGCTATCTGGGTGAGGCGCAGACCGCCAACGGGATCGTGCGCACGGCGCGGGTGGTGTTGCCTGTGGTGGAGTTCGGACCGTTCCGCGATACCGATGTCGCCGCCTATGTTACGGATGGCGATATGGGGGGATCGTTGTTGGGCATGTCGTATCTGGGGCGGTTCCGGATCGAGATTGCCGAGCGGCGGATGATCCTGAGCCGGTAGGAACCAAGAAATTGACGGCTGTCAATTTTCAGGATTACCCAATGAAATCAACGCAAAACGCAAAAGAGTGCGGAGTGCTGTTAACCCTTTTGAAACAAAACGTGATCACCCAGTGTGCAGCAGTTGTGCGCAGCCGGTCCGGTGCGTCGGACCGACTGCCAGTACGGTCACTTGGCCGCGACCTTTGGTTCGACCATGTCGGTCTGGATGAATGCTGCGAGTTTTCGCTCGGCGGCCACGCGGATTGCCAGATTGCGTTCACGCGGGGTTTCGTGTGGCCGGCCCTTTTCATCGGGCAGCCTGACAGCCGCGCCATGATCGTGCGACATCGTGGTGACATTCTGCGCGATCGACGGCACGGCGACGGGCGCGGTGCGGTTCTGCGCGGGGCGGTCGGCGACAGGGCCGCTGACGGCGCGGGGCGTGGGTCGGTGGGTGACCATTTCGCCGCCAAGGTGCAGAAGGAACATCACGGCGACAGCGGCAAACACGCCCAAGAAGTAGATGACGGGCATCAGAAAGGCGAACACGATCCAGTCACTTGCCGCGAGCACCTTGCTTGATCCCATGGCGAGCGCCAGCATCCAGCTTGCGGATGAAATCGCGCCGATCCCCGCGAGACACAATTTGCTGCTGAGCGGCAACCACATCAGACTGCGGCCCCGGTTTTCCTCGACCAGCGGCACCGCGA
>CAWAPA010000019.1:0-92895 GCA_963783595.1 uncultured Alphaproteobacteria bacterium | reverse complement strand
AAGCACTGGTTGCTATCAAAAATCAAGCACGCCATCCTTTTGGAATAGCATGCTTTTTTGTGGGCGGCGCTCTTGAGATTCAGCTGGAAGCCACACAAGATGTGGTGGCGCGCTGTGTGGTGGCGCGCTGATGAGACTGCATTTTGTTACACAGCTGCGGCTGTACCGGTGTTTCAAGGTACTTTGAGGTGATTCATGAAAATTTCTGATTTGCGCATTGGCGTGAAGCTGGCGGCGGGTTTCCTGCGGTGGTGTCTGACAGCGCTGCTCGACGCCATTGCGCTGGTTCAGATGTCCCGTATCCACGCCAACGCTGAACAGATCGCCACCAACCTCCTGCCCAGCGTCACGCAAACTGGCGAGCTGCGCGTGCTGCTTAACCGCATGCGCCGGGCTGAGGCCGGCATGATTACGGCGCGCAGCGCTGCCGAGGTGAAGGCCTTTGCTGAACAGGTGGCCGCGCGCCACAAAGACCTGGGCCGCGTAGAGGCGATCTACGAGCCGCTGATCGACATGCCCAAGGAACGGGAAGTTTTTCAGGCCTACAAGACACGAAAAGCCGCCTATGTGGCCTTGCAGGACAAGCTGGCAGACATTGCCAAGGGGGTCGACTTCAGCACAGCCGAGACCATGGAACTCACCGCCGACGCTTTGAGCATGCTTTATGCGGGCGAGTCGGAATCTGCCTTTGTGGTCACTGCCGAGACCCTGGGCGAGCTGCAAAAAATCAATGCTGATGCGGCCTTGCAGGCCAATGACGAGGCGCTGCAGGTTTTCACCATGGCGCGCATTTGGGTGCTGGGTACGTTGGCCTTGTGCGTGGTGTTGGCGGCGGTGCTGGGCGTGGCCATCACCCGTGCGGTGACCCGTCCTGCCCACTACGCAGTGCAGGCTGCCCGTGCGATTGCAGCTGGCGACCTGACTACCGAAGTGCCTCCTGGCAGCAAGGATGAAATGGGCCAGTTGCTCACTGCGCTGGGCGACATGAGGGTGAACCTGGCGCAGGTGGTGTCGGGCGTGCGGCAAAACGCAGAAGGCGTTGCCTCTGCGAGCTCACAGATAGCGTCGGGCAACAACGACCTGTCCTCGCGCACAGAACAACAAGCCAGCGCACTGGAAGAAACGGCAGCCTCCATGGAAGAGCTGGGCTCCACAGTGCGCCAAAACGCAGACAACGCACGTGCAGCCAACCAGCTTGCCATGAGCGCCTCTACAGTGGCAGTACAAGGCGGAGAAGTGGTGGCTGAAGTGGTCGAGACCATGAAAGGCATCAACGCCAGCAGCGCCAAGATAGCCGACATCATCAGCGTCATCGACGGCATCGCATTCCAGACCAACATACTGGCGCTGAACGCGGCAGTGGAAGCGGCACGCGCAGGAGAACAAGGAAGAGGCTTTGCCGTAGTGGCCTCAGAAGTACGCAGCCTGGCGGGAAGAAGCGCCGAGGCAGCCAAGGAAATCAAAAGCCTCATCATGGCCAGCGTAGAACGCGTCGAGCAAGGCACAGCCCTCGTAGACAAAGCAGGAGCCACCATGACCGAAGTCGTCGCCTCGATAAGGAGAGTGACAGACATCATGGGAGAGATCAGCGCAGCCAGCAGCGAACAAAGCGCAGGAGTTGGGCAAGTAGGCGAAGCCGTCACCCAGATGGACCAGGCCACCCAGCAAAACGCAGCCCTGGTAGAAGAAATGGCTGCGGCCGCCAGCGCCCTGAACGCACAGGCAGGAGAACTGGTCAACGCAGTAGCAGTCTTCAAGCTTGACGCCAACGCCACACGCAGCGCCCCGGCAGCCAGCAGCCCAAGGGCGCCGACAGCGGCACCGGCGTACAGCAACAGCGCGCACAAAAGCCCGGCCTCCAAAAGCGGCCCAGGCAGCCTTGGCAGCGGCAAAAAGCTGGGCAAACCCCAGGCCAGCCTGGCTGCACCCAAAGCGCGAGCAGCGGCACCGGCGGCCAAGCCCCAGGGCCAGGGCCACAACCCGGCACCGGCATCGGCATCGGCGACAGCCAAGGGGGGTAATGACGACGATTGGGAGAGCTTCTGAGCGAGGGGTGGTAGGCCTGGGAGTCACCGCCGGGAGTTGAGATAAAAACAGCCTCTGGCGCTTATGCAGTAAGCGCTGGTAGCTATCAAAATCATATCGTTGCGCCTTCTGGCTTCGGCGACTCCCCACTTCTAGTGCGCGGTAGTTCGGCACGTTCATTCCAGTACTTGTAACCAATGGTTGGCGCATTGCGCCGATTTGCTGGAAAATCAGTCCGTCACATCAAAGAGTTTCCATCTTGAAACTGTCTGTGGGACTTTGCTCGCCGCGCGCCATGGCCCAGGTGACTTAGTCGCAACCTCTGAGAGCTTCATGCCAGGAACACTCCGGCTTCGTGGTTTATTGATCATCCTCGTGATGATTGCAGTGCTTCCCGGTGCTGCGTTGCTGCTTTACACCCACACCCAAAATCAGCAAATGGTGCTGGAGCGTGCGCGTGCAGAGCTCCAGACCATGGGTCGGCTGGCTGCCGCCAGCCAAGAACAATCCATTGAGGGCGTGCGGCAAATTTTGGCGACGGTGGCCAGTGGACCGTCGGTGCGGCGCACAGACCTTGCAGATCTGTGTCGCGAGTTTTTGTCGAATGTTGCGGGCGCGAGTCCCAGCTATGCGCTGCTGGGAGTGATCGGGCCCGACGGCGCACAGCGGTGTACGCGTGCCGCTGACAGGCCCTTTGCACCGTTCGCAAGACGACAGGTTCGTGGAGCATTCGCTTGGGCAGCGCGCTTTTTCCATCGCTGGCTTTGTCGTGGTGCGAGCGTCTGGTCGCAAAGCGTTGGCATTTTCGATGCCGGTCTTCGACTACAGCGGCACGTTTGCTGGTGCCGCCTATGCAGCGTTGGACCTGGAACAGATGGACCAACGACTCAAGGCGGTAGACCTTCCCGACAACGTGCGGGTGTTCATCACCGATCCGGCTGGTGTGCTCGTCGCGTCGTCCAGCGCAGGAGTCGAGCAAATCGGAACTGTTACGGAAAACGCCCGACTTCGCAACATGGTAGAGGCAGGCCGCCAGGCAACCCTGGACGACCTCAACGACCGTGGCGTTGACATGCTGCACGTTGTCGTCCCGGTGGGTCAAGAAAGCGATCTCACAACACGGCATTTGGTGGTGCGGGTGAGCGCTGAGCGTGAAGCTCTGACATCGCTGAAAACGTCTGAACAGCGCAACCTGACGGCGATGTTGGGGTATTGGGCGCAGGGCGTGCAGCAGATTACCTATGTGACGGCGGTCGTGGTGGGGACCTATCTTGTCTTTGCGGGCCAGTTCACCGTTGGCACGATCATTGCCATCGGCATTCTGACCAGCCGAACACTTGGCCCTTTGGCGGCGCTGTCTGCGACCATGGCGCGCTGGTCCAATACCAAGGCCGCGCTGATCGCATTGGACGCAGTTGCGCATGCCCGGCAGGCCGAGGAGAGCGGACGGACGTATCTGCGGCGCGAAAAGCTGACTGGCGCATTTGAAATCAGCCGTCTTGATTTCCGCTATGACGCCAAGGGCACCCCGACGCTGGACATTCCCGCCCTTGCCATTCCGGCGGGTCAGCGCGTGGCCGTCCTAGGGGCCAATGGTTCGGGAAAATCGACACTGTTAAGGCTGTTTGCGGGCCTCTACGAACCCAACGCTGGCCGCGTGATGATTGACGGCGTCGACATCGCGCAGGTGCATCCGCGCGATATCCGGCGGGGGATCGGCTATCTGGGGCAGGACGTGCGCCTGTTTGCGGGTACCGTCCGCGACAATTTGAACATGACGCAGCTTGAACGCGACGATGACCGTCTGCTGGGTGCGCTTGATTTTGCAGGACTTGGGCAATACGTGCGCGCGCATCCCCTTGGCCTTGATCTGGAGATCAAGGAAATGGGCGAAGGCCTGTCCGTGGGCCAACGCCAAAGCATCGGCTGGGCACGTCTCTGGTTGCAAAACCCCGCCGTGGCGATTCTTGACGAGCCAACTGCCGCGCTTGACCAGACGCTCGAGGCGACAATGGTCAGCCGCCTGCACACCTGGCTGGACGGGCGCACCGCCATTATCGCGACCCACCGCGTGCCGATCCTGCAACTGACGACCCGCACGCTGATCCTGCAGAATGGGCGTCTGGCGGTGGACGGTCCGCGCGATGCGGTTCTCGCACACCTGAACAAGGCGCAAGGGGCGGGCAAATGACGACATACGATCATTCCTTCGCAGATCGTGGTCGCGGTCCCAGCCTGACCATCTGGATGATCGGCGCGACGCTGATCGTATTCATCCTTTGGGCAGCCTTTGCCTTTGTCGATGAAATCGTGCGTGCGCCGGGACAGGTTGTGCCATCATCGCGCCCACAGATCATTCAGAACCTCGAAGGCGGTATTCTCGCCGAACTGACCGTTGCCGAAGGTGACATTGTCGAACCGGGTCAGATGCTCGCCCGGTTGTATGGCACCCAATATCAGGCCGCCGTCGACGATCTGTCAGATCAGATCGCCGCCCTTGAAATCCGTCGCCTGCGGCTTGAGGCGGAAATGGCAGGCGAGACGGATTTCACTGTGCCCGATCAATGGGCCACCCGTGTCCCTGCCATCGTTGCGTCGGAAAAATCCCTGTTGACCGCGCGCCAGACCGAATTCCGCGCGCGCAAGGATGGCACGGGGGCCGTGCTGGAACAGGCACGACAAGAGCTTGGCCTGATGGAACGCATGCTGGTGCAAGAAGTCGTGCCTCTGATCGAAGTCACCCGCGCCCGCAAGGAATTCAGCGACGCAGAAGCACGTCTGGCCGAGGCCATTGGCCAGACGGAACTGGAACGCGCCCGCGATTATTCCGAAGTGCAGACCGAACTCGCGTCCCTGCGTCAGCGCCTGAAACAGGGCGAAGATCAGCTTGACCGCACCGTTCTGATGGCCCCCATGCGCGGTGTGGTGAACAAGGTCAGCGTGACCACCATTGGCGGCGTCGTGCGCCCTGGCGAGGAAATCATGCAGATCATCCCGCTGGATGATGAATTGTTCGTGGAGGCAAAGGTCGCCCCGCGCGACATCGCTTCGGTGCTGGTGGGCCAGGAGGCGACGGTGAAACTGTCGGCCTATGACTACACGATCTACGGCACCCTGCCCGCAACGGTGCAGTTTGTATCCGCCGATACGTTCACTGACGACCGGTCCCGTGCGCAGGACGGCGATCCGCACTACAAGGTCACGCTCAGCGTGGATCTGTCGCAACTGACAGACCGGCAGCGCAATCTGGAAATTCGCCCCGGCATGCAGGCCACGGTCGAATTGCAGACTGGCAGCAAGACCATCCTCGCCTACCTGACCAAGCCGCTTTACAAAAGCACCGAAGCATTCCGCGAACGTTAAAACGCGACTCAAATCGCGCCTGAATACATGGCGTTACGGGTCCCACCGGGCGAATTTTTACCCCTTCTTCATCCCGCGCCCGCAATGTCGGGATTGGGTGTTGAAAACAGGTGTGGGAATGGCCGGGCAAGGGAATGCCGCGCCAGTCATCATCAAACGGAAAAAGGTCATTCAGGGCGGCGGTCACCACGGGGGCGCGTGGAAGGTTGCCTATGCTGACTTTGTGACGGCCATGATGGCCTTCTTCATGTTGATGTGGCTGCTGGGCGCGACAAACGAAAAGCAACGCAAGGGTCTTGCGGACTACTTCAATCCGACCATACCGATCAACCGGGTTTCCGGTGGCGGCGATGGCGCATTTGGCGGCGATTCGGTCTTTGCCGAAGAAACACTGGCGCAGACTGGCACCGGGGGCAGTGTCGCACAGCCTACGGTTGCCGACCGCGCCCAAGGCGATACCGGCACCGCCGATACAGATGAAAGCGCGGCCGAGGCGCAGGCTTTGGCCGATGTGGAACAGGTTCTGCTCGCCCGTGGTGGTGAAAGCATGACAATGGACCAATTGCTGCGCCATGTCGTAACCCGCGTCACCGACGAAGGCCTTGTCGTCGAGATCTTTGATCTGCCTGATACCCCGATCTTTGTCGGCGACACGGCAGCACTGTCTGATCAGGGTCGCGCGCTTGTGACCATGCTGGCCGAAGTCTTGGCGATTTCGACCAATGAAATCGCGGTGAATGGCTATGTCCGCGCGCACCCCATCACATTGATCGACAATCCGGTCTGGCCGTTGTCCGCCAGCCGCGCGCAGGCCCTGCGCCTCATGCTCGAGGCCGAAAGCCTGCCCGCAAACCGGATGCAGCGTGTGACGGGATATGCTGATCGCAAGCCCGCGACCACCGATCCGACGGCTGTACGCAACAACCGGATGGAGATCGTCCTGCTGCGGCGCAACCGATAGCCCGGTCCACACGCGCAGCCACGGTTCACTTGCGACCAAATTCAAGCTGTCAGGCTGGCGCGCGCGCAATTGGATCATGCCGAGTGTATCAAATTTGAACCATTAGGGCGGTGTTAAGGGCGCAAGGTGCAGGTTTGCGGCAACATAGGTCGCAAGCGCAGAAAGGTGCCAACCGATGACCATTTCCTCTTCGCTGAATGCGGGGGTTGCAGGCTTGAATGCCAATGCCACCCGCCTTGCAACGATTGCCGACAACATCGCAAACTCCGGGACCTATGGCTACAAACGGGCATCCGCCGAATTTGAAAGCATGGTCATCACCAATGGCGCGCGTGCCGGGGTCTATTCGGCGGGTGGCGTCCGCGCATCCTCAACCCGGCTGATTGATGAACGCGGGGCGTTGGTCGGCACGGCGAATGCGCTGGATCTGGCCATTTCAGGGCGCGGGATGTTTCCGGTGACGCAGTCTGTCGATGTCGGCATCTCGGGCGGGCAGCCGATGATGATGACCACGACCGGGGCCTTTCGTCCCGATGCCGAAGGCGTACTGCGCACCGATTCCGGTCTGGTGCTGCTGGGTTGGCCCGCGAATGCCGATGGCACGATCCCGACGAACGCGCGCGACACGGTGGGCGGGCTGCGGCCTGTCGTTATCAATGCCAATCAACAGGCGGGCGATCCGACCACCACAATGGGTTTGGGCGTCAACCTGCCCGCCACACAGACCGAGGCGGGCGCAGCGGGTGGCCCGTTGCCGCTGTCGGTGGAATATTTCGGCAACCTTGGCACATCGGAATCGCTGGATGTGACATTCACCCCGATCGTGCCCGCGACAGGGGCCTCCAATAGCTGGACCATGGAAATCCGCGATTCCGCGCAAGGTGGCGCTGTGATCGGTGAATACACGCTGGTGTTTGACGACTCGCGCGGGGCTGGGGGCACGCTTGCCTCTGTGACCACCATGTCAGGCGGCACCTACAATGCGGCGGACGGCACCCTTGCCCTGACGGTCGCGGGTGGCCCGCTGACGGTGACCATCGGGCGCACGGGTGATCCCAATGGCCTGACGCAGCTATCCGATACCTTCTCACCGACCGCGATTTCCAAGGATGGCTCGCCTGTCGGCAACCTGACGGCGGTTGAGGTTGATGAAAACGGCTATATCTCGGCTACCTATGATACCGGGTTTATCCGGCGGATCTATCAGATCCCACTGGTGGACGTGCCAAACCCGAACGGGCTTGTCGCGCTGAACAACCAGACCTTTCAAGTTTCGCCACAGTCCGGCTCGTTCTTTCTGTGGGATGCGGGTGATGGGCCGACCGGCGCTGTCGTCGGTTTTGCGCGTGAGGGGTCAACCACCGATGTGGCCGCCGAACTGACCGCCCTGATCCAGACGCAGCGCGCCTATTCATCCAACGCCAAGGTGATCCAGACCGTGGACGAGATGTTGCAGGAAACCACGAATATTAAACGATAGGTCGGGCAGATGAGCATTTCCGCCAGCCTGACCAGCGCGCTTTCCGGCCTCAACGCGGCGGCAAAGGGTGCAGAGCTGGTTTCAAACAACGTGGCCAACGCCACCAACCCGTCCTATGCCCGGCGCGAATTGCAGCTTGGCGCGCGGGTGGTAGGCAGCTTTGGTCAGGGTGTCGCGATCATTGGCACCGACCGTGTCATCGACCGCGCGCTGCTATCAGACAGGCGGATGGCAGACGCCAACGCTGGCGGACGTGACACCCTGTTGCGCTTTCAGCGCGATGTGGAAAGCGCAATCGGCACCTCCGCTGACGCTGGCTCCATCAGCGGGCGCATCGCCGCCCTGGAAAGCGCCCTGGTCGAGGCCGCAAGCCGCCCCGACAGCGAGGCCCGGCTGTCCAACCTGCACACTGCCCTGCGGCAGGTCACTGATGGATTTTCTGCCGCGTCCGACAGTATTCAGCTGGCGCGCGGACGGGCGGACGGCAAGATCGCATCCGATGTCAGCCGCCTGAACGACACGCTAGCAAAGGTGCAGGACCTCAACGTGTTGATCCGCGCCGCGAAATCCACTGGCAACGATGCCGCCGGCCTGATGGATCAGCGACAGAAGATGATCGACGACATCGCCACGATTGTCCCCATCCGGGAACTGCCGCGCGACCATGATCAGATCGCCCTTGTCACCGCGGGCGGCGTCACCCTGCTTGATGGCCGGGCCGCCACCTTTGGCTTTACCGCGACGAATACCATTACCGCCGACATGACCCTGACCTCTGGCGCATTGTCTGGCCTTACTGTCAACGGCCGCCCCATTGCCGTGGGTGCGCCGCCCGGCGCGATGGATGGCGGCACGCTGGCCGCGCATTTTGCTATCCGCGATGATTTGGGGGTCAAGGCGCAGGCCAGCCTTGACGCTGTCGCCCGCAACCTGATGGAGCGGCTGGAAGACCCCACCGTTGATACTACCCGTGCGCCCGGCAGCCCCGGCCTGCTGACCGACAGTGGCGCCGCCTTCAACTCGCTGGATGAGGTCGGCCTGTCTGCCCGCCTGGCCATCAACGCCGCCGCCGATCCTGCGCAAGGCGGCACCTTGTGGCGGTTGCGCGATGGCCTTGGTGCCACCGTGCAGGGCCCGCCCGGCCAAAGCGCCCTGTTGACCACCCTGCACGCCACACTGACCGCCCCGCGGGCCACAGCGTCCGGCCCCTTTGCCAGCGGCCCTCGCAGCTTTGCCGCGCTGACGGGCGATCTTTCGTCGCTGGCATCGTCCGCTCGTATCTCGGCAGAGAATGACCTTGGCTATGCCCGCGCCCGTTCGGACAGTCTGACCGAACTGCAATCCGCACAAGGCGTTGATACCGATCAGGAAATGCAGAAACTACTGGTGATCGAACAGGCCTATTCCGCAAATGCCCGCGTCATCCGGACGGTTGATGACCTTATCCAGATATTGCTTGGGTTGTAGGCCATGAATATTACCTCGCTTGGCGACCTTGCCCAAACCTTCATGCTCCGCCGCCAGAATGCCGATCTGAAAACCGCTGTGACACGCCTGTCGTCCGAGGTGACCACCGGGCAGACGGCAAATGTGGGCAAACATCTTGCGGGCGATGTCTCGGCCCTCACCGGCATCGATTCCGCGCTTGCCCGGTTGGGCAGTTATACCCGCGCCGCAAATGAGGCCGCATTTTTCACCGGGGCCATGCAGACGGCCCTCTCTGCCGTGCAGGACATGGCCACGGGCCTTGCGCCGACGTTTCTGTCGACGGCGACGGCGGGCAATCCCGGTTCGGTTCTGACGGCAGCGCGTGAGGGGCGGCAATCCTTTGAAACCGCTGTCAGTCTATATAACACCCGGCTGGGCGACCGTGCGATCTTTGGCGGGGTCGAAACGGCCCGTTCGCCGCTTGCCGACCCCGATGCGCTGCTGTCCGCGATGGAAACTGCGGTTGCGGGTGCCGTCAGTGCGGCCGATGTTGAAACCGCGCTGGACGTCTGGTTTGCCAGCCCGACAGGCTTTGCTGCGACCGGCTATCTTGGCGGGCAAGCGCTGACCGGTCTGCCCGTGGGGCCGGGACAGACCGCCACAGTCGACATTACTGCCGCCGATCCTGCGGTCATGGAAACCCTCAAGGCGTTCGGAATGGCGGCGCTGCTGGACCGTGGCCTGTTTTCCGGTGCGCCACAGGCACAGGCCGCCTTGCTGCGGCGCGCGGGCGAGGGCCTGCTGGAAGGCCAAAACAGCCGTGCCCTGTTGGGTGGGCGTCTTGGCACCACGGAAGGCCAGATCGAGGGGGCGCGCGCGCGTAACGGCGCCGAAACGACCGCCCTGCAAATCGCCCGTGCCGAACTCTTGGCCGTCGACCCGTATGAGGCTGCCGCCCGCCTGCAAGAGGCGCAGGGACAGCTCGAATCCCTATACACCATCACCGCGCGTCTTTCGCGCCTTAACCTTGTGGATTTCCTGCGATGATCCGTGCGCTTTTCATCCTGCTTCTTGCTGCCATGCCCGCCCTGGCCGAACCTATCCGTCTGAAGGATCTTGTAGAATTTGACGGTGTGCGTGGCAACGATCTGGTGGGCTACGGCCTTGTTGTTGGCCTGAACGGCACGGGCGACGGGTTACGCAATGCGCCCTTTACCGAAGAGATCATGTCAAACCTGCTTGAACGGCTGGGCGTGAACGTTGCTGGCGAAAGCTTCCGCCCCAAAAACGTGGCGGCGGTGTTTGTGACGGCGACCCTGCCGCCCTTCGCCCGCGCCGGGGGGCAGATCGACGTGACGATTTCCGCGATTGGTGACGCCAAAAGCCTGCTGGGCGGCACCCTTATCATGACACCGCTGAACGCCGCCGATGGCCAGATTTACGCCGTGGCACAGGGCACCATCATCGCGGGCGGTGTGTCGGCGGAAGGCGAGGCCGCGCGCGTTGTGCAAGGCGTGCCAACTGCGGGCATGATTCCGTCGGGCGCGCGTGTTGAACGCGAAGTTGCGTTTGACTTTACCACGCTTACCACGATCCGGCTTGCCCTGCGCAGCCCGGATTTCACCACCGCCGCGCGGATCGAGGGCGCCATCAATCAGGAATTCGGCCGTGGCGTTGCGATCATGCTGGACGCAGGCACCGTAGGAATGGATCTGGAGCGTGCCAACATGGCGTCACCCGCGCATGTCATCGGGCGTATTGAAAATCTGGTGGTGGAACCCGAAACCCGTGCGCGCGTGATCGTCGATCAACGATCGGGCACAATCGTGATGGGCGAGGACGTTCGCATCAGCCGGGTTGCGGTGGCCCAAGGCAATCTGACCCTGCGCGTGGAAGAAGCGCCGATGGTCGTGCAGCCAAATCCGTTCAGCGAGGGTGAAACGATCGTCGTGCCCCGGTCAGCGGTCGGCATCGACCAATCGGGTGGCACGGGTCTGGCCGAGGTGCAGGCCGGCACCGACCTGTCAGAGGTGGTGGCGGGCCTGAATGCGCTTGGCGTCGCCCCGAATGACATGATCGACATCTTGAAAAGCATCAATGCCGCCGGGGCCCTTCATGCCGAATTCATTGTGAACTGAACGCTTGGCGCAAGCGGCGGGGTTTGATGGGCTCTGTGCGGCACGACGATTGTCACGCGGATGGCCAAGATCGCGCTGCAACAACGTTCACGATCACCCCGACTGTAAAACTGGCACCTTGCTCCGCCCCCCATGGCAAAGTGCTAGCCAAAGGCGCATCATCGGCCATCACCAATTGCTAAATTCATGTTAACCTTTGGTCGTCAAAATCGAGATTGGCGTTGATTTCATGGAGTAATCCTGAAAATTGACAGCCGTCAATTCTTTACCGAAACACCGACATGATCTGCGCCATCGACTTCTTCCGTTTGGCCACTGCAGGCACCGTCGCATCCTTTGCCGGATATCCTACGGGCAGAATCATGACCGGTTTTTCATGTGCCGGCCGCTGGCAAAGCTCATTCAGAAATTTCATCGGATTGGGCGTATGCTCCAGACACACCAGCCCCGCATGATGCAGCGCTGCAATCAGAAATCCTGTCGCGATGCCCACACTTTCAGGAACGTAGTAATTCTTGTAGCGGTCGCCATCATCGGTGATGCCGTAACGCTGCGCGAACACCACGATCAGCCACGGCGCATCCGTCAGATGCGGTTTGGAAACGCCTGTCCCGATCGGCTCGAGCGCCGCCAGCCATTCATCCCCCGCGCCCCCGGAATAGAACGCCCGCTCCTCCTCCTCTGCGCCTTCCCGGATCTGCGCCTTCATCGCAGGATCGGAAATCGCCACGAAATGCCAAGGCTGATGGTTCGCCCCCGACGGGGCCGTCCCCGCCGCCGCGATGCAGTTGGCAATCACGCCTTCGGGCACGGGCCGCGCAGAATACTGCCGCACTGAATGCCGCTTGCGCATATAGGCAAGGAACTCTGCCGCCGCCCCTTCGGCATCTTCACGTGCCACATGGTCCGGCAACGGCAGTGCCTGATAGCTGACCTCACCCTTGCGATACATCACCCGCCCCCAATGAACACGCCCGCAGCAAACACCAGCGCGCCGCCCAGCACCACCTGAAATGCGGCACGCAGAAACGGGGTCTGCATATAGCGGTTCTGGATCCAGGCAATCGCCCACAATTCAACGAATACCACGACCATCGCGGTGACCGTCGCCGTCCAGAAGTCCGGGATCAGATAGGGCAGCGCATGCCCCAACCCCCCCACCGTTGTCATCACTCCCGACGCGAGCCCCCGCTTTAACGGCGACCCCCGCCCCGACAGAACGCCGTCGTCATGCGCGGCTTCGGTAAACCCCATTGAAATCCCGGCACCCACAGATGCTGCAAGCCCCACCAGAAACGTTGTCCACGTATCCTGGGTCGCAAACGCCGTTGCAAAGATCGGTGCTAGCGTGGATACCGACCCGTCCATCAAGCCCGCCAACCCTGGCTGCACCCATGTCAGGATGAATTGTCGCTGTTCCGTCTTGGCCTCTTCTGCCAGCGCATCTTCGGGCAACGCATCGGCGGTCAGTTCGTTCGCGCGCCGTTCATGCCCCGCCTCGGCCGCCGCAAGATCGCCCAACAACTTGCGCGTCGCCGCATCCGTCGAACGCGCCGCCGCGCGTTCATAGAAATTCCGCGCGGCGTGCTCCATCGCGTGCGCTTCACCCCGGATCCGGTCCAGCCCCAGGTTCTGCGTCAGCCACACCGGTTGCCGCGCATAGTAGCCAGCGACGTGTTCGCGCCGGATCAGCGGGATAACATCGCCAAACTGCGCGCGATGCAGATCGATCAGCCGCTGGCGATGACCGTCTTCTTCTTGCGCCATCCCGTCGAAGACCGCTGCGGATGCCGGATAGTCAATGCGGAGCATCTCGGCAAAACTGCGGTATATCCGGGCGTCATCTTCTTCTGATGAGATCGCCAGCGCCAGAATTTCCTGTGCCGAAAGATCACCAAACCGGCGTCTGTTTGTGAATGCAGCAATCATTAGACACCCGTTTATTGGAATAGTTCTAATCTAGCGACTTGTGAAATTTCGGCAAGGTCAACAAAATTGAACTCTTCAGTTCACTTTATTCTTGAAAAACTAAACGAATCGGTTCATAACGAAAATATGAACCACACGGTTCAAAAATAGGAGAATGAAATGAAGCGTATCGCCCCTCTTGCAATGGTTTTGGCTTTGTTGTCCGCACCCGCATTTGCTTTCGGTATCGACATGTCCATGCCCAATCTGACCTTTCCCGACAGCACCGTCACGCAGGGAACTTCGACGCTGTCGACTGCGGATAAGCCGGACAACTGACGCATTGCTTGCCGCTGTGGCCCCTCCCATCTATAGCTGGGATGAGAGGGGCCTCATGAATCAGCCAATTATACGCAAAGGCCGAAAATTCGCACAAGTTCTGGACGGCGCGCGGATGGTGTTCATGCGTGACGGTTTTGAGGGCGCATCGGTTGATGACATCGCGCGCGAAGCGAACGTATCCAAGGCTACGCTTTACAGCTATTTCCCGGATAAACGGCTGCTGTTCATCGAAGTTGCGCGGGCGGAGTGTGAGCGCCAGACAATGGAGGCCAAGGCCCTTATTGGCGACATGCACGACCCCGTCACCGTGCTCACAGTTGCGGGTAACAAACTTGTCGAGTTCTTTTTGTCGCCGTTCTTTTTGCGCGTTTACCGTGTTTGTGCGTCGGAAAGTGACCGATTTCCTGAAATCGGGCAACAGTTCTTTGACTCTGGGCCTGCGCTGGCACGCGCACGTATAATGACATACCTGCAGGACGCAGAAGCCTGCGGTGATCTTGTGGTTGACGACAAGGAACTGGCCGCAGATCAGTTCATTGAGTTGTGCAAGGCTGACGTGTTCCCGCGCGCACTGTTTGGGGTCGGTGACCCTGCTACGCAAGCAGAGCGCGACCGTGTGGTTAGCGGCGCGGTTAGGTTGTTCCTTGCGCGCTATGGCGTGGCAAAGTGAACGGCGCTTTACCCATTTTCGCGCAAGACTGATCCTGCCAGATACAATGACCCGCAGATCAAGACCCGCGCATTGGCAGAGTTACGTGTCACGGCCCGCAACGCATCGCCAATGGTATCTGCCGTTTCTGCCGGCATCCCCACCGAAAGAGCCGCATCGCGTGTTGCCTCCGAAGGCAGTGTATTGATCTCACCGGGGATCGATACGGCGTACAGACGGGTGACTAGGGGTGAAAGCGGAGTCATGTAGCCGCGCACGTCCTTGGTATTCAACATGCCGCAGATCAGATATGTCGGTCGCTTGGGCATCCGCGCCAGCGTTGCCGCGACAGCTTCACCCCCTGCCGGATTGTGTCCGCCATCCAGCCAAAGCTCTACCCCGGGCGCGCTTTCAGCCAGCGGCCCCGTGCGCAGACGCTGCATGCGCGCGGGCCAAAAGGCGTGGGTAACGGCCGCTTCGCAGGCCGCCTCATCCTTGCCAAGATGACGCAGGGCGGCAATGGCAGCGCCCGCGTTCTGAACCTGATGCGGGCCCGGAAGGTTTGGCAAAGGCAAGTCAAGAAGTCCGTCCTCATCCTGAAAAATAAGACGATTCCGATCTTCGGCCACATGCCAATGTTGACCGTATGCCAGGACCGGCGCACCAAGTCGGGCAGCGCGATCCTCGATCACGCCACGGGCCTCATCAGTTTGTGGACCAACAATCACTGGAATTCCGCGTTTGATGATCCCGGCTTTCTCGCCCGCGATTTCGATTAGCGTGTCGCCCAGATACTGCTGATGATCGATCGATACGGGAGTAATGATCGACAGGCGCGGTGTGATGACGTTCGTAGCATCCAGCCGCCCGCCAAGGCCAACTTCAAGTAAAGTCCAGTCCGCTTGCGCCCGCGCAAATGCAAGAAAAGCGGCGGCAGTGGTGATTTCAAAAAAGGTGATGGGATCCGGGCCATTTGCCTCGACGCATTCATCCAGAAGCGCTGTGAGCGCAGTTTCCGAAATCAGTTCGCCCCCCAGTCGGATGCGTTCATGAAACCTTGCAAGGTGAGGCGAGGTGTATGCATGCACTCGATGCCCCGCTGCCTCAAGCCCGGCGCGGATCATCGCCTGCGTACTCCCTTTGCCATTCGTCCCCGCGATATGGATTGCCGGGGGGATCGACCTTTCAGGGTTGCCAAGGGCCGCCAACAGGCGGTGCATGCGATCCAGTGTCAGGTCGATGACCTTGGGATGTAAGGTCATCATCCTTTGAAGGATTGCATCAGAACCGGAGTTTGCGTTCAAGATCAGACCTTTGCTTCGGCCATCATCAGGTCGGGGGTTCCGGGTGCGGGCAGATCACCCCGCACGGGGGGGCTTTGGCCTGTAAGCAGGCGTGTAATGGTGATCAGTTCATCCCGCATGGATTTGCGGTGGGTGACGCGGTCAAGCATGCCATGGTCCAGAAGGTATTCTGCCTTCTGAAAGCCCTCGGGCAGTTTCTCGCGGATCGTCTGTTCAATCACGCGTGGACCGGCAAAACAGATCAGCGCATTGGGTTCTGCAATCTGCACATCACCAAGCATCGCGTAGGAGGCAGTCACGCCTCCTGTGGTGGGATGGGTCAACACCACAATGTATGGCAAGCCCGCCTCGCGCAGCATTTGCACGGCAACGGTCGTCCGAGGCATCTGCATCAAGGACAGGATGCCTTCCTGCATCCGGGCGCCACCGCTTGCGGTAAAAAGGATCAACGGGCGCTTCAGTTTTACCGCACGTTCAGCGGCCGCGATCATCGCATTGCCGACATACATGCTCATGGAACCTGCAATGAAACTGAAGTCCTGCCCGACTGCGATGATCGGGGTGCGACCCATTTCGCCTTCGGCGACTAGCATTGCCTCTTTTTCGCCGCTCGCTTTCTGCGCGGCTTTCAACCGTTCGGTATACTTTTTCTGATCGCGGAATTGCAGCGGATCGACAACAGGTTCGGGCACCTTCACCTCGGTAAAGACACCAAGGTCAAACAACGCCTGAAAGCGGTCACGGGGGGTGATTGCCATGTGGTGATCGCAGTTGGAACACACATGCAGGTTCAATGCCAACTCGCGGTGAAACAGCATTGTTCCGCATTCCGGGCACTTGGTCCACAGATTTTCGGGCACCTCGCGCCGCGAAAAAAGTGAGTTGATCTTGGGGCGGACGTAGTTGGAAATCCAGTTCATGGGGCCCTTGCCTTGGTGACCGTGCGGCAGAACCGAAATAGTCCGCCGTTCGTCCAATTGCAATCGCCGGGGAAGGATTGGGCGATCTTCGATCTTCAGCCATCCATCAGCCATGACCTATTGAAACTTTGCCCCTGCACTTGGCGTAGCTGGAACATGTTCTGAAGGCAAAGGGATCACAAGATGGCGCAAGGGCCACTTATCTACCGTCAACAGATTTGGACGCGGATCACACATTGGGTATGGGCGGTGAGCCTGTTCTTCCTGCTGCTAACGGGGCTGCAGATTTTCAACGCCTTTCCGTCGCTGCATATCGGTCTGGAATCGGGATTTGACTATGACAATGCGGTGCTGTCGATCAGTGGCTTCCAAGATGGCGAGATACTACGAGGCACTACCAATATTGGTGGTTGGGAGTTTGATACAACTGGAATTTTGGGTGCATCGGGTGGCGAGGTGCGTGCCTTTCCCGCTTGGGCGACGATACCGTCGAACCAGAGCTTGGCAACGGGACGGGTCATCCACTTCTTTTTCGCTTGGGTTCTGTTTGTCACGCTAGTGATCTGGTCTGTCGCGTCCTTCTTCAACACGCACCTCATGGGATTGATCCCTACCAGCCGGGATCTGCGCGATCTGCCTCGCGATGTGTTGGACCATGCCCGTCTGCGGTTTCATCATGGGCGGCACTACAGCGCACTTCAAAAGCTTGCCTATGCATCAGTGCTGTTTGTGGCTTTGCCATTGATGATCCTGACCGGGCTTGCGATGTCACCATCCATCAACGCCACGGCACCCTGGCTGGTGGACGTTTTTGGTGGGCGGCAGACGGCGCGGACGATCCATTTCTTGGGAATGGTGGGGTTGGTGGGGTTCTTTGTCGTCCACATGCTGATGATCCTTGCGGCTGGGCCGGTCAACGAACTTCGGTCGATCATCACGGGGTGGTATCGCATCGACAGGGAGGAAAGCTGATGGATCGTCGGAGGTTATTGTCAGGCGCAATGGCCGGGTCAGCATTGGTCTTGTCAGGGTGTAAGGTTCTGGACGGGTTGTCGGCGACGGATCACCCCTTGCGTGGGATCATGGCTGCGGCAAACGGGTTGACCTATCGCACACAACGGTTGCTGGGTGGCGATGCACTTGCACCCGAGTTCGCGGCAACCGACATCCGTCAGGGGCAAAAGCCGAACGGAACTGTCAACCCAGACGATGCGGAGTATCAGGACCTTGTAGGGGATGGGTTCGCCAATTGGCGGTTGCGCGTGATCGGTGCGGTGGCCGTGCCGCAGGAGCTTTCACTATCGCAGTTGCAGTCCATGCCTGCACGGACGCAGATCACCCGACATGACTGCGTTGAAGGCTGGTCCTGCATAGCAAAATGGACAGGTGTACCGTTATCAAAGGTGCTGGATGCCGCTCGGCCAAAGGCAGAGGCGCGGTTTGTGGTATTTCACTGTTTGGATACGATTGAACGTAGCCTTTCAGGATTGGTGAAGTACTACGAGAGCATTGATTTGCGTGATGCGGTGCATCCACAGACAATTCTGGCTTACGGTTTGAACGATGCCCCGCTGCCAGTAGCAAATGGCGCCCCGCTGCGTGTGCGGGTTGAGCGACAGCTGGGCTACAAAATGGCGAAATATCTGCATACAATTGAAATTGTTGCAGACATTCAGGCATTCGGCAAAGGCAACGGCAGCTACTGGGCCGATCGGGGTTATGACTGGTATGCAGGAATTTGAGATCTGACCGCGCGGCGGGGGGGCCAGACCCCAAGCCCCCGACGTGTTTGTCCAGAGAAAAGAAAGATCAGCCAGTTTTCAGGACGCCACGGTCGATCTGATCCTGTTCGATGGATTCAAACAGCGCACGAAAATTGCCTTCGCCAAAGCCGTCATCGCCCTTGCGCTGAATGAACTCGAAAAAGATCGGGCCGATCACCGTCTTCGAGAAAATCTGCAGCAGGATACGGGTTTCACCGCCATCGACGACACCTTCGCCGTCAATGAGAATGCCATGTTTCGCCATCTGCTCTATGGGTTCATCATGGCCGTGGACACGGGTCTTTGACAGCGTGTAATAGGCCATCGGCGGCTTTGGCATGAAACGGATTCCGCGTGCGGCGATGGTATCAGTGGCAGAGTAGAGGTCATTGGTGCCGACAGCGATGTGCTGTATCCCCTCGCCGTTATAACGCTTAAGGTATTCGACGATTTGGCCTGTCTCGCCACGATCCTCATTGATTGGGATGCGGATGCGCCCGCAAGGCGATGTCAGGGCGCGGGAGTGCAGTCCGGTGAATTTGCCTTCGATGTCGAAAAACCGGATCTGGCGGAAGTTGAATAGGCGAGCGTAAAAATCGAACCAGATGTCCATATTGCCCTTGTGGACATTGTGGGTCAGGTGATCGAGGTAGAAGAAGCCGACACCCTTTGGCGAGGCAACGATGTCAAATTCAGTATAGGGGTGGGTATCGCCATAGCGGTCGGTAAGGTAGATGAGAGAGCCTCCGATACCTAAGATGGCAGGCGCATCGATCACCTTGTCTTCCGCGGCATAGGGCGTCGCGCCGTTTGAGACGACATGGGTCATGGCATGATCCGCATCCACAACCCGCCAACCCATTGAAGCGGCACATGGCCCATGCAGCGCGGCATAGCGACGGGCGTGACTGGCGGGGTCATCGTTAAGGATGTAGGTGATGTCACCCTGTTGCCAAAGCTCGATCGGGCGGCTCCGGTGGCGGCCGGTAAGGGTGTAGCCCATCTGGTCAAAAAGCTGGCGAAGGGCATCCGGGTCTGGGCTTGCGAATTCGACGAAGGCGAAACCATCCGTGCCCGCCGGATTTTCTGGGCTGATGACGGCTTTTGCAGCGCTGTGTGGGAAGGGGCCCATAGCAGTTCCTTTCATGATTTTCTTGATCATACGCCGCCACCGATGCGGTGTTTGCGCGAATTTTACCGAGAAATGTTGATTTTGCGCGGATTTCATGCATCTTTGTCGAACAGTATGCGGGTTTTTTTGATGCTTGATGAGACAGACACACGCCTTTTGGCAGAATTGCAGCGCGATGCGTTGATGACGGCCGAGATCCTTGGGGCAAAGCTGAATCTGTCGGCCAGCCAAGCGGGGCGGCGCAAGCAGAGGCTGGAATCGGCGGGCTACATCACTGGCTATAGCGCGCGGTTGAACGCAGATCTCCTGGGGCTTGGCGTGCAGGCGTTCATTCAAGTGCAGATGGCAACGCATGGCAAGGAACCAGCCGCCGCATTCGCCCGGATGATCGCAGGGCGGGCTGAAGTGGTGAGCGCATGGACCCTGACAGGCGAAGCGGACTATCTGTTACGAGTTTACTGCACCGATTTGCCGGCCCTGAACCGTTTAATCCATCAGGAGTTTTTGCCACACCCTGCTGTTGCACGGGTGCATAGCCAGATCGTAATGGACCAGTTGAAAGCCGATACGCCACTGCCGAGTCTAATCAAGCACGGCTTGCAGACGACGAAAACTGCCCCTGATACCATCCTCCGGGGCCATTTCGGCAAGAAACCCATCAAGCGCCGGCCAAATGCGGATCGCCTCGTCGATCAAGGAGTCTGAGCCGCGGACGTAAAGTCCGGCCTGAATCATCAGTTCCGCTCGATCATAGGCCCCAAGCAGACGACGGGCTTGGGCAATGAGTTGGTTTTCGCCGTCATCCGCCGCCTCGGGCAGGCTGCGTGAGACCGAGCGCAGAAGATCAATCGCGGGATAGCGGCCGCGTTCAGCGATCTTGCGGTCCATCACGACGTGGCCATCCAATACGCCGCGCAGAGTGTCTGCGACCATTCCATCCATGTCGGAGCCCGCGACCAACACAGAAAACACCGCTGTGATGTCGCCTGATCCCGCCGGCCCCGGTCCCGCGCGTTCCGCAAGGCCCATGATCATGGCGCTTGTCGACGGAGGAAAACCACCAAAACCGGAATCCTCGCCACCGGCAAGGGCCACGTCGCGGTGCGCTTCGGCAAAGCGCGTGACGCTGTCGACCAGCAATAAAACATGCAATCCTTGATCGCGAAAGTGTTCGGCGACCGCCATTGCTGTCCATGCACACCGTCGACGCATCAGGGCCGATTGATCCGATGTTGCAGCCACGACGATGCTGCGGGCTAACCCCATCGGACCAAGCACACGCTCTGTAAATTCACGCAGTTCACGTCCGCGTTCGCCAACAAGTGCAATCACGATTACGTCGGCACTAACCCCACGCGCGAACCGTGCAAGAAGGGACGATTTGCCTACGCCGGAACCTGCAAAAAGCCCAATGCGTTGGCCGCGCACCAAAGGCAAGAGCGTGTCGAAAACGGCGACGCCGGTTTCCACGCGCGGTCCCAGACGGCGGCGGCTGGCGGCAGCGGGGGCCTGCGCCCTGATTTCGCGGGCATGTTGACCCGACAAAAGAGGGCGTCCGTCCAGCGGCGTGCCAAATGGGTCTATCACGCGGCCGATCCAGCTGTCATCGGGTGCAATATCAGCGGCGCCAACCAGTTCCACCGCGTCGCCAATTGCCAAGCCTTCACCGCTCGACTCCGGCAGAATGATGGAATCGGTTGGCGAGAGACGCAATATCTCACCTCCAAGCGTGGCGGCGCGCGCGCGAATGGTGACCCGGTCGCCAAGGCGTGCATGCGCCTGTAAGCCGGTTACCCGCAGCGTACCGCGCGCTGCCTCGGCCACGCGACCCACATGTGAATGCACGTCAATCCGCCGCAATTCAGACACCAGCCCTTCAAATACGTCGGTCATGATATTCTCCCTTTGTTCGCTGCTTACCGTTTCTAAAGGAATCACCCTTAAGCCTTGGTGAACCAGGTCGAGGGAGAAGCCCGAGATGTTCGAGAAACTTGAAATCACAGCGATGGCACAGGCCATGTCTGCCCATGCAGGCGCACGTCTCGGCGTGATCGCGCGTAACGTGGCAAATGCCGATACGCCTGGTTATCGCACTCTGGACGTGGATGATTTTGCTGCGGTATGGGACGCATCGTCCGAAGACACGATGCGAGCCACGCGGGCAGGACATATAGCGGCCCCGAGTTTGGGGGCACTGACAGATAGCCATGTCGTGCGAGGTCATGGTGCGCCGAATGGCAACTCGGTTTCGCTCGAATCCGAAATGGTGAAAGCGATTGAAACACGCCAACAACACGACATGGCGCTGGCGATTTATCGCGGCACATCCGAGGTTATTCGCGCCAGTCTGGGACGGCGCTGATGAGTGACCTGTTGACATCCCTTTCCTATTCCTCGTCGGGCATGGAGGCGCAGGCAATGCGCCTGCGTCATGTATCCGAAAATGTCGCGAACGCCGACACGCCCGGCTATCAGCGCAAGGTTACGACATTTCATGAGGCAATGGATTCCGGTCGGGTTGAAACCGGGCCGGTGCAACTGGACCGCCGCGAAGCGCAGTCCATCTATGACCCCGGCCACCCGATGGCGGATGAAACCGGTCACTATGACGGCTCGAATGTCGATCTGGTGATCGAAATTGCGGACGCACGCGAAGCGCAGCGCAGTTATGAGGCGAACCTCAAACTTTTCGATCAGGCGCGGCAGATGACGCAAAGCCTGTTTGATCTACTGCGACGGTAAAGGAGATCCAGAATGGATTTGAGAACAACGTTTGCGAACCAGACCTATGTGCAGGCCCGTTCGGCCGCGGCTCCACAACCGCAGTCGGGCGGAGCCGCGCAAGGCTTCGCAAAATTGGCCGAGAGCTTTACGGAAGCATTGTCAAACCATGAAAACACTGCACGCGCGGCGATGACAGGCGGAGCTGATCCGCACGCCTTGGTACAGGCGCTGGCGTCGTCGCAACTCGCGGTGGAAACTGTGGCAACAGTGCGTGACAAGGTCGTCGAAGCATATCAGGAAATCCTGAGGATGCCGGTATGAGTGAGAGTTTGATCTATGACGTGTTGCGGCAGGGTTTGTGGATTGCCGTCATCATCTCTGCACCTCTTCTGTCAGTTGCATTGGTCGCTGGGATCATTGTGGGTCTGTTTCAGGCACTGACATCTATCCAGGAAATGACCCTGACCTTCGTGCCGAAAGTGGGTGCCATGCTTGTCGTCTTCTGGGTCAGCATGAGCTTTATGACATCGACGTTGGTGGCGTTCTTCACCGATCGTCTTGTGCCGTTGATCGCGGGGAACTGACAATGGACAGTATCGGTTACACGACGCTGACCCGCCAATCCGGACTGATGCGCGAAATGGAGGTCGTGGCCCACAATATCGCCAACATTTCGACGGCGGGGTTCCGGCGTGAAGGGGTGATTTTTTCGGAACATGTGAACCGGCTGGAAGGCGAGCCATCACTGTCAATGGCAACTGCATCGGCACGGAATGTCGATCTGACGCAGGCCGGGCTTTTGCAGACCGGTGGCACCTATGACTTTGCGATACAGGGGGATGGATTCTTCCTGATCGAAACGCCCCAAGGTGAAAGGCTGACGCGGTCTGGTGCCTTTACACCTTCTGCGGACGGAGAATTGGTCACACCAGATGGCGGTCGCCTTCTGGATGCGGGCGGGGCGCCGGTTGTGGTGCCACCGGGTGTGCAGACGGTCGGTCTAGGCAGAGACGGCACGCTGTCGGCCGATGGTGTGGCAGTGGCGCGCGTTGGTCTTTGGGTGCCGACAGACTCGCTGACGCTGACACATGTTGCGGGCACGATGTTTTCGGCTAGCAGCGGGGTTGAACCCTCTGAAGCGGGCGAAATGATGCAAGGCATGCTTGAGGACAGCAACGTGCAACCCGTCGTCGAAGTTGCCCGCATGATTGCCGTTCAACGGGCATATGAGATGGGCCAGACCTTTCTCGATCGAGAGGATGCACGCATACGCGCCGTCATCCAGACCCTTGGCCGATAGGAGCACACAATGAAGGCCTTGCAGATTGCAGCAAGCGGGATGGCCGCACAACAGATGCGGGTGGACGTGGTGTCCAACAACCTCGCCAACATGTCGACCACTGGCTATAACGCCCGCCGCGCAGATTTCGCGGACCTTCACTATCAGCAACTTGCCCGGCCCGGTACGATCACTGCCGAAGATGGCACAATGCTTCCCACGGGGATTCAGGTCGGCCTTGGCGTGCGGCCGAGCTTCGGTTTCAGTCGTGTTGGCCCAAGGTTCGCTGACAGCGACGCAGGGTGACTTGGACGTCGCGATCGAAGGGCGCGGCTATATCGAAGTCACCCTGCCGTCGGGCGTGTCGGGCTATACCCGCGACGGTGCATTGAAACGCTCGGCAGAGGGCGAGATTGTCGACAGTGATGGACACCCCGTCGCGCCGGGCATCACCATCCCGGATGACACACGTAGTCTTGCGATCAATAGCGCTGGCGAAATTTATGCTTATTTTGGCGATCGGGTCGAACCTGAGCTCTTGGGCCAGTTGAACCTTGTCGGCTTCACAAACGAGAAGGGACTTGAGGCAATCGGATCGAACCTGTTCCTCGAAACCGGGGCGTCGGGGCCACCAAGCATCGGGACGCCGGGCTTGGATGGACTGGGGACGTTGCGGCAAGGCTACCTAGAGGAAAGCAGCGTCGATTCGGTGCGCGAAGTGACCGAACTTATCAAGGCCCAGCGTGGGTATGAACTGAACGCCAAGGTCATCACTGCAGCCGACCAGATGCTCGGCGCGACGACGCAGGTGCGCTGATGCGGTGTCTTGTGTTGTTGATGCTTTTGCCCAGTACGGCCTTTGCCGACACCGTGATCGCGCTGCGTCGGATCCCCGCACAAGCGGTCGTCAGCGCTGCCGATCTAAACACCGTCGACGCGGCGATCGCGGGGGCTGCAACTGACGTGGCCCTTGTCATCGGACAGGAAGCGCGCGTCACGATCTATGCCGGGCGACCAGTCTTCATGTCCGATTTTGGCCCCGTCGCACTCATCAACCGCAACCAGAGAGTCGAGCCTCATATATATCATGGGTGATTTGCAGATTTCCGTTGAGGGCCGCGCTTTGGGCCGTGGCGGCGCTGGCGATACGATCCGCGCCATGAACCTGGCGTCGCGAAACGCCGTCAGCGGCATTGTCACTGAAACCGGCGCTATCCGCGTCGGCCCCATACCCTGAAGGATCTGCTCATGCGCCCCGCTCTTGTTTTGCTACTGCTTTCTATGGCCGCCTGCGGGCGTTTGGGTCAGGTGGGTCGGGCGCCGGAATTCAATCCATTGGAAGGCAGCTATCAACACGCCGCAATGTATTCGACGCCTCTGCCCGAACAGATCGCCCCCGACACCCCGACAGGCGCATCATCTTTGTGGGAGTTTGGACAGGATGCCCTGCTAAGTGACCGTCGTGCCAGCCAACCCGGTGATATCCTGACTGTGGTCATCGAGATTGATGATTCTGCGCAGTTTTCCAACACCAGCGGGCGGTCGCGTTCGGGCAATGAACAGTCCGGGTTTTCGGGGCTTTTGGGCATTCCGCAGCGGTTGGATAGTATTCTGCCAGAGGGCGCCTCATCCGCAGAAGCCGTCAATACAAGCTCTTCCTCCACTTTCAATGGTCAGGGCAGCACGGCGCGCAATGAAAAGGTCACTCTGCGGGTAGCTGTGACGGTCGTTGATGAATTGCCAAATGGAGTGCTGCGGATCGAAGGTGTGCAAGAAGTGCGGGTCAATTTCGAAATGCGCGAGTTGCTGATATCCGGCTACGTCCGGCCCATCGACATCTCGCGGCAGAATGAGATTACCTATGACAAGATTGCGGGTGCGCAGATTTCCTACGGTGGCCACGGGCAGATAACCGACGCACAACAGCCCCGCTACGGTCAGCAGATCGTTGATATCCTGACGCCTTTCTGAGGGATCATATGCGCAAGATTTTGCCCATCTTAATCGCGATCATCGGTCTTGGGGCCGGAATTGGCAGTGGCCTGATGTTGCGACCGGCACCAGCATTGGATGCCGACGTTGGGGATGTGGCCTACGGCGAAGCCAAGGACGACGCGGAGCATGGTGAAAGTGAACCCGAAACAGCCCCGGAATTCGTGAAGCTGAGCAACCAGTTCGTCATACCTGTGCTGCAGGATGGCCGGATTTCATCCATGGTCATCATGTCGATCAATCTTGAAGTGACCGCAGGATCGACCGAGGCAGTGTTCGCCGTAGAGCCAAAGTTGCGGGACGGTTTTCTGCAGACTTTGTTTGACCATGCAAATGCCGGCGGATTTCGGGGTAGCTTTACGGACAGCGCCAATATGATCAACCTTCGGACCGCGTTGATGGAGGTTGCCAAGGCCATTCTGGGTGGAATGGTCAAGGATGTGCTGATCGTCGATATCGGGCGTCAGGACAATTGACCGCGAGCGTGGCTATTTCTTGGATCGCGCCGCGTCGTTGAGACGGTCAAGCAACGCCATCAAGACACTATTCTTGGCAAATACATGTCGGGCCTCAGCCTCGGCCTGCAGGACTGTCGCGGTTGCCTGCGCGAGCTGCAGGTTCAATTGCAAACGGCGTTGATCAGCCCAGGTCTGAAAGCTGATCGCCGCCCTTTGCGCGGCCGCTAGATGCAGGTCAGTTGCGATAGGCGGAAGATCCAGCGCCGCAATCCGTTCAACAATGGATTGTCGTTTGAGTTGAGCCTGGCGTAAGGCAGCCAGCCGCTGGTCGAGTGCGAGAGCGCTGATATCACCAAGGCTGTTCATCTTCAGGCGTGTGGTCACGGACGGGCCCAACTATTGCGTGCGCGGGCGCGCATGGCTTCGGCAAAACGAATGGCAGCAGCAACAGCCTTGAAATGGTCTGCATGAATAGGCGTGCCGACCTCGACTGTCGCATGGATGGCACGGGCGGTTGGTGGGTCGCTGTGAATGGGCACGCCTGCCTCGGCCGCTTTTTCGCGGATACGGGCTGCGACGTCATCGACGCCCTTGGCCACGCAGACAGGTGCCGTGCGTGCGCCACGCTTCCACTTCAGGGCGACGGCGTAGTGGGTCGGGTTCACGATAATCACATCTGCGCCAGCGACATCAGCCAGCATCTGGTTGGTGGCGATTTCCTGCGCGCGTTGGCGCCGCTTGCCTTTGACATGCGGGTCGCCTTCGGAATCCTTCATCTCGTCGGTAAGGTCCTTGCGCGACATACGGTTGCGTTGCTGGTGACGGAAGGATTGCCAGTGATAGTCAAGTCCCCCCATCACTGCGAGAACCACCAGCGCGAGTAACAGGAATTCGCACAGCAGCTTCAACATCAGGACCGTGGCCATAGCCGGGGTAAGTGCAAGGCTGTGCAGGATATAGGACGCCCTTGCCATCAGAAACCAGCCGATCAGTCCCGAAACCAGCGCCAGTTTCGCCGCACTTTTTGCGAACTCGACCAATCCGTCCATGCCGAATTTTTGCTTGGCGGTAGATAGCGGCGAAATACGTGACAGTTTCGGCAGCAGCTTTTCCGGACTGAAGACAAACCCCTTGGTCGCAAAAAGGGTGGCCACGACGGCGAGACCCGGTAAGAGAAAGAATGGCAGCAAGGGTGAAATCACTGCCGTCAATGTCTGCACCAGAACCGGTTTGCCACCCTGTGCCATGTTCCTCGCAAGGTTGTCAGCCTGATCAATCAGCACCATCGCCGCTGCGCCGGACTGCAATAGCGCTCGCGACCCCAAACCTACGCCCGTCAGCACAAACCCAGCGACAGCAGCAGCGGTCAGTAAATCCTGAGAGCGCGCAAATTCACCACGTTTGCGGGCGTCATCCAAACGCTTTTGCGTCGGATCATGCTCCTTGTCAGTATCCTCGTCAGCATCGCTCATGGCTGTAGGGCAAAGGGGTTTGCAAGGTGGTCGTTCAACTCTTGCAGCCAGAAGGCTATCAGGAAAGGCGTGGCCACAGCCAACAAGCCAAGCCCGCCCAATGTCAGTGCGGGGGCACCAACAAAGGACACGGCGAGTTGCGGCATTGCACGATTGATGAAACCAAGGGAGATATTGTAAAGGACCGACGCGATGACAAACGGCGCGGCCAAAGCGAACCCCAAAGAAAATGCCGCCGCGATCTGATCTGCGCCGAGCGTCACGACATCTGCCATTTTGGGCAAAAGTCCAGCCGGAAGCGGCCCATATGACAGGATCAGCAGCTCGGCGACGCGAATGTGCAAGCCCGCGCTGACTGCCGCAGCAAGGCCCGCAATCACGAGCACATTGCCGATGGCGGGCTGCGGCTCTGGTCCGGCACCGCCAAACATCTGCGACAAGGTCGTGGCTTGCGCCGCAATCGCCCCCGCGATCTGTAGGGCGTGAATGAACATGCGCAGGCCGAAACCAATCAACAACCCAGCAATGACTTCGGTCAGAAATGCAGCCTTGGGAAACGGATCGATCGGCGGCAAGCTATCCGTGACAGCAGGTGCGACAATGACGGTGAATGCCAATGCGATCGTCAGCTTGATACGTTGTGGAACGGCCTGCTCCCCAAAGGCAGGCAGAAGAAGCAACACCGCACCAACCCGCAAAAACACCAAGAGGCCGCCAAGCGCATTTTCGCGTGCAAGACCCTGCAACTCAGTCAGTAGGGGGATCAGATCGTTCATGCAGCTACCTGACCGACGATGGATGGGCGGGAATCGAGGCCAAGTTCATCGTAGGAAAGAACTGGAGTGGTCAGGCCTTTCGCCGCAAGGACAGTGCGCAAAAAACGCCGTCTGATGGTCGATGTGATGATCGCAGGGAAAATACCTGCCTCGGCCATGCGGTTGATCTTGTCGACAAGGCCATTCGCAAGTCGGCTGAACTGTTCCGGCGGCAAGGCCACATCACGTGTTCCCCGATCTGTGTCGATCTGGTGGAGGGCGAAGGTTTTTTCCCATTCGGGCGCAAGTTGGATCAAGGGCAGAGTACCATCGCTACGCTGAACATCGGCAATGATCTGGAACCCTAGCCTTTGGCGCACATGTTCACAAACTGCCTCAGGCGCGCCAAAGCTCCGCGCTTCGGCGACGCCTTCAAGGATGAGAGGCAGGTTTCGAATGGACACACGTTCTTCCAACAACATCCGCAGTACGGCCAAAAGCAACTCAAGCGGAACTTTATCTGGGATCAGGTCATCAAGCAGGCGACGGTTGGCGGTGGCGCGTCCTGGATCAGAAAGATTGACGAATTCATCCAGAAGTCGCCGCAAGCCACGGAGCGATAGCATCCGTGAAAGGTTGGCCTTTATCACCTCAAGGAGATGTGTGGCCAAAACCTCGGCGGGTGACACGACGGTCAGTCCTGCGAGGGCCGCTTGCTCATGGTGATCCGGCGGAATCCAGCGGGCAGGCGCGCGGTAGACTGGCTCTTGCACATCAATTCCATCGGGCGCCTGGATGCCATCGGCCAAAAGCACCATGACCCGGTCTGACATCAGGCGATCCCTGACGCGTTCGACCCCCTGCAGGCGGATACGATAGCTTCCGGGCTGCAAGGTTGCCTCGTCGGTAATGCGAATTTCAGGCAGGATGATGCCAAAGTCTGTTGCCACGTATGTGCGCATGTTGTTGATCCGCGCATCAAGGCCTGTCGCTGGGTCGAGGACCATGGCCACCAGATCGGGTGCGAATTCGATGTGGATATCATCAAAATCAAGGACATCACCGATCGGCCGCCTTGCCGCTTGTATGGCTTCGGGATCATCCGGTTTTGTTGTTACGGGCGAACGGGTCCCGGCATGGTAGGCGGCCGCACCAAGTCCCGCTGCGCCAATGATGAAGGGCAAGAACGGCATTCCCGGCACGACGGCAAACAACGCCATGACGATGGAAACGGTCGCAAGCGCAGCTGGATAGCGGCTCAACTGTGCAAAGAACGACACGTCCGCTGCACCTTTACCGCCACCGCGTGTCAGCAACAGGGCGGCAGCAACCGAAATGATCACAGCGGGAATCTGACTGACAAGGCCATCCCCGACCGTCAGAATAGAATATGTTTCAAAAGCCTGACCAACTGGCATGTCATGCATCATTGTGCCGACAAGAATGCCGACAACGATGTTTAGCATGGTGATCAGCAGGCCCGCGACCGCATCCCCTTTCACGAACTTCGACGCACCGTCAAGCGACCCGAAGAAGTTGGTTTCGGCAAGTTCACGTTCGCGCCGATCACGCGCCTCGGTGTGTGTGATGGCACCTGCTGACATGTCTGCATCAATTGCCAGCTGTTTGCCCGGCATGCCGTCCAAGGCAAAGCGCGCGCCAACCTCGGCCATTCGGCCGGCACCCTTGGTGATGACAACGAAGTTGACGATCAGAAGCACGATGAAAATCACGATGCCAAGGATGACGTTTCCACCCATGATGAATGTTGCAAATCCCGCGATCACATGCCCCGCCGCATCTGTGCCAGTATGCCCTTGCGAGATGATGAGCTTGGTCGACGAAACGTTCAGCGAAAGACGCAGCATCAGCGAGGCGAGAAGGATGGTGGGGAAAGCCGAGAAATCGAGTGGTCGTTCGATAAACAGCGCGACGGTCAACATCAGAATAGCCAATGAAAATGACAGCGCGAGGCCAAGGTCGAGCATCCATGCTGGAACTGGCAGCACCATCATCACAATCACACCCATCAGGGCAATCGCCAGTAGTACGGTGGGTTGGAAGATGGTCTTCAGCGAGACTTGCGAAAGTGACGTCATGGGTCGCCCCCGAACAGACTGCGGCCCGCTGCGGACAATGGCACCAGCGAGCCGCCACCGCCTGATCGCCCTGCAATCAACAAGGGGAAAAGATTGAGGCGATCAGGTTGCTGCACAACTGGTCCGGCAATTATTGCGTATGGGTCTAGCGTCGCGTAAATCTCTGAAAAGCGCGCCAGATACTTCGCAGCCAGTTCTGGCGTTCCGGAGTGATAAGCAGCTGCCGCCTTGCCCCAGTCTCCCAAAGAATCAAATTTTTGAGCGAGGAAACCTGCGGCATACCGGGCGTTCTGTTCGGGATCTGCCATGTCTTCCAGCGATGCAAAGCCTGCCGCGTGCCAACGATAGTTCAATTGAAAGCATCCGATGTCGAAGTTCGTTGATCCCGCCGAAACAAGTGTACGAACGTGATCCAGCATGTCGTCTTCGGTCGCGAACCAGGATCCTTCTCCGGCCTGATTGATTGCCCAAGGCCAAGGTTTCAGCGCGCCGCCCGATGAGCGGCCGGTTTCCGTGCGGGTCAACGCCCGCAATACATCTGTGGGAACGCTCGCAGCCTCTGCTGCGACAGCCGCGGCGGTGTCGCACAGTGCCGACGGGTCAGTAGATGCTAAAGCGGGGTTTGCCGACAGACAGGTGATCATCGCGGCGATGACGTTCAGTGATGGTATTTTGCGGGGCACTGCATTCATGGGTTTCACCCGTTCACGCGCCGCGTCCTGCGGTAGCGTCATGCATGCAGATTATCGGTTGAACCTTTCCAATTCGTAACGAAAGACAGATGTTTAGCCACCGGTAAGCGCGGTAGATTGCAAAAGCCCGTCAATTAGTTCGCGTGTCGTCTTGCTGCTTGCAACTAGCTGAGCCGCTTGGGCCAAAGGCGGCTCTGTCGTCAGTGGCGCCTCGGGGTTTGCAATGACGGAAGCAAGCGCGCGCCATGGGTCACCTTCGATAGTGGCGATGGCCGCCCAATCCTGTTGCCAGCGCTTTTCGCGCGATCTGTCGACGGACAGTTCGGGGCGCCTATCGGAGTCAGAATTATCATCCTGCGTCGGAGATGTCATATCGCCTGGGATGTGTTCGGAGGACGTTTGAGCGCCCAGTTCCCGCCAGCCTATTGCAGCGGCCCCAAAACCCAGTGCCTGCAGCCGCAACGCGATAGTATCCGCGGTGATCGTGCCCACGGCGGCATGCGGTGGCTCGAACGCAAACTGCAATAGATCGTCGTCGGATCCGCGTTGTGCCAGAATGTCCCAGAATACGGGCGGTATCTGCGCGGCGGGTTCAGCCATCACTGCACCAAATTGACCTGATCCGCTCAGCGCGAGAATCCGGGCTGCCGCCAGATCCGGTGCAAGCGGTTCACCCGCGTATTCCCCTTGCATCGCGGCAAGGGCGACAGCGATGTTAGGGTCGATCGCCTGATCGGCGGCAATCTTTGCCCTGACCAAAGCAATCAGGGCGTCAGGAGTGGAAGGGCCACCAGCATCAAACGCGGTCTGCGCTATTGCAACGGCGTCATCGTCCGCACCTGTGTGCAGATGCAGGTCCGTTGCCGCAAGCAATGTCGCGGGCTCCATGCTTGCCCCCCCGCGCGCCATAGCGTCGATGATGCTCTGGGCGGCGGCAGGTTGGTTGAGCGCAAGCAGCCGGTCAGTGACATCCTGACCAAGAGCAAGCCGCAGGTGGCGGGGCAAGGCGGAGAATGCGCGCTGCAGAGCGGCAACATTTGGTTGTTCCATCGACGAGCGAGGTGCCGCAAGCATTGCCCATAGCGCGGCAAAGCTGTCACATTGCGCCATCCCGTCAAAGGCAGGGGGCGCCGTAGGATACCCATCAATGACATTTGCCATGGCGCTCAACAAAGGCATTTCGAGATGATCCTGCTCCATTGTACTCAAAGCCGAAATCGCCTCAGCACCGAACCCAAGAAAGATGTAAAGGCGCGCTTGGGCGATGATATGATCTGGCTGGGGCACATCAAACTCGCCATAAAGTTGCATTCTGGCGCGCGCGAGCTGTCCTGTCACATCGGTCACCTCGCCCCAGTCAGCGATGTTCAGGCGGTCGTCAGAAATACAAACCTCCCCGTCTGCCGTCATTGAATTTGGCGTTTCGCGCAAGTTTGGAACCCGCATGCCGACGGTATCAGTCAAACGTAATTGGCCAGTCGGCACCGGCGGGCTTTCATCCGGCCCCGCCTTGTCGGACAAGGCAAGCTCCACGATGCCACGCGCAGCGCCATCTGCCATTTGCGCGACCAGAGCCTGCTGAAGCTCCGAGAAATCTTCGGCAGGCAATTCGGGAAGAAGGATCGGCAAATCTGCAAGACGTGTCGTATCCGAAGCGACGGGTCCGGTCAGCCAGTCATAAGACGCGGCCGCGGCCGTCGGTACAACACGAGTGCGGGGACGCTGCGCAAGTTTTCCCTGCAGAACAGGCATCGTATCGCCCTGGAGCGAAAGTTCAAACGATGATGTCGGCGGGGCGGGACCGTCATGCAGGTCGATCACGATGGTCTGCGCATCAAGACTGAATGGAATGGCATGACACGCACATTGCATCGTCAAATGCAGATTGCCGGTTTGCGGATCGCCATAGATCCCTTTCAGCCGGTCACGCGGAATAAGGTCAAACACTTTGGAGACGTCGTAACGCAGATCGGCAATCGGGATCTGCAGTTCATAGCCGGTTGGCGTACGGCCAAATTGCCAGTCGCTTTGCATCGGCATCGTCAGAACAAGCCGGGAAAACGTGGGGTGTTCTCCAGATACAATGGCGACAGTTGCGGCCTGTAATGCGGTTGCCCATAGAAACAGTACTGCGGCAAGGACAACTCTCATGCGGCCTCCTGTTTCAGCGCGCGAAGGGATTCTTCAATTTCACCAAAGGTCGGGCGGACATGGTGCGGGGTGTTCTGCCGGCCAACTTCAATGCAGATGTTTGGTGGATGTCTGTGCAGGTTCGCGACAAGCACTTCACGAATAAGGTGGAAAAAATGGTTGTCCTCGTCGATCACTGCTTTGATACGGGCTGAAAACGGACCAACAATACCATAGGCAAGAAAAACCCCCAGAAACGTTCCGACAAGTGCGCCACCAATCATCTTGCCCAGAATTTCAGGCGGCTGATCGATTGACGCCATCGTCTTGATCACGCCCAGAACGGCCGCAACGATACCAAGTGCGGGCAACGCATCAGCCATGGATTGCAAGGCATGTGCGGAATGTTGGCTATGATGGGCGGCGGCCTCCATCCGTTTGTCGATGACTTCCTCAACCTGATGCGGGTCGTCATAATTCATCGATGCGGCGCGCAGCGTGTCACAGATCAGGTCGACCGCATCATGGTCGTGCTGAATTTTTGGATAGCGGCCAAAGATGCTGGAGGTTTCAGGATTTTCGATGTGTTCTTCAAGGGCCACAGGACTTGTCCGTGCAATTCGGACCAGTTCGAACAGAAGACAAAGCATATCGCGGTAGTCGGCGGGCTTCCATTTCGGGCCTTTGAAGACCTTTCCAACGTCCCTCATCGTGTGTTTCACGGTCGCAAGATCATTCGACAGAAGAAACGCCCCAAGTGCCGCGCCGCCAATCATGATCATCTCAAACGGCAGGGCCTTGAGAATGATCCCCATCTTTCCGCCGGCCAGCATATAGCCGCCGAAAACCATGATGAAGATTACTGCAATACCGATCAGGGCGAACATGCTTTATCCTTGCCAGTCATTCATGTCACTTGTTGCAGCACGGCGTTAATAATCCATCACTCCGTGGGTGCCTCTGTATTCCGGCCCGCAAGCTGCAGGCTGATTTGATAGGCCGTCTCGGGCGTAAGGCCTGACATCACTGCGGCAGCGGCCTGCGGTTGCATCCGGCCCAGAAAACCGGCCGCAAATGCGGGAGCCATCGCTTCGAACAGGGCGGCGGCGTCCTTGGGCTTCATCGTCTCATAAACCGTTGTCAGCCGGGCGAGATCCCGCTCGGCCGCTTGATCTGCGATGGCCAACGTGCTGGCAAGTGCAGCCTCGGCGGTCTGAAGTTCCACAAGTTGACTTGCAATTGCGGCCTCAGCGAGCGCAAGTGCCGAAGTGCGGTCTTTCAATGCAGCCTCGCGCAACGTCACTTCCGACTCTCGTGCAGAAAGCGCCGCTGCAAGCACCGAAGGCATCTCAGAGCATTGCGCGGGACTCGCCGAGCCCTCAGTCTCTGCGCCCTCGTTTGCCATGGCCGTGCCGACGCCCGACCCCAACCGCAATGCGCCAGACGAGACAAACAACAAGGCCAGAATCACCAGCGTGCTGCGCCCAGATTTCGCCCGCGCGGTCATTCTGCGGCCTCGGCGTAGTCGCGCGTCGGCCTGCGGCGTACAAACCGCAACTTCTTTTCAGCGTCACCTTCAGCCTCGTTCTCTTCTTCGGCGGGTTCAGCGGCTTGCGGGTCGGGCAAATCATGAAGCGAGGCCATCAGTAGCTCCAATCGTCGCGCGGCAGATTCGGCCCGCTGTGCAAGGTTCTCAAGGCTCGACACTGACCCCGTGGCAGATGACCGCGCCGCGTCTAACGCACGGGTCATGTCGTCCACCTGCGCCGAAAGAACAGCGATCGCTCCACCCATACCTGTTTCCAGCGTGGTGAATTTCTTCAGCCTCAAACCAAGGATGTAGCAATAGAGCCCGGCCCCGAAAGCACCCGCTGCAAGCAGGACATCTGCGATCAATTCCATCATATCCCCTTAATTCAATACAAACTCAGTGATCAGCAGATCACGCACACGACCTTCACCCGTCACAATCTGAATGCGGCGCAACAACTGCGCGCGCACCCGCACGATGGCGGCATTTCCTTGCAGCGTGGTAGGGTCGACGGCACTGAGATAACTGTTCAAAACGTCAAGAATGCGCGGCAAAAGCAAACTCACTTCAGAGGCATACATTTTTTCAACCTCAAGCTGCGAGGTGAACTTCAGATGCCGATTCTCGGTTGCACTACCCAGTGAAACGATGACTGGGTCAATCGCAACAAAGGCGATTTCCGGCGTTCCGCTAGCATCCACGGCATGTTCTGGCGGAGTGTGGCCTCCCAGGATCAAGCCGGAAAAGGTTGCGTAGAACCCACCACCGCCAAGCGCCAATGCCAACACAAAGCCAGTCACAATCGGCTTTTTCGACTTTTTCTTTGGCCTCGGTTCTTCGCCTTCAACGACATCTGACATCAGCGGCTCCTGTCCAGTGGCCTCTGCATTTAGACGCATTGTCACTAACCGATTGTTAAGGCGGTTCATTCAAAGCTGCAGCATCTAGGCAGAAGGCCTTGGAAGGGAAATTGCTGTGCGGAACCTGCTTTCATTGTGGACAGCTTTGTCAACGCAACGGCGAATCGTCGTCATCGGCGCGACGATTGCAATGTTCATGGCGATTCTGACTTTGGGCCGCTTAGGCGCGCAACCCAACATGGCCTTGCTTTATGCGGGACTTGACGGGCAGACGGCCGGCGAAGTCATTGCCGCGCTTGACCAGCAGGGTGTCGTGTACGAGGTGCGTGGAACCGCGATCTTTGTAGCTCAGACGCAACGTGATAGCCTGCGCATGACCCTCGCTGGGCAGGGCCTGCCTGCAGCGGGAAGCGTCGGGTACGAATTGCTCGACGGTATGTCCGGCTTCGGTACCACGTCGCAAATGTTTGATGCCGCCTTCTGGCGCGCGCGTGAGGGGGAGCTGGCGCGCACCATCCTTTCTAACCCACAAGTCAAGGCGGCGCGTGTACACATCGCTGCTGCCCCGGATGCCCTGTTTCAGGCGGATCAGCATCCGACGGCCAGCGTGACTGTGACCTCGGTCAGTGGCGCGTTGGGCCGTGATCAGGCGCGCGCCCTGCGACATCTGGTGGCGGCAGCGGTCCCTGGTCTGATGCCCAAGGATGTGGCGCTGATTGACTCTGCCTTTGGCCTGATCCCGTTTGATGAAGATGATCCATTGATGGGGCAAGACCCGAACGACCGCGCCGCTGTCTTGCGCGCCAATCTCGAACGTCTGCTTGAGGCGCGCGTTGGTTCAGGGCACGCAATCGTCGAGGTTTCCGTCGACGTGGTGACCGAAAGCGAGTCCATCACGGAACGCACCTTTGATCCGCAGGGCCGTGTGGCCGTTTCGTCTGATACCACCGAAACCACAGGATCATCCGGACAGTCGGACGGACAAGTGACCGTCGCGTCGAACTTACCTGAAGGTGACGCGGGCGGTGGGCCGTCCCAGCAAAGCCAATCGTCCGAAACACGCGAGCGGGTCAACTATGAAGTTTCCGAGACACAGCGCGAAGTGTTGCGTGGCCCCGGTGCTGTCCGCAAGCTCAGCGTCGCCGTTCTTGTTGACGTGGTTACGGTTACTGCTGCGGATGGCACGCAAACCACCGAACCGCGCACAGCCGAAGAGCTGGCGACGTTGCGGGAACTGGTCGCATCGGCCATGGGTCTGGATGAGGCGCGCGGCGACGTTTTGACATTGCGTTCGCTAGCGTTTCAGACCCCGCCGACAGATGCGGCCTTGCTTGACGCGGCACCGGCAGACTGGTTGTCGCCGCTCGACATCATGAAGATGATACAGGTCGCAGTTCTAGCCGTTGTTGCGCTTGTCCTTGGCCTGTTCGTGGTGCGTCCGATCCTTGCGCCATCGGCCACACGCCGCGCGGCGCTTGACGCTGACGCCCGGCCACTGTCGCTACCTCCGGCGCAAGGCGGCAGCTTTGCCAACGGCGCGCTAAATGGCGAAATTCAAGACGACTTTGGCACCCTGCCGTTCATGACCAATACGATGAACAGCCCCGATGGCGACGAAGACCAACCGCTCGATCCGGTCAGCCGCCTGCGTCGCCTGATCGAAGAACGGCAGACGGAATCAATCGAAATTCTGCGCGGCTGGATGGAAAAGGAAGAGGAAAAGGCATGATGTCACGCGTGCAACTTGAGGTTTTCCACCTTGCATCGGGGATGCCTGCATCCGACATCGTTGTTTTGGGCAAGATGGAACTGGAAGAAACGCGCCTTTCCGCCTTTGACAAAGGCTATGCCGCAGGATGGGAGGATGCCCAAGCAGCGCTGACCAATGACAGGTCGCGGATGGAGGCGGATGTTTCGCGAAATCTGCAGGGGTTGGGCTTCACCTTTCAAGAGGCGCGGATGCACATCCTGCGCGGATTGCGACCACTGCTATCCGCAATGATCGGAAGGCTCTTGCCCGAGATAGCACGTGAAACGCTGGGTGAACTCGTCCTTGATGTCCTGATGCCGCATGCCGAGGCGGCCCTTGATGCACCGATCACGATTGTCACCCATCCACGGGCGCGGCCTTTTCTGAACGGGCTTGTGGAGCAGGCGCAGGGCTTGCCACTGACACTGGTCGAGGATGCAAGTGTCGGGCAGGGGCAGGTCTTTTTGCGGTTTCAATCAGGTGAGGAAACCATGATCGACCTTGATCGCGCCATCGCGAAGATCATGACCACGGTCCACGATTTCTTTGCGCAAACAGATGAGGAGCGCGCCTATGGATGACCCGCAGAACCCCTTTTCGCTGGTACCGATCGAGATCACGATTTCGGTGGGCAAGGCGCGCCCACTGATCGCCGATTTGATGAAGCTGGGCCGTGATGCCATCCTGCCACTTGACCGGCGCGTTGATGATCCGGTGGAGCTGTATGTTGGCGACCGGCTGATTGCGCGTGGCGAATTGCAAGAGCTTTCCGGGGATCAGGAAGGGCAACTGGCGGTGCGCCTGACCGAGGTCGCAAACCTGCGGGGCGGTCTGTGAAACTACGGTTACTGATCATTGCTCTGCTGCTGATTGCGGGGCCTGCGGCGGCACAGGATTTGCCGATTGATTTTGGGCCGAACAGTGAACTGGCGGGGCGTTCGGTGCAGTTGCTGCTGCTGATTACGGTGCTGAGCATTGTTCCGGGGCTCGCCGTGATGGTGACGTGCTTTCCCTTCATCGTGACAGTGCTGTCAATCCTGCGGCAGGCGATCGGGTTGCAGCAGGCGCCGCCGAACATGCTGATCGTCAGTCTTGCGCTGTTTCTGACGTGGTTCGTGATGGACCCGGTGCTGACCGAGGCCTGGGTCAAGGGACTGGAGCCGCTATCACAAGGCACAGTCGATCTGCCAACCGCGTTTCAGGCCACAATGGCACCATTTCGCGTGTTCATGGCCGCGCGGGTTGATCCCGACACATTCGCCGCGATGCAGGCCCTGCGACCGGGTGAGGTGCTGCCGCCGGGCGAGTCGGGATTGTCGCTGCTGGTGCCGTCGTTTCTGCTGAGCGAGATTCAACGGGCGTTCGAGATTGGGTTTCTGATTTTCCTGCCTTTCCTGATCATTGATCTGGTCGTGGCGGCCGTGCTGATGTCGATGGGGATGATGATGGTGCCGCCAGCGATTGTGTCGCTGCCATTCAAGCTCGCGTTTTTTGTGGTGGCAGATGGGTGGGCGCTGATCTCTGGTGCGCTGGTGCGGAGTTACTCTTGAACAGCCGGCAGGAAATTGACGGCTGTCAATTTTCGACTTTCTTGTTTAAATTCAAACACATGACATTTTCACACCCCTTATTCGTTAACGCGACTGAAACATTTCGTGATCGGTTCTGCCTGCCCCCCCACCCCCAGACGCCTCCCCTTTGGGGAGAGGGGAAGCGCCAGAGTCGTTTGGGGCTGCGCCGGGGTTCAGCTTGCCCGTGACGTCCATGCCTGGCGAATATAATCTGCCGTCATCAGGTCAAGATGCGCACCACCGCCGTTCTTGGCGATGGTGATCTCGTCATCCGAATGGCGCGCGAACAGGGTCGGGTCATCGTAGAAATCGGCAATCACATCCGCTTCGGTGATGGCTCCGGATCGCAAAGGTTCCATCAGGTCGCCGATGTGATGCAGCGTTGTCGCGCGGGCATCGACGAACACGCGGGCGCGGGACATGGCGGTGTCGTCCACCTCGCGCATGGCCGGGGTATAGGCCCCGATCAGATCAAGGTGCTGGCCCGGTTGCAGCCAATCGCCCCGCACAACTGGCGTGGTCGCCATGGTCGCGGTGCAGATGATGTCGGCGCTGCGCACGGCGATTTCCAGATCATCGGCCACCGGCAGGCCCAACTTGGCGGCGGTGTCGCGATTGCGGCTCCATACCGTGAATTCAGCCTTAGGAAAGGCGCTGCCATAGGCCTGCACCATCGACCGGGCGACAGTACCCGCACCGACCAACAGGATGCGGCGGGCGTCTTTGCGCGCCAGTCGTTTGGCGGACAGCAGGCTGTCACCGGCGGTTTTCCACTTTGTCACAAGGTGAAAATCCAGCAGAGCCGCCAGTTCGCCAGTGTCATCGCCAAACAGAGTCACAGCCCCGTTCACGGTTGGCAGCCGTGGGGCGTTGCCGGGAAAGATTGTGCCGCATTTGACCAGCAGACCCAGACCATCAATCCACGCGGCACGGTTGAGCAGGGTGTCATTGCCGCGATATAGCAACATGTCCTTGATTTCGGCACGTGGCAGCCGGTGGCCTGCCTCAATCGCCGCCGTCAGGCCGGCCCATGTCAGGTACGCTTCGGCGTCTTTTCCGATGATTGTGGTCATAGTCCGGCCTCTGCAGTTGTCAGCAATCCCTCGGCCACCAGTTTCTGCGCCCAACCTGCCGGGCCGTCAAACTGATGCGTGCGCCAGCCACGGGCGGCGGCGGCGTTGATATTGTCGGCGCGGTCATCGACGAACAGCAGCGCACCGGGCGGCAGGCCACAATCATCCTCGACCATCTGATAGATCCGCGGATCAGGTTTGGTGACCCCCATGCGCCCCGAGATGTAGGGGCGGTCGAATTCGTGCAGGATGTCATATTGCGTCAGCGCAAAGGCGAACGAATGGATGCCGAAGTTTGACAGGGCGAACACAGGCACACCTTTGGCGCGCAGCGCGCGCAGCAGGGTAATGGACCATTCGATGCGCGGGGCTGCCATGTCGATCCAGTGGTCATACCACCAGCGCAGTTCGGTTTCCCATGCTGGATGCCTTGCGGCCCAATCGTAGATGGTTTCGCGAAACAGGCCGCCTGCGTCGATAACCTCGTTCATGGCATGGGGATCGGTTTCGGCGAACATCCGTTTGCGGGCGTCTTCCCCGATGCGGATGTCATAGAACCGTTCGGGGTTCCATTCGATCAGGACATTGCCAATATCGTAGATCACCGCCTGTGGTGTCATTGCGCCCTCGTTTCCCGCCAGAGCGTATAGAGCCCGGCCCCCACGATCAGCGCAATACCGATCCAGGCATAAACGTCGGGGAAGGTGTTGAAGAATACCACACCCCAGACGACGGCCAGCGGCACTGCCACGTATTCAAAGGGCGCGATCAATGCCGCCTCGCCCGTGCGGTAGGCCTGGCCGATCAACAGACCGCCCACGGTGACGGAGAGGCTGGTCGCGATGAACGCGGGCCAGTCGGCCATCAGTGGCCAAACCCAGCCACGGAACAGAAAGGCGATGGAGGGGTCGCTGGAGGCGGCCAGATGACCATCGCCGAACGTCAGCCCCATACCAACGCTGACAACGATAAAGCCGATCTGGACATAGAAGCTGAGCACGAAGGCGCTTTCCGTTGCGCGCATCTGCCGGGTCATCAGGTTGGTTGCGGCATAGCCAAGCGCCGAGATCAGCACAAGGATGGCAGCGGGTTGGAACAGCCCCGTGCCCGGACGGAACATGATGATGACGCCGATCATGCCGACAGCAACGGCGGCCCAGCGGCGGGGACCAACCAGTTCATGCAGCACCACCACCGACAGCACGGTAACCATCAGCGGGCTGACAAAGGCGATGGCGACTGCATCGGCCAATGGCATGGCGGCCAAGGCAACAAAGTAGGTGACATTCGAGATCAGCACGAAGGCCACGCGCAACAGATGCCCGCGCGGGCGACGGGTTGCCAACGTGCGCAGGGGGGTGCGGGTGGCTGCCATGATGAGGAAGAGGAACACCATGCCGAGCACGGCGCGCGTCAGGATCACCTGATGCAGGGCATAGTCGCCCGACAGCGCCTTGATCGCGACATCATTGATCGACAGCGTGGCCGAACCCGCAATTGCGCAGAGGATCGGCAGAAGGCTGGGGCGGGTGGCAATCATGGGCCTATGAAATCGCGGGGCGCGCGCCTGTCTGTTCTGCGGGCGACACTATCGCGCGGCCGCGCGCAGGGTGCGGTCCAGCGCATCGAGAAAGCGCGAGCGGTCGGCGGGCGAGAACGGTTTGCCGCCACCCTGCCGAAACGGATCGGCGCTGCGCAAGTCTGACATCAGGTCACGCGTGGCCAGCACCATGCCGATATTGGCGGGCGTCAACTCCTCGCCATTGTGTTTCAGCACGCGGGCGCCTGCGGCCACGCATTTGGCGGCCAAGGGGATATCGCTGGTGACGACGACATCGCCTGTGCGCGCGTGATCGGCGATCCATTTATCCGCCTCATCGGGGCCATCGGGCACGAACACGCTGTCAACCAGTGGATTTTGCGACGGGCGGATACCGCCGTTTGACACCAGCACCATGCGGGTTTGCAGACGGGTGGCGACGCGTTCGGCCTCGGCCTTCACGGGGCAGGCATCGGCGTCGATGTAAAGGGTCATGGGGTCACCGGTTGGAAAGAGGGGCGGTTTGCCCACCCTTGGGATCGGTGCAGTTTGCGTCAGGGGCGGCGGGGTTGCAACGCGGATCGGGTCGTTTTGGCAAGGATTGGATGGTTAGCCCCAGTCGAGGACGACCTTGCCCGACAGGCCAGACCGCATGGCCGAAAAGCCGTCGGCGAAGGCATCGACCGGCATCCGGTGGGTAATGACGCGGCGCACGTCGAGACCGTTTTCCAGCATGGCAATCATCTTGTACCACGTCTCGAAAATCTCGCGGCCGTAGACGCCCTTGATGGTGATCGCCTTGAAGACGATGCGGCTCCAATCCACCGGGCTTTTGCCGGGGGGGATGCCCAGCATGGCGATGCGGCCGCCCATGACCAGCGCCTCGACCATCTGGTCAAGGGCGGCCTGATTGCCCGACATTTCCATGCCGACATCAAAGCCCTGCGCCATCTTCAGCCGCGCCTGCACATCCTTCAGGTCTTCGACTGCGACGTTGACGGGCGTCACATCCGCAACCTGTGCCGCGAGGGTCAGGCGTGCGGGGTTCACGTCGGTAATCACCACGTGGCGGGCACCGACATGGCGGGCGACGGCGGCGGCCATGATGCCGATAGGGCCCGCGCCGGTGATCAGCACATCCTCGCCAATCAGGTCGAACGACAGGGCGGTGTGGACGGCATTGCCCAGCGGATCAAGGATCGCGCCAATTTCGTCATCAATGCTGTCGGGAAGGGGGACCACGTTGAAGGCGGGCAGGCGCAGGAATTCGGCAAAGGCGCCGGGTTCGTTGACACCAATGCCGCGCGTGGCGGGGTCAAGGTGAAAGCGGCCGGCCCGGCTTTGCCTGCTGAGCTTGCCGATCAGGTGGCCTTCGCCGCTGCACCGCTGACCGATGTCCAGCCCTTCGACCAAGGCACCCTTTGCCACGATCTCGCCCGCGAATTCATGGCCGGTAATCAGAGGCACAGGCACGGTGCGCTGCGCCCATTCATCCCAGTTCCAGATGTGAATGTCGGTGCCGCAGATACCCGTTTTGCGGATGCGGATCAGCACGTCTTCGGGGCCGATCTCGGGGACGGGGCGGTCCTCCATCCACAGGCCCTGTTCTGCGCGCGCCTTGACCAGTGCCTTCATGACAATACCCCTATCTCGTGCCCGGCGTCGGCAAAGGCCGCGATGGCGACATCCAGATCCTGCGGTGTGAGTGCCGCATTCATCTGCGTGCGGATGCGCGCCTGCCCTTTGGGCACGACCGGAAAGAAGAATGGTGCCACATGCACGCCACGCGGGATCAGCGCCGCCGCCAGCGCCTGTGCGGCCTGCGCGTCATGCAGCATGACCGGCACGATGGGATGTTCGCCCGGCAACAGATGAAAGCCTGCCGCCAATCAGACCATTGCGCCAGTAGGTGGCATTGGCAAACAGCCGCGCGCGCAGATCGTCCGCTTGCGTGACAATCTCCAGCGCCGCGAGGCCCGCGCCGACAATCGCAGGCGGCAGTGCATTGGAAAAGAGATAGGGCCGTGCCCGTTGGCGCAACAGGTCGATCACCGGTTGTGGCCCCGCAATATAGCCACCAAGGGCACCGCCAAGCGCCTTGCCAAGCGTGCCTGTCACCACATCGGCGCGCACGCCAAAATGCGCGGGCGTCCCGGCACCCTTTGGCCCCATGAACCCGGCGGCATGGCAATCATCCACCATCAACAGCGCGTCATGGGCATCACACAGGGCCCGGATTTCCGGCAGATTGGCAAGGTAGCCATCCATGGAAAACACGCCATCGGTTGCAACCATGATGTGCCGCGCACCATCCGCGCGCGCGGATTTCAACGCATCCTCAAGCGCCTGCATATCGGCATTGGCATAGCGATAGCGTTTGGCTTTGCACAGCCTGATGCCGTCGATGATGCTGGCATGGTTCAGCGCATCGCTGATGACCGCATCTTCGGGGCCAAGCAGCGGTTCGAACAAGCCGCCGTTCGCGTCAAAACAGGCGGCGAACAGGATCGCGTCGTCCTGCCCCAGCCACGCGGCAAGCCGCAATTCAAGGGTGCGGTGCATCCCCGCCGTGCCGCAGATGAACCGGACCGACGCCATGCCAAAGCCGCCCTCGGCCATCGCGGCCTGCGCTGCCGCCACCAGTCGGGGATCATCCGCAAGGCCAAGGTAATTGTTGGCGCACAGGTTCAGCATTTGCTGCCCTTCGATCACCACATGCGCGCCTTGCGCACCGGAAAGCGCGCGTTCGCGTTTCCACAGCCCGTCACGGTGGATACCGTCGAGCGTGGCGCGAATATCGTCGAGAAAGGCATTGGACATGACACTTCTCCGGTAATTGATGCGTAAATCCGCCATAGCGGACGACCCGTCAAGCAGAATAGTTTGTCATAACGGAAATTTATCCGTTATGGCGTCTCAACAATCATCAGGACGCGCGCGGGGCCGGATGGGGCCATGATCCGGTGCGGGATGTCGGCGCGGTAGCGTGCGGTGTCGCCCGCCACGATGCTGCGATGGTCATCGCCCGCGTGGATCGCAACCTCGCCCTCCAGCACGGTCAGGTGTTCGCGCGTGCCTGTGGTGTGCGGATCGCTGTTCAGGGCGCCGTTTGCGTCAAAGCGGATGTCATAGATTTCAAACCGGCCCACCTGTTGGGGGTGCGACAGGATGGTAATGCGGCAATGGGTGCCGTGCCCGGCGATTTTCGGGGCTTGGGCGGCGCTGACCACATCAATCCCGGTGTGTTCCTGCGCATCCAGCAGGCCCGCGAAATCCACCTGTAACGCACGGGTCAGGTTCCACAGGGTGGCGACGGTCGGGCTGGATTCCCCCCGTTCAATCTGACTGACCATGGAGCGGCTGACACCGGACAGTTTTGCCACCGCATCCAGTGAAAGGCCCTGCCGTTGACGGGCTTCTTTCAGGCGGGCGGGCAGGCGGCTCAGGACATGGTCGGGCGACAGACTGGACATGCCCTGTTTGTGTGCCGCCCCATGCGCGAAGTCAACGAAATGGCGCGGCCGCTATCGGCAAAGGCCGGGCGCTAGGGGCTGATGCCGCCCAATGCACAGACAATGCGCCATTCATCGGGTGTCACTGGCTGCACCGAAAGGCGGGTATTGCGCACCAGCGCCATCTGTTCCAACCCCGGTTCGATCTTGCAGGTGTCCAGCGTCACAGGGCGCAGCAAGGGCCGCACCGCGCGGATGCAGACGCAATCCCAGCGCGGATCGTCAGTGGTGCTGTCGGGCGCGCTTTCCCGGCTGACTTCGACAATACCGACAATCTCCTTGCCGATGTTGGAATGGTAGAAAAACCCCTGATCGCCGACTTTCATCGCCCGCATATTGTTGCGCGCCTGATAGTTGCGCACGCCGTGCCATTCTTCGCCCGCCGCACCCTTGGCCACCTGATGCGACCAGCCCCAGACATCGGGTTCGGATTTGAACAGCCAGTATGCCATCACCCCACCGCGCGCTTCCATTCGGTCAGCGTGACCTGCGCGAACAGGCCTGCCAGCGCATAGGGGTCACTTGCCGCCCAATCGCGGGCCTGCTGCATGGTATCGACGTTTAGCACGATCATGGACCCTGTCATCGCGCCGTCATCATTCAGGAAGGGGCCTGCCAGATCGACGATCCCGGTGTCGGCGATATAGGCCAGATGGGCGGCGCGATTATCCAGCCGCACCTGCAAGGCACCGGGTTTGTCTGTGCAAAGAAGAACAACGCGCATGGGTTTATTCCTGTTTCAAGGGCCGGGCGAAAAGTTGGGTCAAGGCATCGGCCACGTTCTGGCGCCCTTCGGTGATCGCAGCCAGCATTGTGGTGATGGGCATGTCAAGATCAAGCCGCTGTGCCAGAAGTGCGACCGCCTGTGCGGTGGCCACGCCTTCGACGGTGATGGTGGGATCAAACGCCTGACCCTGCCCCAAAGCCAGACCGTAGCGATAATTGCGCGACCCGTCCGAGGTACAGGTCAGCACCATGTCGCCGAACCCGGAAAGCCCCATCAAGGTTTCAGGTTTCGCCCCCAGCCTGCGCGCAAGCCGCTGCATTTCGGCAAAGCCGCGTGTCATCAGGGCGGCGCGCGCGCTGTCACCCATGCCCTGCCCGATGGCGGCACCGCAGGCGATGGCGATCACGTTCTTGACTGCGCCGCCAAGTTCCGCGCCTGTCACATCGGTATTGCGATAAAGCCGGAGGTTGGGGGCGGTCAGCAAGGCTTGCAACTGTTGCCCTGCCACATCATCGGCACAGGCGAGCGTCAGCGCCGTGGGCAAGCCGCGCGCGATGTCGGCGGCAAAGCTGGGGCCGGTCAGGATGGCGGGGGTACAATCGGGGCAGGCGGCGGTGATTTCCGCGGTGGGGCCTTGCAGCGTGGTCAGATCGACGCCCTTGCAGCAGGCGACGATCCGGCGTCCGTTGAGGAAGGCTGCGTGCGTTGCAAGGAACCCGCGCATTTGCTGCATCGGCAGGCACAACAGGATTGCATCCGCAGCCGCGAGATCGGTCAGATCAGCGGTCATCGTGACCCCGTCGGGCAGCGTGATACCCGGCAAGGGGCCGACACTGATCCGCGAGGTTTGCATCTGGGCCGCGCGATCCGCGTCACGCAGCCACAGGCGCACGGCATGCCCGCCGCGTGCAAATGCAAGGGCGAGCGCGGTGCCAAATGCACCGGCACCAACGATCCCGATCACGCCTTGGCCCCCTTTTTACCACTGCCAAGCATCCCTGCCTGTGCTGCATCCAGCGGCCAGCGGGGGCGGGGCACCAGATCGGCGGGGTCCACCGCGCCGATGCGCATCCGTTCGATCCCCGCCCATGCAATCATGGCGGCGTTATCGGTGCAAAGGGCCAAAGGCGGCGCGGTAAAGCGGACGCCAGCCGTGGCACAAACAGTTTGCAGCGCCGTGCGGATCGCCCCGTTTGCGGCCACACCCCCCGCGACAGCAAAGGCGGGTGCGACGGGGTTGGCATCCAGATAAATCGCCAAAGCGCGACGGGTCTTCTCGGCCAGAACGTCAGACACGGCCATCTGAAACCCGGCACACAGGTCGGCGCGGTCTTGCACCGTGATCCCGCCCTTTTCCGCAATCAGCGCATCCCGCGCACGCAAAACGGCGGTTTTCAGGCCAGAAAAGGACAGATCGCACCCCGCCCGGTCGAGCAGCGGGCGGGGCAGCGCAAAGCGGCGCGCATTGCCAAGCTGTGCGGCCTGTTCCACATGCGGTCCACCGGGTTGCGGCAGGCCCAAAAGCTTTGCGACCTTGTCAAACGCCTCACCCGGGGCATCGTCGATGGTGCCGCCAAGACGGTGAAACGTGGTCGCGTCCTGTGCAATCAGAAACTGGCAATGCCCACCAGACACCAGCAGCATGAGGTAAGGGAACGCCAAACCATCGGTCAATCGCGGCGTCAGCGCATGGCCTGCCAGATGGTTGACGCCCACGATTGGCTTTCCTGTCGCCAGTGCCAGCGCGCGTGCAATCATGACCCCCGACATCACCCCGCCAATCAGCCCCGGCCCTGCGGTCACCGCAATGCCATCCAGATCAGCCAAGCCGATACCCGCCTGCACCAAGGCCGCCTCAACGCAGTGATCCAGCCGTTCGGCATGGGCACGGGCGGCAATTTCCGGCACCACACCGCCGAATTGTGCATGCAACTGGGTTTGGCCTTCCACGATGGAGGACAGGATTGCGGGGGCATTGCCGGGCGTATCACGCACCACGGCGGCGGCAGTATCATCACAACTGCTTTCGATCCCCAAGATGGTCAGTGTCGCGTCCATAGCCTGCCGATTGCCAGAAGCCTGCACCGCAGGTAACACCTGTGACATGGTCGGACAATCCCACGCCCCCCCTCGCATCCTGCTGACCCGGCCCGCCGCGCAAAGCCAGCGGTTCGCGCGGCAATTGCGCGCGGCGGTGCCATATTCATTGAGGATCACCATTTCGCCGCTGATGCGCCCCGTGCTGATGCCAGAAGCGGTGCCGGCGGCGCCGGTTGCCGGGTTGATCTTTACCTCGGAAACCGGAGTGCAGGCCTATGCGTCGCAACCCTTGCGGATCGCGTCGCTGGCTTATTGCGTGGGGGACCGCACGGCGCGGGCGGCACGCGCGGCAGGATTGCGCGTGGTGTCGGCAAATGGCGATGCCGAGGCGTTGATCGCGCTGATCAAGGCGCGGCCGCCGGTGGGGCCGCTGCTGCATCTGCGCGGGCGGGATGCACGCGGCGATATTGCGCCTCGCCTGACGGCGGCGGGTGTACCAACCACGGCCTGCGTGGTGTATGATCAGCAAACCTGCGCGCTGACGCCCGCTGCGATGCGGTTGTTGCGCGGTTCACAACCGGTGATCCTGCCGCTGTTTTCACCCCGTTCTGCCCGGCTTTTTGCCGCGCACATGGAACCCACTGCACCGATGCGCATTGTTGCCATGAGCAACGCCGTGGCCGAAGTCATCGACCCTGCCTATTGTGCAGATCTGGCGATTGCCGCAGAACCGACCGCCGCGGCGATGATCGCAACCATCCGGGATTGGCTGCCGGGGCCGTCATCTGCTTGAACCCGTTCATCGCCGGGGGTTAGGGTGGGGGGCACAGACTTATGCAAGGATACTGCCATGGCCGATCCCGATCCAGACCAGGTTGTGCCGCTGCCCGCCACAGCAGACGAGGTGATCGAAACCCCGCGTGAACCGGACCCCGCGCCGCGATCAGGCGTGCCTGCAGCGGTTGGCGGTGTGGTGGCCGCGTTGTTCGGCTTTGGTTTGGCGCAGGTGGTGCCGAACGGCTGGCCATTGCAGGGAACGGATGCAATCGAGGCCAAGATTGCAGAACAGGCCGCGATCATTGCCGAGCAACAGGCGAAACTGACCCAGCTGGGTGCGGCGCTTGCCGCGCTGCCAGCCACCGACCCTGCATTGGCCGAACGGCTGGCGGCCGTCGAAGAGGCGGTCGCAGTGCCCTATGATGATGCGGACCTGGCGGCCCGGATTGATGCGGTCGAAACTCGTCTGACCGCAATTGCCGAAATACCTGCGGACGGATCAGGTGTGTCCGCCGCCACTATCGCCACTTTGCAAGCCGATGTCGCGGCGCTGCGTGACAGCGTGTCTGCGACAGGTCCGGATGTCACTGCCGCAGCCGAAGCCGCAGAGGCGCGCCTTGCCGAGGCCGAACAACGTGCCGAAGCCTTGCGCGCCGAGGCCGAGGCCGACGCTGCCCGCGCCGAAACCCGGTCGTCGCTGCGCCAGCTAGACGTGGCACTTGAGGCGGGTGGGCCATTCGTATCGGCCCTGCCTGCATTTGATGCAGTCACCATCCCTGCCATCTTGTCGGACAATGCCGCCACCGGGTTGCCCACCATCACCGATTTGCAAGCGGCATTCCCAGATGCCGCCCGTGCCGCACTTGCGGCATCGCTACAGGCCAATATGGGCGAAAGCTGGACTGAACGGGTGGGCAGTTTCCTGCGCAGCCAGACAGGCGCGCGATCCCTGACCCCGCGCGAAGGTGATGATCCCGATGCCGTCCTGTCACGTGCCGAGGCCATTCTGGCCGAAGGGCGACCAGCAGATTCGTTGACAGAACTTGCAGGATTGCCACCCGAAGGGCTGGCAGCGATGGCCGATTGGGCCGCGCTCGTGCAGTTGCACCTTGATGCACAGGACGCAGTGCAGGCATTGCGCACAGCGGTTGGGGGCGAATGATGATCTGGTCATTTCTGAAGGTCGCCCTGTTCGTTGCCGCGATTGCCGGGCTGACGCTTGGTGCGGGTCTGCTTTTGGACACAGGCGGTGGCGCGCGTGTGACGGTCGCAGGGTATGAGTTCACCGTTGGTCCGTTGCAGGCTGCGATCGCGGTTCTGATCCTGCTGGCGCTGGTCTGGCTGTTGATGCGCGCGATTGGCCTGATCGTTGCCGTTCTGCGGTTTCTGAACGGCGATGAAACCGCGATCTCGCGGTATTTCGACCGCAATCGCGAACGCAAAGGTTATCAGGCCGCCGAAGAAGCGATGATGGCGATTGCATCGGGTGAGGGGCGGCTGGCCTTGTCGCGCGCGCAGAAGGCCGAGAAGTTTTTGGATCGTCCGGGGCTGACGACGCTGCTCGTGGCACAGGCCGCCCATGCGGCAGGCGATACGCGCCGTGCGACGGAAGCTTATAAATCACTGTTGGCGGACCCGGCGTCGCGATTTGTGGGGGTGCGCGGATTGCTGGCACAAAAGCTGGCCGAGGGCGATACCGAACTGGCGCTGAAGCTGGCGGAAAAGGCCTTTGCGTTGAAGCCGAAACATGCCGAAACGCAGGATGTGCTGCTCAAGCTGCAATCGGAACAGGCGGATTGGAAGGGCGCGCGCATCACCTTGGGGGCCAAACTGAAAGGCGGCGCGCTGCCGAAAGAGGTTTACCGCCGTCGTGATGCTGTGCTGGCCCTGCAAGAGGCGCGCACGGTGATGGATGATGCCGCCAGCATCGACGCGCGCGAGGCGGCAATCGAAGCGAACAAATTGTCGCCCGACCTTATTCCGGCAGCCGCGATGGCCGCGCGGTCGATGATTGCCAAGGACGAGAAAAAGAATGCCATTCGTGTGCTGAAGAAAGCATGGACCGCGCAGCCGCATCCGGACCTCGCCGCCGCCTTTGCCGAAATCGAGCCGGAAGAAGCTGCCGAGGCGCGGGTCAAGCGGTTCAAGGATCTGATTTCGGTTTGGCCGGATCACGATGAAAGCCGGATGGTGATGGCCGAATTGCACATAGCGGCAGAAGATTTTCCCGAAGCCCGCCGCGCATTGGGGGATACGGCGACGCGGCATCCTACGGGGCGGTCACTTGCCCTGATGGCGGCGATCGAGCGGGGCGAGGGGTCGGACGAGGCGGTTGTGCGCGGCTGGCTGGCAAAGGCTGTGACCGCGCCACGCGGTCCGCAATGGTGCTGTGACAAATGTCAGGCGATCCACGTGCAATGGGCCCCGATCTGCGAAAACTGCGGCGGTTTCGATACGTTGTCATGGCGGGAGCCTGCCGAAGGATCAGGGCCGAGTGTGACGGGGTCAGAACTGCTGCCATTGATCCTTGGCGGGCCGACGCCCGGCCCGGTGATGACACCGTCCGAAGATGATTTCATCGACGCCGAGCCCATGCCGCGCGCATAAATTAGGGCTACCGTTGGCGGAAGAGGGGTGCTATCAGCACGCCCGGAAGGCCGCTGTAGCTCAGCTGGTAGAGCACGTCATTCGTAATGATGGGGTCGGGGGTTCGAAGTCCCTTCAGCGGCACCACCTTCCGGTTTTCACAAGTCCGACGACATTATAAAAGCCCTTGTATTCAGGGGTTTTCATGTCATCCGCTTGTCCGATGCCGTCTAGCAAGATGCGCGACGATACCCCGGTTTTCAGCGTATCCTTGGCGGCATCGGGAAAACCTTCAAGAAAGGCGCTCCCCCCCAACATGCCGTCAAGCGATGCCACGATTCGAACCCTGAAACCGCACGACAAGCCGGATATCGTTGCGGGCTTCAAAGGGCTGTTTCTGACTGTCAAACCCATGGGGTCGCACCTGTGGTATTTCACGTAGCGGATCGGGGGAAATGAGACGCTGCAGTCGATTGGTATCTGTCCCGATGTCACATGGCCTTTGCGCGACGTTTTCAACGCTGGCAAACGAATGTGACCGGTAGAACCCGGCTGCGATAGAGTGCGCCTTGGCACATACGAACGGAAACACGATCCGCCGCGCGCAGGAAGTGCGTGTCGGCTGGCGGATAGTTGGGCCAGATGCCTGGATGATGTGCGGCGAACACAGATTGACTGTGTTTTGCTAGCAAGCGCCCGTTCTGACCGCTCACCGCATGCCGAGAGTGCGGGATCGTTTCCACCTTTAATCGTGGAAAATATTGTAACGGCGAGGTGGGTCGGTCGAAGCGGCTTTGGACAGATGCGGAGAGGCGCTTGATCTGCTTTCAGAATGCCGCACCCAGTGTGTCCACTACTTAGTGAACGGCTTTCTGGGGTATTTGCAACAGTCGCGGATCAAGGCGGGTTGGCTGGATCAATACGCGCGCCTGTACTTGACACAAGCATCGTCGATCTGCCAGTTATTAAAGGATATTTTTTATAGGAGCTCCTATGCGTTTGATCGCTTTGGCTTTGACTGCCACGCTGGGGGCGAACATGGCCCATGCAGGTGCTATTGCGCCGCCGCCCTCCGGGTCCGCGTCAGAAACCAACGCGTTCGCCGGTCTCAACTGGGTGTTCGGCAGCGGTCAGTCCCGCGCAGAAGGTGTTCTTGGCGTGATGCGCAGCAGGGTCGACAGTGGCGGCGATGCAAGTGCTGTGCAGGGTTCAGTGCATTTCAACCTGACTGGCGGCATCAGCTTTGGCAAGGTCAAGCTGGCCGGCCTGACCGGACAAGAGGATGGCATGGCCATGATCGGTCTGGGTTACGGATCGTCAGGGGCCTTTGGCACAGCGGGCTTCTGGGCACCGTATGTCACCGGCGGCGTCGATGGGAACTTTGGCGGCGGATGGGAGCCTTTCATCGGGCTGCATTCCTTGGGCGAGCTTGATCGTCCGGCCACCGCGGCGGTGCCTGTATTCGGGCCGGCCTTTTAATAGGCTGTATTGCGTCGCAAGATTTCACACCCGCAGCTATATATTCCATGTTTGAATTAGCTATCGTGGGAAACTTCAGGATTGTCTGAGATGCATCTGCGCCGACGGCAGGTCTTCATTGCAGGCGTCGTCGCTTTGCTCGCACCCGCCTTGCCTGCACTCGCGCAGGTGGGCGCGACAACCTCACCACGGAACCACGCCAACACATTGCGGGCTTTTGTGGATGTGCTTCTTCCCGCAGATGATGTCAGTCCGGCGGCGTCGGATCTGGGTGTCGATGCCGACATCCTGACAGTCGTGGAAGGGTCCGAGACCTTTGCAAGGCTTTTCGGCCTTGTCTGTGATTGGCTTGACCAAGTCGGGGAAACTGCCTTTGCAAATCTTTCGCCGGATGATCGCGGCCTTGTCCTCGATTACATGGCGCAAGCCGAAACTGATGTTCTGGAGGGCCGCTTTTATCAGGTCGTGCGTCTGCTTGCGCTGGAGTTCTACTATGCGCGACCCGAGGCCCTGGCAGGGTTGAACATTGACGTGGCGCCGCAGCCTGCAGGCTATCCACCACCATGGGGTTAAGTCCGGATGCAATCATCATCGGATCGGGCGCGGGTGGGGCCGCAACGGCCTGGGGGCTGACATCGCGAGGCATGTCGGTTCTGCTGCTTGAGGCGGGCCCGCGGTTTGACCCGCAACGGGACTATCCGCTTGATGGACCCGGCTGGGAAAGAACCGGCTTTCCGGTGTTGCCCGGAAGTCGGGCAGAAATCATCTACGGCGATCTGGGGCGACTTGATCCGGCGTTTGCCGATCTGGCGAGCTTTGATGCGGCCCATCCCGTGCGATCTGTGGGGGATGTCAGGACGCCATCAGCATCGGGTTACGCACATGTCATGGGGGTTGGCGGCAGCACATTACACTACGTCGGCGAGGCGCATCGCCTGCACCCCGCGAGTTTTGCATTGCGGTCGCGGACAGGTCTGGGGGCGGACTGGCCACTCACCTACAATGACCTTGAGCCTTTTTATGCTGACGCCGAACAACGGATCGGCATTGCAGCGGGTGGGGACAGCGGGGCACGCTGGCGGTCAACAGACTGGCCTCTGCCAGCCCATCCATCAAGCCCATCCGCGCGACTGTTGGCTGATGCCGCCAGATCACGCGGCTGGGACTGGTCGATCAACCCGCGTGCCGCTTTGTCCCAGCCGCACGACGGCCGACCGGCCTGCAACTATTGCGGCCAATGCAGCCGCGGTTGCCCGATTGGTGACAAGGGGTCCGCCGATGTGACGTTTCTTGCGGCCGCGCAGCGCTCAGGGCGGCTGGACCTGCGTTCGGGAGCGATGGTGACACGGCTTCTGCGGGGGGCCAATTCCCGCATTTCCGCCGTAGAGGCAGTGATTGACGGGCAGGTCACACGGTTTGAGGCCCCGCATGTCATTCTTGCAGGTGGGGCGGTTCAGACACCACGGCTACTGCTTGCCTTGGCCGATGCTGATGAACCGCAGGGGATGGCAAACTCATCGGGCGAGGTCGGCCGGAACTTCATGGAGACCTTGTCGGTAACCGTGGCGGGCCTTGCACCGGAGTTGACCATGGGACAGCGCGGCCTGCCCGCCGATGCCATCAGTTGGCAGTTCAATGCGCCTGATACCGTCGAGGGAAGTGCAGGCGGATTTCGCTTTGGGAATGCGACCCTGGAAATCGGCTTCAACGGGCCGATCGCCGTGGCGACACGCCTTGTGCCCGGACATGGGCGTGCTTTCAAGACCGGGATGCGGCAAGGCTTCGGAACGGCCGTCGCCGTGTCGGCTGTGGGTGCTGTCATACCGGACCAGCGCAGCTTTGTCGGATTGTCGGCAGACCGGCGCGACACGCACGGCCTTGCGCTGCCGGTGATCAACTCTGTCCTGACGGACAACAGCGTGATGTTGTTGCGCCGGATGACAAAGACCGCCCGCGATCTGCTGTCGGCGGCAGGCGTAGAGACCCCGCGTGAACAGATATCGAGTTGGGACCGGTTCACGGCAACTCATGTGTTTGGCACCTGCCGCATGGGGAGTGATCCCACAACTTCGGTGACGGACGCCTTTGGGCGCTGTCACGACTATGAAAACCTCTGGATTGCTGATGCCAGCCTGTTCCCATCTTCGGGCGGCGGTGAAAGCCCGGCCCTGACCATTACGGCGCTGGCCCTTCGCTTTGCCGCGCATCTGGCCAGCCGGTAGATACGGACCTGATGGTCGGTTTCCCGGACGACGGGATCATCCACGACCCTAATGCATAGTGCGTGGGCAATGACGTGGTGACACTGGCCAAGGCAATCTGGTCTTCTTGCTGCGCTGCGCGCTGGCGCGTGATCCCGTAGGCGAGTTGTGCCGACGGCCATGTTGTTTCGGTTCAGCCCGAAACGCAGGTCGACCGTTTGCCAAAGCCCGCCGGTGAACAGATCCAGGTGCGGGTTGTGTTGATCACAAGTCGCGCGCGGGCGTTGGCGCGGGCTTGCGCCGTGGCCGGTGCAGGCGCATTTGCAAACCAGCTAAAGCCTGATGCCGACGACGATGCGGTACCGGGGTTTGCGAAAACGTTGGTCGGCAGGACAAGCAAGGCCATAGAAAAAGCAGCCGCAAAGTGCAGATTTTTGCGCATTGGACGATCCCCGAGGTGCCCAACGCAGTGCTGGGCGGCCCATCGAGTAGGCCGCCCAAGTCTGACTAAAAATGGCTACAAAAGCGGCTTTTCTGCGAATTTACAGCAGAAACTGTGCCCGGTTTTATTCAATTACCCGATTTTCCGGTGTCCAGTCCGGCAATCCAAAGTTATCGGGCCATGGATAGACCTCGGCCTGATTGAAATAGACCACGCCGACAAGTTGCGGCATCTCGGGCCGGGGCAAGCGCAGGGTATTTTCCCAGTCGGCCACGTACTCTGCGCTGCCAGAGTATCCGACTTCGGCCACGACCACCGGCTTTCCAAAGCCTTTGACGCGGTCATACCGTTCGGTCAGCACTTCGGCAAAGGTTTGCGACCGGCCAAGGGTTGCCTCCTCATAGGGTTGGAAGCCAAAGATCGACAGCCCGACAAGATCAACATAGTTGTCGCCCGGGTAGTAGGCTTCGGCACCCTCAAGTCCCAATGGCGACCAGACGATGTTGGCGTCTGGTGCCTCGGCGCGGCAGATGTCGATCATGCGCTGGAATGCGGAAATGTAATCGGCAGGATTCCAGTTCGCCCAGATGAATTGCCCATCGTCTGCTTCCATCTCGTGGCCCCACCGTATGGAGACCGGGCTTTGCAGGGTGCCGATCACGGCGCAGACATTGCGCATGTTGGCATCGTAATAACCTTCGGCGATGCCGGTGCGCAGGAACTCCGCCGTGTTGCGTTGATCGCGCGTCCAAGTCCAAGGTTCGATGGTCACAAGCAGGGCGCGACCACGTTCAAGGGCATAGACATCAGCATCCACCAGTGAGGAAAGTGAGACGTCTTCCCATGGCAGGAAAACATGTTCGATGGTCAGCCCGTTATCGTCAGTATAATCGCCCGAAGGATCATAGGCCCCGAACGGAAAATCACCGGGGGGGGCCGCCCCGGCAGGCCCGGCGATCATTGCGCACATGAGAATGACAGGAATTGCGCGGACTTCGCGTTTCCAGATCGTCACGCGATCTGTGATTTTGCCCAGAGTTGTCATTTTGCGGCTCCTGTTCTGCGATAGATGAGTAACCATCAATTTACTACCAATTCGGCTGAGGGGGCCCAGCCTGGGTCCCATACGAAATAGACATGCTGTTTTGCGCCTTGCCCAGCGCCAGCCGCGCCAAACTCGACACGGACGAGATGGAAGGGTTCCAGACCAAATGCAAGCGCATGCAGGCCTTCAACCCCGCGCCATGAAAGTCCGCCGATGACCGCCACACAAACTGAAAGCGAGGCGGCAAACTGTGCTGTTGTAACAGAAATGCGCTGGAACCTGATCGCACCCGTGTCCGCAAGATGCCGCCAGACAATGACAACGACCAGAACCCCGTAAAGAAGCGCATTGATCATTCCAAGTAGCAAAAAGCCGCGCGCATTCTCTGGATTTCCGCCAAAGTAAACCGGCAAGGCTGCGCCAAGTGCAAGCGCCGCATAGACGAGCAAGACCTTGAATGGCAGAATCTGCTGAACCCCGGCCCCTTTTGGCGTGATGCGGAAATCGACAAACGTCCCGGTCAGTTTGTCACGCACAGCAACAACACAGCCCCACAGGTTCCACGGCCATTGCAGTGATAGAAACAGTGCCTTTTCCCAGCTGAGGACAGGCGCGTCAATCGGCCGAAAAAAACCGTCCCTGCGCAACCGGTAGGCAATGAGCGTCAGGACGATGACACCGGGCACGGCATGAAGAATGAATTCCGGGTAAGTCACATCGGCAAAGCGCAAGTCAAATGCCAGCGCAACGATGGGGGCAAAATACAGCATCGCGGCAGTGACTGCGAACAGCGGATACCAAAGCTGGCAGAAGACAAACAGAAACTTCAGCCGCACAGGAAATTGCGACATATAGCGCCCGGTGTGCTGCAACAGCAGCGTCAGCAGACTGCGCGACCATTGAAACTCTTGTGTCACAAGATCGGCCACGCTTAGCGGGCCATCGCCGACGGCAATCGCATCAATCGCATGCACACCACGCCAGCCAGCCGCGCCGAGGATCATGGTTGTCGAATGATCTTCGGCAAGGTCGGGGCCAAGACCGCCCGCCTGCAGCAGAGCGGCTGTGCGCACGGCGTAATGTGATCCGATGCACATGGGCGTAAATGCCTTGGTGTAACCGGTCTGGAACAGGCCATGAAACGCGGCCTCGGTGTGTAATCGCGTGCGTGCGGCCCAACTGGTGTCGGCATTGGCCGCGCAGATTGACGGCGCGCTGACATAGCCCACGGCAGGATCGGCAAAGGGGCGGATGATCTCGCGCAGATAGGTGGGGCTTGGCACATGATCTGCATCAAGCTGGCTGACAAGATCATAGTCGCGGTATCCCCAGTTATCGTAGAAATAGGCCAGATTGCCTTCCTTGCAGCGCGTCCGCCGTGGCCAGACCTTCTGGTGATAGGCCGCGATCCCTTTGCGCGTCGACACCAGAACGCCATGAATGCGGCACCATTCCAGCGTTTCGGGGCCAGGGTCTTCATCGGCAAGCCATGTGTCATGCGGGTAGTCTTGCGCCAGCATCGCGAGCAGCGTCTTTTCCAGAACTTCAAAGGGTTCAGACGGCGTTTTGGTGACAATCATGGCAACGCGCCACTGTCCTGAAACCGGATCGGGTGCGCTGGTGCGCGACGCATGCAAAAGCACATAGACAAAAAAGGCCTGAAGGCCATGAATCCAGATCAAGGGAATCGTCGCGAACAGGAACGGCATCCAGCCGACAAAATGCGCAGGGTCCAGCCACCAGACCCAGAACCATGTGACGCAGATGCCCCAGACGATGGAAAGTGCGACATAGCCGCGCCGTTGGTCTGCCGTATAAAGGCTGGTCAGCATCCTTTCGGACGATTGCGGCGGGGGCGCGTGCCGAATGGTTTGGATTGCAGCCGTCATGCGGGCACCCCGGCGACAGTCAATCCAAACCATGGCGCGGCATCGCGCAGGATGTTCGGCAGGTCAGAACATTCGGTCTGAAAGCCAAGAATTTTCCTTGCCAGACCTGGATCGGCAACCAACGACGCCGGATCGCCCGCGCGCCGCGCTGCATTTACCATGGGCACCACCTGCCCCGTCAGGCGTTCGATCTCCCGCAGGATCTGTCTGACCGAGATCCCCGTCCCGCTGCCCAGATTGACGGCAAGTGATGGTTTGCCTGCCAGCACATGTTGCAGGGCAAGAATATGGGCACGGGCAAGGTCGTTGACATGAATATAGTCACGCACACAGGTGCCATCGGCAGTCGGATAATCCGTGCCAAAGACCGAAAGCGCAGGCCCCCTGCCCGACGCCGCCAGCATCGCCAGCGGAATCAGATGGGTTTCCGGCGCGTGGGCTTCGCCAAGTTCGCCCGCCGGGTCCGCCCCGGCTGCATTGAAATAGCGCAAGGCTGCATAGCGCAGACCGCTTGCGGCGGCATAATCGCGCAGCATCATTTCGCAGATCAGTTTGGTGCGGCCATAGGGGTTGATCGGCACCTGCGGCGTATCTTCGGTAATCGGCATTTGATCGGGGACGCCGTAGGTTGCACAGCTTGATGAAAATACGATCGTGCCCACGCCCGCCCGGCGGCAGCCCTCCAGCAAACCGATCATGCCGCCGGCGTTGTTGTCGTAATAAAGCGCCGGGTTGCGCATGCTTTCCCCGACATAGGCCGATGCCGCAAAATGCATGACGGCCGATACGTTGTGCGCGCGCAGTGCGTCGGCCACCGCCGCGGCGTCACGCACATCGGCCCGGACCAACGGGCCAAATCGCACAGCGTTTTCGTTCCCGGTTGACAGGTTGTCGTACGTGACCGGCAGAAAGCCATTATGTCGCAACATCTTGCAGGTGTGCGACCCGATGAAACCTGCTCCTCCCGTCACAAGAACGGTGGATTTTGTGTTCACGATACCAACAGTTCCTTTTTACGTTCAGTTTGCAATGTCTGGGCGAACCACGCGATGGTCCGGTCCAATCCCTGATCCAATGGCACCGTTGGCGCCCAATTCAGAATTTCTTTTGCGCGTGTAATATCGGGCCGACGCTGGCGCGGATCATCCTGCGGCAGCGGGTGGAAGGTGATCGGCACCCTTGAACCGATCTTGTTCAAAACCATTTGTGCCAGCGTCAGCATCGTGAATTCACCCGGATTTCCGAGGTTCACGGGCATCTTTTCATCCGACGCCATCAGACGCATCAGACCATCGACAAGATCATCAACATAGCAGAATGACCGGGTCTGCGATCCGTCACCATAGATGGTCAAGGGTGAACCACGCAGGGCCTGCACGACAAAGTTTGACACCACGCGCCCATCATCGGGATGCATGTTCGGGCCATATGTGTTGAAAATCCGCGCAATCCGCGTTTGAACCCCGCGATGCGCGCCAAATTCCCAGAACAGTGTTTCGCCCGCCCGTTTGCCTTCGTCATAGCAGGCGCGCGGCCCGCAGGTGTTGACGTTGCCGCGGTAGGTCTCATCCTGAATGCTGATCTCCGGGTCGCCATAAACTTCGGACGTTGAAGACTGCAGTATCCGCGCGCCTTTGGTTTCTGCCAGTTGCAGCAGATTCAGGGTGCCATCAACACAGGTCCGGAAGGTGTGGATCGGATCAATCTGATAGCGCGGCGGCGAGGCAGCACAGGCCAGATTGTAAATTTCATCGACCGGGCCGCCAAGGCGCAGCGGTCTGACGATATCATGACGCAGAAACGCAAACCCGTCGCGGCCTTCAAGCGGTTTGATATTGTCGAGATTGCCCGTCAAAAGGTTGTCGACACACAACACGTTGTGTCCCTGACCATGCAACCGCTTGCACAAAGCCGAACCCAAAAAACCGGCGCCACCAGCAACAATAGTGGTGCGACCGGGGTGTTTTCGGAAATCGAAATCTATATCAAAACCAGCAATATCGCGCATCTTATCAGTCCACCCAAACGTGAAACAGCAACACAAATGCCTCAAAAAAGGCATCGTAAAAACACCAGAGTCTCAAGGCGACCTGCACCTGAAATTACTACAAAAATATGACGGGCTTTTAGAAATTTGTCAATATTCAGGCAAGTTTGCGGACTTTGTGGGGTTAATTCAACTTGCGCGCGAATTAAGGCACGAACTTATTACCAGCAGGGCTGTTAATTTCATCCTGCGGTTGAAAAAAGCCGAATCAATTGCTCTGGCGATTAACGATATGAACCGGTTTCCCGATTTCAGGTCGATGGATTGGCCCTGTTCACGAAGGATAGCCAAAGCGCGCGATGGTTTGCCAGATGTCGAGGTTAAGCGCCTGCACCCGTGCGATGGCGGCATCCAACGCCTGCAATTGCTCGGTATCCGCACGGTCGGCGCGGCCGATGCGCAGATCGTCCTTGCGATCGGCAATCCGCATCAGAATGGTGCTGACGGTGCCTTCGGTGGCATCAAAGCTATAGATGCAATGGTTGTATTTGTTGCGCAGCGGGGCCTCTTTCTGAAACCGGTGCGTCAGCGCAAGAATCGCCTTGCGCTGATCGGCCGGGGTGCTGGCAAGTTTGGCCAGCCTTTCCACCAGCTCCATGCGCGCCCGTGTGGTGTTCATCGTCAGAAAGATGACAACTGCAGGATCCTTGGCCATGCCGCCCAGCCCCGCAATCAGATGGATCAGCAGGCTTTCCGTGTTGGTCCAGACATAGTTCAGCGTTCCGGTCCGCAACAGCAGGCCCTGCAACAACGCATCAGCCGCACCGGGCGGGGCCGTGGATGCGGGCGCGGCCGTCATGCATTGGCCTGACGGCGATAGCGCAGTGCCGCATCCGTCCGGTTGCGCGCCCCCAATTTGGAAATGACGTGATGCAGGTGCAGCTTTACAGTATGTTCAGACAGATCCAGCCGTTCGGCGATATGCTTGTTCTGATACCCTTCGGCGACAAGGGCCAGCACTTCGCTCTCTCGCCGGGTCAGCTTGTCCAGCGCGCTTGACGCCGGCGGCTTTTCCGGGGCCTTCACGGGTTGCGGCAGGCCCTGCATGGCCAGCATGAATTCCGATGGCACGAACGGATATCCCGTCAGCATCAGCCGCAGGATCGTCAGCCAGGATTCAATGTTCAGGTTCATCGGCAAGAAGCTGATCGCCTTTGGAATGCCTTGCAGTGCCGCCATCGCGGAGATCGCGCGCTGAGCATCGCGGAACGCTATCGCAATGGACGCCCCATGATCGACGCGAAGCGTGCGCACCACATCGTCATTCATCTGTGCCCACAGACTGTCATCGACGACAACCAGTCGCGGGCGCAGGGAGGCGTCCAGCAGCGCCGCCGAAAGATCGACGGGTGTGGCCAGCCGCAGAACATGACAGCCGTCGATTTCGGCATCAATCGTGCGAAACAGGCAGTCGGGAAAGTTGATTTTTGATCCGACGAAAACGATGTGCACCGCTGCCGCATCCTGCGTGTCCGGCGGCGTGATGTCGCCCGGCAAAAAAGTCTTCTTGTCCATAATCGACCTCAAAGAATTGCCCCATCATTTCGCCATCACAGACGTCACTGATACGAAAACCGAACATGGATTCTGAAGAATGAACTCGTTGAAAAATCAAACCTAATAGACGAAAGTGTAACCTCATTTGGCCCCACATCCCAATAGATCAAACGGTGTGGGTCGGACCGCGCGCCTGCCCGATAGCCGGCCTTATGTCGGTCTTGTCGTGACTCCGGGCTGAAAGTTGCAGTCCGTTTGATTGGGCGCGAATCCCGCAACCCCTATCAAAGGGGTGATGCGCGGGCCACGTTGGCGCCACGCCATCGCGGGCATAGCGTGAAAATTGCGTAAATGTGGCAGAATTAAGTCTTTGTTATTCTTTCAAAGTTTCGCACCAGACCTCGATTTAGTCAGAATTGGCGGCTGTGCTGCGCCCGTCGTCAAGTTCACATTTGCGAGGTCGGCAACAACGTCGACATGGGAAAAGGATGTTTGACGGTTTCGTTGCGACCGTGATCTCGATATCGTGATGTTTCGCGTTTCCAGAACATGACTTGCATCGATCCCACGTGATTTTGGCGCATTTGCGCAGCCTGTATTCAACTAAAAATTGCAGAATCACACTCATTGATCGCCTGTGTCCTCGCGCCTGCCGATGCTGATGAAACCTGCCCCGTAGAATGCCACTTGGAAATGATCGGTGGTGATCGGGGCCGTCAACACGGAGAACGACCATGTCGAACAAGAACCAAGGACAAAATCTGGTCTGGGCCCCCTTCGACCCATGGGATCAGGATCAGGATCAAAGCCAGGATCAGGACCAAGGCCAAGGCCAAGGACAGGCGCAAGGCCAGCTGCAAGGTCAGCTTCAGGGGCAAGGGCAGGGGCAAGAACAGTCCCAGTCCAGCACCAATGAATCCGAAAACTACAATGGATAATGGCAATGGCAACCTGAATGGCAATGCAAATGGCAATCTGAACGGCAACGCCAACGGCAACCACAATGGCAACTGGAACGCCAATGAAAATTCGGCGTCGAATGCGGCCACGAATACCGCCAACAACGCGGCAAATACCAACGTGAACACGACCGTTTCAACCCATGTCGATCTTGGGGAATACCTGCCCGAAGACAATGATTTTGCTGATCTTGATCTGAACCACAGCGAAATCGGCGACATCGTGATGATGCAGGCCGGCAATGACGCCAACTATTCCTACGTTTATGATCCGGGCAACGACATTTCGTTCGATGGTGTAATGAACGGCGGCATGGGCGGCGAAGGCAACGACACCGGCATGGTGTTCGGCATGTCCAACACGTTGGAAGACAACGATGATCTGTCGCATGTCAGCCTGTCCAACGACGGCACCTTCACACAAAGCGGCAGCGCCTATGCCAAGAACGCATCGGCCGGACCGGGCATTGACGCAGGTGGCACGGCCAAAGCCTATGGTGGCGATGCCGATGCGGACGGCGGCAATTCCGGCAAGGCCTATGCCGATGGCGGGGATTCGTCGTCGGGTGCGCTGAATCTCGGGTTGTCGGCAGCCGGGTCTGAAGGCGGCGATGGCGCTGCCGGCGGCGATGCCGGTGCGATCGCGCTTGGCCTCGGGGTTGGCGTTGGCGTCGGTGCAGACGGTGGCGATTCCGGCGATGCCGGCGACGGTGGCGATGGCACGGGCGGTGATGCCGGTGCGATCGGGGTCGGACTTGGGTTGCTGGGTCTGGGTCTTGCAAATGCCGAAGGTGGCAATGGCAACGGCGATGACGGCGGCGATTCCGGTGATGCCGGTGATGGTGGCAGCGGCTATGGCTTGGGTGCTGGCTATGGCGGTGCCAACGCATACGGCGGCAAGGGCGGATCGGGGGGTGACTCCGGTGCGGCCAGCCAGAACCAGGGCTACGCTGATGGCGGTTATTCGCACGGCGGCGATGCATGGGCTGCCAGCGGCGCCGGTGGTGCCGGGGGCTATGCGGATGCGGGTGTTGGCGTCTGGGGCGGCGACAGCGGTGTCTGGGGCTCGCACAATGGTGGCGATGGCTTTGTCACCGGCACGTCCAGCGCGGCCAATGACGCGGCTGTGCTGACCTCGGCCTTCAACCAGAACATCACTCTGGGTGCCAACATCCTTGGCAACAGCGTCGATATGACCGTGGTTGGCGGCAACCTGACATCGACCCTGACCACGGCGGGCGACGATATCGGGGTGTGATCCGACGCCAAAGCCCTGCGTGACCATCTCGGCGCGTCACGCAGGACGACCATATCGACAGACAGCCCGCACCCCCCCGGTCTGTGCGGGCTGTTCATCCCTTGGGCCACACAGGAACGGCAATTTCGCCAGTTCCGGTTCTTCGGAGAACGATCATGCAAATTGACGCAACAACCCAAGAGATCTGGCATTTCATCGGATCCCTGCACCAGATCACCGAGGCCGCCCGTGGCCGTGCGCATTATGATGCCTACAAGGCCATGATGACGGAAAAGCAAACGGGCGATCTGGCGTTTCAGAACACCCCGTTCAAGGCACCCTACAAGATGATCGAAATGCAGCCGGGGGTGCGCATTGACGCGACCCCGGATGCCAACACCGCGCCGCCAATTCTGGCGGGCGGGCCGCTCTACAATGTCTCGCCGCCCGAGGGCGAGATGCCGCTTGCCCAACCCGTCATCCCGATTGATCCACCGCCGGGCATTGTTGGCGGGCAAGGGCCCTATGACATCAACTTCGTTTTTCCCCCGCCTGCGTCTGTCGCGCTGATCTTTGCGCAGGTAAACGTGCTGTCGGATCAGGACATCCAGATCCAGCATGATTTCGGCATCCCCTTTGCGCCCTTTTCGCAGTTTGACGCCCCGTTGGCGGCGTTGCTGGACAAGGCCCATGCGCTTGATCCGTTGGGGGATTATGACCATCCTGCGGATGTCGCGGCGATCAAGGCGATCGGCTGGCAGATTGCGGGCGACCTGCCGGGTGTCGCAGCGGGCGATCACGGCACCGTGCTGCAAGGCCCTGATGTGGGCGGCATGCATGTGAACGGCGTCACGGTCGATGCAATGCCCGTGCTGGCCGACCATTTGCCCGATGTGCCTGAACCGGTCACCGTGCCACCGGGGTCTGACTGGGAAACACAAGTTACGGCCGAGGCCAGCGCCGATGCCGCCCATATCGCGATCACCGGCGGCAACACGCTGACGAACGAGGTCGTGCTGACAGTATCTTGGCTGGATGCGCCGGTGATGCTGGTGCAGGGCGACAGCCTGTCCATCAGTGTCATCAGCCAGATCAACGTGCTGTCGGAATATCTGGATACCAGTTGTGATCATGCCGCACCGACCGAGATGATCAACGCGGCCCTGCACAACATTGCCGCCAGTCCGCTGGCCGAAGTGGCCGCCGATGCCCTTGGCGTGTTTCCGACATCATGGATCATCACGACGCTGCATGCCGATCTGATCGCCTGCAACTGGATGACACAGCAGAATTTCGTGATCGACCATGACGTGCTCAGCCTGACATGGTCGGGCGCTGCAACCTTTCTGCGGTTGGGCGACAACACGGTCATCAATGTCGCCGATATTCTGGAATTGGGTCAGGGCTATGATCTGATCGTGATTGGCGGCGACATGATCAACGTCAATATGATCCGCCAGATCAACGTGTTGCTGGATGCCGATTGGGTGGCGACGGCGGGCGGGTCGGCAACCCTGTCGGCCGGGGGCAACCTGTTGTGGAACGGTGCCCAGATCACAGGCTCCGGGCAGGATGGCATGGTGGCCATGGACCTTGCCCATGCCGATCTGGCCAATGCCGTGATGACCGGGTCCACCGGGGCAATCCCGCTTGCGCTGACCGATCCCGCGTTCGAAGGGATTGAGACGCTGAATGTGCTGTATATCACCGGCGATTACATGACGCTGAACGTGATCGAACAGACCAATATTCTGGGTGATGCCGATCAGGTCGCGGCCCTTGCGACCGAGGCGACCAGCGCAAACGAGGCCGAGGTGACGGTGATATCCGGTGCCAATGCCCTGATCAATCTGGCGACGATCGACACCATCGGCATCGACAGTGAAATTCATGTCGGTGGCGAGATTTATTCGGATGCACTGCTTTATCAGGCCAGTTTCATTTCGGCTGATGACTGCGATCCCTATGCGGCGCAGGGACAGGCCTCCCTGACCTCCGAGGCGGTCCTGTTCCTGGCGGACGGGATGCTGCCAACCGACGATGGGGCGCATGATTATGCCTCAGACGACAGCATGCACTGTGGGCAACTTGACGGGGTCAACGCCGTTTTGGTGTGACGCCGCACCCAAAAGGGGACGGGTTTTGAAAGATCTTGCGATTGAAGACACAAAAGCGCCACTTCATTTGCGCGCCGACCAACGCATTGATGGCAAAGGCAGCCACAAGCCACGCATCACGCTTGGCGCGGGGCTGCCCGAGGCTGAAACCATCGACCCGCCACAGGCCCGGATGAAGGACGATACGCCGCCCGGCCCGCGTGACACGCCAGCAGATAAGCCAGGGCCATCTGACCGCGCGGCCCCGGTCCCGGCAAACGGCGCTGGTGGCGACGGCACCAAGCCCCCGCAGTTTCACCGCCGCGTCGGCCCGACCGATTTCGGCCAAAGCCTTGCGGCGGGCGTCGCCGCCGTGCGCCGCAACATGGTTATGGTCATGGTGTTCACATTTGCCACGAACATCCTGATCCTCGCCATCCCGATTTACCTCTTCCAGATATCTGACCGCATCCTGACCAGTCGGTCGGTGGATACGCTCGTCATGCTGACGCTTGTGATCGTGGGGGCGACCGTTCTTTACGCAGTCTTTGACGCCATGCGACGCTTTATCCTGATGCGCACGGCGGTCGAGGTGGCCGTGCAACTGGGTGCCCCGATCCTCAGCGCGGCAGCGCGGGCAGCCCTGCACAGCAACGGGCGCGAATATCAGACGCTGGGCGATTTGCAGACCCTGCGGGCGTTTCTGACATCGGGCACGCTGATGTCATTTCTGGATGTGCCGTTTGCGCCGATCTTCATTCTGGGGGTCTTTCTCGTACATCCCGATCTGGGGATGATCGTGATCGTCACGGCCCTGATCCTGTTTGTGCTGGCGATGGTCAACCAGCGCCTGACCGCCCGGCATTTCGGCGAGGCAAACGCGCATCAAAGCCGGGCGAACCTGCATCTGGACAGCATGTCGCGCAACAGCCAGATCATCAACGCACTGGCAATGATTCCCGAAGCGGTGCGCATCTGGGGCAAGGATACCGCCGGATCGCTGAAGGCACAGGTGCTGGCACAAGACCGCAACATCATCACGGCGAGCATTTCGCGCGGCGTGCGGTTGCTGACGCAGGTAGTGATCCTGGGCTGGGGCGCACATCTTGCCATCGCAGGCGAAATCACCGGGGGCATGGTCATCATGTCATCCATCATCGCGGGCCGGGCGCTTGCACCCATCGAAGGTGCGATCGAAGGCTGGAACAGTTTCGTGATGGCGCAGTCGGCCTATGCACGCATCTCGACCCTGCTGCGCAATTCACCGCTCAACCTGGAACGCCTGCGCCTGCCGCGGCCCGAAGGGCGGCTGGATGTCGAACGCCTGTTGTATGTGCCCTTCGGCACGAAAACCGTGGTGTTGAACGGCATCAGCTTTAACTTGCAGCCCGGCGAATCCCTCGCGGTGATTGGCAACAGCGGCGCAGGCAAGACAACGCTGGGCAAGATGCTGGTGGGTTCGCTGATGCCGACATCGGGGTCCGTCAGGCTCGACCTCATGGATCTGCGCAACTGGGATCAGCGCCAGTTCGGCGAAAACGTCGGCTATCTGCCGCAGGACGTGCAGTTGTTCCCTGGCTCCATCAAGGAAAACATCGCACGGATGCGGGCCGATGCCTCAGACGCACAGATATTCGAGGCCGCACGTCTGGCTGACGTGCATGACATGATCGCAAACCTGCCGCATGGCTATGAAACCATTGTTGCTGCCGACGGGGCGCCGCTGTCGGGTGGCCAGAAACAGCGCGTCGCACTGGCACGGGCGTTCTTTGGGGCACCGCGTTTTCTGGTGCTGGATGAACCGAACTCCAACCTCGATACCGGCGGCGATCTGGCGCTGGCGCGCGCGGTGGAACGGGCAAAGGCCAGCAAGATCACCGTCGTGGTCATCACGCAAAAGCCAAGCCTGCTGCAGCATGTCGACAAGATCATGCTGCTGGCCGAAGGGTCGGTCGCGCTGTTTGGCACGCGGGCACAGGTTCTGCAGGCGCTGGAGGAACGGCGCAAGGCGCCCGGTGGCAGGTTGCCAGGCAATGGACAGGGGGTCTGACATGACGCTGCCAGTGATTTATCAGGAACTGGATTGGTATGACGGCGTGCCCCGGTCTGTCAGGTGGCACAAGATCGTCGGGCTTGTGCTGTTGCTGGGCAGCTTTGGCGGGTTCGGCTATTGGGCGACGACGGCCCCGCTGGCCGCTGGACTGATCTCGCAGGGGTCTTTTGTCGCCACCGGCAACAACCAGATCGTGCAGCACCTTGAAGGCGGTATCATCGCCGAAATTCTGGTGCATGAAGGCGATCATGTCGTGGCAGGCCAGCCCCTGATGCGGCTTGACCAAACCGCGGCCTATGCCCGCGAAGAGGAATTGTTCCTGCGCCGTGCGCGGTTGGAAGGCATCACCGCGCGCTTGCAGGCGATGGTAGATGGGTCGACGACCATGCCCGTGCCAGCCTTCCTGATAAACAACCTGAACCGTCCTGAAGTGTCCGACATCATCGCTAGTCAGCGTCACGCCTTCGATGTCGCCCAGCAAAAGCTGGCAATCGACATTACCGTTCTGGAAAACAATGCCGCCGCCCTGAAATACCGGCTGGAAGGATTCACCGCACAGGCGGCATCTGCGGCCGATACGGTGACAATCATCCAAGAGGAACTTGATGGGAAATCGACCCTGCTGGACGAAGGTCTGGTGCGGGTGGATGCGGTCAATGCGCTGCGGCGCGGTCTGGCCGAAGGTGTGGGGCAGCTTGCCCGCCTGCAATCGCAGATCAGCGAAACGCAACTGATGCTTGATAAAAGCGTGGATCAGGTCGAACAGACCCGCAGCGCCTATCTGAACGAGTTGCTTGAGGAACTGCAACTGATGCAGGCCGAGCTTGATTCCGTGCGCGAACAGCACAACTCGGCGCAAAGCGTCAGCCTGCGGTCGGAAATCGTGGCCCCCGTCGATGGCGTCGTGGTGCAGTTGAAATACAACACCCCCGGTGGCGTGATCGAACCGGGCAAGCCAATCGCGGAAATCCTGCCATCGGATGCCGAACTGATCGTCGAGACGATTGTCAAACGCTCGGACATCGACAGCATCGCTGTCGGCCAGCAGGCCATGATCCGTCTCGTCGCGTTGAACCAGCGCACCACACCGGTGCTGCAGGGCGAGGTCTTCTATATTTCGGCCGATGCGATCCGGGATCAGGCGGTCCCCGGTCAGACGCAGCGGGATGTCTATCTGGCGCGAATCCACCTGTCACCAGATCAGGTCGCGCGCGTTCCGGGCTTTCATCCGATGCCGGGCATGCCTGCAGAAATCATCATCGCCACCAACGAACGCACCTTCCTGCAATATGTCGTCAAACCCATCGTGGATTCGATGGCGCGCGCTTTCCGCGAACAATAGCGCTCCCTCTGACGGGCAGGCGGCCCGCTGAATGCGTGGTATCGACGCCGCTTAAGAAATGTGCAGCTTTCCCACATGCGCCGTTTTTTGCAGCGCAGCATGGCAATTCCGTGCGGTCCCGGCGTCGGGCCATTCACCCATGCCGCGTTTGCTGCACTGGTCCGTTGGACACAGGGGGGCGCACGGCAATGACCCGGCTTTCCATAATCGTGGTCGAACGCGACCGCGACCTCGCCTTGCGCATCGTCGATGGCCTGATGGCATCGGGCGATCACAATGTCGTCGTCATCGCCGAAGAAACCGGCCTCGCCCGCCGCATCGCGGACCAAAAGCCCGACATCGTGCTGATCGACGTGGCCGACCCATCGCGCGATGTTCTGGAAGAACTGGCGCTGGCGTCCGGCCCGATGGAACGCCCGGTTGCGATGTTTGTTGATCGGTCCGACGAACAACTGACCCGCGCGGCTATCGAGGCTGGGGTGTCGGCCTATGTCGTCGATGGGTTGCAGCCGGAACGGATCAAACCCATCCTGGATGCGGCGATTGCCCGCTTTCACATGTTCCAGAAGATGCGCGCCGAACTGGCCGCAACCAAGGCCGCACTCGAAGACCGCAAGATCATCGACCGCGCCAAAGCCATCCTGATGAAGGCGCGCGGCATTGATGAAGAGGCAGCCTATGCCCTGCTGCGCAAGACGGCCATGGATCAGAAACGCCGCGTGGCCGACATCGCCCAGCAGTTGGTGATGGCGGCAGGGCTTCTGACATGACCCTGCTGACCCTGCGCCTTGGCTATGTGCCCCTGATCGACGCGGCCCCGCTGATCGTGGCGAAAGAACTGGGTTTTGCTGCCGAAGAAGGGTTGAACCTTGATCTGCTGCGGCTGCAAAGCTGGGCGCAAAGTCGCGATATGCTTGGGATGGGCGTGATCGATGCCGCGCATATGCTCGTGCCCTTGCCGATCGCGCAGGCCCTTGGCCTGGGCCCCGTCTATCCCCGTTTTGACCTTGCGATGATGCTGTCGGTCGGCGGGCAGGCGATCGCCGTCAGTACGGCCCTCGCCAAGGCAATGCGCGACAATGGCCATGGTTTCGGCTTTGATGACCCGCTGGCGGCGCGCGACGCGTTGATTGCTGTCGCGGGCGGGCAATTGCGTGTGGGGGTGCCTTTCCCGTTTTCTACCCATGCCGTGCTCGTGCAGCGCTGGCTGGCAGGGACAGCACTTGCAACCGGGGTCGACATTCACACCGTTCCGCCGCCACAAATGGCCGCAGCCCTTGCCGCCAATGAGGTTGACGCCTTTTGCGTCGGCGAGCCATGGGCCTCTTATGCGGTGGAAACCGGGGCGGGGGCACTGCTACTGGCGGGGCGCAGCATCTGGGCCTCGCCACCCGAAAAGGGGCTGGTGCTGACACGCGATTTTGCCGATGGCCGGCCCGAGGAAACAGGGCGGCTGATGCGCGCCATGTGGCGGGCCTGTCGCTGGCTCGATCAGCCCGACAGCCGCAGCACCGCGGCGGAAATCCTGTCGCGCCCGGAATACCTGAACCTGCCGCCCGAACTGTCGGAACGCGGCCTGCTGGGGCGGCTCCACATCAGTGCGGCGGGCGAAGTCCGGCACTATCCCGGTTTCATCCAGTTTCACGATGGGGCGGCAAATTTCCCGTGGCGCAGCCTTGCCGCCATGCTGGCCCAGCGCATTGCGGATCGACACGGACTCGATGTCAACGCCGCAACCGAAGCCGCGATGGCCTGTTTCCGCACCGACCTCTACCGCCAACATCTGCGCGGCGCCGGGGCCGACCTGCCCGGTGCGTCCGCCCGGATCGAAGGTGCGATGGCGCATCCGACGGCGGTGGCATCGGAAAAAGGTCAGATGATTCTCGGCTCCGACGCCTTTTTTGACGGCGAAACCTTTGATCCCCTGTTTCTTGCCCGCTGATTTTATGTGCGCCTGTAGCATTGCATGCGCAAAGAAAATGCTGCGCCTGCGAAACAGCCCGACATCCCTTGACCCGCACCGCTGTTTGACCCGACATGATGACAGAGGCATCGCAATGGCGCGGTGCGTCGCGCGCTTTTCCGCAAAGATGCGGTCCCCGACATGGCAATGACGCCACCGATCCTGACCCATCCGGGACAGCGATTGCGGTGGCTTTTTGTCGTTCCGCCTCATTCTCATCCGCCACGTAAGGAACGCCCGCATGACCCTGATCCAGCCAACCCGCCGCAGCCTGCTGAAATCCGCCGCCAGCCTTGCCGCCACCGCCCTTGCCGCCCGCACCTTGCTGCCCGGTGGCGCATGGGCTGCGACCGCCACGCCCGAAGTGACGGGGACAAAGCTTGGCTATATCGCCCTGACCGACAGCGCGCCCCTGATCATCGCGCAGGAAAAGGGGTACTTCGCCAAGCACGGCATGACCGAAATGCTGATCGAAAAGCAGGCCAGCTGGGGTGCCACGCGCGACAACATGGCGCTTGGGTCGGCCAATGGCGGCATCGACGGCGGCCACATCCTGCGCCCCAAGACGCATCTCTATGCGACCGGGAAGGTGATGCAGAACAACGTGCCGCTGCCGATGTATACGCTGATGGGCCTGAACGAGCAGTGTCAGGGCATTTCGGTCACCCAAGCCTATGCCGATAGCGGCGTGGGACTGGACGCCGCCCCGTTGAGAGAGATCTTCGCCGCCAAACGCGCAGCGGGGGCCGAGATTCCGGTGGCCATGACCTTCCCCGGCGGCACGCATGATCTGTGGATGCGTTACTGGCTGGCCGCTGGCGGGATTGACCCGACCAAGGATGTCGACCTGATCGTGGTGCCGCCACCGCAGATGGTGGCCAACATGAAGGTCGGCAACATGGAGGCCTTCTGCGTCGGCGAGCCGTGGAATGAACAACTGGTCAATCAGGGCATCGGCTTTACCGCCTGCACCACAGGCGAGTTGTGGGTCAACCACCCCGAGAAAATACTTGGCATGCGGGCCGACTGGGTCGATGCGAACCCCAATGCCACCAAGGCCATCATGATGGCGGTGATGGAGGCACAGATCTGGTGCGAAGACGCCGCCAACAAGGATGAAATGGCGCAGATCGTGTCGGGACGCCAATGGTACAAGGTCCCGGTCGAAGACATCGCCGCCCGCATCAAGGGCGAGATCAACTATGGCAACGGCCGCGTTGAATCCCGCCCCGATCTGGCCATGCGGTTCTGGGGCGAGAACGGATCGACCTCGTTCCCGTGGAAATCGCTGGATACGTGGTTTGTCACCGAAAACCAACGCTGGGGCTATCTGCCAGGTGATCTGGATACGGCCGCACTGGTGAACGGCACCAACCGTTCCGACCTTTGGCTTGCCGCCGCAGCCGAGATCGGCATCGACACGGCGGCCTTTGGCGACAGCCGCGGCGTCGAGACGTTCTTTGACGGCAAGACCTTCGATCCCGCCAACCCGCAAGCCTATCTCGACAGTCTGTCGATCAAGGCAATGGCATAGGGGCAACGCATGACCGTCACCGTCCTGAAACAGAAACCTGTCGCACCCGCGCCGCCACAACTGGCAAATGTCGCGTCAATATCGCCACCAAAACCGCGCCCGCAATGGATGCAGAAACTGAAAGCGGTTTTTCTGGCCAATGTCCTTCCGCCGGTTCTGGTCATCGCGACCCTTCTGGCGATCTGGCAAGCGGCCCTGTCCGGGGGCGGGGCCGCACTGCCCTCGCCATTGGAAATCTGGCAGCAAAGCGGCTATCTGATCCTTGAACCATTCTATGTCGCGGGCACGCAGGACATGGGCCTTGGCTGGCGCGTATTGACCTCGCTGGAACGGGTGGGTGTCGGCTTTGGCCTTGCCGCCATCGTGGGCGTGCTGATCGGGGCGGTCATCGGCCAATCGGTCTGGCTGATGCGCGGGGTCGATCCGCTGTTTCAGGTGCTGCGCACGGTGCCGCCGCTGGCATGGCTGCCCATCTCGCTCGCCGCATTCATGGACAGCCGGCCAAGCGCTATCTTCGTGATCTTCATCACCGCGATCTGGCCGATCATCATCAACACCACCGCAGGCGTGCGCGCCATCCCGCAAGACTACCGCAACGTGGCCGCCGTGCTGCGCCTGAACCCGCTCGAGTTTTTCACCAAGATCATGGTGCCGTCCGCAGCGCCCTACATCTTTTCGGGCCTGCGCATCGGGGTTGGTCTTGCATGGCTCGCCATCGTTGCCGCCGAAATGCTGACGGGTGGTGTCGGCATCGGGTTCTTCATCTGGGACGCGTGGAATTCATCCCTGCTGACCGACATCTTCGTGGCGCTTCTCTACATCGGCGTCACCGGCTTTGTGCTTGACCGATCTGTGGCCTTCGTGGGCCGCGTCGTCAGCCGCGGCACCATGGCATAGGGGGCCAAAACCATGAGCTATCTGAAAATCGACCGCGTCGTAAAATCCTTCCCCCTTGCGGGCGGACGCGAGGCGCTGGTGCTGAATGACATCCGGCTGACCATCGACAAGGGTGAATTCGTCTCAATCATCGGCCATTCGGGCTGTGGCAAATCCACGCTGCTGAACCTGATCGGCGGGCTGACACAGGTCACCACAGGCGTCATCAAACTTGACGGGCGCGAGGTCAACGCCCCCGGCCCCGACCGCGCCATCGTGTTTCAGAACCACAGCCTGCTGCCGTGGCTCACAGTCTATGACAACATCAAGATGGGTGTGCAAAAGGTGTTCGGCGGCACAAAGACCCGCGCCGAACGCCACGACTGGATCATGGCGAACCTTGATCTGGTGCAGATGGCCCATGCCGCCGACAAAAAGCCAGATGAGATTTCGGGCGGCATGAAACAACGCGTCGGCATCGCGCGGGCCTTGGCGATGGAGCCGAAGATTCTGCTGCTGGATGAACCCTTCGGCGCGCTGGACGCGCTGACCCGCGCGCATCTGCAAGAGGCGGTGATGGATATCCATGCCCGGCTGAAAAACACCATGATCATGATCACCCATGACGTGGACGAGGCCGTGCTTCTTGGCCGACCGCATCGTGATGATGACGAACGGCCCCGCCGCCACCATCGGCGAAGTCCTGTCCGTCACCCTGCCCCGCCCGCGCGACCGGATCGCCCTTGCCAGCAACCCCGACTACATCCGCGCCCGCGAGGCGGTGCTGCGATTCCTCTATGAACGGCACCGCTTTGTCGAAGCGGCGGAGTAAACCCAGATGAAACAGAAACTTGTGGTAATTGGCGCTGGCATGGCCTCGGGGCGGATGCTGGAGCATATCTTCGACGCGGGGGGGCAGTTTGACGTCACCCTGTTCAACGCCGAACCGCGCGGCAACTACAACCGGCTGATGCTGTCGCCGGTGCTGTCGGGCGAAAAGACCTATGACCAGATCGTCACGCATGACGCCGGTTGGTATGCAGGCCACGGCGTCGATTGCCGCTTTGGTGAGGCGGTGGTCAAGATCGACCGCGCCAACAAGGTGGTTTATTCCAACACCGGCGGCGTGCCCTACGATGCTCTGGTCATCGCCACCGGATCGGCCCCGTTCATCATCCCGGTTCCGGGCAAGGATTTGCCCGGCGTCTGCACCTACCGCGATCTGGAAGATACCAACGCCATGATCGCGGCCAGCGCGCCGGGGTCGCGCGCCGTGGTCATCGGCGGCGGCCTTCTGGGGCTGGAGGCGGCGGCAGGCATGGCCGCGCGCGGGGCCGACGTGACCGTGATCCACATCATGGGCCACCTGATGGAACGTCAGCTGGACCCGGCGGCAGGCTATCTGCTGCAAAAAGATCTGGAACGCCGCGGCATCCGCATTCACTGCAAGGGGGCGACCAAGGCCATTCTGGGCGACGGACCGGGTGGAGGCCGTGCTGCTGGAGGATGGCACCCTTTATCCCGCCGATCTGGTCTGCATGGCCGTGGGCATCCGCCCCGAAGTGCGCCTTGCCAATGACGCGCATCTGGACGTCGGGCGCGGGATCACGGTCGATGACCAGATGCGCACATCCGACCCCGCGATCTTTGGCTTGGGCGAATGCGTGGAGCATGACAAACAGCTCTTCGGCCTTGTCGCCCCGCTTTACGATCAGGCACGCGTGCTGGCCAACACGCTGCTGGGGCAGGACGCCGCCTTCAAACCCGTGCAAACCGCAACCAAGCTGAAGGTCACCGGCGTTGATCTGTTCAGCGCGGGCGATTTTGCCGAAGCACCGGGGCGCGAGGATATCGTGTTCCGCGATCCGGGGCGCGGCGTCTACAAACGCCTGATCCTTGAAGGTGATCGTCTGATCGGCGCCGTCCTGTATGGCGACACCGCCGATGGGGCGTGGTTCTTTGACCTCATCAAGCAGGGCAAAGACGTATCAGACCTGCGCGACACGTTGATCTTTGGCCCCGCCTTCGCCGGAGGGCCCAGCGCGGACCCGCTGGCAGCCGTTGCAGCCTTGCCGCCTGAGGCGGAGATCTGTGGCTGCAACGGCGTCTGCAAGGGCAAGATCGTCACCGCCATTCAGGGCGGTGCCACCACGCTCGACGCGGTGCGCACGCCTACCAAGGCCAGCGCCAGCTGCGGCACCTGCACCGGCCTGGTCGAACAGGTCATGGCGCTGACCCTTGGCGACGGCTTTACCGCCAATGCCAATCCGCCGATGTGCAAATGCACCGATCACACGCATGAAGACGTGCGGCGGCTGATCAAATCCATGGGCCTGAAATCCATCCCGGCGGTGATGCAGGAACTGGGCTGGAAAACCGTGGGCGGCTGCGCGTCCTGCCGCCCAGCGCTGAACTACTACCTGATCGCCGACTGGCCCACCGAATACGTCGATGACCGCCAGTCGCGGTTCGTCAACGAACGCAACCACGCCAACATCCAGAAGGACGGCACCTATTCCGTCGTGCCGCGCATGTGGGGCGGTGTGACCAACCCCGCCGAACTGCGCGCGATTGCCGATGCGGCCGACAAATACAACGTGCCGATGATCAAGGTCACCGGCGGCCAGCGGATCGACCTTCTGGGCGTGCAGGAAAGAAGACCTGCCCGCCATCTGGTCAGATTTCAACGCCGCTGGCATGGTGTCGGGCCACGCCTATGCCAAGGGCCTGCGCACCGTGAAAACCTGCGTCGGAACCGAGTTCTGCCGCTTTGGCACGCAGGACAGCACCGGTCTGGGGATCAAGCTGGAAAAACTGCTCTGGGGCTCATGGACGCCCGCCAAGGTCAAACTGGGCGTGTCCGGCTGCCCCCGCAACTGCGCCGAGGCGACCTGCAAGGACATCGGCGTCGTCTGTGTCGACAGCGGCTATCAGATCAGCGTCGCCGGGGCCGCAGGGATGGATGTGAAGGAAACCGAAAGCCTGATCACCGTCGCCACCGAGGCCGAGGTGATGGAGGTGATCGCCGCCTTCACCCAGCTTTACCGCGAAAACGCCCGCTACCTGCACCGCATCTACAAATGGGTGGCCAAGGTGGGCCTCGACTGGTGCCGCGCGCAGATCGAAGACCCCGCCAACCGCCGCGCGCTCTATGACCGGTTCATGCTGTCGCAATCGGTCTATCAGACCGACCCATGGGCCGAACACGCAGCCGCACCCGCCGCATGGGCCCCGATTGCCGATCTGACCCTAAGGGCCGCAGAATGACCGCGTTCATCGACATCGCCGCACTGGACGACATTCCCCGCCAAGGCGCGCGGGTGGTCAAGACGCCCGCAGGCTGCATCGCGGTGTTTCGCACCGCCGATGATCAGGTCTTTGCCACCCTCGACCGCTGCCCGCACAAGGGCGGGCCCCTGTCCGAAGGCATCGTGCACGGCACGTCGGTCACCTGCCCCCTGCATGCCATGGTGTTCGATCTGGCAACGGGTGTCGCGACCGGGCTGGATGACGGCGCGGTGCAGACCTTTCAAGTGCGCATCGACGCAGGGCGCGTGCTACTGGACGCGGCATTCCTCGCCCGCCGGTCTGCCGCATGACAGCCCCGGTCCGCACGACCTGCCCCTATTGCGGCGTGGGCTGCGGCGTTCTGGCCATGGCCGATGGCAAGGGCGGCGTGCAGATCAAGGGCGACCCCGACCATCCCGCCAATCGCGGGCGGCTCTGTGTCAAGGGTGCGGCCTTGGGCGAAACCCTGTCGACGGCAGGCCGCCTGACCACGCCGCAGATCGCCGGAACCGCCTCCACTTGGGACGCGGCCCTTGATCTGATCGCCACGCGGTTTTCGCAAACCATCGCCGCGCACGGGCCGGATGCCGTCGCGCTTTATGTCTCGGGGCAGTTGCTGACCGAGGATTACTATGTCGCCAACAAGCTGATGAAAGGCTTCATCGGCAGCGCCAACATCGACACCAACTCACGGCTCTGCATGGCCTCATCCGTCGCAGGCCATCGCCGCGCCTTTGGCAGTGATACCGTGCCGGGGCAGTACGCGGATCTGGAGCTGGCCGATCTCGTGGTGCTGGTGGGCAGCAACCTTGCATGGTGCCACCCGGTGCTGCACCAGCGCCTGATGGCGGCCAAGGCCGCACGCGGGACAAAGATCGTGGTCATCGACCCGCGCCGCACCGCCACCTGCGAAGGCGCGGACCTGCACCTGGCACTTGCCCCGGGTGCGGACGCGCATCTGTTCAACCTGCTGCTCTGTCATCTGGCCGACCATGGCCACCTCAACCCGGATTTCCTGACCCATGTCACGGGCCTTGACGCAGCCCTTGCCGCCGCGCGCGCCAGCACCGCCGCCGCCATCGGCCTGCCGCCTGATGTGCTGACCCGTTTCCTGCGCTTGTGGGCGGGCAGCGAAAAGGTCGTCACCGTCTATTCCCAGGGCATCAACCAGTCCGACACCGGCACCGACAAGGTCAACGCGATCCTGAACTGCCACCTTGCCACCGGGCGCATCGGCCGCCCCGGCATGGGGCCGTTCAGTGTGACCGGCCAGCCCAACGCCATGGGCGGGCGCGAGGTTGGCGGCATGGCCAACATGCTGACCTGCCATCTGGAACTGGACAACCCCGCCCACCGCGCCGCCGTGCAAGGCTTCTGGGCCAGCCCGGTGATGGCCGACAAACCTGGCCTCAAGGCGGTCGACATGTTCCGCGCAGTTGGCGACGGGCGTATCAAGGCGCTGTGGATTCTGCACACCAACCCCGCCGTATCGATGCCGGACGCCGATCGCGTGGCGCGCGCCATCGCGGGGTGCGATTTCGTCGCCGTCAGCGACATGTGGGCCAACACCGACACCGCGCGCCTTGCCGATGTGCTGCTGCCCGCCGCAGGCTGGGGTGAAAAGGACGGCACCGTCACCAATTCCGAACGCTGCATCAGCCGCCAACGGGCGTTTACCGCCCCACCCGGTGCTGCGCGCGCCGATTGGTGGCAATTGGCGCAAGTGGCGCAGAAGATGGGGTTTTCCGGCTTTGACTGGGATGGCCCCGCACAAATCTTCGCCGAATACAGCGCGCTCTCTGGGGTGGCCGGGCAGTTGGGCAGCGATTTCGACATCTCGGGGCTTGCCGGGGCGGATTACGAAACCCTTGCCCCCGTTGTCTGGCCGCAAGCCGCGCAAAAGGCCGGGCGCTTTTTCGGCGATGGCGCATTTCATACCCCTGACGGGCGCGCGCGTCTGGTTGCGGTGACCGCCGCATTGCCCGCCGCCACGACACCGGATTACCCGTTCCGCCTGAACACGGGCCGCGTGCGCGACCAATGGCACACCATGACCCGCACCGCGATGACCCCGCGCCTGTTGCAGCACCTTGGCGAGCCGTATCTGGAAATCCACCCGACCGATGCCGATGCGCTTGGCCTCGCCCCCGCAACGCTGGCCGAGGTGACCAGCCCGCAGGGCCGCGCCATCCTGCGCGTCATGGTCACCGACCGCGTGGCCCCCGGCCATCCCTTCGCGCCGATGCACTGGACCGGCGAAACCGCGCCCACAGGCCGGATCGACGCGCTGGTCGCGGGCCTGACCGACCCGATTTCGGGCCAGCCCGCCAGCAAATCAGCCACGGTAGCGATCCGCCCCTTTGCCGCCGCATGGTATGGCTTTGCGGTATCGCACACAGACCTGCGCCCGGACTGCGACTATTGGGCCAAAGCCGCCGTCGCGGGCGGCGTGCAGCTTGAACTGGCGGGCGTCGACACGCCTGACGATTGGGCAAGCTATGCCGCCACCCTGTTCGATTGCGGCCCGCCCGTGGCACAACTGTCCGACCCCGCGCGCGGGCTGCACCGTCTGGCCTTTGCGCATGATGGCCGGTTGACCGGCGCGCTTTTCATATCCCGCGAACCTGTCTTGTTGTCGCGCGGCCATGTCGCGGCCTTGCTGGGTGGTGACGGGTCCGGCGCACTTGCCGGGCGCCCCTCCGCGCATCAGCCCGACCCCGGCCCCACGGTCTGCGCCTGCCTCAATGTCGGCATCAACACCATCAGCCGCGCCATCACCACAGATGGCCTGCTGACCGTCGACGCGATTGGCCGCGCGCTTGGCGCTGGCACCAACTGCGGGTCCTGCCGCCCCGAACTTGCCGCCCTTATCGCCCGTCACAGCCACCGCGAGGCCGCCGAATGAGCTTTCTTGAACACCCCGCCAACATCACCCCCGACACGTCCCTGCATCCCAAAGGCCGCATCAGCCTTGTTGGCGCGGGCCCCGGTGCGGCCGATCTGATGACCCTGCGTGCCATCCGGTGCCTGCAACAGGCCGATATCATCTTTTATGACCGACTGGTTGACCCCGAAACGCTGACCTTCGCGCGCCCCTCGGCCCAGCGCGTGTTTGTCGGCAAAGAGGTCGGCGCGCATAGCTGGCCACAAGACCGCATTGATGCGGCGATTGTCGCCGCCGCCTTGCAGGGCCTTTATGTCGTGCGCCTCAAATCCGGCGACCCATCCATCTTTGGCCGCGCCGCCGAAGAAATCGCCGCCGCCCGCGCACATGGCATCGCCATCGACATCATCCCCGGCATCACCGCCGCATCCGCCGCCGCCGCCAGCCTGTGCCAACCCCTGACCGAACGCGGCGTGACCGACCGTGTCGTGCTGGCCACGGCCACCTGCCGACCCGGCGAGGCGATGTCAGACCTGCAAGACATTGCCCGCCCCGGCACCACGCTGGTGTTCTACATGGCGATGCAGCAACTCGCCCATCTGACCCGGCAACTGGTTGCCACCGGCGTTGACCCCGACCACACCATCACCATCGCCACCAACGTCTCCCGCAGCAACGGGCGCAGCCTGCAGACAACCGTGGCCGCCATGGCCACGGATTGCGCCGCATCGGGGATCAGCAATCCCGCCGTCATCATCCTGCATCTGCAAAAGGCACCCGCCCTCACCAACCGTCAAACGGGTTCAGAAAGCGCGCTTTGCAGTGGTGTGTTGCAAAGCGCGCCCTGATCCCGCCCGCCGACGCCCTACTGCAGCACCATCCCGTCCGGCCAGGCAATCGTCGTGGTCAGCGTCACGGACGTCTTCTCACCCGCCGCAATCGCAAAATCCCACGCCAATATCCCACGCTGGCCATCGACGTTTTCTTCCGTCACCGGCAGATCGGCGGTCCATGCAATCTCCAGATCTTCCTGCTCCGAATAGGGCACCAGATCCATCAGCCGCACATCCCACGCCTCGTCCGTCAGGTTTTCCACCTCCAGCACGGCCACTTCTTCGCTTTGGTTCGATGACACGATCAACCCGCGCTGCCCGTCCGCCCGCACCGGCATATCGCGCGTCAGACGCAAGCCCTCAATCGCCCCAAACGCCAGCTCCGCCTCCTCGCCCGGTTGCACCGCCTCAAGGTCTGTCGCCCCGATCAGCGTGCCGTCGCGATACAGATACGCCACCCCCGGCAACAGAACCTCGCGCCCGCTGTTGGTGAATTCCGCCATCAGAAACGCCGTCGCATCCGCCCGTGGCACCGCCCGCGCGGTAATCGTCGGCGTCAGCACCACCTCATCCAATGCGAGCCGCAGATCGGTGACACCCGATTCCACATCAACCGCGAACGGATATTTGTAGACGACCGTATCACCTTCGTAAAATGTCGACGCGTAGACACTCTCCGCCACCACAACGGGCGCTGCGGCCATATCGGCCATCGGCTCTTCCGCCAGCCCCAGCGTCCGCGCCCGCGTGTCCGCCTCCAGCTTTTGTTCATCCGCAATACTGCGGAACTGTGGATACAGCGACGTTGGCTCTGCCTGCGATGTCGGGCTTGCCGTGGACAGCGTCAGGGCAACGCCCGTCCAATCCTCGCCGGTATTCTGACTGATGACCACGCCGCGCTGCACCGTCAGGCTGGCATCGCCCTCGCGTTCCAGCCGCAGATCATAGACGGGTTGCCAGCTTGCGGCATCCCCCATGAACTGCGTGATCGTCACGCTGTTCGTGCCTGCCGCGGCCACATCCACCTTCACGTTCAACCCGGCGTACAGCGTGTCGTCATAGGACGCTTGCGCATAGGCCTCGCGCGCGGTCGCAAGATCGGCCTGCAATTTCGCCAGATCGGCCTGCGCCACCAGCATCTGGCCCGCTGCCGCGCGCGCGGAATCCCCTGCCGCCTGCACCTCCTCGCCGATCATCTTGGCGATATCGCGCAACGCCGCCGCCGATGTCGCATCGACCGTCGGTTCAACCTTGACGCCCTTCAGAAACTCCACCTGCGCATTGGCCGCGTTGATCTGCGTCTGGATCGCGTCGATTGCCAGAATCGCGGCCCGCTCTGCCGCCTCCAGCCTGTCCACCTCGGCCTTCGCGCCAGCGGCCGCCTCCGTCAGACGCGGCGCAGGCGGGGGCAGCAACTCCCCCCGCAACGCATAACTGCCCAACGTGACCCCATCACCCGGCGCAATCCGCAACGCCTCGGCATAGGTCTCGCGCGGCAGATCGCCGATCATCAGATCATGCGCGCCTGCAGGTGCGTCAAACGTCACCACCCGCGTGATCTGCGCCCCATACGGGTACACCGTGACATCGGTAATCCGGCTCGTCGCATCAATCTGGTCGGCAAAGGCACAGGCGGGAAAGAACGCGGTCAAAAGCAGGATACGGCGCATGAAGATATTTCCTTTCACAATGGATGTTCGCATCTTATGACGCATCATCGCAGATCATCCTTGGAACCCCCATGAAAATAGAACCCTTCGGCGTTGAAATCTGGATGAACGCGTATGAAACGACCTGCGCGTTCAATCTTGCCGAAACCTGCGTGCATTCCCTGACCATTGCCGAACTGATGGCCTTGGCGGGCAAGAATGATCGTGATCTGTCGGCCCTGCTGCCTTTGCAGATGACCTATGGCGCGATTGAAGGCTCGCATCGCCTGCGCACGGCGATAGCGGCGCTTTATACCGCGCAGACGCCTGAAAACATCGTGACCACCCACGGCACCATCGGCGCGAACGACCTGATCCACCGCGCCCTTGTGGCGCCCGGCGACCGCGTGGTCAGCATCACGCCAACCTATCAGCAACACACCTCCATCCCTGCCAGCCTTGGCGCGGATGTGGTGGAATTGCGCCTGCAGGCCCGCGATGGGTATCTGCCCGACCTTGACGCCCTGCGCACCTTGGCAAAGGGCGCAAAGCTGATTGCGATGACCAATCCCAACAACCCCACCGGGGCCTTGATGGGCCATGAAATGCTGACGGAAATTGCCGCCATCGCGCGTGAAAACGGCGCATGGGTGCTGTCGGACGAGGTTTATCGCGGCACCGAACAGACAGGCGATACGCTGACCCCCTCCATGGCTGACCTTTACGAACGCGGCATCAGCACGGCGGGCATGTCCAAGGCGTTCTCGCTTGCGGGCCTGCGTCTGGGGTGGGTCTGCGCACCCCGCGAAATCATTGACGCCGTGAACATCCACCGCGATTACAACACCATCAGCGTCGGCATGATCGACGATCACTTTGCCACCATGGCGCTGGAATCGGTTGACCGCATCATCGCGCGCAGCCGCGCCATCACGCGCCGCAATCTATCCATCCTTGATGATTGGGTCGCAGCGACCCCCGGCATGTCATTTGTGAAACCGCAGGCAGGCACCACCGCCATGCTGGCCTATGGTCGTGATATCCCCTCGCGCGATCTTTGCCTGCAACTGCTGGCCGATACGGGTGTGATGTTCGTGCCCGGTGATGTGTTCGGCATGGAAGGGCATGTCCGCATCGGCTATGCCTGCGACACGGGCGTTCTGCGCGAAGGGCTGGCGCGCGTCGGCGAATGGCTGGGGCAAAACCTATCCTAAAGTCGATCACGCAATGTTTCAAAAGTCTTAACGCAAGACAGCTTTTAAAAATTAACTGTCTGATATTGAAAAGAAATCCTGAAAATTGACAGCCGTCAATTTTCGGCTACTGCAACCGAAACGGGATCATCGCCAGCGGCGTGTTGCGATCAACCGTTTCGCGCAGCACCGGAAAAAACTCTGCGGCCAGAAACCCGTTATGCGTATCCATTGCCACGGGCCGCGCCGATGTCGCCATCGCCATCAGCAACTGCTGCGTATCCCGCGCCGGACCGAACCGCGACATCGGCACATCGAACGTCACCGTATCGCCGCTGAACGACAGAAACGCGCCCAGGTCCTGCACCACGCCGTTGTCGTCGATCACGATCATGCTGACGTAGCGCCCCTGCGCACCCTGCAGCGCACCCACCAGCCTGTCGCCGCTCGTCACCGCATCCGTCTGCACCGCAATCGCCAGCGGGAAGGTCGGATACCGCGACCCCTCACGCACAAAGTTCAGCGCGGCGCATTGCCGGGGGCACCTGCGTGCGCGGCGGCCGCGCCTTGTTCCGCCACCTGCACTGCCAGGTCGCGCCGGCCATCTGCTGCGGGTGCGCGGCGTCAATGGCGCCGGCAAGACCAGTCTGCTGCGCCTGGTCTGCGGCCTGCTGCCGGCGGCCGAGGGCCAGGTGCTGTGGCGCGGCGAGCGGATCGCCGACCTGGGCGGGCAGTTCGGCCGCGAACTGGTCTACCTGGGCCATGCCGCGGCGCTCAAGGACGACCTGACGGCGCCCGAGAACCTGCAGACCGCCTGCCTGCTCGGCGGCCTGGTGGTGACGCCGGCGCAGGCGCGCGACGCGCTGGCGCAGGCCGGCCTGCCCGGGCGCTGGCGGGTGCCGGCGCGCCAGTTGTCGCAGGGCCAGCGCCGGCGTGTGGCGCTGGCGCGGCTGCTGCTGTGCCCGGCGTGCCCTTGTGGGTGCTCGACGAGCCGTTCAACGCGCTCGACACCGCCGCCACCGACTGGTTGTGCGGCGTGATCTCCGGCGCACCTGGACGCGCGGCGGCGTGGTCGTGCTGACCAGCCACCAGGACGTGGCGCTGGACGCGCTGGCCGAGCGGCTGGTGCCGCTGGCTGCTGGAGTGAGCGCCATGAGCCGCACGTCCGAGGTCCGCCTGCCGCACCGCCTGCTGCGCGGTGCGCACGCCGGCCGGCGCTGCGCTGCGCGAGCATGCTCGATGCGATGCGTGCGCTGGTGGTGCGCGACCTGCGCCTGGCGCTGCGCCGGCGCGCCGATCCGCTCAGCGTGCTGGTGTTCTTCGTGCTGGTGGCCAGCCTGTTCCCGCTGGGCGTCGGGCCCGGAGCCGGACTTGCTGCGCACCATGGGGCCGGGCGTGGTGTTCGTGGCGGCGCTGCTGGCGGCGATGTTGTCGCTCGGGCGCCTGTTTGCCGACGATTACCAGGACGGCACGCTGGAGCAGCTGCTGCTGTCGGCCTGTCCGCTGCCGCTGCTGGTGGCTGGCCAAGATCGCTGGCGCACTGGATCTGCTCCGGCCTGCTGCTGGCGCTGGTCTCGCCGCTGCTGGCGCTGCAGTTCGACCTGGGCTGGCCGGCCACCGGCGTGTTGCTGCTGGCGCTGCTGGTGGCCACGCCGCTGCTGAGCCTGATCGGCGCGGTCGGCGCGGCGCTGACCGTCGGCGTGCGCGGCGCGGCGGTGCTGATGCCGCTGCTGGTCCTGCCTTTGTGTGTTCCGGTGCTGATTTTTGGAACGGCTGCGGTCGATGCGAGTCGTACCGGCATGGTCGGTCGACAGGCCATTTCTCGCTTGCTGCTGGCGTTTCTGGTGCTGGCCGCTGGTCGGTGCGCCCTGGGCGACGGCCACCGCCTTGCGGATCGCGCTGGAATGATGCCGTTGGCACGACCGGATTACCCCGATCGGCGCTGGCCGCTATGGCGACTAGGGTAAATTCAGAGGCTCACTATATTTGTCATGGCTGATAAACGGATCAACTGGTTCAAATACGCCGCGCCGCAGAGCTTTTATCCGCTGGCGGGGCGGATGGTGCCGTGGTTTTCGATCGCGGCCGTGGTCCTGTGCGCGATCGGCCTGTACCTGGGCCTGTGGGTCGCCCCGACCGACGCCCAGCAGGGCGACGCCTACCGCATCATCTTCATCCACGTGCCGGCGGCCTGGATGTCGATGGTGGTCTATCTGGCGATGGCGTTCTGGGCCGCGATCGGCCTGATCTTCAATTCCCGGCTGTCGTCGATGCTGGCCACGGCGCTGGCGCCGACCGGCGCCTGGATGACCTTCCTGGCCCTGTGGACCGGCGCCTTGTGGGGCAAGCCGACCTGGGGCACCTGGTGGGTCTGGGACGCGCGGCTGACGTCCGAACTGGTGCTGCTGTTCCTGTACATCGGTTACATGTCGCTGCATGCGGCGATCGACGACACCGCGCCGCGCCGACCGGTCGGCCGCGTTGCTGGCGATCGTGGGCGTGGTCAACGTGCCGATCATCTATTTCTCGGTCAAGTGGTGGAACACGCTGCACCAGGGCGCGTCGGTCAGCCTGACCAATGCGCCGAGCATGGCGCCGCCGATGCTGATCGGCATGCTGGTGATGAGCCTGGCGTTCTGGGCCTATTGCATCGCCGTGGCGCTGGTGCGGGTGCGCACCGTCATCCTCGAGCGCGAGCGGCATACCCAGTGGGTGCGCAAGGTGGTGGTGGCATGACGCGCTGCGCCCTGGCGGCTGCGCGCCGAAGGTGCCATGAACTGGTCGAGCTGGTCCGATTTTCTCGCCATGGGCGGTTACGGCCTCTACGTCTGGGGTTCGTTTGCGATGTGTGCGCTGGTGCTGGTGCTGGAAGCTCGGCCTGCTGGCGCTGCGCCGGCGCGCCTTGCGTGACGATATCGAAGATGGCGTCGACATCGACGACGCAGGAGCACGGGCATGAAACCTCGTACGAAACGCGCGCTGGCCGTCGTGCTGGCACTGGCGGCGCTGGGCGTTGCCAGTGCGCTGGTGCTGCGGGCCTTCCAGAGCAATCTGGTGTTTTTCTTCAGTCCGAGCCAGGTGATGGCCAACGAGGCGCCGCGCGAGCGCAGTTTCCGCATCGGTGGCCTGGTCGAGCAGGGCAGCATCGAGCGCGACGACGCAGGGCCTGACGGTGCGTTTCGCGGTCACCGACCTGGCGCACAAGATTCCGGTCACCTATACCGGGCTGCTGCCCGACCTGTTCAAGGAAGGCAAGGGCGTGGTCGCCGCAGGGCAAGCTCGGCGCCGACGGCGTGTTCCACGCCGACCAGGTGCTGGCCAAGCACGACGAGAACTACATGCCGCCGGAAGCGGCCGAGGCCCTGAAGAACGCGGCCGCGCACAAGGAGCAGTCCACCGCCACGCTGTCGATGACCCCGACCACTGCCGGAGCCAAACCATGATCTACGAACTGGGCCATGTCGCCCTGATCCTGGCGCTGACCATGGCGCTGGCGCAAAGCGTGTTGCCGCTGATCGGCGCGCAGACCGGCAACGCCGCCTGGATGGCGCTGGCGCGGCCGTCGGCGCGCGGGCAGTTCCTGTTCCTGCTGATCGCCTACTGGCTGCCTGACCCACGCCTTCGTCACCAACGACTTCTCGGTGGCGCTGGCGGCCAACCATTCCAACTCGACGCTGCCGCTGGTCTACCGCATCACGGCGGTCTGGGGCAACCACGAGGGCTCGATCCTGCTGTGGTCGCTGATCCTGTCGGGCTGGACGCTGGCGGTGTCGATCTTCTCGCGCCAGCTCGACGAGCGCATGGTGGCGCGGGTGCTGGGCGTCATGGGCCTGATCAGCTGCGGCTTCATGCTGTTCACGCTGCTCACGTCCAATCCGTTCGAGCGCATGTTCCCGCCGCCGGCCGACGGCAGCGACCTGAACCCGCTGCTGCAGGACCCGGGCATGGTGATCCATCCGCCGATGCTGTACATGGGTTATGTCGGTTTCGTCGTGGCGTTCGCGTTTGCGGTGTCGGCCCTGTTGTCGGGCCGCCTCGACGCCGCCTGGGCGCGCTGGTCGCGGCCCTGGACCACGGTGGCCTGGTGTTTCCTGACCGTGCGGCATCGCGCTGGGCAGTTTCTGGGCCTATTACGAACTGGGCTGGGGCGGCTGGTGGTTCTGGGATCCGGTCGAAAACGCGTCCTTCATGCCCTGGCTGGTCGGCACGGCGCTGATCCATTCGCTGGCGGTCACCGAAAAGCGCGGCGGCTTCAAGATGTGGACCGCGTTGCTGGCGATCCTGGCGTTCTCGCTGTCCCTGCTGGGCACCTTCATCGTGCGCTCCGGCGTGCTCAGCTCGGTCCATGCGTTCGCCACCGACCCGGCGCGCGGCGTCTTCATCCTGGGTTTCCTGGCGGTCGTGATCGGCGGTTCGCTGACGCTGTTCGCGTGGCGTGCGCCGCGGGTCGGCCTGGGCGCAACGAAGCTTCACAAGTACGATAAACGTACAACCAACATGGAAGGTGATACTACCGGTAGTAATGATAATGATGATGATGTGAACATGAGTCATTCATCTCAATCATCCAAAAAAGTCAAGACAGATGGGAATCTATGACAGTAATTTTGTGTTGACTCTAGAGAATATTCAACAAGAAATTAAACGTATTGAAAATGACGAAGAACGATTAACGCAATTTCAAGGATTTTTACAAGAACAGCGAAATTTGCTAAAAGTGAAAGAATTTTTATCTCGTCAAGATAGAGATAAGATTGACGTCCTTACGAGAGGAGATTCTCTAATTGAAGTTGCTTTAGCGGCACTGCAAGAAAGGAAAGCAGCGTCTACTACCTATCCTTCCAATCGGATCACTAGTATAACGGATGGATTGAATGAAACTCTCAAACACGATATTGACGTGATTGCATTGAAGGAAAGAGTAATGCAGCTGTTTGATTGGTATGATAAAAATGAATATAACAAATACATCGGACCCTACTTTCCAATGATCCAATCCAGTGGAATGGGCAAGACACGATTGTTTATGGAATTGAAGAAGCTTTCGGTTGAGACCGACAAGAATCAGCCAAAATACTTTACATTTCTTTGTAAAAATAGCAATGAAGACTACGACTCGAGTTTTTTCAATGGATTCATTGATGCAGAACTGAAACAAGGTGAAGATCAAGCCATGCTTCGGCAGAGAATTGTTGCAGTGCTGGATACCGTTTTCAAAAAACATCACATGTGACTCAAAGGAACAATTCGCCCGATTTGATTGTTTTACTGTTTGATGAAGCCCAAAATTTGCTGAAAAATGATGGATTTGCATTTCGATGTGTACGATGGTGGCTTCGAAGCAAACATGCAAATTATAAAGTGGCCGCTGTCTTTGCTGGTACCACATCACATCTTGCCAATTTTTTTGGTAATGATCCTTTGCCCACGACTTCCTCCCGTGATTCAGTCATTAAATTATGGAATGAGGATACATCAATGAAACTGAAAGTATACCCTCCTTTCTTTCGTATTTGTACTATTGGTTGTTTTCATGCTGACTTACCAACCAATGTGGCTGAGATGACGGATTTTGAAAAAGGTGCATTCTATGGACGGCCGTTATTTGCATACCTCCAGAAAAATGGGACGCTTTTGAATGGTGAACAAATCATCAATGACGAAATTGTTGCTAATGCCAAGTTGTACAATATTCTCAAACGAATGTTGCTAAGTAATGATTCAAATACCTGGTACAAGGATGATAGAGCAGTGTACAGTATTCTTGGTACTCGAGTTCAGATGGGGATCACGACGTCATTCCATTTTGTATCGGACTTGGTTTCACATGCCTACGCCAACCTCGTCTTTTTTGAACCACATAAAGCCGAAAATGGGGTAGGAATTGTGGTTCAGACCACTTTTATGCCTGATCCAGTATGTGCTGCACTTGCAATGGGATTGATGGTGCCAGATTGGCAATTGAAGAAATATCACTCAGAATGAATTCTACAAAGGGAATGATAGATGTTTTTGGAGTCGGAAGGTTATGGAATTTTTTGGCAATGGGCTCTGTATTCCAGAAAAGGGTGATATTGGAGAGATTATGGTGGCACTGTACATGCTATTTTGTGGTGATGCGCTGCGAATGAACGTCGATAAGAAACTGCGAAAGTATTCGGTTTCGTTGGAGCATTGGTACAAAATCATGAAGCAACCAGATTTGATAAATAAAGAATATCAAAATAACACGGGCTCTACCTCATTGAAAATGGAAGTAAGCTTTATACAGATATGCCGAAATTACTTCCGTGATCATGGATGGAACAGCAGCGAGTCGCTTGAATGGATGTATAATGCTGCAGTGGGCACCTACATGTATCCAAATTGCCCCGCAATTGATATAATATCTGCCATTCGGGTGACATCGAGCGATGGAAAAACTTCTTATCATCCTCTGTTGGTGAGTGTAAAATGTTGGAAGAGCATGTCAGCTTCATGAATATCACATTAGTCAATGGAGAAAATCACAATTTCCTTGAGAACGTGCGAAAAAAACAGGAGAACCCTATACAAGCGCTGTGTCTATTAATTGTGATTGGTCAAGTTCCCGACTCGTCTAACTACAGTGTTGATGACTTGGGAAATTTCCCTAGTGAGGATACGTATCGATTGATTGAAATACCCGAGAATGATCCATTTGATGTCTCAAAGAATGTGCACCAAACTACCGAGGCACATGAAGTTTCCGAAATTTTCGCTTCGTACCCATTTTTATACACCAATCAGCACCACCAGCAAGTCAAAGGTTCTGCAAAGATGGAGGGTACATTTCTTCGATCAAAAGCAACAGATGGAGGTAAAATATTCGTCGAAAATCTGTTAGGCACGTTTTCTGCCAAAAAGAAAATTAATCATGATGAATTGTAATCTCACAGCAGACTATGCTTATATATAAATTTATACTCCGAGTACATTATTTGTTTTTTATATATGAAATATGAAATGGCGTATCATGTATTACGTATTACCCATCGGCCAATAACAACGCATAGTTGTAGCTGTGAGAGAATATGTAAAATTGGCCACAAAGAGGAAAAGCGTCGCTTTACACCCAAACTCGTCGATGTATCTATCGATCAGTGGCACACGTGACACAATTACGGAAGGCCATCGAGTCAAGGTCTCGTCCATGTATTGATGTGTTAACAGGAAGACCAATAAATGTTGTTGCTTTATCATAACTGCCGGTAATATGGCTCTGAGGTGACATCGATGATACGTCTGTATTGTTTGAACAATACGCGAAGACCACCACGACCAAGATGGACTCACATTATACACCCAAGTCCGTAAAGCAATACAGAATGAAATATATATGGCAAATAATGGGAATACGAATCCATTTATCAATGAAACCATTGACAGTTGTAGTGCACAAAATCAAGCGCTGATTTGGTTGTCCAGTATCTTCAACATTTATTATTATCCAATAATAGTTTAACCGGAACGATACCATCATTGATATCGTCATCCACAGCAGCGGTGACCTCTTACTTGGAAACGTTCGAAGTCGATACCAATTTCATGTATGGGACCATACCCGAATGGATCTTTACAAGTAGCATATCAACAACGTTGAAACGATTATCATTGTATGCGAATGTACTCAGTGGAACCATCTGCCCAACATCCATAGGGACTAGCAACAATAATAGTGCTTTGCAATATTTGTATTTGCACAACAATCAATTGTCAGGTCCGTATATTGTTCATTACCGAATATTAAAGAATTTACAATCGATACCAATGATCGGATGTCTGGAACCGTACCCAATGAAGTTTGTCAATTACGTCCTTCATTGATTTCTTTGGTGGTCGAAAAATGTCAAACATCCAACGTGAATACAACTACAATTAGTAGACAAGGCGTTCAGCGCCGGCGCCTTCGGAGACGAAACCCGAGGCGTCGAGCAGCAGCGCTTCGTCGTAGCCGTCGTCGGTGGCTTCCATGTTGGCCAGGATCGAGTTGGTGTAGTTGCTGACCGCCTTGGCCTGCGTCATCGTGATGTTGACGTGGTGGCGCGTGTAGCTGCTGGTCTTGACGCGGATGCCGCGCCGCATGCCTTCTTCGCCCAGGTAGGCGCCCCAGGCCCAGGCGGCCACCATCAGGTGGATGGTGTTGCCCTTGGGGCTGACGCCGAGCTTCTCGGAGCCGATCCAGGTCAGCGGGCGCAGGTAGCAGCTCTCCAGCTTGTTCTCGCGCACCACCTCGCGCTGCGCCTCGTCGACCTGCTGCGTGCGTGAAGGGGATCTTCATGCGCAGGATCTTGGCGCTGTTGAAGAGCCGCTCGGTGTGCTCCTGCAGGCGAAAGATCGCCGTGCCCTTGCGCGTCTTGTAGGCGCGCACGCCCTCGAAGGCGCCGCAGCCGTAGTGCAGCGTGTGGCGTCAGCACATGGATCTTGGCATCGCGCCACTCGACCAGTTGGCCGTCCATCCAGATCTTGCCGTCGCGGTCGGACATCGACATGGGAACTCCTCTGGGGCGTGCGGACGGCAGGCCATTTTAGGCGTCGGCGGGCGCCGACTCGGCGCGCTGCAGCTGCCAGGCGCCCAGGCGGCCCTCTTTCATCTCCACCACCACCTCGTCGCCACCGGCATCGCGCCAGGCAAAGGACTCGGGGTCGTCGCCGCGCTTGAGGCCGAAGCTGCGCGTCAGCTTCAGGATCTGCGGCAGCGTCATGCCGTGCTGCAGCCTGCGCGTGCAGCATCACCGCGTTGTCGACCATGCCCATCGGCCGGCCGCCGGCGTTGCGCATCACGCGCAGCGCGCGGCTGAACTGCAGCAGCAGCCAGAACACCACCACCGTCACCGCCAGCACCACGCCGGCCAGCCATAGCCGACGTAGCCCGCGGCCACGGCCGCCGCCGGCCAGGCCCCAGCCCAAGCCAGGCGCTGTTCATGGCGCGGCCGCGCCGCAGCGCGCCGGGGGCATCGCGCGAGAATCGCATCGATGAATGAATTGCAGACATGGGTGATCAACCTCGACCGGGCGCCGGAGCGGCTGGCAGCGCATCGCGCGCGCAGCTGCGAGCGCCTGGGCCTGCCGTTCACGCGCCTGCCGGCGGTGGACGCGCGTGCGCTGACGGCCGAACAGCGCGCCGCGCTCGACGAGCCGGCCTACCGCCGCAAGCACGGCATGACGCCGGTGTGCGGGCGAGCTGGGATGTTACCTGTCGCATGTCGAGGTGATGCGCGCCGTTCCTGGCCGGCGACGCCGCGTTCGCGCTGGTGCTCGAAGACGACGTGCTGCTGCACGACAGCCTGCCCGCGGTGCTGCAGGGCCTGATGCGCCACCCCGGCCGCTGGGACATGGTCAAGCTCTCGGCGGTGCACTCGGGCACGCCTATGGCCTGTCTGGAACAA
>CAWAPA010000018.1:0-142859 GCA_963783595.1 uncultured Alphaproteobacteria bacterium | reverse complement strand
ATGATCATGCCCCCTATCATGGCGCCGGTGAGGTTGCCGATGCCGCCGAGTACAGCCGCCGAAAACGCCTTGATGCCCGGAATAAACCCCATGTCGTACCGGACCGATCCGTAATAGAGACCGACCATGACCCCGGCCGCCGCCGCCAGCACGGCCCCGATAACGAAGGTGGTCACGATGGTCTTGTTGGCGTTGATGCCGAGAATGGCACTCATGACCCGATCCTGGGCCGTTGATCGCATGGCTTTCCCCAACCGGGTCCGATTGACGAACAGGTTCAGGCCGACCATGAGCAGCACCGAGCCGATGATAATGAAGACCTGCATGTTGGTGACGATGACACCGCCGACCTCAAACCCGCCGGAGGTGAAAAAATGTGGATAGGCCTTGTCGTAGACTCCCTGGGAAAGCATCATGCCGTTGGATAGAAAAATCGACATCCCGAGTGCCGAGAGCAGCAGGGAAAGCCGGCTGGCCCCTCGCAGCGGGCGGTAGGCGACGTTTTCAAGCGCCACCGCCAGGAAGGCGCAGTAGATCATCGCCAGAACGAAGGCCAGCAACAGCCCCAGGAAGGGATGCGTGTCAAGGACCCCGCGGGCCTGCATGAAGGAAAGCACAATGACCCCGATGTAGCCGCCGGCGGTGAAAATTTCGCCATGGGCGAAGTTGATCAACTGGATGATGCCGTAAACCATCGTGTACCCGAGGGCGATCAGGGCATATATCGACCCCAAGGTGAGTCCATTGATGATCTGCTGGAAGAAAACCTCCACGAGCGGCTCCCGAATGACGGTGACAGGCCTACCGGCCCGGTTGACGGTCGGGCCGATAGGCCGTTATCCTGCGAAATTGCGGCTTCGTCGGATGGGGGTTATTTGTAAGGGACGAATTTCCCGTCTTTGACCACCAGGACCTGATACGTCGACCCACTGTCGCCCTTGGCGTCGAAGCTTATTTTCTTGGAGGCGCCCTGCATATTGGTGGCCCGGATGGCAGCGGCCAATTTGTCCGGATCTTCCGCACCCACCTTGGCGATGGCCGCAAGGAGAATATTGGTCGCATCGTAGGCGTAGGACGAATAGGAGCCGGGCTGACCGTATTTCTTGGTGTAGGCGTCCTGGAAGGCCTTGACCTCGGGGATGCTTTCTGAGGGCGGCTGGCCGAAGGTAAAGTAAGTCCCCTCTCCGGCATCCTTGGCGATCGCGAGGTAGTTCGGGTGGTAGACCGCGTCTTCGGACATCAGGGTGGCGCGGAGTCCCAGACGTTTGGCCTGAATGGCCATCAAGTTCCCTTCCGGATTGTAGAGGCTCATGTAGAGCACATCCGGGTCCAAGGCCTTGATTTTCGTCAGAATGCCCGAAAAATCCTTGTCGCCCTGATTGATATGCTCACGGGCCACCACTTTGACCTTGCCGCCCAGCTCTTTTTCCAGATTGTCCGCCAGACCCTGGGTGTAGGTGGTTTTGTCGTCGACGATGGCGATGGTCTTGATTTTGAGATCGTTGATCAAAAACTCGGCGGCGGCTTTGGACTGATCGTCGTCGCGGCCGCAGACCCGGAACATGTACTTGTATCCCCTATCTGTGACCTTTTCGTTGGTGGAAGCCGGGGTGAGCATCACGATCTTGGCGTCGTTGAGAACGTCGGATGCCGGAATGGTGGCGGAAGAGCAATAGGCTCCGATCACGCCGGCGACTTCGAGGTTGGCCAGTTTGTTGGCGGCCGAAACGGCCTGTTTCCCATCACAGCCGGAATCCTGTGGAAGATATTCGATCTTATCGAAGCCCGGCACGCCCCCCTTGGCCTCCCACATGGCAATGGCGATCTCGACACCCTGACGGATGTCGTTTCCGTCGGCCGCATATTGACCCGTCAATGGACTCAAGGAACCGATCTTGAGTGTTTTGGCCATTGCCAGGCATGGGGACAGAATCAAACCGACTGTCAACATCAGCACCAGTAAATTTTTAACCGATCTCATTTACTACCTCCTTGTTTGTGAGTTAAACCGCATAAAAAGAGACACAAAACAAACTGCAGGTGCACGTTTGTGACCCGCGGGCTCACGCATTGGCCTGCTTGCCCAAATACGCTTCGATGACATGAGGGTTCCTGCGGATTTCGGCCGGCGTGCCTTCGGCGATTTTACGGCCGTAATCGAGCACGACAATTCGGTGACAAATCCCCATAATGACGCGCATGTCGTGCTCCACCAACAAAATATTGATGCCGCGCTCGAGGATCGATTCGATCAGGCGCATCAATTGCACGGATTCATTGGGGTTCATTCCGGCGGCCGGTTCGTCGAGCAGAATCGTCCCGGGATCGGTCGCCAGTGCCCTGGCAATTTCAAGCCTGCGCTGAAAGCCGTAGGAAAGGTTGGCCGCCATTTCGTAGCGCCATTCATACAGTTTCAAAAAGTCGAGGATGGCCTCGGCTTTTTCGCGGCTCGACCGTTCCTCTTTGGCTTGGAAACGGGTTCGGAAAATCGCATCGACGATACTGCTCTTGGTGCGGCAGTGAAGTCCGGCCAACACGTTTTCAAGCACCGTCATGGCCTTGAACAGGCGGATGTTTTGAAACGTGCGGGCAATGCCGGTTGCCACGATTTCATGGGGATGAAGGCGGTTGAGTTTTTTGTTCCGATATGTAATCTTACCGTTGTTGGGTGTATACACCCCTGTAATCAGGTTGAAAACGGTGGTTTTACCGGCGCCGTTGGGGCCGATGAGACCGAGAATCTCACCTTTTTTCAGCGTCATATCAAGACGATCGACCGCCTTCAGACCGCCAAAATTCTTGGCCACGTTTTCAAGAATCAGCTCACCCATTGCCTGTCATTCGTACCCGCAATTGTCTTTTTATACCCATCGATTAAAAGTCGAAAGTAGATTGGATGATTATTCAATCGATTTCGGATTTAACCCTATACAATTAGATTCTGAATCCTGTCAACCGATTTAATTCACTGTTAAACAAACTAAAATTATTAAGAATCTAAATCTGATTCACTTTGGGCCCAATTTTTTTCACGGCCTTCGACGGTCGTTCCCAGATAGATCGCCGTCAAGGAAAGGACGGCACCGACCACACCGAAGAGGTCGGTCTCTCTGTGGAAAAAAAGGATGTCCCAGGTGAAGGAAAGGGCCGGCTGCAGGAGGATCAGCAGACCGACAAGCGAAGACCGCAGGCGGGTCAGACCTCTCGTTATCAGGACCCAGCCGATGACCTGACTGAAAAGTCCGTAGGCGACGAGCGAGAATATGCTTTGCAGGTCGGGAATGGCAAACGAGTCGTTTTGCAACCATGCCGCCGAACCGAGAAGAAGCGCGGAAACCATCGAGATGACGGCCAGATTCGCCATTGCCGACGGAGCATTTCTTTGTGACTGCAGTTTGCGCAGGGCCAGAATGTAAACGGCGTAACAGGCGGCGGTGGCCAGACCCAAAAAAACTCCCAGGCGGTAGGCTTCTCCCAGCTGGCGCCAGTGGATCCCGGCCAGCAGAAAAAGACCGAAAAACGCCAGCGGTATGGCCGCCATGGTGCGGATACTGACCGGTTCTCTCAGTACGAGAGCGCCGTAAAGGGCCAACAGGAAGACCTGGAAGTTTGCCAGAATGGTTGCCAGGCCAGGCCCGACGTAGTGGATGGATTTGTGCCAGAAAAACAGATCCAGGGAGAAAACGAGGCCGCAGAAAATGCCGAGATAGAGAAAGGAAGCCCCCTTCCACAGCGCTTCCCTTCTAATGACCAGAATGATGAGCAGCATGATGCCGCCGAAGAAGGTTCGGTAGAAACCGGCCATAGTGGGGCTGACGTGGGCCAGTTTGACGAACACGGCCGAAAAACTGATGAGCACAGCACCTGCCGCCACCATCAGCGCACCGGATTTTTCGGTAGTATTCAAAATTAAACCAATCCGCTCTCACTCAACGGGCGCCGCTCCAGAATTCGTTCAGGGCTGAATTTGGACAGATCCAGCGTCGGGGTGCGGCCCGTGATCAGTTCAGCCATGTACCGGCCGACCGCCGGCCCCTGCTGGAGGCCGTGCCCGGAAAAACCGTTGGCCAGAAAGAGGCCCTTCAATTCGGGCCACTCGCCCAGAATGGCATTGCCGTCCAGGGTGTTGACCGCATACAGTCCGGCCCAGCCGCGGATGAGTTTCAACGTGTCGAAAGCCGGGACGAAGTCGGCCAGCTCAGGCCAGAGACGGTCCGTAAAGCGCTTGTCGTCCCAGGAAAAATCGAACCCGACCGGGTCTTCTTCCATCGACTTGCCCAGCAGGATCAGGCCTCCGGTTTCGCTGCGAAAATAGAGCCCCGACGGCAGCACCGTCAGCGGCAGCGGGGCTGTCGGGTTTGATTTTGGTATCCAGAGCAAACACTTGCCGCTTGACCGGCAGGACAGGCAAATCGATGCCGGCGCTGCGGGCTATCTCGGCCGCCCAGGCACCGGCGCAGTTGACCACGATTTGTGCGATTATCTTCTTAGCGGATTTCAGTTGTACGCCACCGACCCGATCCCCAAGTGTTGCGATGGCGACCACCTCGTCATGCAGAAATGCGGCGCCGAGGGAACGGGCCTTGGACCTGTAGCCCATCAGGAAGGCGTGGGCATCGAAGTGACCGTCGTCCGGACTAAAGGTCGCTCCGGCCAGTCCGGCGACAGTGTAGAGTGGAAAACGCGCCTTGATTTCCGGCGGGGAAAACCAGTCCACCCGGCAGCCCAGCGACCGCTGCAGATTCAAAGACGTCGTGGCCTCTGCCCGTCCGGCCGGAGAAATCAAAAAAAGGTTACCCTCCCGGCGAAGGGACACCCGAGGCGCGTTGTCGTCAACTGCCATTTCCTCCGCAAAGCGCTCCAGCACCGTAAAGGCATACTGCGACATCTCGATATTTTCCCTGAGGCTGAACTGGATGCGGGCATTGCTCAGGGAAAGGGTGGTGGAGGCCCGGGTGTACGCCGGGTCCCTTTCGACCACGGCGACCCTTATCCGGTTGTCTAGTGTCAACAGGTTAAAGGCGATGGCGCTGCCCATGATCCCGCCGCCGACGATCACCACATCAAACGTTGTTTCAAGCATTCGAAATGCCTTTTTACTTTAACCATTAAACCGGCTGGCCTTCAGGATCGAAACCCCATAATATATGGGGAGGCACTGCGCCCTGTCAAGCAAATAGGAAAAGTCGAGTGATACTGTCAGTTGACATTCTCGACCCGATCCCCTAAACATAACAGACGTTTGTCTGGAATCAAGATCACTGAAGACTTCGAATCGGTAGAATCCTCTTTTAAGATCTGAATCGCTCAAGTTCGATACGAATACGTTTTACAAAAAGCGACAGAAAAGTGCGGGTCACGTTGACTGCAGATAATCCTCGCGCGGTGCCTGCGCAAAACCATTTCAATTCCGGCGTTACGGGACTGGGGGGAAACCAATGAATGAACATGATCACCTCAAACATTTTTCCGGCGCCCAAGCGGCCCAAAAAATTGACAAGCTCATCGATCAGGTGGCCGAAACGGATCAACCGATCCTGCTGTGCAGCAAGTCAGGCCATCGCGCGGTGTTGATCTCGATGGATGATTTCGAATTTCTGGAGCAGATGTTGAGCGAAACGGATGAACCGCGCGAAGGTGCGGCAGATTTTTTTTACACTGACGATGCTGGTATGCCGGCGGCTAAGCCCCGACCCTTGGGCCCAGATTTCGACAAGCTATACCAGTTCAAGATTACGCTCAAAGGGTTGCAGCCACCCATCTGGCGACGAATTCAGGTACCGGAAAATTACACCTTCTGGGATCTGCACGTGGCCATTCAGGATGTCATGGGTTGGCAGGATTATCATCTGCATGTGTTTGAGATGGCCGAGCCACGGTCCGGCGAGATGATGGCCATCGGTGTTCCTGCTGAGGATGACCTTTTCGACCGCCGGACTCTTCCCGGCTGGACGCAAACACTACCCAGCTTTTTTTCCGTTGAAAACGATACGGCAGAGTACACCTACGACTTTGGTGACAACTGGCAGCACAAGGTCAAATTGGAAAAGATCCTGCCCCGTGTGGAGGGCACATCTTATCCGGTCTGTCTGAAGGGCAAGCGGGCCTGCCCACCGGAGGATTGCGGCGGCGTTTGGGGATATCAGGATCTGCTGGAATCACTCTCCGATCCTAAAACCGCTGACGACGACGAATCGGTTCAATGGGTCGGAGGAGACTTCGACCCGGACCATTTCGAAGCCGCTGACGTATACTTTCACGATCCACGATTACGCTGGGAGTATGCTTTTGGCAACCTCGAAGAAGATGACGACAATGGTGGCGAAGAAGAGGAGGCCGCTGACGAGGACTACGGCATGCTACGGGCATTGAACCGTCAACGCCTTCACCGCCTCTGGGAAAAAGCCAAAAGCAATGACTTGGAAGGCATAACGGACGAGGACCGCCATACGGTTCGCATTATGCTGGCGCACAAAGACGAATTCCATAACCAGTTCGAACTTGCCGATCTCACCTCTGATCACCGGTTCGATCCGGAATCGGAAGTCAATCCTTTCCTTCATATCTGCATCCATTCGATCGTCGAGACGCAAATTGAAAACCGAGAACCAATCGAAGCTTTTCAGTTCTACAACGCCATGCTGAAGAAGAAGTGCTCAGCCCACGATGCCGTCCATTTGATCGGTATGATGCTGGCTCCCATGATTTTTGGTGTGCTCAAGGAAAAAAAGCTGTTCGACAATGACCTGTACCGGAACCTGCTTAAAAAATACAAAGGCCGCAAGCCGGAAAAAATCGCGGACCTGTTGGAAAAAGAGCCACTTCTGAAAGGGGCCGTTCCTTAAGCGATCCGGCGAACCCGTGGCCGATGTGGCCCGCCTTGTGCAGGAATACGCGCCCGCCGCCGTGCTGGTGAACTGTTCGGTGCCCGAGGCGATGGCGGCGGCAATGGACGTGGTGCGCGGCTTTGGCCTGCCGTTCGGGGCCTATGCCAACGGGTTCACTCATATCACTGCGGATTTCAAAGCTGATCAGCCCACGGTCGATACCCTACATTCGCGCCATGATCTGACACCCGCAAAATACGCCGATTTCGCCATGGGCTGGGTCGCGCAGGGTGCCACCATAGTCGGCGGCTGCTGTGAGGTTGGCCCCGCCCATATCCGGCACCTGCGAGACCGCCTTCTGGCGCAGGGCCACAGCATTGTCTGACCCCTCTCTCATCGCGGATTTCGCCTATGATCCGCCAGATACGCCGCTTGATATCCTCCATGAGGATTCGGCGATCATCGTGCTCAATAAACCCGCAGGGCTGTTGTCTGTGCCGGGTAAACTTGCCAACCGGCAGGATTGTCTGATCACCCGCCTCCAAGCCGCGCGCTGGAATGCGTTGGTGGTGCATCGGTTGGATTGCGATACCAGCGGTGTGATCATCTTTGCACGCACAAAACAGGCGCAGGGTTTTCTGGGGCAAGAATTTGAAAAGCGCCGGACGCAAAAAACCTACATCGCGCGCGTTCAGGGTCAGATTGCGCAGGATCAGGGCCACATTGACCTGCCGCTGGCCAGTGATTGGGCCTACCGCCCGCGCCAAAAGGTTGATCCAGAGGGTAAGCCTGCCCAGACCGATTGGCAGGTCATTGACCGCAACCCAGCCGAAACCCGCGTGAAACTGACGCCGCATACCGGGCGCAGCCACCAGTTGCGCGTGCATATGCTCTCGCTCGGCCATCCGATCTTGGGTGATCAGATTTACGCGCCAGAAACGACCAGCACCCACCCGCGCCTGATGTTGCACGCGCAATCCCTGGCGATCCGGCATCCAATCGGTGGGGAATGGCAGACCTTTTCGGCAGAAGTGCCCTTTTAAGGCGGTCTGGACCAGCGACCCGGATATAAGCAACTCCGGTCACGGATTGGCGACTTTCTGTTTCATCGGTCACTTTGCGGCAACGGATATGATAACTTTCTCGCAATTCACTCAGAAGGGTCCCTGACATGCGCAAATCCCTTGGACTGGCGGCGGCGTTGTCAATGTTGCTCGCAACCTCGGCCCTCGCGGGGGAACAGTATGTTGACGCCACCGAATTTGCCGTATCCGGCTATGACGTCGTTGCCTACTTCGATCTGCCGCAGTCCACCGTTGGCAGACAGCAAGCACCAGCCGTGCCGGGCCTTGCCAGTATCACCGCAACCTACAATGGCGCGACCTTTGCCTTTTCGACCGCCGCAAACCGTGATCGGTTCGTGGCCAACCCCGCCGCGTTCGCGCCGCAGTTCGATGGTCATTGCGCTTATGGGGTGGCCCAAGGCGGCAAGGTGCCTGCCAACCCCAACCTGTGGCGCGTCGTCGACGGCAAGCTTTATCTCAATATCACCGAAGACGTCGAGGGTTATTGGGAAGAAGACGTGGCGGGCAACATCAGAACAGCAAATGAAAACTGGTCAGGCAGCCTTGAAGCCGACCGCGCGTCACAGGACACGATACCACAGTTCTCTTCGGCGGCACCGCTGCGCTAACTGCCCTGCTGCACTGCACGCAGTGACTTGCAACCGCGCGTCATTCCGGACATGACGTGGCGTATATCGCATATAACTGTGGTCAAACAACGATGACACCGCCCTTCTCACCCTCGGATGCAACCGCAGAAGGCGCCTTGTCCGGCCTGCGGGTGCTGGACCTGTCGCGCATTCTGGCGGGGCCCACGGCGACGCAGGGCTTGGCCGATCTGGGGGCAGAAGTCATCAAGATCGAACGCCCCGTCACCGGTGATGACACGCGCGGCTGGGGCCCACCCTTCGTGCAGGATCAGGCGGGCCGCGATACCCGCGAAAGCGCCTATTACCTGTCGGCCAACCGGGGCAAGAAATCGGTGGCAATCAACATCGCCATGCCCGAAGGACAGGCGCTGATCCGCCAGATGGCCACGACCTCTGACATTCTGGTCGAAAATTTCAAGGCGGGCGATCTGGCGCGCTATGGCCTCGATTTTGCAAACCTTTCCGCGCTGAACCCCCGGCTGATCTACTGCTCCATCACCGGGTTCGGGCAAACCGGGCCGAACGCGCACCGGGCGGGCTATGACTTTCTGGCGCAGGCCGAAGGTGGCATCATGTCCCTGACGGGCGAGGGCGATGGCCGCCCCCTGAAGGTGGGTGTGGGCATCGCGGATGTCATGTGCGGGATGTATGCGCTGACGGGCATTCTGGCGGCATTGCATGCGCGCAATCGCACCGGCAAGGGCCAGCATATCGACATCAGCCTGCTGGACAGTCAGATTGCATGGCTCATCAATCAGGGCGTGGGCTATCTGACCGATGGCGTCGTGCCCCCCCGGCGGGGCAACGATCATCCGACAATCGTGCCCTACGGCACATTTCCCGCCGCCGATCGCGAATTTGTGCTGGCCGTCGGCAATGATGCGCAATTTGCGCGGTTTGTCGATGCGGCGGGCCAGCCCGATCTGGCCGCCGACCCCCGCTTTGCCACCAATGCCGCGCGCGTGCGCAACCGCGATACACTGATCCCGCTGCTCAACACCCTGACCCGCACAAAGACCGAGGCTGACTGGCTTAACCTGCTTGAGCGGCTTGGCATTCCCGCCGGACCGATCAAGAATTTGCGCGAAACCTTTGACAGCCCGCAGGTGGCCGCGCGCGACATGAAGATCACGCTGCCTCACCCCGTTTCTGGCAAAGGCACGGTCGATCTGATCGGCAATCCCCTGAAATTCAGCGAGACGCCCGTGACTTATCAGGGCGCCCCCCCGACACTGGGCCAGCATACCCACGAGGTGCTGAAATCGGTTCTTGGGCTGTCCGACGCAGACATCGCCGCACTGACGACTACAGGCGCAATCGGAGTGACAGCATGACAACCATCGGCGCTGACATCGTGGGGCAGGCGCTTGCGCGCGCCGGGGCCACCCATGCGTTTGGCATTCCGGGGGGCGAGGTTCTGGCCGTGATCGACGGGCTGGATCGTGCCGGCATCCGGTTTGTGCTGGTCAAACACGAAAACGCGGGTGGCTTTTTTGCCGAAGGGCTGTGGCATGTGTCAGGCGCACTGCCTGTGCTGGTGGCCACCCTTGGACCGGGGGTCGCCAATGCGGTGAACGTCGTGGCCAATGCCATGCAAGACCGCGTTCCGCTGATATTCCTGACAGGCTGCGTCGATGCGGCAGAGGCGGAAACCTACACCCATCAGGTATTTGACCATCAGGCCATGCTGCGCCCCGTGGTGAAGGCGAGCTTTCGTCTTGCACCGGGCGCCATCGGGGCGACGATGGCCAAGGCCATTGCCGTCGCCACATCCGGGCAGCCGGGGCCAGTACATATCGACGTGCCCATCGGCGTGGCCGAAGCGATGACACATGAACCCGCACCCATCCTTGCCGCCCCGGCGCGACCCGGACTGCCCGCAAGCGCAGACCTTTCTGCCGCACTGGCGGCCCTGACAACTGCCCAACATCCCCTTGCCATCGCAGGCGTCGATGCCGTGAACGAAGGCGCAGGCCCGGTGATCACCGCCTTTTGCCGCGAACACGGCATTCCCCTTGTAACCACGTACAAGGGCAAAGGCTTGATGCCCGAAACCGATCCGCTGTCGCTGGGTGGGGCCGGGCTGTCACCGCGCGCGGACAAGGTGTTGATGCCGCTGATCGCGCAGGCGGATGTGATCTTGCTGCTTGGCTATGACCCGATTGAAATGCGTATCGGCTGGCGCAATCCGTGGCATGCAGGCCAGAGGGTGATCGAGGTGACACCCGCCTTGCGCAACCATGGCATGCACAGGGTGGATGTAACGCTGCTGGGCAATCATGCCGATACGTTGGCTGCTTTGAAACACCCCGCACCACCGCGATGGACTTCCGGTGAAATCTCGGCCGCGCGCACTGAATTGGCCGAAATCTTTGCAGGCCCGGCGTCCTGGGGCCCGCATGCCGTCTTCCGCACACTGCGCAGCGTGTTGCCGCCCGACACCATCGCCACCGCCGACAGTGGCGCGCACCGCATTCTGGTCAGCCAGATGTGGACCAGCTTTGCCCCGCGCCAGATGTTTCAGTCGACCGCCCTTTGCACCATGGCCTGCGCCCTGCCGCTGGCCGCCGGGGCCAAGATCGGCCGCCCCGACGCACCGGTCATTGCCTTCATGGGGGATGCGGGCCTCGAAATGGGCGCGGGTGAACTGGCCACGCTGCGCGATCTGAAACTGCCTGTCGTGCTGTGCGTTCTTGTCGATGAAAGCCTTGCCCTGATCGAATTGAAACAACGGGGCAGTCAGCGCAAGAATCTGGGTGTCGATTTTGGTGGCACCAATTTTCCTGCACTTGCACAGGCCTTTGGCGGTGTGGGTGTCTGGGTTGATGATGCCGAAACCCTGCGAACCGAGGCTGTTGCGGCCATGCAGCGCGACACCTTCACACTGATTGCCGCCCGGATCGCCAAAGGGGACTATGACGGCGCGTTCTGACGCAACACCCCCCTGACGCGCGCTGGCACCGGGCGGCGATTGCGCGCGTTAGATTTTGCAGACTGGCCGAAATTCGCCGATACCCTGCGCAATTGCCGCAATATTGGGCTTATCGGAATGAACTCTTTGTGAGATTGCGTCTTCGTGAGTTGAAATAGAGGGTCTCGCAGGATCAAGGCTTACACGTATCTTACGGAGTTTTTTAACATTATGCCGATGGTTTCAGATCTGAGCGGGATGACCGTCTCGCTTGATGCGGGGCTGGCCCCTCTATGGGACAAGACGATCACCGGCGTTCTGTCACATGCCGCCTCAACCGGACCCGACCTGAACAGCGTGATCGACGCTGCGCCTGACTTTGCGCTGGCACAGGCGATCCGTGGCATTTCTTGCCTGCTTCTGGGGCGCAAGGAAATGGTGGTTGTTGCCCGTTCCGCGCTTGTGGCCGCAAGGGTTGCAGCAAGCCGTTCAACACCCACGGCCCGCGAAATGGCTTTTGTCGATGCGCTGGATGACTGGCTGCAAGGCCACCCGACCGCCGCGGCACAACGCATGCAGGCGGTTCTTGCAAAGTATCCGCGTGACGCCCTGGCGATGAAGCTGGTGCAGGCGATCCATTTCGTGATGGGTCGGCCGCAGGAAATGCGGGCATCGGTCGAACAGGTGCTGCCACATTGGGATGACCACCCGGCGCGCGGCTATATCCTTGGTTGTCATGCCTTTACACTTGAAGAAACCGGCGAATACACGCGGGCCGAACGCACCGGCAAACTGGGTGTCGAACTCGCCCCACAAGATGCATGGGGCCTGCACGCTGTGGCCCATGTATACGACATGACGGCGCGCGCGAAAGAAGGGCTTGAATGGCTCTCCGGACGCGAATCATCGTGGACGCATTGCAACAACTTCCGCTTTCACGTCTGGTGGCACCGCGCCCTGATGTATCTCGACCTCGGTCAGTATGATGCCGCCCTTGATCTATATGATCGCGAGGTGCGCGCCGACAGGACCGACGACTACCGCGATATTGCCAATGCCGCCTCACTGCTGTCGCGTCTCGAAGGCGAAGGCATAGATGTTGGCAGCCGCTGGGATGAACTGGCTGATCTGTCTGAAGGCCGCGCGGCCGATGGCTGTCTTGCGTTTGCCGACCTGCACTACCTTTTGGCGCTGATCGGTGGCGCGCGCGATACCGCCGCCGCAAGCCTGGTGTCCCACATGGCAAAAGCCCGCGCCGACGAAGGCGAATCGCAGCGCATCATTTCGCATCCCGGATTGAAAGTTGCGCATGGCTTGCAGGCGTTTGCCGCAGGGGAATATGCCTCCGCGTGGCTGCACCTGCAGCATTCGCGGGCGGATCTCCGCCAAATCGGCGGCAGTCACGCCCAACGTGATGTTTTCGCACGGATTACCATTGAGGCGGCCTTGCGGGGCGGCTATGTGGATGCTGCGGAAGCATTGCTGCAAGAGCGAACACTTCAGCGTGCCGGCTGTACGGACGGCTACACGCAAAGGCGGCTTGAACTGGTGATGTCTGCGCGGGAACGGGCGATCTAGCAGGGTCACCGTTTGCAAGGAACAGGCCCTTAACAGCGAGCGTTGATGCCCACCATGTCATCCGAAACGACCATTCCCACGATGAAAGCCCCCCGCGACCCGCGGCTGGATTTCTTTCGGGGTCTGGCGATGTATATCATTCTTTTTGCGCACATCACCAACAACCCTTGGACGCTGTGGATTCCCGCGCGTTTCGGTTTTTCCGACGCGACCGAGATTTTCGTGTTCTGCTCCGGCATGGCATCGGCGATTGCCTTTGGTGCAGTGTTTGCCAAGGCGGGCTGGTGGATGGGCGCGCTGCGTATCGCGCATCGCATGTGGCAGGTTTACTGGGCGCATCTCGGCGTGTTTTTCACCGCCTTGCTGTGCATGGTCGCCCTGAACAAGACCGGCTGGTTCGATGCCAATTACATCGGGATGCTGAACCTTTACCCATTCCTCAACAGCACAGGCAACAACCTGATCGGGTTGATGACGCTGACCTATGTGCCGAACTATTTCGACATCCTGCCGATGTATCTGGTCATCCTTGGCATGATTCCTTTCGTCATGCTGCTGGCGCGGGTGCATGTGCTGCTGCCCTTGCTGGCAAGCGTGGTCCTGTGGGCCATCGGCACCTCGGGCGCAATTGATCTGCCCGCCGAATACTGGTTTCCGCAAGGCAGCGACCGTCCTTGGTTCTTCAACCCGTTTTGCTGGCAACTGATCTTCTTTACCGGCTTTTCATTCATGTCCGGCTGGCTTCCCGCCCCGCCGGTCCGCCGTGATTTGCTTGTGCTAGCGGCACTGTTGGTCCTTGTTTCGGTTCCCTTCGCATGGTCGGGCATCATCCGTGAGTTCGAGGTCCTGCGCTCTTGGCGCAAGGAATGGTCTTTCTTGTTCGACAAGACCCATTTCGGCATCCTGCGTTATGTCCATTTTCTGTCGCTGGCCTACCTTGCATGGGTGGCAGTTGGTCCGCGGGGTGTCCGGCTGAACGGCGGTGCGATCTGGACCCGGTTTGTTGGCATCGTCTCCCGCGTGGGCACGCAATCGCTGGCCGTTTTCATGGCGTCGATGGTGCTGGCGCGGCTGCTGGGCGTGCTGTTGGACATTGGCGGGCGGGGCTTTGTGAACACAACCGCCGTCAATCTGTTTGGTGCGGCTCTGATCACTGCCGTCGCCTATTTTGTCAGCTATCTCAAGCGTGAACCGTGGCGCAACCGCGCCGTGACGGCCCCCCGCGTCGACAGTCGCACGCCGTTGATGCCTGCCGAAAAGGTGCCGACATGACCCACGTGAACCGCCGCGATGCACTGTCGTTGCTCGGCGCGCTGGCCGCGTTTGGGGTTTCCGGCGCACAGGCTGAAACCGTGGCAGAACATACCGGCATGACCCTTGGCGCGCCAACCGCGTTCTCTGCCGAAACCGTGATTGCCAAGGCCCGCGCATTGGCTGCCACCGCCTATGTTGCCTCGCCAACGGTGCCACAGGGCTGGCTTGACCTGACCTACGATCAGTATCGCGAGATCTGGTTTGACACCCGTCACTCGCTTTGGCGCAAACAGGGCGGTGCGGTGCAGGTCGAGTTTTTCCCGGCTGGCCTCTATTTCGCCCAACCCATCACCATCAACGCGGTCGAAGGCGGCCAGACCCGCCCGGTCCTGTTTGAACTGCGCACCTTCGACATGACCGACAAGTTCCCGGCCCTTCCCGCCGAAGGCATGGGTTTCTCCGGCTTTCGCGTGCTGGGTGAGATTGAAAAGCCGGGCCAGTTTCAGGAATACGCGGTATTTCAGGGTGCCAGCTATTTCCGTGCAATCGGGCGCGGTCAAACCTACGGTCTCTCGGCACGTGGTCTGGCACTTGGTACAGGCAGTGCGGCGGGCGAGGAATTCCCCACCTTCACCGAATTCTGGATCGAGGCATCCGATCCGCAGGCGCCAACCGTCACCCTGCACGCCCTGCTTGATAGCCCGAGTGTCGCAGGCGCCTACACGTTCCGCATCACCAAAGGCGAAGACACGGTGATCGAGGTCGATTGCCGCCTGTTCCCGCGCGTCGATCTGACCAATATCGGCATCGCGCCGGAAACGTCGATGTTTCTGTTCGATCAGACCAACCGCAATAAATTCGACGATTTCCGCGACGCCGTACATGACAGCGATGGCCTGCTGATGCTGAACGGGCAGTCCGAACTGGTGTGGCGTCCGCTGTCGAACCCGGCAGCTCTGGGGATCAGCGCGTTTTCCGATACCGGGCCGCGCGGCTTTGGCCTGATGCAGCGCGCACGCGACATTGGCGATTTCGCCGACCTTGAGGCGCATTATGAAAGCCGCCCCTCGCTGTGGGTGGAACCCGTCGGCGAATGGGGGCCCGGCAACGTCGTGCTGGTGGAAATCCCGGCTGACAAGGAAATCTACGATAACATCGTGGCCTTCTGGCGTCCCGCGGCCCCGCTTTCGGCCGGAAAGGAACACGCCTTTTCCTATCGCTTGCACTGGTGCGCCGATGCCCCGGTCGAAGGTGCCGTGGCCCGCGCGCGCAACACCCGGACGGGCGCGCGCGTGTTCGAAGACGGCCGCATCTTCACCATTGATTTCGATGCCCACCCCGCCGTCGGCGACGATCCCGCCCTCATCGAGGCGCGGGTCAACACCGGTGCCGGCGAGATCACCAATACGCTGGTGCAGATGAACCCGGCCACCGGGGGCATGCGCCTTGCGTTCACGCTTCTTGCGCCGGACGCACCCTATGCCGAATTGCGGGCCGAACTGTTCCGCAATGGCGTGCGCGTCAGCGAAGTCTGGCTTTACCGATGGGTGGCCGCATGACCCTGCAATTCCGCCATCAACCCGCCGTCATGGCACCCGCACAACTCGCGATGCCGGATCAGGACTTGCGCCACCCCTTCACCGACCCGCAAGCACCCGGTGGGGGCAACGCGCGCAGCCTTGTTGCCTTGCGTCTGTTCCTGTTTGCCGTGCCGCTGGCCATCACGGGCACGATCGTGTGGTCCTATCTTGAATGGTTTACCCTGAACGGCACCCTGTTTCTTCCGGCGGCACTGCTGACAGTCGTAACCGCCTTCACCTTCTTCTGGGTGGCCTTGTCCGTCGGCACGGCACTGATCGGTCTGTTCCGGCCGGACACGTCAAGCCACAAGGCGCAGGTCCCCGGCGCCGGACTGAATGTCGCCATTCTGCTGCCGATGTATGGCGAACCCGCCGGGGCCACCATCGGCACCGCGGCAAAACTGCTGAAATCCCTGTTCGCACTGACGCATGCACACCAATTCAGCCTGCATGTTCTGTCTGACAGCCGCAGCCCGGACGCCCGCGCTGACGAAGCGCAGACCATGCGTGACATGCAGGCCCTGTATCCCCATCTGCACATCACCTATCGCTGGCGTGCCGAAAATACCGACTACAAATCCGGCAATCTGCGCGAATGGGTCACCACCAAAGGCGCGCCCTATGACGCACTGCTGATCCTTGACGCCGACAGCGTCATGGATGCAGCAACGGTGCTGACGCTGGCCGATGACATGGCCGCCGACCCCGCCGTGGGCCTGTTGCAAACCGTGCCGCGCCTGTTGCCCGGTCGCACATTGTGGCAGCGTCTGCAGGAATTTTCCAATCAGGTCTACGGTGTGACGCTCGCGCGCGGCTTTGCCAGCTGGGCAGGAACCGAGGCGAATTTTCTGGGCCACAACGCGCTTGTGCGGACTTCGGCTTTTGCCGCCTGCGCGGGCCTGCCAAAACTGCCCGGCCGCAGGCCGATGGGCGGCGTCATCCTCAGCCATGATTTTGTCGAGGCGGCCCTGATCCGCCGTGCAGGCTGGACAGTGCGGATGCTGACAGCACCCACGGGCAGCTTTGAAGACACGCCCGACAATACCATCGGCTATATCCGCCGTGACCGTCGCTGGTGTCAGGGCAACATGCAGCATCTGCGCATCATGTTTGCCGCAGGGCTGCACCCGGTATCGCGCTTTCACATGATGCAGGGCGCGATGGCCTATCTTGCATCGCTGACATGGGCCGCCCTTCTGGTGCTGTGGGTCATCGTCGGCGATGTGACAACGCCGTCGCCGTTTCGCTATTTCACCACCGATAATCCTCTGCTGGTGATATGGCCGGAAATGCCGCTGCTGTCACAGGCCATGCTGGCCACAACCATCCTGTTGACGCTGCTGGTGCCCAAGATGATCGGCGCGATCGACTATCTGCGCCGCAACGGGATTGCGTGGGCGCAGGTTCTGCCCTTCGTTGCCAGCATGTTTGCCGAATTGCTGATTTCCGTTCTTTGCGCGCCGATGATGATGGTGCAACACGTCCGCGCCGTGGTGCGCACCTTTGCTGGCTTTGATACGGGTTGGGTGCCCCATACCAACGGCACACCGCGACTGGTCGACCTTTTGCGCTTTCACGCGGTGGAAACGGTGCTGGGCGTCGCAATGATCGTTGCCGCAATCGCCGGATTGCTTAGCCTTTGGCTCGTGCCGATTGCGGTCTGCCTGTTGCTTGCCGCACCCGTTGCGCGGTTTCTGGCGCAAGATGCACAAGACTGGCCGCTGTTCCGCTTTGACCGAAAGTTGGCCGCGCGCAAACCCGGCACGCGTCCGGTAGCCATCACACCAGGGGCGGCACGCTGATGCGCCCGGCCCTGAAATCCGCGGCGATCGCCCTGCTGGGCCTGCTTGCGCTGACGCCCGCCGCCTTTGCCGACTGTGGCCCGCAGCAAGGCCCCTGCACGATCCCGACCGGCACCTATCACGCCGTCCTCCCACCCCAGGCTGGTGCCCCCGCCGTGTTGTTCCTGCACGGCTGGGGCGGCGATGGCATGGGCGCGCTGACGAACCGCGGTATGGTCGATGCCCTGATCGCGCGCGGCTATGCCGTGATTGCCGTCGATGGCTCGCCCCGCGAAGGCCGCAATGGGCGCGGCTGGAATTTCCGGGCCGATCATCGGGGCCGCGATGACGTGGCTTTTGCCGCCGCCGTGGCCGACGATGCCGCCACCCGCTTTGGTCTTGATCGCGATCACATGATCCTGGCGGGCTTTTCCGTTGGTGGTTCCATGGTCAGCTATACCGCCTGCGCCACCCCCGATGCCTTCTACGCCTATGCGCCGATTTCCGGCAGTTTCTGGCGTCCGCACCCCGCCGCCTGTGCGGGCCCCGTGCGCCTGTTCCACATCCACGGCTGGACAGATGGCACCGTCCCGCTTGAGGGCCGCCGCATCCGCAGCGCCGCCGTGCAGCAGGGCGACGTGTTTCAGGCAATGGAAATCTGGCGCGCGGCCAATGCCTGCGAAAAGCCGAACCCCGATGGCTTTGATACCATCGGCGACACCCAACTTCGTCGCTGGGACGAAAGCTGCGCCCCCGGATCAAGCCTTGTCATGGCCCTGCATCCGGGTGGTCACAAGGTGCCAAAGGGTTGGGCCGACATGATGCTCGACTGGGCCGAAGGGCTTGCGCCGACGCACTAAGGTGCGCGCACCGTCCCGTTTGCCACCCACGCATCAAACTGCGCCAGCACCGCATCGACGAACACCGCATCGTTGATATGCCCCGCCACCTCGGCAAGCCGCACATTCGCCGGGCAGTGCTGCCGCATCTCATCCATGAACGCGGCCAACCCCGCCGCGTCCGCCAATGGCGCGCCGTCCCTGTCCCATTCATTGCACCCTGCCAGCGGCAGGAACAGCGTCACAGGGCCTGTCGCCACCGCCAGCTTTGCGCAGAACACCCGCGCAAGCTGACGCCGTTCGTCCGCATTCAACAACACCGATGAAATCAGCCGGTTATGTGCATGCGCCTCGTGGTTCGCAAAGGCCGCCGGGCGTGGCTGCCACCCCACAAGATCAAGCAGATCATAACACCCCGGTGCCACCATCTGCGGCACACCCGCCAGACCTGCCGCTGTCATCCGGTCCGGCCCTGCCGTGATGGCCGACCCGAACAGATGATTACCCACCTCTTGCGGCGCAAAATCCATCACGCAGGCAAACCGCCCCTCGGCCACCAGCGCCTCGAACGCGCGGCCGCCCATGCCCGTCGCATGAAACACCACCAGATCGAACCCCCGCGCTGCCAGCGCCGGTTTCAACGCCACCATATATCGCAGCACCGTCTTGCCGAAACTCGTCATCCCCACCAGCGGGCGGTCAAAGACCGGCGGCTCCACGGCCCGTGCGGCCCCCAGCACCGCTCCCGCCGCCTGCGACAGCGACGCACGGCAAATCGCGTTCAACCCATAAAGGCCCCCCGCCCACAGGATCATCTGTACATCCGGTGCCAGCCGCTCTGGCGGGATCATCGCCGAAAAGCTGACGGTGGATACGATGTATTTCGGCACACCCAACGGCAGTGCTGCACACAGATCAAGCCCCAGATCGGTGCCCATCGACCCGCCCAGCACGATCACCCCGTCAAACCGGCCCGCATCGAACAACCCGCGCGCCAGCAAGGCAGCCCCGGTCGCCATCACCTGCATCGCGTTGTTTTCATCCCCCGCCGCGATCAAAGCCGCCATCGTCGCGCCCGCCGCACCAACCACATCATGCTTTGACCAGTCGGTCGGCCGCGTCGGATCACCCAGCACCGATACATCCATCGTCAGCGCCGTGCCCCCCTGACCCCGGATCACCTGCGCCAGATATGTCAGCTCTTCGTCCTTGGTATCATAGGTGCCAACGATCAGTATCCGGTCGCCCATCGCGCGCATCCCCCAAAACAGTCTCTGTTACAGCTGAATCCACGCCGTCTTCAGATCGGTATACTTGTCCAGCGCATGCAGCGACTTGTCATGACCATTGCCTGACTGCCGCATCCCGCCCAACGGCACCGTGCCATCCGCGCCGCCATAGGTGTTCACATGCACCACGCCCGATTTGATGCCCCGCACCATCCGGTGCGCACGCGAAAGGTTGGCCGTCCAGACCCCCGCCGCCAGCCCGTAATCCGTGGCATTGGCAAGGCGCAGTGCCTCATCCTCGGTGGAAAAGGGGGTCACTGCCAGAACCGGGCCGAACACCTCATGCCGGAACAACCGATGTGCTGGTGCAACACCTGTGATCACAGTCGGGTCCATATAGTACCCGCCGCTCTCCTCCAGCCTGCGCTGCCCGCCAAGAACCACCGTCCCACCATCGACCACCGCTTCATCGACGAACCTCAGGTTCCCCTCCAACTGCCGCAAACTGTTCACCGCACCGATCTGCGTCCGCAGGTCCAGCGGATTGCCAACCACCATGTTTCGCGCTGTTTCTGCGAGGATAGAGACGAATTCATCATGCACCGCCGCCTCCACCAGCAGCCGCGATCCTGCCACGCAGACCTGCCCTGCATTGCGGAAAATCGCACCCGCAGACGCTTTCGCCGCCTGCGTCAGATCGGGCGCATCGGCAAAGACAATGTTGGGCGACTTCCCCCCCAGTTCCAGAAAACACCGCTTCAGGTTCGATTTCGCCGACGCCTCCAGCAACCGCCGCCCCGTGCGCACCCGACCCGGTAAACACCAGCACATCCACATCCATCGACATCGACAGTGCCGCCCCCGTCACGGCCCCCGGCCCCGTGATCACATTCAACACGCCGGGCGGCAGCCCCGCCTCCAGCGCCAGTTCCGCCAGCCGCAGCAGCGACAGTGACGCGGTTTCTGCCGGTTTCAGCACGACGGAATTCCCCATCGCCAGCGCAGGTGCCAGTTTCCACGCGCCGATCATCAGGGGAAAGTTCCACGGCACAATCGCACCCACCACGCCAACGGCTTCACGCGTGACCATGGCCAGCACATTTTCCGGCCGTGGGCGCCACCTCGCCCATCACCTTGTCGATCGCCTCGGCATAATACCGGAACGTGGCCGCGGCACTTCCCGGCTCGGCTTTCAAGGCCATGGAAATGTCCGTGCCGTTGTCACGCACCCCCAGAACACCAAGTTCGAGACTGTTTTTGTCAATCAGATCGGCCAGACGGTGCAACACCGCCTTGCGCACAGCGGGGGCCGCGCGTGACCAGACACCTGCGTCATAGGCTGCACGGGCCGCCGCCACCGCGCGGTCCACATCCGCCGCACCCGCGCTTGCAATCGTCGTCAGATGCCGCCCGTCTATCGGCGAGATCACATCCAGCGGTGCATCTTGCCCTTCAACCCAGTCGCCCCCGATCAACAGCTTTCCTGGGGCCACAGCCCTTGCGGCAATCGCATCTATCCGGTCTTGATTCAGTGTCATGTCTCACCCGTCCTGCGCGATTTCAGCCAGCCCCGCAGCGTCAGTGCAATCAACAGCACGACGGCACCCACCATGATGGCCGAAATCGGCCGCGTCACGAAAATCGTCAGATCGCCGTTGGCCCCACCCAGTGCCTGCCGCATGCGCCCCTCCACAATCGGCCCCATCACCACCCCCAGCAGGATCGGCGTCAAAGGCCAGCGATGCGTGCGCAAAACATAGCCTAACACGGCGAAAACCATCGCAATGCCGACGTTGGAAAAGCTGTAGTTCGTCGCATATGTCCCGATCAGTGACAGCGTCAGGATCACCACGCCCAGAAAGCGTTTGTTCATCAACGCCGCCTTGGCGATCCAGTTGGTGGCAAGCAGCAGGAAAATGATGATCACGACATTCATCGCCAGCAGTGTCCAGTAAAGGCCGGCCACAAACTCCGGCCTGTCGATAAACAGCTGCGGCCCCGGAATGACGTTATGCACCAGAAACACCGCCAGCATCATCGCCGTCAGCTCTTCCCCCGGAATCCCCAGGGCCAGCATCGGGATCAACGCCGCAGGCGGCACCGCGTTGTTGGTGGCCTCGGATACGATGATGCCTTCCGGCGCACCCTTGCCGAACAGATGCCCTTCGGGTGACAGTTTGCGCGCCCAGACATAGTTCACCTGCTGCGCCAGAAACTCGCCCACCCCCGGCATCAGACCGCAGATGATGCCAAAGGCGGATGATCCGTAAAGGGTGCGCTTGTATTTGAACACTTCCATGAAGCCCTGAAAGAAATGCCCTTTCAACTGCACCACTGGCTGGCTCTCGGTCCGCGATGTCAGTTGCACAAGCGCCTCTGACATGGCGAAAAGCCCGATCACCATCGGCACCAGCGGGATACCCCCCAGCAGTGATGGCAAACCGAAACTGTAGCGTTGGGTAGAATACGCGGTTTCAATGCCCACGGTGGCCAGAAACAACCCGAATGCCATTGCGGCCGTCGCCTCGACCCGTCGCCCGCCGTTGCCCACAATCACCAGAACCAGCGCCGCGATGGCCAGCATCGCAAATTCTGCCGATCCAAAGTATCTTCGCCACATTCGCCAGCGGCTGCGACAAAAGCATCAACGCCAGCACCGCCAGCACGCCACCAACAAACGACGACGAATACGCCAGCGACAGCGCCCTGCGCGCCTCGCCCCGGTCCACGAACGGCTTTGCCTCGATGGCGGTCATTACCGCCACCGGGCTGCCCGGCGTGTTGATCATCACCGCCGGAATGGCCGACCCGTAGGCCGCCCCACAATACACCCCCAGCAGCAGGGTCATTCCGTTCAACGGGTCCATCGAAAACGTGGTGGGCAACAGAATGGCAATCGTCACCGCCGCCCCGGCCCCCGGTATCGCCCCCACCACCACGCCAAGAATGGCCCCGATACACATCGTCATAAAGACAGCGGGATCACCCAGTTGCGCCAGTCCCGTCAGCAGAAATTCCATGCAGTGCGCCCCTCAGAACCAACGGATCAGGGCGGACCGCACCCCGTCAGGGAAAATCTCGTAAAGTTCCGGCGCGGGCATCCAGACCCCCAGCCCCACGCGAAACACTGCCACCATGAACAGCGCGGCACCAAGCCCCGCGATGATCCAGCCCGGCGTTGTCAACCGGACCCGGAACATCAGCACCATGATGAAAATCAGCGTGGACGGGAAATAGCCCACATGCTGAATCGCGAACACATAGATCCCGTAATAGGTCAGAAACTCCACCGGGTGCAGCCATGCCAGCAGCTTGGCCCGTCCTTCAGCCCGTTCGCTGATGCTTGGCGGGTTCTGCCGCAAGTCCACAACATCGCGCACCAAACTGATCAGATTGGCCCCGACCAGCAAAGCCAGCGCAATCCCCGGCATCAACATCGGCCGCGTCCACCAGCCCCCACTTTCCGGGCCCCAGCGGGTCGCCACGCCGATGCACGCCAATAACGTCACTGACAACGCTGAAAACAGCAATGTCAGCGCGAAACTTTCAATCCGGTTGGCCTCGATCTCGCTGTGTTCCGACATGCCACCCCCGACGCAAGCAAACCGGGGCCGGGCGAAATGATCCGCCCGCCCCCAGACCCGGTTACTCCGTCACGCCCAGCGTTTCGCGCAAGGCCGCAAGATCAGTCATGTCCTTGGCAACCTGTGCCACCGCGTCTTCCTGCGAGGTCCAGTAAACCAGCGCGCCCGTCGTCTTGGCAATCTCTTGCGCCTCGGGGCTTGCGATCACGGTCTGCGCCGCCGCTGCAATCTTGTCCTTCACCTCTTGCGGCGTGCCCTTCGGCACGAACAGCCCGTTCCACAGCGTCGTATCCAGGCCGGGCACCATTTCCGCCAGCGTCGGCGCATCCGGCGTGATCGACGTGCGATCCCCCGTGATCGTCGCCAGCACCTTGATATCGGCCATGCATGGCAGGATCAGCTGCGCCGTGGTGTTGATCACATCGGCATCGCCATTGGCCAGCGTCGAACAATCCACCGCATCAAACGCCGCTTCCGCGCTGAACTTGCCGCCCAGCGTCTGAATGCCAAGGAAGGTCATCAGCGTCGGCTCCAGCCCATAGCCGAAATGGCCCAGACGCACGTCGTTGCCCTGCGAATAATCCGCCATTTCCTGCATCGTCGAATAGGGCGCATCTGCCTTTGTCGCGATCAGGAAAGGATAGGTCAGGAATATCCCCACCGGTTCCAGCGCATCAGGCGCGATCTGCGCGTCCGCCCCCATCGTCTTGATCGTGGGAATCCCAATCGTGAACGACCCGATCGTGTAGCCATCCGGTGCCGCCGATGCCACCTGCAAGCCGCCCACAACACCGCCACCGCCCGGCTGGTTTACCACCGCCGCAGGCGCGCCGTAAGCGTTCTGAAATTCCTCCGCGATCATCCGCGTCAGCACATCCTCAAGATCGCCGGGCGGCCATGGCACCACGAACGTCACCGGCTTTTCCGGGTATTCGGCCAACGCCGCCCCCGCCGTCGCAGCCAAGGCCGCAACCAGAACACTTCCCAGCAGTCCAGATTTCCGCATCACTACACTCCCTGTGTAATTGGTTCATTATTTGAACCGTTGGTTTGAAATTAAGATTGACAGAGGCTGGCAACCTCTGTCAACAAAAATGCATGGCAGGGGCTTTCATCCCGAATGACCCCGCCCCTGATCGCGGCGAACCCCATGGGCACGGTGACAAAGGCGCTTGAACTGCTTGATCTGTTCACCCGTGAACAGGCGCTGATCGGCCTGTCGGATCTTGCCCGCCAATCGGGGCTGAACAAGGCCACCTGCTTTCGCATGATGTCGGAAATGCAGGCGCTGGGTCTGGTGGAACAGCATGGCCCGTCAAAGGCTTATCGCCTTGGCCCCGCCGTTCTGCGCCTCGCTGCCCTGCGCGAAGCTGCGGTGCCAACCCGCGATGCCGCCATGCCTGTGGTGCAGGCCTTGGCGCGCGAGGTTGGTGAAACTGCCCATCTGTCGCACATTGTCGGCCCCACCCTGCGCACGCTCGCCTTCGCCTATTCCGCAGCACACGGCACCAAGGTCATGATGGAAGACGCCGATCTGCTGCCGTTTCATGCCACCTCGTCGGGCCTTGCCGTCATGGCCTACCTGCCCGATGCAACCGTTGATTCGCTGCTGGCGGCACCGCTTGCGGCGTTCACCCCCGCCACTGATACCAACCCCGCCCAAATCCGCGCCCATCTCGCGATGGTCCGCAACACCGGCTGGTCCGAAACCCAAGCCACGTTTGAGGCCGATGTGCGCTCCGTCGCCGTGCCGCTGTTTGATGCCAGCGGCACCTGCACCGGCGCCATCGGCATCGCCGCCCCCGCCGCCCGCGTCACCCCCGCCCTGCATGCCCGGATGGTCGCCAGCCTCATGCGCGCCGGGGCCGAAATCACCAGCCTGTGGGGGGGCCAGCTTCCCCCGACCCTCAAAGCCGCATGGGCAACCGCCGCCTGATGGAAAGGACCAAGTCGTGAAAGACGAAAATTATCTCAAGGCGAACAACGCGCGCAGCTTCTGGCACCCGATGACCGCCCCGTCCGACAGCCACAAGAACCCGCCCACCATCATCACCGGCGCGCAAGGTGTGCGCATCCGTGACATCGACGGGCACGAGGTGGTGGATGCCGTGGGCGGTCTTTGGAACGTCAACCTCGGCTATTCCTGCCAGCCCGTGAAAGACGCGATTGCGGCCCAGCTTGATCGGCTGCCCTATTATTCCACCTTCCGTGGCACCTCGAACGATTGCGTCATCGAACTGGCCGAAATTCTGCGCGACTACTTCGCCCCCGATGGCATGGCGCGCGCGTTCTTTACCTCCGGCGGGTCGGATTCCGTGGAAACCGCCCTGCGCCTTGCCCGGCAATATCACAAGATCAAGGGCGATCCGGGCCGCACCAAATTCCTGTCCCTGAAAAAGGGCTATCACGGCACCCACATGGGCGGCGCATCGGTGAACGGAAATGCCAATTTCCGCACCATGTATGAACCGCTGCTGCCCGGCTGCTTCCACATTCCCGCCCCCTATACCTATCGCAACCCCTTTAACGAAGCCGACCCCGCGAAACTGGCCCAATTGTGCCTGCAAGCGCTGGAGGATGAGATCGCCTTTCAGGGTGCTGCCACCATCGCCGCCTTCATCATGGAACCGATCCTTGGCGCAGGCGGTGTGATCCCCCCCCATCCCAGCTTCATGCCCGGCGTCGCCGCAATCTGCCGCAAGCACGGCATTCTGCTCATCTCGGACGAGGTGATCACCGCCTTTGGCCGCACCGGGGCAAAATCCGGCGCGCGGCTCTGGGGCGTGCAGCCCGATTTCATGTGCTGTGCCAAGGCCATCACCAACGGCTATTTCCCCTTTGGCGCCGTGATGATCGCAGATGGCGTGGCCGAGGTGTTTGAACAGGATACCACGGGCCGCGCCGCCATCGGGCATGGCTACACCTATTCCGGCCATCCGGTCGGGGCCGCCGCCGCCATCGCCTGCATGGCCGAAACCCAGCGTCTGCAAATCTGGGACAACGCCGCCGCACGCGGGGCCGAATTGCACAAGGGCCTGTTGGACCTGCAAACACGACATGACGCGATTGGCGATGTCCGTGGCGGCCATGGCCTGATGCTGGCCATCGAACTTGTGGGCGACCGTCAGACCAAATCCGCGCCCCACCCCACGACCGCCGCCCGTGTGCAGACCGCGACCTACAAGGCAGGCGCAATGGTGCGTGTCAGCGGCCCGAACATGATCCTGTCACCCCCGCTTGTGCTGACCAGCGCCGATGTCCAGACCATTCTGGCCGCAATGGACGCAGGGTTGTCCGAACTGTCTTGACCGCCGCGCCCCCCTCGCGCGGGGGGCGGCCTGCGATCACGAAATGTTTCAGCCGCGTTAACCTTTGGCGCTAAAAATCGCATCCCATCGTTGATTTCATTCAGTAATCCTGAAAATTGACAGCCGTCAATTTTCCACCCGCACCCCGCCGCGCCAAACCCCCTGCACCGCCAAGCCTGACAGATGCACGAAATCCGCCGCATCCCCCGCCCGCAACTGCCCCGCCGCAACCCCCGCAACCCGTGCCGGAATCCGCGTGGCCATCGCCAGCGCCATCTCCAACGGCACACCCACCCGGTTCACCATCACCCCGATCGCCGTCGCGAAATCCAGATCGGCCCCCGCCAGCGTGCCATCAGCCAGCGTCAACCGCCCATCCCGGCGATGAATCTCGCGCCCGTTCAGCGTGAATACGGTCATGTCTGTTCCCGCCACGGCCATCGCATCCGTCACCAGAAACACCTCGCCCGGCCCCGCCTTTGCCGCCAGCGCCGCCCGGATCGTCGCCGGATGCACATGCACGCCATCCGCAATCAACCCCGCATCCAGCCGCCCATCTGTCAGTACCGCGCCCACCAGCCCCGGTGCGCGCCCCGCCATCTGGCTCATCGCGTTGAACAGATGCGTGGCCACCGTCGCCCCCGCCGCCACACATTCCACCGCGACCTCATAGCTGCAATCACTATGCCCCAGCGCCACAATCACACCGGCCTTCACCAGCGTCGCGATCTGGTCCGGCGTCACGCTCTCCGGCGCAACCGTCACCATCAACCGCCCGACGCGCGGCCTGGCATCACACAGAAACGCCAGATCTTCCGCCCCCATCGCCCGGATCAACCCCGCCGCATGTGCCCCCTTGCGCGCGACTGACAGATGCGGCCCCTCCAGATGCAAACCCACCACGCCTGCGCATCCCGCCGCCACCGCATCCACGGCCATGCGTGTCTGTGCGGGCGTGTCCGTGATCAGCGTCGGCAAGAACGATGTCGTCCCCAGCCGCACCAGTGCCGCCGCCATCTGCGTCACTGTGCCTGCATCCCGCAGCATCACGCCGCCCCCGCCATTGACCTGCAAATCGACAAATCCGGGGCATATGATCCCGCCCAGATCGGTTACCGGCACACCCGCAGGCACCGCATCCACCACCCCGGCGACACAGCCACCCTCCACCAGCAAAACCCCGCGCCGCAGGGTGGTGCCGTCAAAAATCTGATCCGCGCGGTATCCCTGCATGCCCCCTCACACGGTCTGCGTGACTTTGTTCAGGTGCCGCGGTTTGTCCGGATCAATCCCCCGCGCCCGCGCCACCTGTTCCACCATCGCATAGAAACTGACAATCAGCGCAAGCGGGTCCGTCAGCGCATGCCCCGTGCGCACATGCGGCAGATGCTGCGCTGCCGTGGCAAGGTCTGATGTCACAAACACCTGCGCACCCTTGGCCGCCATCTGATCGGCGACCGCCACCAGCCCCGCCTCGGCCGCATCCCCCACCGCCAGCGCCAGCACCGGGAAACCCCGCCCCCACAATAGACACAGGTCCGTGCAGCACTTCGGCGGATGAATAGCTTTCCGCATGAATGCGCGCCACTTCCTTGAACTTCAGCGCCGCCTCATTCGCCATCGCATAGGCCGGCCCCCGGCCAAGCGTATACAGCGAATCCACGTCCGTGACGGCGTCCCGCAGCGCACCCCAGTCCTGCGCCACAGCCCGCTCCAGATACGCAGGCAAACCATGGATCGCCGCAAGCAATGCGTCATCCCGCGCCCATTCGGCGATCAACAACAACCCCGCCACGGCAGAATTCACGAATGTCTTGGTCGCAGCCACACTGATCTCAGGTCCTGCATGCAGCGCAAGGCAATGCTGGCTGGCCATGCCCAACGGCGCGTCTGGATGGTTCGTCACCGCCACCGTCAACGCCCCCCCGGCCCCGGCAGACCGCGCCATTTCCACAATGTCCGGGCTTTGCCCCGATTGCGACACCGTCAGGCACAGCGCATTCCCCATCCGCAATCGCGCACCGTAAACCGACGCCACTGATGGCCCGATAGAGGCGACAGGCAACCCAAGTGTCAGTTCCGCCGCATATTTCAGATAGGTGCAGGCGTGGTCCGACGACCCGCGCGCCACCGTGGCAATCAAGGCTGGATCAAAAGCCCGTGCCGCATCCGCCGCCGCCCGGATGGCGGGCGCGCCCTGTTCGATCAACCGCGCCACGGCGGCAGGAATCTCGCGCACTTCACGCGCCATCTGGCTGGTCATGGCACCTCTCCCTTGTCAATTGGATGCAGTTCGGCCACGAAGTCATAGGCATCGCCCCGATAAATTGACCGGGTAAACTCTGCCACGCGACCATCGGCCAGATAAGATACGCGTTCAATCCGCAGCCCCGCTGCCTGTATTGGCAAATCCAGAAGATCGGCATCTGCCGCGCCCAGATTGATTGCCGAGATTTTCTGCACCGCCCGCACCGGCCGCAACCCCGCCGCCCCCAACACATCGTAAAGCGAATGCGTCACCGCCAGCGGATTGGGCAGCACGTCCACCGACAGCGATGCCCGCTCAATCGCCATTGGCCGCCCGTCAGCCATGCGCAACCGCGCAAGCCGCGCCACCTGATCGCGCGGGCCAAGACCAAGGATTGCCACCTCATCCATGTTCGGCAGAAACAACCCGCGTTCAAGCCAGTGTGATTCCGCCCGCAACCCCCGGCGCGCCATATCCTCGGTGAATGAGGTAAGCTGCGACAGCGATTGCTCTACCCGCGCCTTGCGTGGCGCGACAAAGGAACCAGACCCCTGCCGCTGCACCACGATCCCCTGTTCGGCCAGTTCCGACATCGCCTTGCGCACCGTCACGCGCGACAATTCCGTCACCGTGGCAATCTCGCGTTCCGGTGGCAGCGCGGATTCGGGCGGCAGCAGCCCGGTCGCAATCGCCCCTTCGATTCGTTTGCGCAACTGCACATACATCGGCCCCGCAGCGGGGTTCAGCCAACGTTCCGGGCGCAGATAATCGGCGATTGTCATGTGCCGCGCCCCGCAAGGATCAACGCGCCGTCAAGGGCGGTGCCCACCTGCGGCGTCACCGGCACACCCACATGCGGCGCATACGCCGGCCCCAAGCCACCCGTCAGGCACAACGCGTCGCCCGCCTGCCAACCCAGCGCGGTAATCCCGGCACGGATATACGCAGCCCCCTCACGCATCAGGGCGATGGCAAACGGATCATCGCTGGCCACAATCGCAGGGGCAAACTCCGCAAAATCGGCGGGGCTTGCGCGAAACGAAAACCCGACAATTCCGCCGGGACCAAAGTCGTGCTTGGCCATGGCACGGCTTAACGGCCCCGCCGTGGCCACGCCATCCTGCACCAACAGAACCTGTTCCAACATCCGCCGCCCCAGCCAGGCCCCCGATGCCTGATCGCCGATCCGGTAGCCCCAGCCGCCAATGCTGCGCGTCTGCCCTTTGGACTGCCGCCCCAGAAATGACCCTGTGCCAATCGCCGCAACCGCGCCATCCGCATCACCCAGCGCGCCAACGATGGTAGTGGGGTGATCGTTGGTCACCACCGTCTGCGTCAGGTCCAGCGCCGTTGCCACCGCTCGCCCCATCGCAGGCGACATGACCCCCGCCAGACCGAAATGTCCCGGCATCTTGCGCAGATCATCGGGGCCAAGTTCCGCCTGCGCGGCAAGATCTGACAACAGTCCCTGCATCACCGCAATCGCCGCCGAAAAATCGGTATTCACATTCGCAGGTCCGCCCGCTGTATCAAAGCGCCGTGCATCCAGCTCAAGCGCTGCACGGCAAGACGTGCCACCACCATCCATGGCAATCTTCGCTGGGTATCTGCGATCCATGCAATACCTTTATAATGCCTGTTCACCAAAATAAAGCAAAAATAGCTTGAAAGAACGCGATGCTGGACAAAAGGTATCTAAATGGTATTTCATGTGACAGAGGAGATTCGGATGGCAGTGCCAGTCACGGAACAACAGCATGCAGCGGCGGTGGGCCTTGATGCCCTGCCCGGTGATGTCGTCCTGCGGCATATTCTGGATCAACAGCAAGCCGCCCTTGCGGCCATTGCCCCTGTCATCCCCGCCATTGACCAAGCCGCTCAGCTTGTGGCCGATACCCTGCGCGCGGGTGGGCATCTGCACTATGCCGGGGCCGGATCATCGGCGCTGATGGCCTGCGCCGACGGGCTGGAACTGCACGGGACCTATGGCATTGATCCTGCGCGTATCCATCTGCTGATGGCAGGAGGCCTGCCCGTTGACGCGCGCATGCCCGGCGATACCGAAGATGACGCGGCCGATGGCGCGCGGGCGGCGGCAGGGATTTCCAAAGGCGATGTCGTGATTGCTGTCACCGCATCGGGGGGAACACCCTATGCCGTATCCATCGCGCAAACGGCCAGACAGCGCGGCGCACACATCGTGGCGATCGCAAATAACGCGGATGCCGCGATCTTTGCCCACGCCGATGTGGCGATTGCGTTGGCGACACCGCCGGAAGTGATTGCCGGCTCCACCCGCATGGGGGCCGGGACAGCGCAGAAGGCGGCGCTGAACATGATCTCTACCCTCGCGGGCATTCGTCTGGGGCAAGTGCATGATGGCATGATGGTCGGCGTTGTGGCCGACAATGCCAAACTGCGCGCCCGCGCTGCTGGTATGGTCGCGCGGATCGCGGGCGTGCCCCATGATGTCGCCAAGCAGGCGCTGGAACGGGCAGGCGGCGCGGTCAAGGTTGCCGTCCTTCTGGCGCATGGTCTGGATGTAGACAGGGCGACAGCATTGCTGAATGATACACAACAAAACCTGCGGGCCGCATTGGCGCGCATGATGACACGCGGCGACTAACGCCGGACCACCACCAACCATGGGAGACTGACAATGAAAATGAAACTGACTGCTCTGCTGCTGACCACGACACTTGGGTCGGCGGCCTTTGCCCAGGATGTGACGATCACAATCGAGTCCTGGCGCAACGATGACCTTGCCATCTGGCAAGACACGATCATCCCCGCGTTCGAGGCGCAAAATCCCGGCATCAAGGTGGTGTTCGCGCCATCTGCCCCCACCGAATACAACGCCGCCCTGAACAGCAAGCTTGAGGCAGGCACTGCGGGCGATCTGATCACCTGCCGTCCCTTTGATGCGTCGCTGTCCTTGTATGACGCAGGCCATCTGGCCGATTTGTCGGGCCTTGCCGCGATGGCCAACTTCTCGCCCGTCGCGAAATCGGCGTGGCAGACAGATGACGGTGCGGCCACCTTCTGCGTGCCGATGGCATCGGTGATCCACGGCTTTATCTATAACGCCGATGCATTCGCCGAACTGGGCATCGCAGAGCCAACGACCGAGGCTGAATTCTTTGCCGCCCTCGACACGATCAAGGCCGATGGCACCTATATTCCGATGGCCATGGGCACGAATGACCAGTGGGAAGCAGCCACCATGGGCTACAACAACATCGGCCCGAATTACTGGAAAGGCGAAGAGGGCCGTCTTGCCCTGATTGCAGGCACGACCAAGCTGACCGATGCGCAGTGGGTGGCGCCTTTCGCCACGCTGGCGCGCTGGAAGGATTATCTGGGTGACGGGTTCGAGGCGCAGACCTACCCCGACAGCCAGAACCTGTTCACCCTTGGCCGCGCGGCGATCTACCCCGCCGGATCGTGGGAAATCTCGGGCTTCAACACGCAGGCCACGTTCAAGATGGGGGCCTTTGCCCCACCCGTGCAGGCCGCAGGCGATACTTGCTATATCAGCGATCACACCGATATCGGCATCGGCATGAACGCCAAAACCGCCAACCCCGAGGCCGCAAAGGCGTTTCTGGAATGGGTCGGCAGCGTCGAGTTTGCGACGATGTACGCCAATGCCCTGCCGGGTTTCTTCAGCCTGAATTCCACGCCTGTGGAAATGGCCGATCCTTTGGCGCAGGAATTCGTGTCATGGCGCGGTGAATGCCAGTCCACGATCCGGTCGACCTATCAGATCCTGTCGCGCGGCACACCAAACCTTGAAAACGAGACGTGGAATGCTTCTGCGCAGGTCATCAAGGGGGCGGAAACGCCCGAGGCTGCGGGCGCGCGCCTGCAGGAAGGCCTTGCCAGCTGGTATGCACCCCAGCAGTAAGCGATTGCTGAAAGCGCCGGGGGGCCGTCTGCCCCCCGGACCCCCCGAGGATAGTTGAGAACAGAGGAAGGGGTTGGCGTGAAGCTGAAGCCTCATGTCATCGTGTTTCTGGCACCTGCTGTGCTGGTCTATTCGGCGGTGATGATCCTGCCGTTGTTCCAGACGCTGTTGCTGGCGTTTTACACCGAGGTGGAGGGCGCGCGGGTGTTTGCCGGGTTGCAGAACTTTGCCACGCTGTTTGGTGATCCGCGCTGGGCCGATGCGTTCTGGAATGCGCTGGGCAACAACACATGGTTTTTCGTGGTTCACATGCTGGTGCAGAACCCGATCGGGATTGCGCTGGCGGCGATCCTGAGCCATCCGCGACTGCGGTTTTCGGCGTTCTACCGATCCGCCATCTTTATCCCCACGATCCTGAGTTTCGTCATCGTCGGTTTCGCCTGGAAGTTGATCCTGTCGCCGATCTGGGGGATTGCGCCGAATATGCTGGACGCGGTGGGGTTGAAGTTCCTGTTCGCGCCGTGGCTGGGCCGCGAGGAATACGCACTGACCACGCTCGCGCTGATTTCCGTCTGGCAGTTCGTGGGCATTCCCATGATGCTGATCTATGCAGCATTGCTGTCGATCCCCGAGGAAGTGCTGGAGGCGGGCGAGATGGATGGGCTGACGGGGTGGGCCGCGTTCTGGAAGATCAAGCTGCCACTGATCCTGCCAAGTATCGGGATCATTTCCATCCTGACATTCGTCGGCAATTTCAATGCGTTCGACCTGATCTACACCGCCCAAGGTGCGCTGGCGGGGCCCGACTTTTCCACCGATATTCTGGGCACGTTCCTTTACCGGACCTTCTTCGGGTTCCAGTTGCAACTGGGGGATCACTACATGGGGTCGGCGATTGCGACCGCCATGTTTGTCATCATCCTCGTGGGCGTGTGCATCTATCTGTGGGGCATCCAGACCCGCATGCGCCGGTATCAGTTCTGATGGCCGCGCGCCGCAATCCCATGGGGTCTGTCGCCGCCCATGCGGCGCTGATCACCTATACAGCCATCGCGCTGTTTCCGGTGGTGGTGATCATCATCAATTCGTTCAAGGCGCGCAAAGCCATCTTCAACGCGCCCCTTGCCCTGCCCGATGCCGAGACATTCAGCCTGATCGGCTTTCAGACCGTGATGAAACAGGGCGATTTCACCCAGTATTTCATGAATTCGATGATCGTCACCTGCGCCAGCCTGTTCTTCATCCTGCTGTTTGGCGCGATGGCGGCCTTTGCGCTGTCGGAATACCGGTTCCGGGGCAATGCTTTGATGGGGCTTTATCTCGCCCTTGGCATCATGATCCCCATCCGCATCGGCACCGTGGCCATTCTGGACCTGATGGTCAGCACGGGGTTGATCAACACGCTGGCCGCCCTGATCCTTGTCTATACCGCGCAAGGCCTGCCCTTGGCCGTGTTCATCCTGTCGGAATTCATGCGGCAGGTATCAGATGATCTGAAAAACGCAGGCCGTATTGATGGGATGAGCGAATATGCCATCTTTTTCCGTCTCGTGCTGCCGCTGGTGCGCCCGGCGATGGCCACGGTCGCCGTGTTCAACATGATCCCGATCTGGAACGACCTGTGGTTCCCGCTGATCCTCGCCCCCGGTGAGGCGACAAAGACGCTGACGCTTGGATCACAGGTGTTCATCGGGCAGTTCGTCACCGACTGGAACGCGGTTCTCTCCGCCCTCAGCCTCGCGATTCTGCCGGTGCTGGTCTTGTACATCATCTTCTCGCGGCAACTGATCCGCGGGATCACGTCGGGGGCTGTGAAATGAAAGTGCTGATCGCGGGTCTGGGCAATATGGGAATGAGCCATGCGATTGCGCATCACAAGGCCGGCGCCGAGGTGGTGCTGGTCAACCGATCCAAGGTCGCCCTGCCTGCGGGAATGAAAGATTACCCCATACATGCCACCTTTGCCGAAGGGCTGGCGACCAAGCCTGATCTTGCGGTGATCGCCACCTATTCCGACAGTCACGCCGATTTCGCCTGCGCCGCGATGGAACAAGGGTGCCATGTGTTTGTGGAAAAGCCCCTTGCCACCACGGTTGCCGATGCCCGCCGTGTGGTGGAGTGCGCCACGCGCCTGAACCGCAAGCTGGTGGTCGGCTATATCCTGCGCCATCATCCAAGTTGGATGCGCCTGATTGCCGAGGCGCGCAGCCTTGGCGGGCCTTATGTGTTCCGCCTGAACCTGAACCAGCAGTCCACCGGGGCGACGTGGGATACGCATAAGCAACTGATGCAGACCACATCGCCCATCGTGGATTGCGGCGTGCATTATGTGGATGTGATGTGCCAGATCACCGATGCCAAACCCGTGCGCGTGCATGGCATGGGCCTGCGCCTGACCGATGAGATCGCGCCCGATATGTACAATTACGGCCAGTTTCAGGTGATCTTCGATGATGGCTCGGTCGGCTGGTATGAGGCAGGCTGGGGTCCGATGATCAGCGAGACGGCCTATTTCGTGAAGGATATCATCAGCCCGAAAGGCGCTGTCAGCATTGTATCCGCCGATGCCCCCGGCAGCGCGTCCGTCGATGGTCATACCAAGGTTGGCGTCATTCGCGTGCATCCGGCGGGCGGCCCTGACCGCATCATCGACTTTCCCGGTGAACCCGGCCATCAGGAGCTGTGTGACGCCGAACAGGCCTATATGCGCCGCGCCATTGCCGAAGACATCGACCTGACACGGCACATGCAGGATGCGGTGCAATCACTGGCCATCTGCCTTGCCGCAGATCAGTCCATCCGCACCGGAAAGGTGGTGGAACTATGAGCGCGCTGAAACTCGATCACATCACCAAGTCATTCGGCGCAACCCACGTGTTGCGTGATATCAGCCTTGATGTGGCGGAAGGAGAGTTTGTGGTATTCGTCGGCCCGTCGGGTTGCGGCAAATCAACCCTGCTCCGGGTGATCGCGGGGTTGGAGGATGCCACTTCCGGGCGCGTGGTGATTGGCGACAAGGATGTGACCGACACGCCCCCCGCAAAGCGCGGCATCGCAATGGTGTTCCAGTCCTATGCGCTTTATCCGCATCTCGATGTCGAAGGAAACATGGCCTTGGGCCTGAAACAGGCCGGGGAAAACGCCGCCACCATCACCGAACGCATCGCCACCGCGTCCAAGATGCTGGAACTCGCCCCCTATCTGAAACGCCGCCCGTCGGAACTGTCAGGCGGGCAACGCCAGCGTGTGGCCATCGGCCGGGCCATTGTCCGCAAGCCCGACCTGTTCCTGTTCGACGAACCCTTGTCCAACCTTGATGCCGCCCTGCGCATGGCAACCCGTGTCGAAATCGCCCGCCTGCACCGCGCCCTTGGGCGCCAGCATGATCTACGTCACGCACGACCAGACCGAGGCGATGACGCTGGCCGACCGGATCGTCGTGCTGCGTGACGGCGTGGTTGAACAGGTGGGCAGCCCGATGGATCTGTATAACAACCCCGGCAATCAGTTCGTCGCGGGCTTTTTGGGTGCCCCTTCGATGAATTTTCTGCCTGCAGGCCCCTTGGGTGCGCGCGGCGCAACGCTTGGCATCCGGCCCGAACATCTGACGGTCAGCAAGACTGGCCGCATTGCAGGTCAGATCACCCATGTTGAACGTCTGGGTGGCGATACCAACCTGATCGTGGCTCTTCCCACTGGCCATACCTGCACCCTGCGCCTGTTTGGTCAGCATGAATACCGCGTGGATTCGCCCGTCACTTTGGATTACGCAGACGATCATGCCTTTGCCTTTGACGAAAATGGCGCGCGACTTTAGTCAGACATCTTCAAAGTAATCTTTATTTATCAGTGGCTTGAACTCTTGCTATCTGATAACACGGCACCGATTTTGCCTAACAGGCGTTATGATCCCATGTTGGTCCTCAGGCACCAACGCCATTTTTGCAAAGGACACTGACATGCTGCCAAATGTCAAAACCACCGCTATCGCCGCTTTGACTGCGGCTGCTGTTTTCACCACCAGCCTTGCGCCTGCAAATGCACTGGGCCGGGATGAGCGCAAGTTCATTCAAGGTGCTGTCGCCGCAATCATCGTCGATCAACTGATCGAAGGCGCGCAGGACCGTCGCCGCCGTGGTCCGGTGTATGTGCAACCACGCCAACCAGTCTATGCACCGCAGCCGCAATACTACGCACCGCAGCCGCGCTATGAAGAACACTACCAACCGCAGCGCACGTCGATCTATTCCACCCCCGCTGCCCGTGCCTTCAACAGCTATGGTCGCGGCGAACGTGTTGCCATCCAGCGGCGTCTGCGTGCGATGGGTTACTACCGTTCGGGCATTGACGGCTCGTTCGGCCCCAGCACCTATAACGCGATCGTGGCCTACGCACAGGACAGCGGTCTTGGCCGCAACCTTGGCTCTACGAACACCGCGTTCGGCGTCTACGACTCGCTGATCTACTAGTGGCAAAACGCGCCGAAGATGGGCAATTCTACCCATCATCCCGCAAAGCCATGGTCGCGCTGGCACGGACATTAACGCCCGTGCCAGCGCAATGACTGCTCCGCAGAGGTCGGATCAGCCAATATTCCACCCTAGACCATCTTTTCGGCACAATTGCGGCAGGACTATTTCCCGCCGCCTGCCGTCTCTGCGCCGCCCCGCGTCAGGTAATAGGCCGCAAGGATCGGGACGAACGTCGCCGCAAACACCACAATCGCCACCACATTCGTCACCGGCAACTGGCGTGGCCGGATCAGCTCGTCCAACATCCAGATCGGCAAGGTTTTCGCATCCGTCCCTGACCCCGCCGTAAATGTCGTCACAATCACCTCATCAAACGACAGCGCAAAGGCCAGCATCCCCCCTGCCAGCAAAGCCGACCCCAGATTGGGCAGCAGAACATGCCGGAATGTCTGGAAACTGTTCGCGCCCAGATCGGCCGACGCCTCCAGTATGCCGCCCGACAGGCGACGAAACCGTGCCACCGCGTTGTTATAGACGATCACGATACAAAAGGTCGCGTGGCCCAGAATGATCGTCCACGTCGAAAACGGAATATCCATCAACGCAAAGGCAGATCGCAGCGACATCCCCGTGATGATCCCCGGCAGGGCTATCGGCAGAATGATCAGCAGCGACAACTGTTCCCGCCCGAAAAATCGCGCCCGCGCCATCGCGGCGGCCACCAGTGTGCCAAGAACAATCGCAAGAACGGTCGAAATCGCCGCGACCTGCAAAGACAGATACAACGGCGGCCAGATGTCCGGCCGGTTCCACGCAACGCCAAACCACTGCGTCGTGAACCCCGGTGGCGGAAAGGTATAACCCCGCTCCTCTGTCGAAAACGCATAGGTAAAGATCAACACGATCGGCAGGTGCAAAAACAGCAGACCGCCAATTGCCGCGGCCTTCAACGACAGCGATGCGCGATCAGAGTGCATCGAACGCCCCCGCCCGTTTCGCCAGCGCAAGGTAGATCACCATGATGACAATCGGCACCACCGCAAAGGCCGCGGCCAGCGGCAGGTTTCCGGCGGTGCCCTGAAATTCCGATACCGCCATCCCGATGGACCTTGCCGATGTGCCGATGATCCGGGGGATGATGTAATCCCCCATCGTCAGCGAAAAGGTAAAGATCGACCCCGCGATCACCCCCGGCAAGGCCAAGGGCAGGATCACCGTCCGGAAGGTCTGCCCGCGCGTGGCCCCCAGATCGGCCGATGCCTCCAGCATGCTGACCGGCACCCGCTCCAGCGACGCCTGCATCGGCAGGATCATGTAGGGCAGCCAGACATAGACGAACACCAGCCACGTCCCGATATAAGAGGTGGACAAGGAATTGCCCCCGATCACCGGCAGCCCCAGCAGCGCATCCAGCGCAAAATTCGTGTGGGATACATCCGCCATCCACCCGATGATCCCTTCCTTGGAAAGGATCATCTTCCACGCATAAACCTTGACCAGATAGGATGACCACAGGGGCAACAGCACCCCCAGATAGAACACCGCCTTCCACCGCCCCCGCGCATACCGCGCCGCGAAATAGGCAATCGGAAAGGCGATCACCGCACAGCTCAGCGTGACGGCAGCCGACATCACAAGCGTCCGCAGGATGATGTCGAAATTCGATGGCCGCAGCAGTTCGGCATAGGTTTTCAGGGTGAATTCTTCTTGGACCACGCCGGAAAATTCATCAATCGAATAGAAAGACTGCCACAAAAGTGCCGCCAACGACCCCAGATACACCACCCCCAACCAGATCAGCGGCGGCGCAATCAAAAGAATAAGCAAAAGGTTTGGCCTGCGCCAGAATACCCCCGTCAGACGGTCGGCCAACCCCCGTTGGGGCAGGATTGCAGGCGCGCTCATGCCTCGTCCATGACATGCAAGGCGTGCGGCGCGAATGTCAGACCCACGGTATCACCGGCGTTCGGAACCGTTTGCCCCGCCGGCACAAAAACGCCAATATCGGCCCCGCTCGCGGCGATCATCACCCGCGTGCCGGACCCTTGATAGCGCAGACCGGTCACCGGCCCCGCAAGCACCGCCCCCCCGGCAGGCGCGATGTGCAGCGCCTCGGGCCGCAGCGACGCCCATCGCGCAGGCCCGCCCAATGCGCGCGTCAGTTCGGGCGGCAGCACATTGGACGACCCCACGAAATCGGCGACAAACCGGGTCCGGGGCCGCGCATAGATATCGGCAGGCGTGCCGATCTGCGCGATCCGGCCTTCGTTGAAGATGGCCAGATGATCGGCCATGCTCAACGCTTCATGCTGATCATGCGTCACGAACACGAACGTGATCCCCAACCGCTGCTGCAGCGCCTTCAATTCATCCTGCATCGCCTCGCGCAGCTTCAGATCCAGCGCACCCAGTGGCTCGTCCAGCAGCAGCACGCGCGGCGCGTTCACCAGCGCCCGCGCCAGCGCCACCCGCTGCCGCTGCCCGCCGGATAGCTGCCCCGGCTTGCGCAGCCCGAACCCATCCAGCTTGACCAATGCCAGCATTTCATCGGCCTTGGCATAGCGCGCCGCGCGCCCCATGCCTTTCACCATCAGGCCATACGCCACGTTGTCGCGCACGTTCAGATGCGGAAACAGCGCGTAATCCTGAAACACCGTATTCACATTGCGCAAGTGTGGGGGCACATCGCTGACATCCTGCCCAAAGATGCGGATTGTCCCGGCAGAGGGTTTTTCAAACCCCGAAATCAGCCGCAGACAGGTGGTCTTGCCCGACCCCGACGGCCCAAGCATCGCAAAGAACGATCCTTCCGCAATGGTCAGGTCAACCCCGTCCACGGCACGGGTCGCCCCGAAATGGCGGGTTACGGATTGGAATTCAACGGCGGCGGTCATGCGTTCCCTTTGGCTGCGGTGCCCCCGGCCCCTCCCCACAGGGGGGAGGCGCGGAAACGGCATCTGGCGGACCCGTTACAGAAAAAGTGGCCCCCTCCCCCCACGTCGGGGAGGGATGGGGTGGGGGGGTATCGCGTTCAACGCCCGCCGATTACGCCGATGTAGTCACTGACCCAGCGATAGTATGGCACGCATTCTCCCTGTGGGCAGGACGACACCGGGGTGGTCCAGAACTTGATCTTGTCAAAGTCATCCAACCCGTTCGCCGTGCAGCCCTCGGCTGTCTGCTGCCCACGCCCATCGGTGCAGGCGGCCGGTACCGCCGGGTTCGCCCCAAACCAGACCGACAGATCCGATTGCAGGTTTGATGCCAGCGAATGTTCCATCCACATGTAGGCGCAGTTCGGGTTCGCTGCATCGACATGCATCATCGTGGTATCGGCCCAGCCCGTCGCCCCTTCCTGTGGAATGGTCGATGCAATCGGCGCGCCGCCCGCCTTCAGGATATTCACCTGAAACGGCCACGACCCCGACGCCACGACACCCTCATTCTTGAAATCATCCATCTGGATAAAGGCATCGTGCCAATAACGGCTGGTCAGATCGCGTTGGGCGCGCAGCAGGTCCAGCGCCGCCTTGTATTGATCTTCGTTCAACTGGTAGGGCGATGTAATCCCCAGTTCCGGCTTGTGGAACATCAGATACTGCGCCGCATCCGCCACATGGATTGGCCCGTCATAGGCCTGCACCCGACCCTTGTTCGACGCACCATCCGGCAGCGTCATTTCTTCGAACACCACATTCCAGGATGTGGGCGGTTCGGGAAACACTTCGGTGTTGTACATCAACACGTTTGGCCCCCACATGTAGGGCACGCCAAAATGTGTGCCGTCGACCGTATGCCATGGCGCGTCTTTCAGACGGTCATCGACGGTGGACCATGACGGGATCAGGTCGATGTTGATCGGTTGCACCCTCTTGCCCGCAACCAGACGCAAGCTCGCATCGCCAGATGCAGTCACAAGATCAAATCCGCCTTCGTTCATCAGGGCGACCATCTCGTCGGATGTGTTCGCCGTCTTGACGTTGACCATGCAGCCTGACGCCTCTTCGAATTTCGTCACCCAGTCAAAAGCCGGATCGGTTTCACCGCGTTCGATATAGCCGGGCCAGGCCACGATATTCACTTGGCCCTCACCCGCGCCCAATGCCGTGACTTGTGCGATTGCCGGGGTGACGGCCACCAGCACGGAAAGGGCCGTGGTGCCCATGATCTTGATCGTTTTCATCTGTTGCAAGCTCCCTGAAATATCTCCCCTCATACCGGGGTGCCGGATTTCCGGTCATGGATCAAAGCCTACGATGGCCACAAAGAATCGCAAGATGAAATCGCATCGCAGGTTCGGCATGGCTCTGCTTTGCAGAACGATTGAAAATGATCCCTTGACCTGAAGCTGCTCCAGCCTGCTACGCCCTTGCTTGCGAAAGGACTGCCCATGCAAATTCACGAAGCCGCCGTGCACTCCGGCCTGTCGGTCGACACGATCCGGTATTACGAAAAATCGGGGATGCTGCCTGCGGTGGCCCGCGATGCACGGGGCTGGCGGCGGTTTGATGCGGGCCTGCTGGAATGGCTGTGCAATCTGGAACGCCTGCGCGCGACGGGCATGCCGATGGCTGACATGCGCCGGTTTGCCGAACTGGTCCATATCGGCGATCCGCGCGATCCGGTGGTCATTGCCGAACGGCTGGCCATTTTGCGCGCCCACCAGAACCGCCTTGACCAACGCCGCGCTGACCTTGCGGCGGCACAGGCCTATCTCACCCACAAAGATCGCCGTTTATTCAGGAAAGGACACATCATGATAACCCTTTGGGACGGAACGGATATTCCCCGCCTTGGCCTTGGCTGCTGGGCCATTGGCGGGCGCTTTACCGCAGGCGGCGTCGAATCCGGCTGGGGTGATACGGATGACGACACCTCGCGCGCGGCCATCCACGCCGGGGTCGATGCGGGTATCCGGTTCTTTGATACCGCGCAGGCCTATGGCGCGGGCCATTCCGAAACCCTGCTGGGGCAGGCGCTGGCTGCACACCCCGAGGTTCGCATCGCCACAAAAATCGGCCTTGGCATCGACGGCGCCACCCGCCGCATCACCGGGCAGGACACCGACCCCGATGCCATTTCGGTAAGCATCGACGCCTCACGCCGCCGCCTTGGCCGTGACCGGATCGACCTTGTGCTGTTGCACCTCAATTCCCTGCCAATCGCCGAGGCTGCGCCGATCTTTGACCGGCTGGAAGCCCTGCGCGATCAGGGCCGCATTGCCGCTTACGGCTGGAGCACCGATTACCCCGACCGCGCCGCAGCCTTTGCCGATCGCCCCGGTTTTGCGGCGGTAGAACACGCGATGAACGTGTTCTTCCGCGCCGACGCACTGCTGCCGGTGGTGGTGGCGCAGGGCAGCCTGTCGCTGAACCGCGCGCCACTGGCCATGGGGCTTTTGGGCGGGCGCATCGCGCCGGGGCATCGCTTTGGCGAAGGCGATGTTCGTGGCAGCGGTGCCGGATGGATCGACTACTATAAGGATGGCACGGTATCGCCCGCCCATGCCCGCATGCTCGCCGATACGCGCGATCTGCTGATGACGGATGGCCGCAGCCTCGCGCAAGGCGCACTTGGCTGGTTGCTGGCGCGGTCGCCCCGCGCCCTGCCGATCCCCGGTTTTCGTACCCCGGATCAGGTTGCCGATCTGGCCGGCGCGCTGGCCAAAGGCCCGCTGCCTGCCGATGTGATGGCCCAGATCGAAACCGTCATCACCCGCGAACCCGAAGGCCCGCCCCGCGATCGCTAACCAGGCGGTGCCATCATTTCCGCGACCAACACTGCCTGATGCGCCGCAACCAACGCGCGGTAGGCGGCAAGGCGGGGGGCTGTGAAATGATGCTCCTCCGCCAGCAGATTGACCGTTCCCAGCACCGGGCCATCGCCGTCAAACACCGGGATATTGATGCACGACCCCAGCCCCAGCGACGTGATCAGCGCGTGGTCAAAGAAATACCGCGCAAATTCCGGCACGGTATTGGCCACAAACACCTGCCGCCCCGTGATGCAATGGTCATGCCAGCCATCCTGCGTCAGCGGTTTGGTCCCCTGCACCGGGTATTCCACCGGATGCGAGGTATAGGCCCGGCGCGCAAGACCCGCACCCTCATCAATCGTGGTGACAGTGAACAACCGCGTCCCAAGGGCGGCGCAAGCGTGGTGCAGGGGGGCGTATGGCGACATGCGCGCACTTTCTTTGCAGCCGTTTTCCGATTGCGCGCTATCGCGCAGGTTTTTTCGTAGCAGGCCTCTGGCGTGCCGCCAACCGGCCTGCGGATGTGGATATTTGGGCAGAAAGGAAGATGGCAAAGATCATCGCTTCATGCTCGCCAGCCGCATCAGCGTGCGTTCCATCAGCGCCATCGTGGGCGCGCGCGAGGTTGACCGCAACGTCATGTCGCAATCAATCAGGGCCGCCAGCGCATCTTCCAACCGTAGCATTCCCCAGTTGGCCGCCTGCCGCGCCATCGCTTCTTTCGCCTTGAAATTCACCCGCGCGCGCGCCATTCCCTGCCCTGTCGGGTCCGACGCTGCAGCATGCAACACCCGGAAATGCTGCAACGCGCGGATGCAGATGGTGACGGGGGCCATCCCCTGCCCTTCCAGCCGCCGCATCAGTGGGCCAATATCGGCAAGGCGACGGTCAGCGGCGGCATTGACCACCTCTTCCACCTCGGCCTCGATCGTCGCGGGGGCAAGGGCTGCCACTTCATGCGCGGCCAGCGGCGTTGCATCCCCCCATTTGTAAAGCCCGATCTTTTCCAGCATCTGCCGGAAATCGCCGGGATCAAGACTACGCGCCAGCGTATGCAGGTCCGCACTCGCCCCTTGGTCAATGTCGCGCAGGCCCGCCTTGCGCAAGCCATCCTCAATCTCTTCACGGCTTGGCGGATCATCATAAAGACCCGCGGAAAACGCCTGCGGGTGTTTTTCAAACAGGGTTTTCAGCGCCGATTTTCCCGTCAGCCCGCCTGCCGTGACCACGATCTGTGCATCGCCCGCACGCCAATCCGCCAACGCGGCCTCGATCAGCGGGGCCAGCGTATCGGTCGCATCCTCCACAAAGGCCACGCGCGGACCGGGGAAAAAGCCAATCGCCTTGACCGCGTCCTGCAGCAGCGCGGGTTCTTTGCGCAATTCCGCACCTGACATCCGCGCAAGCCGCATCTCTGCCGCACCGTCGGGGCCGATCAGTGCCGCAATCACCTCGGCCCGCCGCAGGGCCACGCGCATCGCATCCGCGCCAAAGATCAAAAGACCGGCGCGCGCGGGATCAGGTTTGGCAAAATAACGGACGGCTTCGATCCCTTTCAGGATCATAGCCAATCCCCGGCCGTCGCAATCAGGCGGCTGACGATCTGGTCGGCCAGAATGCGCATCAGACGGAACGCCGCATCTTCTTCGGCGGCCAGTCCCGCCACGGTCGACCCGGTTGCGGAATACGATGTAAAGCTGTCCACCCGCCCGCCCGCAACGCGCGCGCCCGTCGCGCGTTCGGTCAGCGTCCAGTCAATCCGCCCCGTCAGGTTATAGCGCGTGATGGCGTTGTCCGGCGTGATGCCGACGCCAATCGACTTGGTCGTGATTGCATACCCCAGATCGAATCGCGCCGTGGCCGGGCGCCCGATGCGTTCTTCCAGCCGTTCAACCAGATCGAAGGCGTTCTTGTCGGTCGGGCTGTCAACCCGGATTGCCCCTTGCAACCCTTCGGCCGCCCCACCGGGGCCAAGCGCGGGCGTGAACCCGCAGGCCCCAACCGCGAGGCATGCGAGCAATGTGCGGCGCGACAACGCCCCCCCACCCCGACCCTCCCCCACGGGGGGGGAGGGAGGCGCATCACGACGATCCTGCCGCAAGTGGCCGGGCGTAACAGGCCCCCTCCCCCCTTTGTGGGGGAGGGATGGGGTGGGGGGGGCGGTCTTAAACCACAACATTGATGATGCGTCCCGGAACGACGATGAATTTCTTCACCGGCTGCCCGGCAAGGAACTTTTGCACATCATCCATCGCCATGACCAGCTTTTCAACCTCTGCCCCGGCCATATCCTTGGGCACGCTGATTTCCGCCCGCCGCTTGCCGTTGATCTGAATGGGCAGCGTAACCGTGTCATCAATCAGCAATGCCGGGTCCGCTTTCGGCCACGGTGCCTGCGCGCACAGGCCCGTACCACCCTGATACGCCCAGATCGATTCTGCGATATGCGGTGTCATCGGCTGCATCAGTTGCGCCAGTGTGCGGATTGCGGCTTTCGTGGCCGGGGTCGATGCGTTGGATTTGCTGATGGTGTTGGTGAATTCATACAGCTTCGCGATGGCCTTGTTGAAGGCGAACCCTTCGATCCCTTGCGTCACCTCATGCACCGCCCGTGCCGTGGCGCGCGCAAGGTCGGCGTCGCCATCGCCCTCGTGATCATCCGGCATCTCGCCAATGCGCGAACACAGTGCCCAGACCCGGCCCAGATGCTTGAACGTCGCCTCCGCGCCCGACGATGTCCATTCGACATCCCGTTCGGGGGGTAAGTCCGACATCACGAACCACCGCGCAGTATCGGCCCCAAAGGCCGCGATGATGTTCATCGGATCAACGACGTTTTTCTTTGATTTCGACATCTTGGCCGATGGGATCACGTCAACCGCCGTACCATCGGCGAGCCGTCCTTCGGTAACATCCTCAGGCAGATGATACACAGGGCGGCCTTGCGCGTCAGTGGTGCGGTAAATCTCATGCGTCACCATGCCTTGCGTGAACAGCGCGTTGAACGGCTCAATCGCACTTGCGGGCAGATGCCCCGTCTTGTGCATCGCGCGGGCAAAGAACCGCGAATACAGCAGGTGCAAAATCGCATGCTCCACCCCGCCGATATACTGATCGACGTTCATCCAATAGGCCGCATCCTCGGCCACGGTTGGCGTCGTCGCGTGCGGCGCGGTAAAGCGGGCATAATACCAGGACGAATCCATGAAGGTGTCCATCGTATCCGTCTCGCGCCGGGCAGGTGCGCCGCATTGCGGACAGGTGCAGTTGCGCCATGTCGGATGGCGGTCCAGCGGATTGCCCGGAATGTCAAAGGTCACATCATAGGGCAGCGCGATCGGCAGGTTTTCCTTCCGCTCCGCCACGACCCCGCAAGCGTCGCAATGCACCACCGGAATCGGGCAACCCCAATAGCGTTGCCGCGAAATCCCCCAGTCGCGCAGGCGGTAGTTGGTCACACCCCGCCCGATCCCCGCACCCTCGCAATGCGCAATTGCCGCCGCCACCGCCGCCTCGCCCGTCTGCACAGTATCGCCGGCAAAGCCGCGCACATAGGTCACGCGTTCGGATTTCATCGGCACGAACGCCTCGGTCAAGCACCGCTTCATCCGTCCCTTCGGCCACAAACACCGGCGGAATCGGCAGGCCATATTTCGTCGCAAACTCAAAATCCCGCCCGTCATGCGCGGGGCAGCCGAAAATCGCCCCGGTGCCGTAATCCATCAGGATGAAATTCGCGATGTAAACCGGCAATTCCACCGCCGGATCAAGCGGATGCACCACCCGCACCCCGGTATCAAAGCCCAGCTTTTCACCCGTCTCGATCGCCTCGGCAGATGTCCCCCCGCGCCGGCATTCGGCAACAAACGCCGCCACCGCAGGATCACCCTCCAGCGCCTTTGCCAGCGGATGATCCGGACTTATCGCCGCAAAACTCGCCCCCAGCAGCGTATCGGGCCGCGTCGTATAGACCTCAAGCCGCGTCAAACCCGGCTGGCGCACCCACCGTCTGAAACGCAAACTGCAAGCCGCGCGATTGCCCGATCCAGTTCGCCTGCATCAGACGCACCTTTTCCGGCCAGTCCTTCAGACCATCCAGCGCCGTCAGCAATTCCCCCGCATAATCGCTGATCCTGAAAAACCACTGCGTCAACTCGCGCCGCTCAACTGCCGCCCCCGACCGCCAGCCCCGCCCGTCAATGACCTGCTCATTCGCCAGCACCGTCATGTCCACCGGGTCCCAGTTCACGACGGCAGCCTTGCGGTACACCAGCCCCGCCGCCAGCATGTCGATGAACATGCTCTGCTGTTGCCCGTAATATTCCGGATCGCAGGTCGCGAACTCGCGGCTCCAGTCGATTGACAGCCCCAAGGGCTTCATCTGCGCCCGCATGTCCGCGATATTGCCATAGGTCCAGTCGCGCGGATGCCCGCCGCGCTCCATCGCCGCGTTTTCCGCAGGCATCCCGAACGCATCCCACCCCATCGGGTGCAAAACCGAAAACCCGCAGGCCGCCTTATAGCGCGCCACCACATCGCCCATCGTGTAGTTGCGCACATGCCCCATGTGGATGCGCCCGGATGGATAGGGAAACATCTCCAGCACATAGTATTTCGGGCGCGTCACATCGCGCTTGGCCGCAAATACGCCCGCACCGTCCCAGACGGCCTGCCACTTCGGTTCAATTTCGGCGGGGTCATAGCGCGACATGTCTGGCCTCTCGTGCATCGTCCGGCGCAATTACACCGGGCAACGCGCCAAGGTCCAGCGCTTACAGATTGCCGTCCTGAATGCGCAACTGCCGCGCCCGCGTCAGAATCGCATCTTCCACCGCGCGCTGCACTTCGGGGGCCACGGGTGCGCCACCCTGCCCCTGCAACGCCACCTTCAACGACCGCGCGTCCAGTGCGGGGTCCTGCACAAAGATCGTCGCACGGTAGGCACGTCCGCCGCCCGGTGGCCGCCCGTAACCCGTGACAATCACCCCCGTGAACGGATCAACCAATTCGACCGGCAGGAAATTCAGCACATCCAGCGACGCCACCCACAGATACTTGTTCACTTCGACCGTGGTGTTCGGATCGTCCGCGCCTGAGAACAGATCAAACAGGCCCGAACCCTGTTCGCGCTCCAGCGCCGCCTCACGCGATGGGTTCCGTGTCTCGCGCGGCTCACCGCCGCCGCCGCCAAACAACCCGCCACCCCCGCCGCAACCTGCAAGGCCAAGGCCAAGCGTCACCACAAGACTGGCTTTCCACGCAGCGCTGCGCAAGGTAAACAAAGGTCATTCGGCATCCCCGTTCCACTTTTCGCCTGTCTAGACTAGGCATCCTTGCCTGCCAAGGCTTTTCCCGAATTCCCGTATTTCCCCACACTTGCCCCGAACACCCCGCCGCGCAGGAAACATCCCGAAACCGCACAAACCCACTGTGGCAAAGCTGCACCATCATTTGCGTCTTTCCTTTTTGGCAGGGCGTTCGCATTGCAATCACCGGGGCTTGAGGTGAAAAAGGCTCCATTCCCAGTTCGGATTCCCCTGAGCTGGGCCCCACCTTCAAGAGATAACGAGGGAAATGATGAAAAAACTTCTTCTCACGACCGCTCTGCTCGGCGCTTCGGCCGGCATGGCAATGGCAGACGTTACCGTCAGCGGCTCGGGCCGTTTCGGTTTGGTCAGCTTTGACGACAATGATGTAGACAACCAACAACACGCTGGTTTCTGGCCGTCTGCGCTTCAACATCGACGCTTCGACCGAAACTGACAGCGGCGCTACCTTCGGTGGTCGTATCCGTATGCAGTACAGCATCGGTCGACGCAAACAGCGCCGGCGAGGGCGGTGCAGAACCGAGCGCGGCTTACCTGTATGTCGAATACGAAGGTCTGCGTGTTGAAGTCGGTAACTCGAACACCGCGTTCAACTCCGCCGCTCTGTACTACGATTCGGAAGTCGGCTTCATCTCGTCCAGCTTCGGCAACAAGTCGTTCGACTTCTACTCGTTCAGCTCGGGCCCGTACTGGCGCTGGCAGAAGCAGATCGCGTTGGCATCTATGCTGCCTACTCGATCGGCGAATTCACCGGTCAGATCTCTTATGTGACTCCTGATCAGGTGACCGACTCCTTCGGTCGCGAAGAAGAAGTGTCGATCGCTCTGGCCTATGAAACCGATCTCTTCACCGTGTCGGCAGCAGCCGTGCAAGACGGTGCAGGCATCCTTGACAACGACCAGTTCTTCCTGGGCGGCGCCTACAACGTGAACGACGCAGTCCGCGTTGGCCTGCTGTACACCTCGACCGACGATGGCGTTCTCGGTCATCAGGTTGGCGACACCATCACCCTGTTCGGCAGCTACACCGTTGGCGCGATCAAGGTTGAAGGCTACATTGCCAACAACGACGACGAAGACAATGACAGCGACACCGTTTACGGTATCGGCGCTGACTACGATCTGGGCGGCGCAACGCTGTCGGGTTCGATCCAGCGCAGCTACGGTTCGATTGCAGGCGCAACCGGCCCGGAAACCTATGCTGACCTCGGCGTGAACTTCTCGTTCTAATCCGACCGTCACTGGTTACAGGAACAGGCGGGCCTTCGGGTCCGCCTTTTTCTTTTGCGGGTGCTATCATGCACCCTGCAATGATATGAGGCCACGATGTCCCTGCCCCCCACACCACTGACCACAATCACCGCCCGCGTCACCGCCGCCGCCATCACCGCAAACCGCGACCCCGCATCCATCACCCTGATCGCCGTCAGCAAGGTGCAACCGCTGGACCGTGTCATCGCCGTGCTGGATGCAGGCCACCGGGTTTACGGCGAAAACTACGTGCAGGAAGCAGCCGCCAAATGGCCCGCCCTGCGCGAAACCTATCCCGGCCGTGTCCGTCCACATGATCGGCCCCTTGCAGACCAACAAGGCCAAACTGGCGATGGACCTGTTCGATGCGATCCACACGCTCGACCGCCCCTCGCTCGCCGAAAAACTCGCCCGTCTGGCACAGGATCGCGGCACCTGCCCGCAACTGTTCGTGCAGGTGAACACCGGGTTGGAACCGCAAAAGGCAGGTGTGCTGCCCGCCGACTTGGATACCTTCCTGAAAACCTGCACCGCGATGGACCTCGCACCCGCTGGCCTGATGTGCATCCCCCCCGAAGGCGAAGACAGCACCCCCCACTTCACCATGCTGGCCGACATGGCCGCCCGCCACGGCCTGACGGGCCTGTCGATGGGCATGAGCAGCGATTTCGAATCCGCCATCGCCCACGGTGCCACCCACATCCGCGTCGGTTCGGCGATTTTCGGGGCTAGGATCTACAACTGACCACTCGGGAACCTCCCCTCCCCCCGTGGGGAGGGGCTGGGGGAGGGGGGGTCATGACCAACGCAACGGGCGTTAACACTCATCACGCAATGTTTCAAAAGTCTTAACGCGGTCCCGCCAAAAAAAGTCAACTATATGAAACATATGAATAATGTTGAAAATTGACAGCCGTCAATTTCCCTACAAATCAAACGTCGCAAACACCGGCGCATGGTCCGACGGCCCCAGCCATCCCCGCACATCCCGCAAAATCCGGCTGCTATGGCTCGCATTCACAATATCCGGCGTCGCCCACACATGATCCAGCCGCCGCCCCTTGTCCGCCGCGTCCCAGTCGGGTGACCGATACGACCACCAGCTATACAGCCGCCCCTCCGGCACATGCGCCCGCGTCACATCCTGCCACGCGCCCGCCTCCATCACATCGTTCAGATGCGCCACCTCAACTGGCGTATGACTGACGATCTTCAACAGCGCCTTGTGATCCCACACGTCATCCTCGCGCGGCGCAATGTTCAGATCACCCACCAAAATCGCCCGATCCGGCTTTTCCCACCGGCACCAGTCCCGCATCTGCGTCAGGAAATCCAGCTTTTGCCCAAACTTCAGATTGACCTCACGATCCGGAATATCCCCTCCCGCAGGAACATAGCAGTTGTGGATCGTCACCCCGTTTTCCAATCGCGCCGCCACATGCCGCGCGTGACCAAGGTCCGCAAAATCCCGATCCCCGGCATCCATGATCGGCAGCTTGGACAGGATCGCCACCCCGTTATACCCCTTCTGCCCCCGCGCCACGATGTATTTGTATCCCAACGCCTGAAACTGCGCCAACGGGATCAACTCCACCGGGCTTTTACACTCCTGCAAACACAGAATATCCGGCTGCTGCTCTGCCATCAGCCGCGCAACCAGCCCCTCGCGCAGCCGCACCGAATTGATGTTCCACGTCGCAAGCGTAAATGCCATGCCGCCCTCCTGTCAGGGCCCCATGGCTAAGGCCGCAACAGCCGTGATGCAAGCATGCAAAAGCGCGCCACGGCCATGCCGGGCGCGCATTGAATGACGTCTGGCTGCGTTATTCGACCGTTACGGTCGGCGCGTCACACAGGTTCGATGCATCCTCAAGTGTCGATCCATCCGAAAATACCATCTTCAGATCATAATCGCACTGCCCCGCACTGTCGCCAATCGCAACCTCTGCCGCCTCACCACTGGCAAGCTGCTGCCCGCCCATGATGTCGGACCCCCAGCTCCCTGCACTCGCGGGCGAAGCATAAAGCTCCACCAAAGCCGCATCCGCGTTGTTGGAAATCGTGAAAACCAGTTCCTGTGCAAATAGCGGCTGGGCGGCCAATCCAGTAGCCAGCGCCGTTGCGGCAATCCAAACGGTCTTTTTCATCGGTCTTCTCCTCACGGGTCGTGCCCCTTGGTGAAAAGATGGGGGGTGCAGCCGCAGATTACCAGCCGCAATTGGGGGGAAAAAGCAATTCCTCACGTCACCGCCTCGCCCCAACCGGAAAAAAGGCCGGGCACAAGGCCCGGCCAGGTCCAACAGGGAGGATGTCGTGCCATAACCCCGACACGACAAGGGGATCTCTTGGAAAGGGAACAACCTCAACAGTCTTCACCATAACAGCTATAAGTGCCGATTCTGGCAACAATATGACTGCTACGCCACCAATCTGTATCCACCGCTTTCCGTCACCAGCAAACGTGCATTTGACGGGTCGGTTTCTATCTTTTGCCGAAGCCGATAGATATGCGTTTCAAGTGTGTGGGTCGTCACCCCGGCGTTATAGCCCCACACCTCATGCAGCAGCACATCCCGTGCCACGACCCCGGACTGCGCACGGTAAAGGAATTTCAGAATGTTCGTCTCTTTTTCGGTCAGACGAATTTTCTTTTCCTTTTCGTCGATCAACATCTTCTGTGCCGGCTTGAACGTGTAATGACCAAGCTGGAACACCGCATCCTCTGACTGTTCGTGCTGGCGCAATTGCGCGCGAATCCGGGCCAGCAAGACGGGAAACTTGAAGGGCTTGGTCACGTAATCATTCGCGCCCGCATCAAGGCCAAGGATCGTATCGGCGTCCGTGTCATGCCCCGTCAGCATCAGGATCGGACATTTCACGCCGAACTTGCGCATCCGACGGCACAATTCACGCCCATCGGTATCAGGCAAACCAACATCAAGGATCACCAGATCGTAAAGACCCTGCTTGGCCTTTTCCATACCATCCGCACCGGACCCTGCCTCGAAGACATCGAAGTCTTCTGTCATCACCAACTGTTCGCTCAGCGCCTCGCGCAGATCGTCATCGTCGTCAACAAGCAGGATTTTGCGTAGCGTTGCCATGGTCATCTCCGGTTGTCATACACATCACATTGTCTTCGGTAACGGGATCGACAAGGTAAGGGTTTCAACACTCACGCGGTCGTGTGGGTTCAGGGCGGTTTGTTTCAGATTTCGCATCCGAAATGGCCGACAAGACGGCGAATTGTTACACGCGGCAGCACACTTTCAAGATACCCGCTTTGCGCATAAAGATATGGCATGAGCCTATCACCAACCCTGACAGAGACGATCGCCCGCGTGCGCGCCGACCTGCGCATGGGCGTCCCGGTCATGCTAACAGATGAAGCACAGGGTGCGCTTGTGATCGCAGTAGAGTCACTTTCTGCCCCACGCCTGAACGATATGCGCGGTCTAGGTGCGCCCGTCCTGGCGATCACGGGATGGCGGGCGGAAACGCTCAAGGTGCGCGTGTACGACAATGATCTGGCCCGGATTGCAGTGCCCAGCGACGCAGGCATTGAATGGCTGTGCGCGATTGCCGATCCGAAAGATGACCTGCGCATGCCGATGAAAGGCCCGTTGCAGACGCTGCGCGATGGTGCGGCCGACCTGCACCGCGCGGCACTCGTGCTGTGCAAGGCAGCACATCTGCTACCCGCCGTCGTCATCGTGCCCGTCGATGACCCGTTTGGATTGGCGGCGCGCCTTGGCCTCGTCACCTTGCCGATTGCAGAGATCGCACATGATCAGGCACTGACGCCGGCCCTGCACCCAGTGGTGAACGCCCGCGTTCCCTTTGCGGCATCCAATGCCGGGCGCGTGCATGTCTTTCGTCCCGATGATGGCGGCGAGGAACACTATGCAATCGAAATCGGCCGCCCTGATCGTAATGCGCCCGTTCTGGCAAGGCTGCATTCGGCCTGCTTTACCGGCGACGTGTTGGGCAGCCTGAAATGTGACTGTGGCCCGCAACTACAGGCCGCCCTGTCCCAGATGGGGCACGAAGGGGCGGGGATGCTGCTGTATCTTAATCAGGAAGGCCGTGGCATCGGCCTTGCCAACAAGATGCGCGCCTATTCATTGCAGGATCAGGGGTTTGATACGGTCGAGGCAAACCACCGCCTGGGTTTTGAGGATGACGAGCGCGATTTCCGTATCGGTGCCGCCATGCTGCGCCAGATGGGCTTTCATGCGGTGCGTCTGATGACGAACAACCCGAAGAAACTGGCAATCATGGAAAGCTGCGGATTGAACGTGGTTGAACGCGTACCGCTTCATGTCGGCAAAACCACGCAAAATGCCCATTATCTTGCAACGAAGGCCACGAAATCGGGGCATCTGCAGTGACGCCCGCCGATATCGTGGTGACGCCTTTGGGTGCGCGCTTTATGGGGCGGTTGTTTCCCTGCACAATCGGCCGCAATGGTGTGACACAGGACAAGCGCGAAGGTGACGGCGCCACACCCGCCGGGGTGCATTCCTTTGTCGGTCTGTTGTATCGCCCTGACCGGATCGCGCCCAGTGCCTTGCCGGATTGGGCGCTGCCGATCCGGCCCCGTGATGGCTGGTCCGATGATCCGTCGGACGAAGATTACAACACGATCGTACGCCACCCGCATTCATACAGCGCGGAGCGTCTTTGGCGGGCGGACCCGATGTATGATCTGATCCTGCTTACCAACTGGAACTGGCCCTACGCCGTGCGCGGCGCGGGATCGGCTATATTCGTGCATACATGGCGGCGCCCTGGGCATGGAACGGCGGGCTGTGTCGGGTTTGGACGAGCCGATCTGTTGTGGATCGCGAACCGTATCCGTCACCAGACGCGGCTGATCGTGCGGGCGTGAAACCTCTTTCCAAAGCGCTTTGATGCCCTTACCTTTGCGCGCAATGAGGGAGGATTCCATGGCCAAATCGCCGTCCACACTGGAGGACGATCTGTTCGCGTTGCGCCTTGCGCGATCAGCACGCGACCTGTGGCCTATGCTTGAAGGGCTTTATGGCACACATCCCGATTATTCCGCATTCAAGGACAACCTTCTGGCGTCACTGCGCAAGGCCACAAAGGACCGTGCCCCGGATTTGCGCCGACTGGATTTGCAGCGCGATCTGGAACCCGACTGGTTCTTACGCCCCGACATGGCGGGCTATGTGTTCTATATCGACCGCTTTGCCGGAAACCTGAAGGGCGTGCTCGACAAGCTTGCCTACCTGGAAGACCTCGGCATCACGTATGTTCATTTCATGCCGTGCTTGAAACCCCGTCCGGGTGACAGCGATGGTGGCTATTCGGTGATGGACTATGGCGCCATCAATCCTGCATTTGGCACAATGGCAGATTTTGAGGCGGTGACAGCAGCGTTGCGGGCGCGGGGCATGTCCGTCTGCATAGATCTGGTGCTGAACCACACGGCCAAAGAGCACGCATGGGCGAAAAAGGCAGCGAAGGGCGATGGTCGCTATCAGGACTATTACCTGATGTACGACACGCCCGATCTTCCCCAGGCCTATGACAAGACGCTGGTCGAGGTTTTCCCTGACAATGCACCGGGGAACTTCACCCATTATCCCGATTTTGGCAAATGGGTCTGGACCACGTTCAATGAACATCAGTGGGATCTGAACTGGGCCAATCCACAGGTGTTTCTGGAAATTGTTGAGATCATGCTGTTCCTTGCCAATCGTGGCGTGGATGTGATGCGCCTTGATGCGGTGGCCTTCATGTGGAAACGCATGGGCACACGGTGTCAGTCAGAACCCGAGGTTCACATGCTGCTGCAGGCTCTGCGTGCGTGCAGCCGGATTGCGACACCGGCCGTGATTCATCTGGAAGAGGCGATCGTAGCACCTGCTGAAATGCTGCCATATCTGGGGCGCGGGCGGCATGATGGCCGCGAAGGCAATCTCGCTTATCACAACAGCCTGATGGTGCAATTCTGGTCCTCGCTCGCCACACGCGACACGCGGCTGATGACGCACGTCTTGGCCAACCATTTTCCCGAAGTACTGACAAACGCCACCTACGCCACGTACATCCGCTGCCATGATGACATTGGATGGGCCATCACGGATGAAGATGCGGCAGCCTTGGGGCTGTCGGGACATGGGCATCGCAACTTTCTGTCCGATTTTTACGAAGGTAGTTTCCCCGGTACATTTGCGCGAGGTGCGTTGTTTCAGGAAAACCCGGAAACAGGCGACAAACGGATTTCGGGGACATTCGCGTCACTTGCGGGATTGGAAAAGGCGATGGCGGAGGGCGATGCGCAAGGTATCGACTGGGCCGTGCAACGGATTCTGATGGGGCATGCGCTGATCGCGTCATTTGGTGGCATTCCGCTGATTTACATGGGGGATGAGTCGGCACTCCTGAACGACTACGGGTACCGCGATGTGCCCGAGCATGCGCACGACAGCCGTTGGGTGCATCGCCCCGCGATGGATTGGGTCGGCGTGCGCGAACCCGGCGATCACAGCCCTTCCACCCGCGTGTATCAGGGTGTGCAGCACATTCTGGCGCGACGGCGCGCGACGGATGCGCTGCATGCCGCGCGTCCAACGCGCATCATCCGTCATGACGTGCCGGGGTTGTTTGCCTTTGCCCGACTGGCGCACACGGGGGCGGTGGTTTGCCTGTTCAACTTTACCGAAGGTTGGATCAATGTGCCGGAAGCCCTGGTTCGGGATGCAGGGACCCTGCACATGATGGATGAACTGTCGGGCAATCCCGTCCAATTGCATGCTGGGGCCGTTGTCTTGCCGCCCTATGGCCGGGTGTGGCTATCATAGGCTAGGCTATTTCTTTCCGCGGCCGGCCACCTTATATGCTGCGCACAGGCGGCAAGAAGGAACACATGATGCTTGGTTTGGGTGAAACAATGGCCCCAGCGGTAAATCTGATCTCGGACGCGACCGAGGCCACATTCATGGCTGACGTGATCGAGGCGAGCCGCGAAACCCCGATCATCGTCGATTTCTGGGCCACATGGTGCGGCCCATGCAAACAACTGACCCCGGCGTTGGAGGCTGCGGTAACAGCCGCCAAGGGTAAAGTGCGCCTTGTGAAGGTTGATGTCGACAAGAACCAGCGGATCGCAGCCCAGTTGCGCATCCAATCCATTCCTACCGTTTACGCGTTCTGGAACGGGCAGCCTGTTGACGGATTCCAAGGCGCGCAGCCCGCGTCCGAGATCAAGGCCTTTATTGACCGCGCCGCAGCCCTTGCAGGCGATGGTGGTCTAGCCGAGGCGATTGCGGCGGCCGAAGAAATGCTGACAGAGGGTGCCGCGGTGGATGCGGCCGAAACCTTTGCCGCCATCCTTGGTGAAGAGCCCGAAAACGCTGCCGCCTATGGTGGACTTGCGCGATCATATCTTGCCATGGATCAGCTGGATCAGGCGGAGGCCCTCTTGAATGCCGCCCCTACAAAAATCGCAAAGGCGATGGAAGTGGAGGCCGCGCGCGCACAGCTTGAACTCGCCCGGCAAGCTGCGAATGCTGGTCCCGAAGACGATCTGCGCCGCGCCGTAGAGGCCGCACCCGACAACCATCAGGCGCGCTTTGATCTGGCCCTTGCGCTGCATGCGGCGGGCAAAGTGGATGAGGCTGTTGAGACATTGCTTGATCTTTTCCGTCGAGATCGCGAATGGAACGATGCCGCTGCCAAGACCCAGTTGATGATCATATTCGACGCGCTGAAGCCGCAGGACCCGATCGCCCTGAAGGGGCGGCGGCGCCTGTCATCAATGATATTTGCCTGACGGCCTTTCCGGCCTAGCTGAAAGACATGATGAGATCAGCCGACCTTCCAGATACGATCCCCGTCTTTCCGTTGCCGGGGGCGTTACTGCTGCCGCGTGCGCGGTTGCCGCTGCATTTGTTTGAACCGCGTTATCTGCAGATGCTCGATGATACGATGAAGACCAAGCATCGCCTGATTGGCATGATCCAACCTCGCGATGTACCGGGGTCTGATGAAAAACGTCTTCAGGCGATTGGCTGTGCGGGTCGTCTCACCGGGTTTTCCGAAACCGAAGACGGCAGATACATGATCACGCTGTCCGGCATATCTCGGTTTCGAGTCAAGGAAGAGGTGTCCGGTTTTACCCCATACCGCCGCTGTCTCGTGGACTGGCAAGCCTTTGGCCGCGACATGGGCACAAGCGAAGAGGACAAAGGGTTTCAGCGGGCAAAGTTCCTGAAAACGCTGGAGCGTTACTTTCAGGCGATGGATCTGTCCACCGATTGGGGCAGCCTGTCGGATGCCGAACCGGAACTGCTCATCAACTCGCTGTCGATGCTGTGCCCGTTCGACCCTGAGGATAAACAAGCGTTGCTGGAGGCACCATCATTGGAAACCCGGCGCGAAACCCTTGTGACATTGTTGGAGTTCGCGCTGCGTGGTGGTTCAGGCGAGGAAATCATGCAATGACGGACACCGTATCTGTCGACCGCCGCATGCTGGAAGCACTGGTCTGCCCGGTCACGCAAGATGTGCTGAGCTATGACGCCGAAACGCAGGAGCTGGTGTCAAAATCCGCCAAACTGGCCTTTCCGGTGCGCGACGGCATCCCGATCATGCTGGTCAGCGAGGCGCGCAACATCGACTGATGCGATGGCGCTCAACAGCGACCGGGTGGGTTTTGTGCCACCCGGGACCCCCCTGTTGGACAGTTGGAAGCAAAAGACGTCAGATCGGCTGTCCTGCCAGCAATTTCGGGAGATCACCCGACAGACCCGCCGCCTGCCGGATGAACGCGCGGCGCAGGGCCGGGTTTGTATTGATCATGCCCATCCCCAGGTCGCGGCCTATCCGCAAAATCGGGTTGTCGTTGGAAAAGATCCGATTGACCGTATCCATACCCAAGGCCAGCGCAGTTGCATCAAAGCGCCGCCATTGCTGGTACCGGCCCAGCACATCCAGCGCGCCGATGTCTTCGCCACGCCGCGACGCCTCGATCACAACCTGTGCCAGGGCTCCGACATCACGCAGCCCCAGATTAAGACCCTGCCCGGCAATCGGATGAACGCCATGGGCGGCATCACCGACAAGGGCCGTGCGCGGGGCGATGAACGACTGTGCCAAAGACAACGACAGCGGATAGGTGAACCGATCACCCGCCAGCGCGATATCACCCAGAAAATCACCAAAGCGCGGGCGCAGTGCCGCCAGATACTCTGCATCAGGCAGGGCCTGAATGGCGGCGGCGACGGATGTGTTTTCAGACCAGACAATCGATGAATGATGCCCGCCGTGCAGGGGCAGAATCGCAAGCGGGCCACCCGGCAAGAAATACTGGTGCGCGATACCGTTATGCGGGGCGTCATGGTGAATGGCTGTGACAAGGGCGGTCTGATCGTAGCCCCAACCACTGCGCTGAATGCCCGCGCGGGTCGCAGTGCCCGATCCGCGCCCGTCACAGCCGATCAGCAGATCGGCGGTGATGCTGATGCCCGAGGCAAGCGTGACGGATACGCCGCCGGGGGTGGCGGCCTGCGCCGTGACCGTTTCGCCCGACAGCAAGGTGATCAGGGGCTCTGCGGCCATCGCAGCAAGGAAGGCCGCATAAAGATGCCGATCCTCCAGCAAATAGCCCATCGGGCCTTCCTCAATCTCGGCGTGATCGAATGACAGAAAAAACGGCGCAGGCCCCGTACCGGGCAGGCCATCGGATGCCTTGATCTGCAGGATGGGCTGCACTTTCTGGGTCACCGCTGGCCACACGCCAATCATGGTCAACAAGCGTTTCGACGCAATGGCCAGCGCATAGGCCCGCCCGTCAAACCCCGCTTCGGCGCGCGCGGGGGCGAGGCGCGCATCAATCACGGTGACACGAAATCCCCCCTGTGCCAGTGCCAGCGCCAGGGCGGGGCCATTCAGCCCGCCGCCCACGATCAGGATATCGGTATCATGTGCCATAGGGGGAATATGGTCAGCCATGTGGGATTGTCCATGGCGCATGGGAAGGCTAGCGTTGCGGCAAATGGAGGCGGTGATGGCGCGCAACTGGTTGCACATGACGGCAAGCGATCTGGGCCGGGCCATTGGTGCGGGGAAAATCCACGCGGTGGAGTTGACCGAGGCGTTTCTGGACGCGATTGACAACCACCCTTTGCGCGACCGGATCTACACCCGCACGACACCGCGGCGGGCGCGGTCGATGACGCTGGCGGCGGCAGGGCGGGCGAAGGCGGGGTTTCGGATCGGGTTGCTGGACGGTGTGCCGCTGTCGTGGAAGGATTTGTTCGACACATCCGGTGCCGCGACCGAAGCCGGATCGGCGCTGCTCGCGGGCCGCGTGCCGAGGCAGGACGCCGCAGTGCTGGTGAACGCCACGGCGCGGGGGCTGGTGTGTCTGGGCAAGACCCACATGTCGGAACTCGCGTTTTCAGGGCTGGGGTTGAACCCGGTGACGGCGACGCCGCCCTGCGTGAATGACGCGGATGCCGTGCCCGGTGGGTCGTCATCCGGGGCTGCGGCATCGGTCGCATTCGGGCTGGCCCCGGCGGCGATCGGTTCGGATACAGGCGGGTCAGTGCGGATACCTGCGGCGTGGAACGATCTGGTCGGGTTGAAAACCACCCATGGCCGCCTGACCCTGCAAGGGGCGGTGCCGCTGTGCGAGATGTTTGACACGGTCGGGCCGCTTGCGCGGTCGGTCGAGGATTGCGCTGAGCTGCTGGCGGTGCTGGAAGGCGGGCGGGCGACCGACCTAGACGGGGCCACGCTGGCGGGCAAGCGGCTGCTGGTGCTGGAGACGATTGCGCTGGATGATCTGCGCACGGCACCGGCACGGGGATTTGAAGACAGCGTGGCGCGGTTGGCGGCCAAGGGTGCGCGCATCGAGCGCGGGACGATCCCTGAAGTGACCGAGGCGATGGCACTGGCGGGGGTGCTGTTCACATCCGAGGCCTATGGCATCTGGCGCGACGTGATCGAGGCCGCACCGGAAAAGATGTATCCGCGAATTCTGGAACGCTTTCGCAGCGGCGCGCTGGTCAGTGCGGCGAATTATGTGGCGGCATGGCGGCGGATGCGAGAGTTGCGGCAACGCTGGGCGGAGCGGGTTGCGGGATACGATGCGGTGATCCTGCCGACGGCGCCGATCCTGCCGCCAAATGCGCAGCGGTTAATGACGGACGATGCGTATTACGTGACCGAAAATCTGCTGGCGCTGCGCAATACGCGGATTGCCAATCTGTTCGGGGTATGCGCGATCACGCTGCCGACGGGGCAACCAAGCTGCGGCATCAGTCTGATGGGACAGGCGATGGGCGAGGCGCGGTTGCTGCGGCTGGCGGCGGCGGTTGAGCGGGCCCTCGGATGAAAATGGAGGGCTCTGACCCCATCAGAACCCTCCATCCACCCCACATGCACCCCCTGGCTCGGCATGTGTAACTGAAAAGGGTCCGTGGCGTCCTGCCGCGTTGAGATCTGTATAGCGGGAATCATCCCCGTCACGCAAACGGCAAGCGCGGACAAGTTTAGTCGTATGTGAGATGAATGCGGCGGAGCCGTTCTCGGCGGTAAATTGACGGCTGTCAATTTTCAACTTTATTAAACGAAATCAATGTATTGACAAAGTTATCCACAGGGCGCGTTAAGACTTTTGAAACATTGCGTGATCGGTTTTTGGCCGGTTGAGGCCCCCCCTCCGCTAACCCCGCCACGCGCGTGGGAAGGGAAGCGGTGGCAAAGCAAGACGCCCGCAGCGGATGTGCGGGCGTTCTGAAATCTGACGTATCAGATTACTTGTAGACGGATTCCTTGCCGAAATGCTTGGCCAGCATGTAGTAGATCACGGCGCGATACTTGTTGCGTTCGCCCCGGCCATAGGTGTCGATCACGGCGTTGATCGCCTCCATCAGCTTTGGCCCATCAGCCAGACCCAGCTTCTTGATGAGGAAGTTGTTCTTGACGGTTTCCAGTTCGGACTCATCAGTGCCCGCAACCGTGGCGCTGTCGGCGTTATAGATGGCCGGGCCGCAACCGATGGTCACTTTGGTCAGGAACGCCATATCGGGCGTAATCTTGCATTTGGTTTTCAGATCGTCGGCATATTTGGCGATCAGTTCGTCGCGCTTGCTCATGACTTCGTCCCCCTGGGCTATACTTGTGAAAAAGCCGCCCCACATGGCGGCACGCCGCATGACCTTAGGCAAATGAGAGATTCAGACAAGGAAAAAGTCGGGGGAAAAAACGTGGCAAGACAGCATGTCACCGATGAAAAACACGCAAGAGTTGCCTCTTGCGTGTTTGTCTGGCCAAGTGGAGATGCAATTAATAGCGGTAATGTTCCGCCTTGAACGGTCCTTCGACCTTGACGCCAATATAGTCAGCCTGATCCTTGCGCAGTTCGGTCAGTTTGACGCCGATTTTCTTCAGGTGCAGGCGGGCGACCTTTTCATCAAGCTCTTTGGGCAGGATGTAGACGCCGGGTTTGTATTCATTGCCTTTGGTCCAAAGCTCGATCTGCGCCAGCACCTGATTGGTAAAGCTGGCCGACATCACGAAAGACGGATGGCCCGTGGCATTGCCAAGGTTCAGAAGGCGGCCTTCGGACAACAGGATGATGCGATTGCCGTTCGGCATTTCGATCATGTCCACCTGATCCTTGATGTTGGTCCATTTGTGGTTTTTCAGGGCGGCGACCTGAATTTCATTGTCGAAATGGCCGATGTTGCCGACGATGGCCATATCCTTCATCTCGCGGATATGTTCGATGCGGATCACGTCACGGTTGCCGGTGGTGGTGATGAAGATGTCGGCGGCATCGACGACATCCTCCAGCAGAACGACTTCAAACCCGTCCATCGCGGCCTGAAGCGCGCAGATCGGGTCAACTTCGGTGACTTTGACGCGGGCGCCAGCGCCTTGCAGGGATGCAGCAGAGCCTTTGCCGACATCGCCGTAGCCGCAGACAACGGCGACCTTGCCGGCCATCATCGTATCGGTGGCGCGGCGGATGCCGTCCACCAGCGATTCCTTGCAGCCGTATTTGTTGTCGAATTTCGACTTGGTCACAGAGTCGTTGACGTTGATCGCGGGGAAGGGAAGCTGGCCCTTCTTGTGCAGGTCATACAGGCGATGGACGCCGGTGGTGGTTTCTTCGCTGACACCCTTGATGGCGGCGCGGGTCTTGGTGAAGAAACCGGGGGTTTCTTTCATGCGCTTGGCGATCTGCAGTTTGATGACTTCTTCTTCTTCGGACTGCGGCACGGGAATGATGTCTTCGCCCGCCTCGGCACGCGCGCCAAGCAGAACGTAGAGCGTGGCATCGCCGCCATCGTCGAGGATCATGTTCGCACCTTCGGGGAACATGAAGGATTTATCGAGGTAGTCCCAATGTTCGGTCAGGGTCTGGCCCTTGACGGCGAAAACAGGGGTGCCGCCTGCGGCGATGGCGGCAGCGGCGTGATCTTGCGTCGAGAAGATGTTGCAGGACGCCCAGCGCACATCGGCCCCAAGGGCGGTCAGCGTTTCGATCAGCACGGCGGTCTGGATCGTCATGTGCAGGCTGCCCACGATGCGCGCGCCTTTCAGGGGCTTCGTGGTGCCGAATTCCTCGCGGCAGGCCATCAGGCCGGGCATTTCGGTTTCCGCAATGGTGAGTTCCTTGCGGCCGAAATCAGCCAGCGCGATATCCTTGACGATGTAATCCTTGGCCATATGCCATGCTCCTTGCATCTGATGTTGGCGCGCAGATAGCACTTTGTCCCCCACTCGACAACCAAGCGCGGTGACGCATAGACTCGCCTTGAAAAGAGGTGGACGTTGAAACAACCCCGCGCATGGCAAAGGATGCTTTCGGGCCGCAGGCTCGATCTGCTGGACCCGACGCCGATGGATATTGAAATCGCGGATATTGCGCATGGGTTGGCGTTTGTCGCGCGGTGGAACGGGCAGACACGAGGCGATTGGCCCTATTCGGTGGCCGAACATTCGCTGCTGGTGGAGGAAATCTTTGGGCGGATGGGCGCGCATCCGGTGAAATGGCGGTTGGCGGCACTGCTGCATGATGCGCCCGAATACGTGATTGGCGACATGATCAGCCCGGTCAAAGCCGCCGTTGGGCCGGGTTATGGTGCGTTGGACGAACGGCTGACGGCGGCGGTGCACCTGCGGTTCGGATTGCCTGCGGTGCTGCCTGCCCAGGTGAAAAAGGCGATCAAGGCGGCGGACAAGGTTTCGGCCTGGCTGGAGGCGGTGCAGATTGCGGGATTTACCGAGACCGAGGCGGATCGGTTGTTTGGCCGCCCCGATCTGGCGATGCTGCGCGGGCTGTCTATCCGGCTGCGGCCGCCTGCGGTGGTGCGGGCCGATTTCGTGGCGCGCCATGCCGATTTGCTGGCGGGGTTCTGATGGCCGTGACGCTGAAGGATGTGGCGGAACGGGCGGGAGTGTCGCGAGCGGCAGTGTCGCGGTGTTTTACCGAAGGGGCATCGGTTTCGGCGCGGATGCGGGCACGGGTAGAGGCGGCGGCGGCGGCGCTGGGCTATAGCCCGAATGTGCTGGCGCGCAGTCTGACGACGCGGCGGACACAGATGATCGGCCTTGTGTCGAACAATTTTCACAACCCGGCATTTCTGGAAATCTTTGATCTGTTCACGCGCGGCTTGCAGGACCGTGGCTTGCGCCCTTTGCTGGTGAACCTGACGGACGAGGTGGATGCGGCGCGGTCCGTGCAACTGTTGCGGGCTTATTCGGTGGATGGGGTGGTGCTGGCATCGTCCGAACTGCCCCCCGGTTTTGCCGAAGGCTTTGCTGCGGCGGGATTGCCGGTGGTGCATGCGTTCGGGCGTGCGGGCGATAAGGCGCATGTCAGCATGGTGGGGATCGACAACGTGCTGGCGGGCAGGATGGCGGCTGAGACGCTGATTGCGCGGGGGTATCGGCGGATCGGGTTCATGGGGGGGCCAAGGGACGCATCGACGACGCAGGACCGGCTGGCGGGGTTTCTGGCGGCGGCGGACGGGCGGGCCGATGTAACCAGCAGTTTCGCAGGTGCCTACAGCTTTGCCGCCGGGCGGGCAGAGATGGCGCGACTGCTATCGGGTGACAGGGCCGAGGGGTATTTCTGCGGCGATGACGTGCTGTCGATCGGGGCCTTGTCAGCGGCGGCGGATGCGGGGCTGCGGGTTCCGGATGATCTGGGGCTGATCGGGTTGAACGACATGGAAATGGCGGGCTGGGCGAATATCAACCTGACTACGATTCACCAGCCGTTTGCGGCAATTGTCGCGGGATCAATTGATCTGATGGTGGCGCGGCTGGCAGACCCGGATGAGCCTGCGCGGATGATCCTGCATCCCTGCCGGATTGTCGAACGCGGGACGCTGCGGCCGCTGTCGTGAAACGACGTCGAGCTTAGCCCTCTTCCAGCCGGGTGCGCATTTCGCGCAAAACGGGCAGGACGGCGCGCACGCGTTCCGCCCCGAGCGCCTGCACCACATCGCCGATCAGGGGCGCGATGACGGCCACCGCGGCATCACGTGCGGCGCGGCCAGAGGGGCTGATCGACACGAACTTGCGCCGGGCATCGTCCCAATCGGGGCGAATATGCACATGGCCGGCCCATTCCAGTTTCGCCAGCGTATTGGTCATCGCGCCGCGTGTGACATGAAACGCGCGGGCCAGTTGAGCGGGCGTACGTTCTTCGGCCACCCGCGTGAGATGGTTCAACACGCCGAAATGCGACAATTCCATGCCGCGCGGCAAGGCTTTGGAGATACGGTTGCGGGCAAGCTGATCTGCCATGAACAACTCTCCAAACAGGGCGACGGCGATGTCTTCGGTCTTGTCGTTCATGGCGCGTCATACGCCCGGTCATGGGTCAAAGACGGGATACGCTGCCGCGCAACCGCCACCTGTGCCAGATCAATGTCCGCAAGCAGAACGCCCGGTTCTGTGCCCGCATCGGCCAGCACGTCACCCCACGGGGCCACGACAAGGCTGTGGCCATGGGTGCGCCGACCCTTGCCATGGCTTTCGGCATGAAAGCCGGTTTGCGCGGGCGCAAGAATAAAGCAGCCTGTTTCAATCGCGCGGGCGCGCAGCAGCGTTTCCCAATGCGCAGCCCCAGTGATGTGGTTGAAGGCTGCTGGCACGGTGATGATCTGCGCGCCCGCCTGCGCAAGGGCGCGATAAAGCTGCGGAAAGCGCAAATCATAGCAGACGGTCAAGCCAAGGCGCGCCAGTGGCATATCGGCCATAACGGCCTTTGCACCGGGCCGATAGGCCGCGCTTTCGCGGTAAACCTCGGTCTCGGACACGTTCACATCGAACATGTGGATCTTGTCATAGCGCGCGGCAATCGTGCCATCCGGGCCGATCAGGAAAGACCGGTTGGCAAAGCGGCCATCGGCATCATCGGTCTTTATCCCGAGTGAACCGGCAAGAAGCCATATCCCATGGCGCGCCGCCGCATCACGCAGCGCTGCAAGGGTGGCATCACCATCTTCAAAGCACAGCGTCGCCTGTTGATGCGCGCGGCTGGAGGACAGCAGATTGGTGCATTCGGGTGTCAGAACGAAGGTTGCGCCGCCATCCACGGCCTGCTGCACAAGGGCGAGCGTCGCGGGCAGGTTTGCATGCGGATCATCCGTCACCGTCAATTGCACCAGACCCACCCGCATGGATCAGCCTGCCAGTAGCGGGTCAAGTTTGCCCGCATCATCAAGATCATGCAGATCATCACTGCCACCGACATGCACACCGCCAATGAAGATCTGCGGTACAGTGCGCCGGCCGCCAGCACGTTGCATCATGGTCACGCGTTTGCCGGGGTCACGACCAACGTCGATTTCGGTGTAAGCAGCGCCTTTGCGGGTCAGCAGGCGTTTGGCCATCATGCAATAGGGGCAGGTCTGGGTCGTATAAATCTCGACTGTTTTCATCGCGGTGTCCTGAGGAATTTTCCCAGACTATAGGCGATTATGTGTCTTTCGCAACGCGTGCCAACACCAGTACGGACACACCGATGGCCCCCGCGGCGACGCACGCCTCTGCCCCCGCCGCAAGGGTAGCGCCAGAGGTCATCACATCATCTATCAGCAGGATATGGCGGCCTGTCACGCGGGCAGCATGGCGGGGATGCAGGCGCAATGACCCCGACATATTGGCAAAGCGGCCATCGCGGTCGCGCCCATCCTGAGTGCCTGTGGGGCGGGGACGTTGCAAAAGGTCGGGGCAGTGGTCAAGGCCTGCCAGCTTTGCCACCGCCGAAGACAACAGCGCCGCCTGATTGTAACGCCGCCGTATCAGGCGCAGCCAGTGCAGCGGGATTGGGGCGACCAACATGCCGGGCACGATCATCGGGCGGGCAACGCGGTGCAGCCATACGGCTGCCGGGCGCACCAGATCGAGCCTGTCGCCATGTTTCAGGGCCAGGACCATGTGCCGCGCGTTGTCCTTATACAGCAGCGCCGCACGGCCCTGCGACCATGGCCGTGCGATTGTCAGGCAATCGTCGCAATGTTCGACGGCACCACGATCCTCACCCGGCAGGGGCACGCCGCAGTGATCGCAGACCAGTCCGCCGATGAAAGGCGTGGCCCGCCAGCACGGGCCACACAGACCAAAATCGGTTGTCACGCGGGCATCACAGGTCAGGCATTGCGCCGGATAGATCAGTTGCAGCGCGGCTTGCAATTTCGTCATCTGCGACCCATCGTTTGTGCCATGCAAACCCCCGCCCCATTGACCGACCGTATTGCCCTGATGCGAAACCGCGCCCGTGCGCGTGAGATGTTTCTGCAAACCGACGCGATAACGGATGTTCAGGAGAGACTGATCGAGGTTAACAGAACCTTTACATCCGCCGCCGTGGTAACAGGTTTTCCGCAATTGTGGGCGGATGTCCTGCCGGATGCCGTGGTGGTGGCGGATGATGATATGCTGACTTTGCACCCCGGTGCGCATGATCTGGTGATCCATGCGCTGTGTCTGCATTGGGCGGATGACCCGGTGGGACAATTGGTGCAGTGCAGGCGGGCACTGACGGCGGACGGTCTGTTTATCGGGATCATGTTCGGGGGGCAGACCTTGCATGAATTGCGCAGCGCCCTTGCGATGGCCGAGGCAGAGGTGACGGGGGGCCTGTCGCCGCGTGTCTTGCCGATGGGAGAGATTCGCGATCTGGGGGGGTTGCTGCAGCGGGCAGGCTTTGCGCTGCCAGTGGCGGATAGTTTTACCCGGCGGGTGATCTACCGCGACGCCTGGCATCTGATGCGCGATCTGCGCGCGATGGGGGAAGGCAACGCGCTGGCGGCAAGGTTGCGCCGCCCGACCCGGCGGGCAGTGCTGATGCGGGCCGCCGAGATTTATCAACAGACGCATGCGGGGCCGGATGGGCGCATTCCGGCCACGTTCGAATTCATCTGCCTGACGGGCTGGGCCCCCGCAGAAAGCCAGCAAAAGCCGCTTCGCCCCGGCTCTGCCGCCCAAAGATTGGCCGATGCGCTGCACGCGCCCGAGGTTAAGCTGCCCAGAGGTTGACCCCGACGGATAAGCATATATGTCCCATCGCATGAACAAGGATCCGCGCATCAAGGCCCGCTCTGCCATGCCCGCCCCCGTGGTGCAGGACAGGCTTGCCCATGCGCCAGCCGACCATCCGATGGTCAAGCCCGCAAAGATTGGTGTGCTGCTGGCCAATCTGGGTACGCCGGACAACTATGATTATTGGTCGATGCGGCGCTATCTGAACGAATTTCTGTCCGACAAGCGCGTGATTGATTACGCAAGCTGGAAGTGGCAGCCGTTGTTGCAACTGATCATCCTGACCAAGCGGCCCTTCAGTTCGGGTGCGAATTACAAGCTGATCTGGAACCACGACAAGGGCGAAAGCCCGTTGATGACGATTACCAAGGATCAGACGGCAAAGATAAAGACCGCACTCGCCGGGCAATACGGTGACGAGGTGATGGTGGATTTCTGCATGCGTTATGGCAATCCGTCGACCGAATCAAAGGTGCGCGACATGGTTGCCGCCGGGTGCGAGAAAATCTTGTTCTTTCCGCTGTATCCGCATTATGCGGGTGCCACGTCAGCCACCGCGAATGACCAGTTCTTTCGCGCCCTGATGAAAGAAAAGCGCCAGCCCGCCGCGCGCACCGTGCCGGAGTATTTCGACCATCCGCTGTATATTGAAGCTTTGGCACAGTCGGTGACACGCGCCTATGCCACGCTTGATCATGTGCCCGATGTGCTGGTAACCAGCTATCACGGAATGCCAAAGCGGTATCTGATGGAGGGCGACCCGTATCATTGCCATTGCGCCAAGACGACACGGCTGTTGCGCGAACGGCTGGGCTGGGACAAGGGCGCCATCGACATTACTTTCCAATCGGTGTTCGGACCGGAGGAATGGCTGAAACCCTACACGGTGGAGCATGTGGCCACGCTCGCCAAAGCCGGAAAGAAGCAAATCGCCGTCATGGCGCCCGCATTTTCGGCCGATTGCATCGAAACGCTGGAAGAGATCAACGGCGAGATCCGCGAGGCGTTTGAACATGCCGGGGGCGAGGTGTTTACCTATATTCCCTGCCTGAACGACGATGACGCACATATTGCGGCGCTGACGGCGGTGATTTCGGACAATCTGGCAGGCTGGACCCGTTAGCCGCAAATGAAAAAGGCGAAGGGTTTTGCCCTTCGCCTTTTCGCAATCCCGAAGGATTGTTGATCAGTTGGACGCAACAGCAGCGGCCACAACAAGCAGCAGCAGCAGCGGAACAATGATGCCGCCCGAAGAGGACGTGCGGGTTTCCTCAACCACAGCGATCGGGGGCTGCTCTGGGATCGGCTGTTCAAAGCCGCCAGCAAATGCCGAGGTGGAAGCCAGCGTCAGTGCGGTGGCGAGTGCGATTTTCTTCATGGTAACCTCCAGTTAAAGCGGCCTGCCAAAACATTGATTTGACGACAGGGCGCAACGAAACATGAGAGTCATACCATGATTTTAGACAGCGTCGAACGGCATTCGGCGTTTTCCGCCGAAAGCACGCGCCTGTTGCGCATATACGACTATGCAGAACAGGCGGCGGGCAAGGCCCGTCGCCGATTCCGGTCGTCAAAAAGTGTATGTCAGATCAGTTGGACGCCACAGCGGCGGCCACAACCAGAAGCAGCAGCAGCGGAACGATGATACCGCCCGACGACGAGGTCTTGGTGGTTTCAGCAACAACGACTTCTTCGGTGACCGGCTCGGCAAAGCCGCCAGCGAAGGACGAGGTAGCAGCGAGCGACAGCGCGGTGGCGAGTGCGATTTTCTTCAAGATAACCTCCGGTTAAAAGCGCCCCGCGTACATTGGCAGCAACGGGGCCGAACAGCCCTTTATGCGTATCACCAATTTGTGAGAGGTCGAGTCCAATTTTGGACGTGTGCGCAGCCGGCAGACCGTGTTGCGGGGATGTAACAATAAAAAAAGGCGACGGGTTAAACCCATCGCCTTTTCAGAACCGAAAAACGGTTCGAATAGATTAGTTCGAAGCCACGGCAGCAGCCACAACGAGCAGCAGCAGCAGCGGAACAATGATGCCGCCCGAAGACGACGTCTTGGTGGTTTCAGCAACCACTACTTCTTCGGTGACCGGCTCAGCAAAGCCGCCAGCGAAGGACGAGGTAGCAGCCAGCGACAGTGCGGTGGCAAGTGCGATCTTCTTCATAGTAACCTCCAGTTAACGCATTCAGCCAATTGGTTTCAGAGGCGGCAGAATGCACCCAAGCAAAGCCCTCATAAATCCCTTCTAATCTGCGCGAAACAGGATTTGCAATCGGTCCAAACTTGGCCGGAAGTTCTGCCCGATTTTTTTCGTCAATAATGCAACACTTTCCAGCAAACTATGCATGTTGCAGGCCAGAAACGCCCGTTCTGCGGGCATAAAAAAGGGCGGCAGCGCCGCCCTTTTTCTGCAACTGCGAAGGCAGCGCTAGATCAGCAGAACCTGCGTGCCCACGACGGCCATCGGAAACAGCTCTTGAATATGTTCGTTGTAAAGCCCGATACAGCCGTTTGACGACCGCCGCCCGATCTTGCGGGTGTCATGCGTGCCGTGAACGCGGTAGTACTGCCATGACAGATAAAGCGCATGTGTTCCCAATGGGTTATCCGGTGCGCCCCCTTCGACCACCTCAGGCCATTCAGGGTTGCGTTCACGCATGGCGGGGGTCGGACGCCATGTGGGGGCCACAACTTTTTGTACAACTTCGGTTCGTCCGCGACGCGTCAGATCATCGGACACCGGCACCGAAGTGGGGAACAGGCGATAGATCGACTGATCTTCGGACCAGTAGTGCAGCGCGCGCGACGTGATGTCGACGAGAATGGCGCCGTTGCGGGTATCGGAAAAATAGTCCTGCCACTTCAGCATGCGGAAGCTGGAGATATTGTGGCGGTTGCTGGTGGCAGCAGATTCGAATTCGGTTGATCCGTCCTGCGCGAAGGCGGGCAGGGCGCTGGCGCCCAACGCGGCAGCGGCGGTTCCCAGCATGCGGCGGCGGTTCAACAGAAATGTGTCCTTGCCAGACATTGCGTAGTCTCCTGCTCTCAAAGTTCGCGCTGTATGTAACGCCGAAGCAACAGGGCCGCAAATCAAACAAGCGTCATTCGGCACATCGCTGCGCAGTAGGGTTTGAAGGTTACACTGGCATTCGCTATGACTGCCGCCAACCGGGCGATAGACGCCCCGCCTGTGTGAGAAGAGAATGAACAGAAGAACGGTATTCGTGTTGGGCGGACTTGCAGTCCTGTCGGCCTGTACGGCACCTGTGGGGCCCGCGCAATTGGGGGCCGATGGGCGGCCATTGCCGCGGGTTTACCGGATTGATGCGGCGAACCAGAACCAGATCCCGTTCCGCGTGCTGGATTCGGTAAACACGCTGCGCGCGGCAACCGGTGCTGCGCCATTGCAGTTGAACCCGCAACTGACAGCGGCGGCCGCGACGCATGCACGCGACATGGCCGTGCAGAACCGGCCCTGGCATTTTGGGTCTGACGGATCGTCGCCCTTGGTGCGGGTGCAGCGCACCGGCTATTCGGGAACGCTGGTGGGTGAACTGATTTCAGAAACCTTCGAGACCGAACTGGAAACGCTGGCCGCATGGGCAGGACAGGCGGATACGCGCGCCATTTTGCTTGACCCGGCAGCGCGAAACCTTGGATTTTCGTGGTTTCAGGAACCCAGCGGCAAGATCTGGTGGACCTTGGTCGCCGGGACCTGATCAGGGCAGAATGTTGACGATCGTCCCGTCACGGACCATCGCATAAATGTCTTCGATCTCACGGTCTTTGACGGCAATGCAGCCTGCTGTCCAGTCAGCGCGACGGGCCAGCGCCTCGGACCAGCCGTGGATGAAAATATCGCCGCCAGGTGGTTGGCCGATGGAATCGGCATAGGCGACATCCTGTTCATTCGGGTAAGAAATCCCCAGCGACAGGTGATATTCGGAATTGGGATTGCGCCGGTTGATGCGGTAAAGCCCTTCGGGCGTGCGACCATCGCCTTCGACCTGTTTGTGCCCGACCGGAGCAAAGCCAAGCGCGATATCATACGTGTGCAACACGGTGCCATTATGGATCAGATACATGGTGCGTTCGGTCTTGTTGATCTGCACCAGCGTGATGGGGGGCCCGTCATAGGTACGGAACTTTGATTGCTGACCACAGGATGCCAAGGTGACGACAGCCACCAGCATGACAAGAAGTTTCATGAACCGCATCGTAGAACTGCCCCGTATTTTTTCATCGCAGCGTTTTTTTATCGCATAGCGAATCCCGGCGGGCATGGCTAGCGGCAGAATACCGTGATCCTGCGTTCGTGAACGGTCAGGATTTGCGCGGGCGTTTGCCACGGGAAAACCGGGCGGCGAGTTCGACATGCGCAGACCAGCGGAATTGATCGACGACCTGCACCCAATCAAGGCTGTAGCCGGCTGCGATCAGCACCTTCGCATCACGGGCGAATGTCGTGGGGTTGCAAGAGACGGCGGCGATCACCGGCACATCGGACTCTGCAAGGGCTGCCGTTTGCGATTCCGCCCCGGCGCGCGGCGGGTCGATCACAACGGCATCGAAATCCTTCAGCTCCTCCGCATCCAGGGGGCGGCGGAACAGATCGCGCGGCTCGACTGTCAGGCGTTTCAGCCCTTCGGCCTGACGCCAGCCTTTTTCCAGCGCGGCGGTCATGGCGGCGTCACCTTCAACGGCGTGGACTTCGGCACCTTCGGCCAGCGGCAAGGCAAACGTGCCGACACCCGCGAAAAGATCGGCGATGCGGGCGGCGGGGCCCACAGCGTCGGTCACGGCGGCCAGAAGGGCTGTTTGCCCATGTTCGGTGGCCTGCAGGAACGCACCGGGGGGGGGCGTCACAAGGGCGCGGCCAAAGCGTTGCACGGGGGCGGTGCGCAGTGCGATCGCCTCATCCCCCCAGGTCAGGCGGGCGATGCCATGCGTTTCCGCAAGGCGCGCAAGATCAAGGCGCAGGGCGGCATCTGCGGGTTTGCCGCCCGTCACCACCACATCGGGGCCGCCCAGCGAATGCGTCACCATCAAGGCCACATCGGCACTGCGCGAGCCGCCAAGTTTCACCAGTGCCTCGAGCGCTGGGAATGTGGCCATGATATCTGGGTGCAGCAGGCGACAATTGGGAATGGCCACCAGCATGTCGGACGCGCGGGCGTGAAAGCCGATCAGCCCGCCCGACTTGGTGCGCCGCGCTGTCAGCGTTGCACGCCTGCGCGATTGCGGCGGTGACGTCAGAATTGGGCGGAAGGGTGCGTCGATCCCCTGCCCCGCCAGCGCGCCTTTGACGATGCCCAGTTTCCAGTCGGCCACAAAATCGTCGCTCGCGTGCTGCATCAGGCAACCGCCGCAGGTGCGGGCATGGGCGCAGGGGGGGCGCACGCGGCTTACCGACGGCGTGACGATTCGCGTGTTGGACAGATGATCGCCCAGCAGGTTGCCCTCGATCACCTCGCCCGGCAGGGTCTGCGGCACAAAGATCACGCCATCGGGCCCCCGCGCCACGCCATCGCCGAGGTGACCCAGGCGGTCAATCGTGACGATCACTCTGCCGCCTGCCTTTCATCAACCCCGATGAAGCCACCCGACTGGCGGTTCCAGTACCGGGCATAAACACCGTTCTTTGCCAGAAGGGCGGTGTGGTCGCCCTCTTCAACGATGCGACCGTCTTCGAGCACGATGATGCGATCCATCGCGGCGATGGTGGACAGGCGGTGCGCGATGGCAAGCACAGTCTTGCCTTGCATCACGCGGGTCAGCGCCTCTTGAATGTTCGCCTCGACTTCCGAATCGAGCGCGCTGGTCGCCTCGTCCAGCACAAGAATCGGAGCGTCTTTCAGGAAGGCGCGGGCAAGGGCGATGCGCTGGCGCTGCCCGCCCGACAGTTTCACGCCGCGTTCGCCCAGAAAGGCGTCATAGGCGCGGCGTCCCTTGTGATCGGCCATGTTGGCGATGAAGCCGTCGGCCTCGGCCGCCTTGGCGGCGGCAATCATCGCCTCTTCCGATCGCTTCGGGCAGCCCGTAAAGGATGTTGTCGCGGGCTGATCGGTTGAACATCGCGGTTTCTTGCGTGACCATGCCAATCTGACGGCGCAAACTTTCCTGCGTGATCTGGCGCACATCGTGTCCATCAATCAGAACATGGCCTTTTTCGGCATCATAGAGCCGCAAAAGCAGGGAAACGAGCGTCGATTTGCCGGCCCCTGATGCGCCCACAATGCCGAGCTTTTCGCCTGCGCGGATCGTCAGATTGATATCGACGACGCCCGCCCGCGCCCGGCCATATCCGAAGGTCACATTGTCAAAGGTGATCTCACCTTTCACGCGCGGCAGATCCTGCGCGCCGGGTTCATCGGCGAGGGTGTGCGGCACGGCCAGTGTGCGCATGCCGTCTTCAACTTCACCAATCGAGGTGTAGATCGACAGCAGGGTAAAGCTGACCCAGCCCGACATCTGCGCGATCCGCATGGCGATGGCACCGGACGCCGCAATCGCACCGGCGGTGGCCAATCCTTCTTGCCACAGCATCAGGGTGCCGCCGATCAAGAGCACAGGCAGAACGCCCGCCAGCGTCATCAGCGCAAAGCGGAACCATGTCGATAGCTCACCAAATTCCAGACTGCGTTCGCGGAACACCTCCATCGCTTCGAGCGCGACCCGGTCTTCGAACGCGGCATGGGCAAACAGCTTTACCGTCTTGATGTTGGTGATCGTATCCACCACCTGCCCCGTGACCATCGCGCGGGCGGCGGCGCGGGCGGCGGCGTTGATCTTCACCTTGGGCAGGAAATAACGGATCATCAGGATGTAGGCCACGAGCCAGACCGCCAGCGCCACCGCGATGCGCCAGTCGATCGCGACCAGAAAGATCACCGATCCGATTACCGATGCCAGCGCAAAGGCCACCGTGTTGATCGCCTCAGTCGCCACATCGGTGACGGCGCGGGCGGCCTGCATCTGTTTGGTCGCGATGCGGCCCGCGAAGTCATTGTCGAAAAAGGTAACGGCCTGCCCCAGTGTCCAGCGGTGCAGCCGACTGAGGACGAGTGGCAGAACGTTCGGGCCGATCACAACACTGTTCGATGCCGCCGAGACGGCAAAGGACAGCGGGCGAAATACAAGGTAGAATGCCAGAAACAGCAACAACAGTGACGCATTTTGCGCAAAGAACCCCAAAGGACCACTTTGCACAGCAGCGTCGATGACCCAGCCAAGGATCAGGGCCGAGACAACCTCGGTCGCGCCGGCGATGGAGGACAGAAGGGCGGCAAACCACAGCATCGGCCATGACCCCTTCAGGCACCAGCGAAAGAAGGCCCCCAGTTTCTGCGGGGGCGGGCCTTCGGCCGGGTCGAAAGCATTGATCCAGTTGCCCATGCGGCTGAAGATATTCATTCGGCAGCCTCTTCCAATCCGATGAACCCACCCGATTGGCGTGCCCAGAACCTTGCATAAAGCCCGTTCACCGCCAGAAGTTCCGCATGGGTGCCCTCTTCGGCGATGCGGCCATCCTCCAGCACAACAATCCGGTCCATTGCCGCGATCGTTGACAGGCGGTGCGCGATGGCGATGACCGTCTTGCCGTGCATCACGCCATAAAGCGCGTCTTGAATGGCGGCCTCAGCCTCACTGTCGAGCGCACTTGTCGCCTCATCCAGAATGAGGATCGGCGCGTCTTTCAGGATGACGCGGGCCAATGCCACACGCTGTCGCTGCCCGCCTGACAGCTTTACGCCGCGTTCGCCCACATGGGCGTCATAACCGGTGCGCCCCTCCGGATCTTGCAGCGTCAGGATGAATTCATGCGCCTCGGCTTGTCTGGCGGCGGCGATCATCGCCTCTTCGCCCGCATCGGGGCGGCCATACAGGATATTGTCGCGCACCGACCGGTGCATCAGGCTGCTGTCCTGCTGCACCATGCCGATCTGGCGACGCACCGAATCCTGCGTGACGCCTGCAATATCCTGCCCGTCGATCAGGATGCGCCCGCCTTCGGTGTCGTAGAACCGCAACATCAGCTTGACCAAGGTCGATTTGCCCGCCCCCGACCGCCCAACGACGCCAATGCGCTCACCCGGGCGGATCGTCAGCGTCACATCCTGCAAGCCGCCCGAGCCGCGACCATAATGGTGCGAGACGTGGTCGATTTCGATCAGACCTTGCTGAAACTGCAGGGGTTTGGCTTGCGGTTTGTCGACCAGTTCGATGGGGTGGGTGATCGTCTCCATCCCTTCCTGTACGACGCCCAAGGCTTGCACCAAAGACGTAAAGGCCCACATGATCCAGTAGGTCATGTTGTTCAGCCGCAGCACCAGCGCGCTGGCTGCAGCCACGGTGCCGATGGTTGCCTGCCCCTGATACCAGAGAAGAATCGCCCAACCCGTGATGGCCACGATCAGAAAACCGTTAAGACAGGTCAGCGCCAGATCCATCTTGGTGACGATGCGCATTTCCTGCTGAAACGTGGTGCGGGCATGTTCGATGGACTGTTTGGCATAGTCGATTTCAGCGTCGTGATGCGCGAACAGCTTGACCGAATGAATGTTGGTATAGGCATCCACAACGCGGCCCGTGACAGCAGACCGCGCATCCGAGCTGGCCTTGGACGCTGGCCCCGCGCGCCGGATCGTCCAGTTCACCAGCCAGGCATAAAGCACCATCCAGATCAAAAGCGGCACTAACAAGCGGGGATCGGCCTCTGTCAGCATGATCGCGGCACCAACCACGGTGACGGATGCAAAGGCCACGGCGTCGAACGTCTGAAACACCGCATCGCCCGCCGCTGGTGGCGTTTGCATGATGCGGTTGGCGATACGGCCCGCGAAATCGGATTCAAACCAGCCGACCGGCTGTCGGATCACATGACGATGCGCGCGCCAGCGAATCATTGTTCCGAAATTCGGCAGGATGGTGTTGTGCAGCAAGGCCACGTTGGCCACGAGGAACAGCGGGCGCAGGATCAGCACGGCAAGACCAACGAAAATGATTTCGGTGCCATAAGCGGCCCAAACCACAGCGGGCGTCGAGGTCGCCAGCAGATCAACCAGACGCCCCACATACCAGATCAGGGCGACATCGGCGAAGGCAGATACAACCGACAAGGCCGCAGTCACGACAAAGACCCCTTTGAAGGGGTGCACGTAGTCCTTCAGGAACGGCCACAGCCGCCGGGGCGGCGTATCGGTTTCCTCGTAGGGGCCGTAGGGATCAACGAGGTCTTCAAAGAAGCGGAACATTTGCGGTGCCTCTGACCTTGGACGCGACATATAGCGCATCGCAAGGCCAAGGAAAACCGCACTCAGGCCAAAAGTTCAGCGCGTGTCAGGGTCAGGTCAGATGCGAGCCAACGGGATTCGATCTCTTTTAGGCGGGCACCAAGGGCAGGCCCCTGCAACATGGGCATCAGATCGGCGGCAGTGACCGGAAGTTTTGCCTGCGCCCCCCGCGCGGCATCCGATTGCCAACCCGGTGCGGGTGGCTGTTCAAACATTGCAGCACGCAACAGCGCCACGTCACGCGCCACAGCATCACCAAAGCGGTAAGCGACGATCGCAATCGGTTCGCTGGCGTCTAATGCGTCTCTGATATGGCCTAATTCTGTCGCTTCGATACGTGACAAGCGCAACCTATCGGTGGCATCGATGCCACCCAAACTGGCCAGACGACGCAGCCAGCGAGTTGGTTCATCACCTTCGGCATGGATCAGGATGGGCAACATCCGGGCATTAGCGCCCGGCAAGACCTGCGCAAGAACTCCTGCCTGTGCCATTGCCGCTACTGCCGGGGCGGGATCAGGGGCGGCCAAAAGTTTGCGCATTTCGGCCCCGATACGTTCGCGCGACAGGGTGGCGATATGTTCTGCATGCGCAGCACAGGCCGCCAGACCATCGGCATCTATTCCACCGGCCGGATCACCGTAGCAGGCGTGAAACCGGAAAAACCGCAGGATGCGCAGATAGTCTTCACGGATGCGCTGGTCAGCCTCGCCGACAAACCGCACCTTTCGGGCCAACACATCCGGCAGACCGCCCAATGGGTCAATCACCGTGCCATCCGCCTGCGCGTAAAGAGCATTCATTGTCAAATCACGCCGTCCGGCATCCTGCGCAATTTCGGCTGTAAAGGCGACCGTCGCATGACGACCATCAGTTGCAACATCGCGTCGAAAGGTCGTGACCTCATGTGCAACGTCATCGGCTATCACCGTCACTGTGCCGTGATCCACGCCGGTCAGCACCACACGAAACCCTGCCGTCTCTGCTACGTTAGTGACTGTTTCGGGCATGGCACTCGTTGCTACATCCACATCCGCGACGGGTAGACGCATCAACGCATTGCGCACGCATCCCCCGACGAACAGGGCCTGGTGGCCGGCAGTCCTGAGCGCACCTAGAACGGCCTGTGTCGCTGGTTTGGTCAGCCATTCGCCGGAAACCTTCACGGTTGCATCCTTTCCGCCAGGCCACGCAGAATACGCGCAGTGGCCCCCCAGATGTAATACGGCCCATATGGAACCGCATAATAGCGGCGCATCACACCACGCCAATCGCGCTGTTCGATCGCGTAGTTTGCCGCGTTCAAGACATGCGCCAAGGGAACGCTGAAAACCTCATCGACTTCGTTTCGTTCGGGAATGGGATCGAAACTGTCTCTGACAAGGCCCAAAATGGGAAGCACGGTATAAGCCGTGATCGTTTCATGCGCCGGTAAACGACCCAAGATCTGCACGCGTTCGGGCGGCAGTGCGATTTCTTCCCACGCCTCGCGCAGGGCGGCACCCTCGGGGCCGGCATCGCCTGCGTCGACCTTGCCACCGGGAAACGCTATTTGTCCGGGATGATGTTTCAGCCCCGACGCGCGCTTTGTCAGAATGACGCGCGCCGTGCCATCGCATAGCCAGATTGGCACCAGCACCGCCGCTGCGCGCAAGGTCCGACCCGGCGGAAGGGTGCCGGGATTCAGGTCAAAATCGGATGATTCCCCGCTTTGGCGTTCAAGTGCCGCGCGAAAGGCCGCTTCGTCATGCCTCATCACCGTCGACCTTCTTCGCCTCAAACCCGAGGGTCAGAGGGTCAAGTTCGTAATGCGCGCCGCAAAACTGGCAATCGGCTGTCACGATCCCTTCGGGTGTCGTCATGTGTTTGATATCCTTGGAGGAATAGATCGACATCGACTGGCGCACTTTGTCCGCCGAACAGGAACAACCAAACCGCACGGGCTGCGGATCAAAGGCGCGCGGGCCTTCTTCGTGGAACAGGCGCACCAACAAATCGGTCGGGGCGACAGTGGGGCCGACAAGCTCCATCTCTTCGACTGTGTCGAGCAGGATGTTGGCACGGGCCCAGTTTTCACCTTCTTCCCCAGCCAGAATATCGGCGTGGTTCAACAAGCCACCCTCGCCCGACCCGCCTTCAGCCGCAACAAACGGCGAGGCTTTGGGCATGTGCTGCAACATCACCCCACCCGCGCGCCACTGTGCAGCGGACCCCGGCACCTGACTTTTGCCGAAGGTCAGCGAAAACCGCGTGGGAAGCTGTTCGGACTGGGCAAAATACGTCTCTGCACAGGCGGAAAGTGACCCGCCCGCAATCGGCGTGATGCCTTGATAGGGGGCCATATCCGCCCCTTGATGGATCAGCACGGCGAAATAGCCAGTGCCGATCTGGCTGAACGGGACGGCATCGTGGTCCAGACGATCTTTGTCATAGCTGGCATAGGCGCGGATGCGGGCGGGCTGGCCATCCTCGGTCGGGCCATAATAGTCGGTTGCAATCAGACGCGCCGGGCCATTGCCCCTGATCTGGATCGACAGTTTCCAGCGCAGCTTGACCGCCTGACCGATCAGCGCAGTCAGCAAGGTCGCCTCGGCCACCAGCGCCTCGATCAGCGGGGGATAGGCGTGTTGGCGCAAGACGCGGTCAAGCGTCCCGTCAAGCCGCGCCACACGGCCACGAATATCAGACAGATCAAGTTGAAAGGGCAGGACGGTATCGTCCCATGCAAGTTGTGTTCCGGTGATCATTGGGTTTTCCTGGCTGCCATCCGTGGCATACCGCGCCTATATAGTCAGGGCAACCATGGGTCCAAGGGGCAAGACATGATCCGACGCTACGGCGAGGCGGTGAAAGCCGGGCAAAGATACACCCGGCGGCCGGGTGTGTATGCGATTTTGATCCAGGGTGATCGCCTGCTCGGCACCGTGCAGATGGACCCGGCACCCGAATTCCAACTGCCCGGTGGCGGGATTGATCGGGGCGAACATCCGATCGCCGCGCTACACCGCGAGGTGATGGAGGAAACCGGCTGGCGTATTCAGGTGCGGCGCCATCTGTGCACGTTCCGGCGATATACCTTCATGCCGGAATACGATCTTTGGGCCGAAAAGGTATGCGCGATCTATCTTGCCCACCCGGTGCGGCAACTGGGCCCGCCAACCGAGGCCGGGCATGTGCCCATCTGGTTGCCGCTGGTGGACGCGCCTTCAGTTCTGGGCAATGTCGGCGATCAGTCCGTGCTGCGGACGGCGTTGTCGGGCAGATTTGGCCCATTGTAGTCAAAGACGATGGCCGAGACATCATCGGGAAATTCGCCGTTGCCGTGATGGGTAACCAGTTCCCATTGCAGCGCCTCGATCAACTGGTCACTGGGCAGGGTCTGCAATTTGGCAAGCAAGGCGACAAACCCATCCTGACCCAGTTCATCACCTGTCATCGACGGGCATTCTGTGATGCCATCAGACACCAGCAGCAGCCGGTCGCCGGGATGAAGCCGCGCCATGACCGTGTCATACCCTGCATCGGCAATCAGGCCGATCGGCAGACCACCGGCGCCAATCACGTCAATCGCGCCGTCCTTGCGCAGGATGACCGGGTGCGGATGGCCCGCCTGCACCAGCGCAAGGTTGCCCGTGGCCAGATCGACCTCAGCATAGGCGAGCGTAAAATACTGATCCGCCTGCACATCATCAATCATCAGGCGGTTCAGTTTGCTGGCGACGGTATCAGGTGACCATGCGAACTGCTGACCCAGCGTCGCCTTGCGGATGGCGATGTTCTGGTCCGGCGACCCACCCGACAGCAGCCCCGCAAGCCGCGCGGTCATCATCGCGGAGGCCACGCCATGCCCCGATACATCGACCGAATACAAACTGATCCGGCCCTCGTTGATCCGGAAACAACCGACCAGATCACCGCCGACATGCCCGGATGGCCGCATCAGAATTGTTGTGAACCCCTGCTCAAAATCCTGCCGCCGGTCACGCATCAGGGTCAGTTGCAGCTTGCGAGCCTCTTGCAGGTCGCGGTCGAGCGAATCATACAGGCTTTGGATTTCGCCCAGCGCAGAGCGGATCATGGCATTTTTCTGCACCAGTTGTCGCTGCATCCCGACGATGCGTTCCCCGGTGCGAAGGCGCGCGCGCAACTCATCGGCATCGAAGGGCTTTGTCAGAAAATCATCCGCCCCAGCCTCTAGCCCACGCGTGATTTCGGCAGTTTCGGATTTGGATGTCAAAAGAATGAAATAGCTGTAGGATTCGGACGGCAGAGCCCTGATTTCACGGCAGAAATCAACGCCCGTCAGGCCCGGCATCATCCAGTCGCTGATGATGATGTCAAACGGTGTTGCCGAACAAATTGACAGCGCCTCGACACCTGATGCGGCCTCAATCACCTGATAACCCCATCGCGCCAGTTGCAGGGCCAGAACACGGCGCTGCGCGCGGCTGTCATCAACAACCAAAACGCGGGTCAGCGCATGCTCCGCCGTAAATGGAGTGGGGGCTATGTCGTTCACGTGCGCGTTTGCCTGTGATTGTGGGGCGTCAGCGCCATATGTGCGGTTCAGACCTTAATTGTGCATGAAACCTAAAATGCTGTGTTTTTCGGGATCTTGCAGTTACGCCTGCTTAAGGCGGCCCACCCAATCTGGCCGCAGATCTTTCTGAAAGGGCGCATGGTGGCGGATGTTGATTGGCAGCGGGTCGATGATCTGGCATCTGAAATCGGCAGCGATGCCATCGTCGAAGTGGTTGCCATGTTTCTGGACGAAACGGATGCCGTGATTGCCCGGCTGGCAACGACCCTACCGACGGCCGACGATTTTCATTTCCTTAAAGGCTCCGCGCTTAGTCTTGGTCTGACGGAATTTGCGGCCCTGTGCGAGAAGGGCGAACTGCAGGCAAAGCACGGCGCGGGTGTGGACGACATGCGGGCCGAAACGATTGCGTGCTATGATGCGGCAAAAGTCCGCGCTGTTAGCGGGGATTGCCACGCGATTTGGCGGTTGATCGCCGATCAGATCATGAATTCCGCCAGCGTTTCGTCTGAGGTAATGTCGCGAAACGCAAAGCCAGCTTCCTCCAAATGCTGAAGCAAAGCCCCAAAATCGGTGGCCCGTTTCGTTTCGATCCCAATCAGGACAGACCCGAAGTTGCGCGCCGACTTCTTCAGGTATTCGAACCGTGTGATGTCATCATCAGGCCCAAGCATGTTCAGGAATTCCTTCAGCGCACCGGGCCGCTGCGGCATGCGCAGGATGAAGTATTTCTTCAGGCCGGCGAACCGTTGCGCCCTTTCGCGCACTTCGGGCAGACGTTCAAAATCAAAATTGCCGCCTGAAGTCACGCAGACAACCGACTTGCCCCGGATGTCGTCGGCAAGGTCCGGCAACACATCGACGGAAAGCGCCCCTGCGGGTTCCAGCACGATGCCTTCGACGTTCAGCATATCCAGCATCGTAATGCAGATGCGGTCTTCCGGGGCCAGATGCACCGCATCCGGCGACACCCAGTCCAGCATGCGATACGTCGCATCGCCCAGACGTGCCACCGCCGCGCCATCGACAAAGCTGTTGATCTTGGGCAGCGTCACCGGCCCCTTGTTGTGCAGCGCCGCCAGCAAGCTGGCACCGCCTTGGGGTTCGACAAACCGATACTCGGTTTTCGGCGACATGGTGCGCAGATAACCCGTCACGCCCGCCGACAGCCCGCCGCCGCCAACCGGCAGCACAATCATATCCGGCGCGCTGCCCAGTTGGGACAGAATCTCAACGCCGACGGTTGCCTGGCCTTCGATCACGTCATCATCATCGAACGGCGACAGGAAATGCGCGCCCTGTTCGGCGCAGTAGGTTTTGGCCGCCGCCAGCGTCTGATCGAAATAGTCGCCCTGCAGCACAATCCGCACATTCGCGCCACCAAAGGCTGCGGTCTTGTTGATCTTTTGCTGTGGCGTTGTCACTGGCATGAAAATCACGCCTTGCACCCCGAAATGACGGCAGGCATAGGCCACGCCCTGCGCGTGATTGCCCGCACTGGCGCAGACAAAGCTGGTCTGATCGGGCTGATTTGCGCGCACCTTGCGCATGGCATTGAACGCGCCACGCAGTTTGTAGCTGCGTACGGGCGACAGATCTTCGCGTTTCAGCCAGATATCGGCGTCAAAGCGTTCCGAAAGATGATCATTCCGCTGCAAGGGCGTTTCGGGAAACAACTCTCGCAGGGCGAGGGCGCAGGCGCGCGCGGATTGGGCAAAATCAGTCATTGTCCCTGTTACCGCGTGCGATGCAAAAGGCCAATCGGTCTTGTTCCGCTGCACAAAAGCCAATACTGGGGGCCAGCGCCATTTCCCCTTTCCGTGGAGCCTGTCGATGCCCGCCAAGAATGCCCCGAAAAAAGTCGTCCTCGCCTATTCCGGCGGCCTTGATACGTCGATCATCCTGAAATGGCTGCAAACGGAGTACGGCTGCGAGGTCGTGACCTTCACCGCCGATCTGGGTCAGGGCGAGGAGTTGGAGCCCGCGCGCGAGAAGGCCGTGCTGTTGGGGATCAAGCCGGAGAATATCCACATCGTCGATGTCCGCGAAGAATTCGTGCGCGATTTCGTCTTTCCGATGTTCCGGGCCAATGCGCTGTATGAGGGCCTTTATCTGCTGGGCACATCCATCGCGCGCCCGCTGATTTCGCAGCATCTGGTGCGGATCGCGGCCGAGGTCGGGGCCGATGCCGTGGCGCATGGGGCCACCGGCAAGGGCAACGATCAGGTGCGGTTCGAGTTGTCAGCACTGGCGCTGAACCCGGCCATCCGGGTGATTGCGCCGTGGCGGGAATGGTCGCTGTCAAGCCGCACATCGCTGCTGGCCTTTGCCGAAGAACACCAGATTCCGATTGCCAAGGACAAACGCGGCGAGGCCCCGTTCAGCGTGGATGCCAACCTGCTGCACACGTCATCCGAGGGCAAGGTGCTGGAAGACCCGGCAGTTGAGGCCCCGGAATTCGTCTATCAGCGCGTCACACCCGTGGAAAAGGCGCCCGATACGCCGGAATACATCGAGATCACCTTTGAACGCGGCGATGCGGTCGCGATCAATGGCGAGCCGCTGAGCCCGGCGACCATCCTGACCCGGCTGAACGAGGTGGGCGGCAAACATGGCGTCGGCCTGCTGGACCTTGTGGAAAACCGATTTGTCGGCATGAAATCGCGGGGGCTGTATGAAACCCCCGGCGGAACGATCCTGCTGGAGGCGCACCGGGGGATCGAACAGATCACGCTGGATGCAGGGGCGGGGCACCTGAAAGACAGCATCATGCCGCGCTATGCCGAACTGATCTACAACGGCTTCTGGTTCAGCCCGGAGCGCGAGATGTTGCAGGCCCTGATCGACAAATCGCAGGAGCATGTGACGGGCACCGTGCGGGTGAAGCTGTACAAGGGGTCGGCGCGGACGGTGGCGCGGTGGTCGGATCATTCCCTGTATTCCGAAAAGCATGTGACGTTCGAGGAAGACGCAGGTGCCTATGACCAGAAGGATGCCGAAGGCTTCATCAAACTGAACGCGCTGCGGCTGAAGTTGATTGCCACACGGAACGCGCGGGTGAAGTGATGCTGGTCCGTCGTCCGGTTCTGCGCGACCATGTGCGACCGTTGATCGAGATAAGGGTGCGGCCGGATCAGCAAAATCTGGTGTCAGACAATGCAAAGACGTTGGCGCAGGCGGCCTATGAACCCGGATCCTACGTCTGGGGGCTTTGGGATGGGGAAACGCTGGTTGGCCTGATGGCAATGATTCATCCGCGCGAATACCCTTGGGATGCCGTCACGCGCCCCGAACCGGGGAATGACGCCACCGCGGCCTATCTCTGGCGACTGCTGATCGGGGCGGAATTTCAGGGCAAGGGTTATGGAAGTGCCGCCCTTGCCGAGGCTTTCGCACAGGCGCGTGCATGGGGATGCGCCCGGTTGACGGCGCATGTATCAGAAACGCCGAACAGCAATCTGGGGTTTTACGAGAGCTTTGGCTTTCGCAGGACGGGCGAAGTTGAAGATGGCGAACTGGTGATCGCCGTCGAGGTCTGATCCGGCTTAGCTACGCTTCTTTTCGGCCTGCGCAGTCAGTGCCGCAAACAGCTTTTCATCCGGCCAATCACCCGCCAACGCCTCCATCACCAGTGCCGCCTGCGTCTTTGGGGCCAGCCCACCTACAGGCGGATCGCGGTCGAGGTTGGTCGGAAAGCTGTAGCCCTCGGCACTCGCTGCAATGGCACAGGCGATCTGCGATTGCGTCAGGCTGCCGTCACGCAGCACAGGATACAACGTCTTGATCATGGCCACACGGTCCACCGTTTCCATCGCGCGCCCATAGGCGGATGACACCTGAAACAGGTTGACCATGCGCCGCACATCGGTCGTTTTATTCGTGCCTGCCGCGTGCAGCAGGGCGGGCGAAAAGAACAGCATGTCGCCCTTTTCCAGCGGCACTTGCACGTGATGGGTGGCGAAATGCGCCTGCACATCTGCGCGGCCCATCGCAAGATAGCCTTCATCCCACAACTGGCTGTGCGGCAGCAGCAGCGTTGGCCCGGACTCCATTGGCGCATCCACATGCGCGATCGCTCCCTGCAGGGTCAGCATGGGTGAAAACCGTTGCACATGCAGCGGATAGCGGGCGATATCCGCCGCCGACTGAAACCCCAGATGATAATCCCTGTGCGGCGATTGCGCGGCCCCGCCCGGATTGACCACGTTCAGTTGCGCCGTCATCTGATAATGCGGACCGAGCCACGCCTCCGATATCAGCGCCAGAAACGGATTGCCGTAATAGCGCGCGAAATTTGCAGGGTCCGCCAGGCAGTGCTTTTCAAGACTATTCCAGATGCGGTCATTCGCCCCCGGTTTGGCGAAATGATCGCCCCCGCCCGTGCCCGCCGCGTTCTGTCTGGCGATCAATGCGCGAAACATATCCGACGCGGTGTCGATCATCGCATGGTCGGGTTCAGCGTGTTTCAACACCACAACCCCCGGCCCCGCAAGCAGTGCAGCAACCCATTCCGCCATCAGCGCGCGGCGGCCGTCATCGGTTTGCAGCGTCACGGCCAGTGCCGCGCAATCGTAAATCAGCACGCCCTTTTCGACCGCCACGGCGAAAGGATAATCGGCAAGGTCCGTCTGGCGTTTGGTCAGCGCCGCAAGGTCGGCAATATCGCCGTCACCCGCACGCCGGTAAATCTGAGCCGCCCGCAGCTGCGCTGTGTCATGTGCCAAAATCATACCCTCGCCTGAACAACCCGCAATCTTGCATCATTTGAGGGTGAGAAGAAGGCTTTTGATCGCAAGATGCGGTCAAGCGCCCCCATCGCCCGCCACTGTCTTGCCAGATTTTTGCCTGATTTGTAGTGCAATCCAAGTAGACTCATGGTGTTCTGACCATCTGACTTTCAAACTGGAGCAAGACAATGCAATCGTATTCCAAGATTTGCCTGCTGACAGCTGCAATCATGGCGATCGGCCCGCTGTCGTCATCTTTCTTTCCGATGGCCACAATTGACGCTGCTTTCGCCGAGCGCGGCGGGAATGGGAACGGGAACGGTGGTGGCAATGGCGGCGGTAACGGCGGGGGCAATGGTGGCGGCAATGGCAACAGCGCATCGGCCGGCAATGACGGCGGCAACGGGCGCGGGTCGGTGGCGTCTGAACTGAAGGGCCTGAACGCGGCACATGCCAGCCCGACAGCGCTTGCAAATGCCAGCCCGAACAGCCAGGTCGGCCGTATCGCCACCTACAAAGACGCAGCACTGGAAACCATCGCCGCCCAAACCGCATTGGACGAGATGACGGCTCCGACGCGCACGAGCGCCGAAATCGAAGCCGAAATAGCGCAGCTTGACCCGGAAATCGATGCCGACCGGCTTGCAGAGCTGCAATCAGAGCTGGATGCCGCTGCGGCCTATGGCGAGGCGCTGGACGCTGTTGCAGACTCGGCGCAGGCCGAGGCTGATGCACTTTCAGTGGCGGCAAACGGGCGACAGCTGTCCGATGCCGCCGTCGACGAACTGCGCGATTTGCTCGACATCTGATCCGCTGGACCGGGTGCTGCGACAGGCACCCGGCTGGGCCAGAACCTTGGAAACGCCGCTAAGGCATGGGCCGCGGCGTTTCCACGGGTTGGCCATCATAACTGCCCGTCAGGCTGACGGCCTCGGTCGCGTATCCGCTGCGATAGACCAGATCGCCGGAATGGGTTCCCGATATGGCGATGTTCAGGGTCAGGCCATCATCCGCATCGTCGTTTACGACGTCTATCGCCGTGCCATCAATCACAAGGTCCGGCCACAAGGCGCAACCGACAAAGGTATGTGCATAGCCGTCGTCGGTCGGTGCCGCATCAATCCGGCCGCCGTGATCGCAGGAAACCTGAAATGGGTCTGCGCCGTCCCATCCGTAAAGTTCTGGTGACAGCAGCAATTCCGTCGCGACCCCCTGTGCCACGGCCAACGGGGCGGCGCTGTCTGCGGGATTGGGCAGCGTCAGTGGCGTGTAGCCTTCAACAAATTCCTGTTCACAAAGCTGCAAGGGCGCGTCCGGGGCGACGCCATCCAGCACCAGACGCGATACGATCTGATCGGGGCAGGCGAGGCCATAGCCAAAAATTACATGCGGGCCGCCCTGCATCAGCACCATATGGCCATTACGAACGTTGTCGAACACGGCATAGGCCTGATCCGCAGGCGTGATCGGGTCGGTATCGCTGTTCAAGATCAGCGTCGGATAGTCGCCCCCTTCAAAAGGCGCAGGGCGGGCAACATCGCCCTGATACGGCCACAAGGCACAAACCAGCCGTTCAGAAAAATAGGTCCGCAGTAGGCGAGGGTTGGTTTGGGCGTATCCCACCGCCTCGGCCAGCACGGCGTTTGCGGTGACCAAAGGATCATCCGCATCTTCGGCATAGTCAGCGCAATTGATCGCGTAATAACTGGCCGGGAAATAGGACGGGTCAAAAACCGGCGCCATCGTCTCGCTGTCAATCACAAGGTTTGCATAGCCAAGGCGCAGCATCGGCACCAGATCGCCCCGCTGCGCCGCCGCCAGAACCCGCAGGAAATCGGCACGCCCGGTTGGCGAGTAAAGCGCGTAGAACGCGTTGTTTTCCAGTATCGCGCGGTTCAGAAACCGCTGTTCGGTGCTGCCGTCCACCAGCGGAAAATCCACCGCCACGGGGCCGGTTTTCAGCCGCGCTGCCAGCGCATCATAGGCATCGCTGGCAGACCCTTGCATATCCGCATGGCAAGCGGCGATCACATCGCATTCCGCAAGCACGCGCGCCAGAATGTTCTCAGAGGCCGCCGTGTATGATCGGTAGAACTGCGGAAAGCTGAGCGTCAGGTCAACGACGCCATCAAGGATCACGCCACTGATGGCGTCCGGAAAACGCGCGGCATATTGCTGTGCCAACTGGGTGCCATAGCTTTCGCCGTAAACCCAGACCTTGGGCGAACCAATGGCCAAACGAAACTGTTCAATGTCAAGGACTGCATCATTGGTTGAGACAAGGCCCAGCAGAGCGGCGTCTTCAATTTCACCCATACAATCAGTCACATAAGTTTGCGCCAGCCCGATTGCAGCGACCGGATCAGACACATCCATGTCCGTGATTTCCAGCGCCATCTGGGCCTCAAGGCAAGAAAAGCCATGCACCGGCCCGACGCCACGTTGGTCGAAAAACACGATGTCCATCGCGGCCACAAAATCTGCATCCATCGCCTCGATGTAGCCCTGCGCGACCTGCAAGCCGCTGCCCCCCGGCCCGCCCACGGCATAGATCAGGATGCCCTTGCTGGGCGCGCTGGCAAGGCTGATGGCAAAGGTGATGGGCAAATCGCTGCCCGGATCATTGGCCAGATAATCGCGCGGCATGGGCAACGTGACACAGGTCAGATCGCTGTCGGAACAGGGGCTGGGGTCAAGCGATGCGATCCGCTGGTCCATGCCAATGTCATCAGCCAACGCTGGCGACAGCATGGCAAGCAAGGCGATCAGCGGCAAACAAGAGTTCATGGGAGATGCTTTCACAGGGCGGAAATCAAATGCGGCAGGCGGCAAGGCGTTCGTAGTGCGGCAGGGCTTGGGCCGCCAGATCGGCGTAGGCCCCACCCAATGCAGGCAGCGGGCCTTCGGCACCTTCAAAGCCGGTGCTGCGATGCACGGCTGCATACCAATGCGGGGCCCAGGCACCATCGGCGGCATTCCCGCCAGCAGGCCAGCGCAGCATTTTCAGTGTGAAATCAATGCCAAGCGCCGCGCACAGCTTGCGCAACACGCCTTCGGCGTCGGCACGGATATCATCACTGTCGATCACGATGGGGGTGGTGCCGGACCACGCGCGCCACCTCGTCAAACAATTGGGCCTGCTGCACAAAACCGATGTCTTCCAGCGTCGGGCCTTCGCGTTTCTTGGCATAGCTCGCCACAACCCGCGCCGGATGGCGGATCAGAAAAACGTTGGTGCAGGCCCGCATCCAGCGACGGTCAAAACCATCAATCATGTGCAGCGTCATGTGCTTTTGGTAAAACAGCCGCTGATGCTGGGGCACCGGGCCCTTGCAGGTAGCGGCGATACGATCAGGGTCGGGGTCGTGGGCCGCGATGATGTCATCCCGCATCGGATGGTCGATCCCGGTCGCATCGAGGTAGGCGGCATAGAACGGCTCGTCCCAGACCACGCAATCACCCCGCGCCGCAAAGGCATACATCATCGCCGTCGACAGGTTGCGAGGGCCGGACCACATGGCGATTTTCATGATCTTCATTCCGTCTTTATTGCGTCTTCATTCGGTAAAGACAGTTGCGGCATCACGCCCCGACAAGCTGTTTGTACAAACCACGCAGGCGTTCTGTCATCGGCCCCATCTGCCCCGTGCCGATCTGCCGTCCGTCGATCTGGCCCACCGGCGTTTGCGCCCCGAACGTGCCAGTCAGAAACGCCTCGTCCGCGCCGTAGGTATCGACGAGGCTGAAGTTCCGCTCGAACACCGGGATACCGTTGGCCCGGCACAGGTCGATCACCTTTTGGCGGGTGATCCCGTTCATGCAGTAGTCGCCCGTGCTGGTCCAGACCGCGCCTTTGCGCACGATGAAGAAATTGCAGGCATTGGTCGTATTCACGAAGCCATGCACATCCAGCATCAGCGCCTCGTCTGCGCCGGCCTTTTCGGCGGCGATGCAGGCGAGGATGCAGTTCAGTTTCGAATGGCTGTTCAGTTTCGGGTCTTGCGTCATCGGCAGGCCCCGCAGATGCGGCACGGTGGCGAGTTTGATCGGGCGGGGCAGTTTCTGCCGGGAATGTTCCATGATGATAACCATGGTCGGGCCCTGTTGCGACAGTTTGGGGTGCTGAAACGGCCGGGTCTTGACCCCCCGCGTCACCATCAGGCGGGCATGGGCATCGTTGGTCATGCCGTTGGCCAATTGTGTGTCTAACACGGCCTGAATGACGTCATCTTTGCTGCGCGCAATGTCCAGATCAATGGCCTTTGCGGCCTCGAACAGGCGATCGACATGTTCGTCGATAAAGGACCAGCGGTTGTTGTAAAGCCGAATGCCTTCCCACACGCCGTCGCCTAGCATGAAGCCGGAATCATAGACCGACACCATCGCCTGCGCCTTGGGCACGATGGCACCATTGACCCAGATCCTGATCGCGTCGTTGCGCGCATCATCTTCGGCCTGGTGGGTCGATACATGGTCGGTCATTTGCGGTCTCCATTTGGTCACCACGCTATGCCGGGACGTACGTTGCCGCCAAGGGGGCGTTTTCACGGCTGTGTGATGTCACGCGGGGGTGAATAGACCAGATCACGTTTCGCGCGTTGATAGGGTGAACCTGAAGGAGAGTCCCGATGTTACGCCCAGCCCTGATGATTGCCCTGATGACAACCGGCGCGGCCCACGCCGATACCGCCAAAGCCGTGGTTGCCGGTGGGTGCTTTTGGTGCGTCGAAAGTGATTTCGAACGCGTGCCGGGTGTGATCGGGGCTGTTTCCGGCTTTGCGGGCGGTTCTGTCGACAACCCGACTTATGAACAGGTGACTGGCGGTGGAACGGGGCACTATGAGGCGGTGGAAATCACGTATGATCCGGCAGTCCTGTCTTACGAACAGTTGCTTTCATTGTTTGTGCGGTCGGTCGATGTGACGGACGCGGGTGGGCAATTCTGCGACAGGGGAGACAGCTATCGCACAGCAATTTTCGTCTCTGACAACGCAGAAAAGCGCATCGCAGAAGGCGTTTTGGCCAAAGCGGCGGCAGACCTGGGGCAACCCGTCGTCACCCCGGTTCTGCCTGCAGATACTTTCTGGCCAGCCGACGCTTACCACCAGGATTACTACAAGCAGAACGAACTTGTGTTGACGCGTCGTGGCCCCAAGACCAAAGCAAACGCCTACAGGTTCTACCGCGAATCCTGCGGCCGCGATGCGCGAGTGAATGAGCTTTGGGGCGACGGCGCGGCTTTTTCGCACTGACCCTTTCCGCCCGCACGATGATTGAGTAGTGTCCCCAAACCTTGGGGGGCAGCCTGTTGAGCGACGATCCCGTCACGCCGATGATGGCACAGTATCTTGAGATCAAGGCGCGCAATGCAGGCGCGCTGCTGTTCTATCGCATGGGTGATTTCTACGAGATGTTCTTTGACGATGCCGTGGCCGCATCGGCGGCGCTGGATATTGCACTGACCAAACGCGGGTTTCATCAGGGCGCAGACATTCCGATGTGCGGGGTGCCGGTGCACGCCGCCGAAGGGTATCTGCTGACGCTGATCCGAAAGGGGTTCCGGGTTGCCATCGCCGAACAGATGGAAGATCCCGCCGAAGCGAAAAAACGTGGGTCAAAATCCGTCGTCAAGCGCGATGTTGTGCGGTTGGTGACGCCCGGCACACTGACGGAAGACGCTTTGCTTGAGGCGCGCCGGCACAATTATCTGGCGGCCTTTGCCACCGTGCGAGAGGTGGGCGCATTGGCCTGGGCGGATATATCGACAGGCGAGCTTCGGGTGATCCCCTGCGCTGCCGGTCGTCTTGGCCCGGAACTGGCCCGCCTCGCCCCGCGTGAGGTATTGCTGGCCGATGGATACGATGCAGATTCAGCCATGTTCGTCACTGATTCTGGCGCACAGATCACAGAAGTGGCCCGTGCCAGTTTTGATTCCACAAATGCCGAGCGACGGCTGTGCAATTTCTTCAGCGTCGCCTCGCTGGAGGCTTTTGGACGGTTTGATCGGGCCGAACTGGGCGCGATGGGGGCGTTGCTTGACTATCTTGATCTGACACAGCGTGGAAATTTGCCGCTTTTGCAGCCGCCAGTGAAAGAAACCGCAGGCGGCGCGATGCAGATTGACGCCGCCACCCGGCGCAATCTTGAAATTTCCGCGGCGCTGTCCGGAGGGCGCGAGGGTTCATTGCTTGCGGCCGTCGACCACACGGTCACGGCAGCGGGCGCGCGTCTGCTGGAACGGCGATTGTCGGCCCCATCCTGTGATTTGCCGACCATCCGCGCCCGGTTGGAAACGGTTCGCTTTTTGCTGGAACAAAACCGTTTATGCGCCAGCCTGCGCGAAGATCTGCGCCGGACGCCTGATATGGACCGCGCCCTTTCGCGCATCGCCCTTGACCGTGCCGGCCCGCGTGATCTTGTGGTGATCCGCACAGGGCTTTTGCAAGCTGCGTCAATCGCGGCCCGTCTGACCAATGTGCCGGACACGTTGCGCGCGGCGCAAGTTGCGCTGACCGGACATGATCGGATCACTGATTTGCTGGATGCCGCGCTGGTGGCCGAACCGCCGCTGTTGCAGCGTGACGGCGGTTTTATTGCAGCGGGGTATGACGGCGATCTTGATGACACGCGCGCATTGCGTGACGAGGGGCGCGGGGTCATCGCGCGCATGCAGGCCGACTTTGTCGCACAGACCGGCATTCAAAGCCTGAAAATCAAACACAACAATGTCTTGGGTTATTTCATCGAAACAACCTCTGCGCATGCCGAACGGATGCTGTCGGCGCCGCTCAACGAAACCTTCATCCACCGGCAGACCACTGCGGGACAAGTGCGGTTCACAACAATCCCGCTGTCCGAGATTGAGACACGCATCTTGAACGCCGCAAACCATGCGCTGGACATCGAGAAAACCCATTTTGCCAACCTGCGCGAAGCGATCCTGGCCCAAGCCGGGCCGATTGGCGCCGCGGCCCGTGCGCTGGCTGAGATCGATCATGCCGCAGGACTCGCCGATCTTGCGGCGGCAGAAGGCTGGGTGGAACCGGTTGTCGATGACAGTCGCGCCTTCAATGTGCAGGGTGGACGGCATCCTGTGGTGGAACGTGCGCTGCGCAAGCAAGGGGCGGGACCGTTCGTGGCCAACGATTGCGCACTGACGGAAGGCGACACACCCGCGATCTGGCTGCTGACGGGCCCGAACATGGCGGGGAAATCCACTTTTCTGCGGCAGAATGCACTGATTGCGCTGCTGGCACAGGCAGGGTCGTTTGTTCCGGCAAAAAGGGCGCATCTGGGCCTTGTCAGTCAACTGTTCAGCAGGGTTGGGGCGGCAGATGATCTGGCGCGGGGGCGATCGACATTCATGGTGGAAATGGTCGAAACTGCCGCCATTCTGCATCAGGCCGACAACCGCGCCTTGGTCATTCTGGATGAAATCGGGCGCGGCACCGCCACCTATGATGGCCTGTCCATTGCCTGGGCGACACTGGAACATCTGCATGACGTAAACCGGTGCCGCGCGCTGTTCGCCACGCATTACCATGAAATGACCGCTCTGGCGGGCAAACTGCCCGGCGTGGACAACGCGACCGTTGCCGTCAAGGAATGGGAGGGCGACGTCATTTTTCTGCACGAGGTGCGCAAGGGTGCCGCGGACAGATCTTACGGCGTCCAGGTCGCCCGCCTTGCCGGATTGCCGCCTGCGGTCATTGCGCGGGCGAAGGTGGTGTTGGAAGCGCTTGAAAAAGGCGAACGCGAGGGCGGCGCGCGACAAAAGGCATTGATTGACGATCTGCCGCTGTTCAACGCGAGGGCACCCTCGACCGAACCCGCCAAAGCCAAGGTATCTCTGGTGGAGGCGCGCCTTGCCAACACCCATCCCGATCAGATGACACCGATGGAGGCGCTCGCGCTGATTTACGATCTGCGCACGCTATTGCCGAAATGACCCGCCCATTGATCCGTGTCTTGGTATTGTTCGACACCTAATCGCCCTTTGATAAGCGCCGGACACGAATGAATCAGATACCGGGCCAGACTGGGGCGCTGGGCACCACGTATAAGATACGAACAACGCATCTGCATCGGCTACCAAACACCGCATGGACGCGCGGGCCTGTCAGGCCGAGCTTTCGCTGTAGGCGACTTCGGTGGCAGACTCTGTCCGGACGCTTGATCTCGCGGTGTTTGGTCCTGCTGCTGGCGATTGTACCCGGAAAAGGCGCGCACGCTCTTTCGGTGGACAATTGCTGACGGCTTTGATCCCCTCAGCCGCCCGTCATGGATGACACGCCAACCTGTGCAGGGCGCAAAAGGCGGTCGTGCAGCATGAAGCCTTCGGTCATCACCTGAATGATCTGACCAGCTTTCGTGCCTTGAATCGGCGCCTCGAACATCGCCTGATGCTGCTGCGGGTCAAACACATCACCAATCGCGGGCGAAATCGGGATGACGCCATGTTTCGTCATCACATTGGTCAGCTCACGCAGTGTCAGTTCCACCCCTGCGATCAGGGCGGTGGCGGCGGCGCGTTGTTCGTCACCCGCCACGTCAAGCGCGCGTTTCAGATTGTCATACACCGGCAGCAAGTCGCGGGCGAGTTTCGATCCGCCATACTGTTCCGCCTCGCGCCGGTCGCGTTCGGCCCGTTTGCGCGAATTTTCGGCATCCGCAAGCACGCGCATGAATTTATCGCGGAATTCGTCCCGTTCGGCGCGCAAGGCATCAAGCTCATCCGCCTCGATGAATTCTTCGATTCCTTCCAGATCAAGGTCTGCAGCTGTTTGATTATCCATCATCTGTTGGTCTTTTCCTGCCTTCGTCATATGCCTTCACCCTTTGCCGCGCTCGGACACCAGGCGCCCGACGAGCTGTGCCGTATAATCAACAATCGGCACGATCCGCCCATAGTTCAACCGCGTTGGCCCGATCACGCCGACAGCACCGATGATTTTTCGATCAGCGTTCATATAGGGAGAAACCACCAGACTGGAACCCGAAAGTGAAAAAAGCTTGTTCTCGGAACCTATAAAAATGCGCACACCGTCGCCGGCTTCGGTAAGATCAAGCACCTCGGCGATGTCGCGCTTGCGTTCCAGATCGTCAAACAAGCTGCGGATGCGGTCAAGATCGACAGAATCGCTGGTATCGTCGATCAGATTGGCCCGCCCGCGGACGATCAACCGTTCGCTGCGTTCGCCCGCATTCTCCCACATGGCAAGCCCGCTTTCGACCAGTGTGCGCGCAAGTACATCAATCTCTTGTCGCCGTTTCGCAATATCCTGCCCAATCGTGCGGCGCAGATCGGTCAAGGTCCGGCCTTCGGCAAGCGCATTGAGGAAATTCGCCGCCTCGCGCATCGATGACGGCGTCTGGCCGGGTGGCGGTGTGAAAATTCGGTTTTCGACTTCGCCATCTGCAAACACCAGGACAACCAGAACCCGGTCAGGTGACAGACCGACAAATTCGATATGCCGGATCGGCGCTTCATGCTTGGGTGCAAGGACAATGCTGGCCCCGCGCGTGATGCCCGACAACGCAGCGCCGACATGATCCAGCACGGACGACATGTCGGGATCGTTGACGCCAAGTGTCTGGTCAATGCTTCTGCGGTCCTCTTCGGAAACGGCACCAACCTCCAGCAGGCCATCAACGAACATGCGCAGCCCGGCTTGCGTCGGGATACGGCCGGCTGACACGTGCGGGCTGTCGAGCAGGCCGAGATACTCCAGATCCTGCATCACATTGCGGATCGTCGCCGCGCTTAGCTTTTCGGACATCGACCGGGTCAGGGTCCGCGAACCGACCGGATCACCGGACGACAGATAGCCCTCGACGACCCGGCGAAACACCTCGCGGGACCGTTGGGTCATATCAGACAGGATATGCTTGGATTCTGGCGTCATGGCCTGCGATCATAGGGTTGCGCCGACCCGATTAACAGGGGGTTGCGGCGTCATTGCGGGTTGCATCCGGGCCTTTCACGCGGATATGTGGCGTTGCAATCGCAGACAAGGATCATTCATGCGCCCGTCAGGCAGAAAACTAGGGGAAATGCGCAACGTTTCCATTGAAACGGGTGTCATGAAGCATGCCGAAGGGTCTTGCCTGATCAAGATGGGCGAAACGCATGTGCTGTGTTCGGCCACACTGGAGGAACGCGCGCCACCCTTCCTGAAGAATACGGGCCTTGGTTGGGTGACGGCGGAATATGGCATGCTGCCACGCGCCACCAACAGCCGCACCCGGCGCGAGGCGGCTGCAGGCAAACAGAGCGGGCGAACCCAGGAAATTCAGCGCCTGATCGGACGCGCCTTGCGGGCAGGCGTTGATCGCAGTGCGCTGGGCGAACGGCAGATCGTGGTCGATTGCGACGTGATTCAGGCCGATGGCGGCACGCGTTGCGCCTCGATCACAGGGGGCTGGGTCGCGCTGCGGATGGCGTTCAACCAATTGCTGAAAGCCGGCACGATCGTCAGCGACCCGATGATCGACCATGTCGCTGCCGTGTCCTGCGGGATTTACGCAGGGCAATCGGTGCTCGATCTGGATTATCCGGAAGATTCGGCCGCTGGCACGGATGGCAACTTCATCTTGACTGGCCGGGGACGCCTGATCGAGGTGCAGATGTCGGCCGAAGGCGCCACATTTTCGCGCACCGAGATGGGCGAATTGCTTGATCTGGCCGAAACGGGCTGTGCCGCTTTGGTGGCGGCACAGAAGGCGGCACTGGGGATCATGTGATGCGGCGGTTTTCCGGCGGGCCGTTGTTGGTGGCCACCCACAACAGCGGCAAGCTGGAAGAGATTGCAGCACTTTTGGCCAAGTATGACGTGCAGGTGCGTTCGGCGGCCGATCTGAACTTGCCTGTTCCGGACGAAACCGAAACGACTTTTGCCGGGAACGCCCGCATCAAGGCGCATGCGGGGGCAGCGGCAAGCGGTTTGCCAACGCTGGCTGATGACAGCGGCATGACCGTGGATGCGCTGGACGGCGCGCCGGGAGTATACACCGCGGACTGGGCCGAGACGCCGCACGGGCGTGACTTTCCAATGGCAATGGCTCGCGTATGGGCGATGTTAGAGACGCTTTCGGCCCCGTATCCCCGCCGCGCGCAGTTTCGCTGCACATTGGTTCTGGCCTGGCCGGACGGAGAGGACGCGATATTCGAGGGTGTGATGGCGGGGCAGCTTGTCTGGCCCATGCGGGGGGATCAAGGGCACGGCTATGATCCGATGTTTCAGCCAGACGGCCATATGATGACCTGTGGCGAGATGGACCGATGGGCAAAGAACAACATCAGCCACCGCGCCGATGCTTTCCGTAAACTTGTGGAGGCCTGCTTTCAATGAAACGCATATCAACCGGGTCGCCATTTGAAGCGACGATGGGCTATTCGCGAGCAGTGGTGAAGGGTGGGTGGTGTTTCGTTTCCGGGGTCACGGGGTATGACTATGCCACCATGACGATGCCGGATGACATCGCAGATCAGGCGCGAAACTGTTTTAAAACAATTGCTTGGGTTCTGGAACAGGCCGGCTTTAGGATGGATGACATCGTGCGTGTGCAATACACGGTGACCGATACGGCGCTGGTCGATACGCTTGTTCCCGCGCTGGGCGAGGCGCTGGGAACAATCAGGCCCGCCGCAACAATGGTGATTGCAGGCTTGATCCGGCCCGAAATGAAGGTCGAGATCGAAGTCACCGCCTTTAAGGGATAGCGATGGAAGACTGGCAGCATGGCGGTTTCGGGCTGTACGTGCATTGGCCGTTCTGCCAGTCAAAATGCCCCTATTGCGATTTCAACAGCCATGTCGCGGCAGATATTCATCAGGATCAGTGGGCGCGCGCTTATCTCGCGGAAATTGACCGCGTCGGGGCCATGACGCAGGGGCGGGTTCTGCAGTCCGTGTTCTTTGGTGGCGGAACACCGTCCTTGATGGAACCCGCACTGGTGGCGACGATACTTGAACGGGTCCGTGCGACCTGGCCCTGCACGAACGATTGGGAAGTGACGCTGGAGGCCAATCCGGGTTCTGTCGAGGCCGGGCGTTTTCGCGGCTTTCACGATGCGGGTGTGAACCGGGTTTCGTTGGGTGTGCAAGCGATGCGTGAGCACGATCTGCGGCGGTTGGGGCGGATGCATTCTGTGGCTGACGCACGACAAGCATTTGATATTGCAAGAAAGACTTTTGATCGTGTCAGCTTTGATCTGATTTACGCGCGACAGGATCAGACCGTGGCCGATTGGCAGGAAGAGCTGACCGAGGCCTTGCAGATGGCGGTCGATCATCTGTCGTTGTATCAATTGACCATCGAGGATGGCACCGTCTTTGGCGACCGTTTCGCCAAAGGGCTGTTGCGGGGCCTTCCGTCGGAAGATGCGTCAGTTGATATGTTTGAGGCCACGCAGGCGCTGTGTGATGCTGCCGGGTTGGGGGCATATGAGGTATCGAACCATGCAAGACCCGGCGCGGAGTCGCGCCATAACCTGATTTATTGGCGCGCAGGCGACTATGCCGGGATCGGGCCGGGCGCGCATGGTCGGATTTCACAAGGTGGCGCACGGTTGGCAACGACAGCCCTGCGCATGCCCGATGCCTGGCTTGCGGCAGTGCAGAAACATGGCAATGGAGATAGCGACGTCGAAAAGATGCTGCCGGGCGACCGGGCGACCGAATATGCAATCATGTCACTTCGGTTGACAGAAGGGATGCGCCGCGACCGGTTTCGTGATCTGGGCGGCGCCGAAAATCTGGCTGTGCTGGAGGAATTGACGGCCTCTGACCATCTTCATGTCGACGCCGAGATCGTGCGTGCGACGCCGAAAGGTCGGCTGCTGTTGAATCAGGTGCTCCGACGCCTGCTGGGCTAGGGCGGCTATGGGGCGAGAACGCCCCTTCCTGGTCGGTAATCCATTGATATTATTTCATTTTCCCGGAGCTGTGATGAACGGAGCCCTGGCCTTGGCGCGTTTGTTCCGTTGGAATGAGCGCAAAAAACCGGGATCAGGCCAGACACTGCCGTCAGGCGCGCGCCAGAATATCACGCCGGACAACCGATAGCGCCTGACACAGCGCATCGAGTTCGTTCAGATCTTTATAGCTGATCGATAGTTTTCCGGCTTCTGTTCCTGCCTCATGATCAATGCGAACCAGCATTTGCAGGCTCGCCGAAAGATCGGATTCAAGAGCAATGGTATCGGCATCTTTTTCGGACGACTTCCGACCACTTTTGCGCAATGCCGGTGTGATCTTGCGCGCGAGTTTCTCTGTTTCGCGGACAGACAGGCCCTTCCCAACAACGATCTTTGCCAAGCCCAACGCATCATGGCTGGTGATCAATGCACGGGCATGCCCGGCCGTCAGACCGCCATTCCGGACCATCATCTGCACCGCTTCGGGCAAGGACAGCAAGCGCAGCTGATTGGCGATATGACTGCGGCTTTTGGACAGCGCAGAGGCTACCATTTCTTGTGTATGACCGAAGTCATCCATCAACTGCTTGTATCCTAGGGCCTCTTCCATGGCGTTAAGATCGGCACGTTGGATGTTTTCGATAATCGCAATTTCCAGAACTTCCTGATCGGAAAGTGCGCGAATGATCACGGGCAGGTCATGCTGTTGTGCAATCTGCGCTGCCCGCCAGCGTCGCTCGCCCGCAACAATCTGGAAAACACCCTGACGGTCGGTCGGCCGAACGATCAAGGGCTGGATAACGCCCTTCTGGCGGATCGACTCCGCAAGATTCTGTAGTGCGACTGCATCAAAATCCTTGCGAGGCTGCAATGGGTTAGGCACAAGATTTTCAATCGCAACCGTCTGATCAGCGACACTGCGCGTTGACTCCGGTGTATCAAGACGCACATCTGACATGAGCGCCGAGAGACCGCGCCCCAGACCACGATTTTCCGGTTTGCGTTGCATCAGCTGCTGGTCCTTTCTGCATTTTCCACGATTTCGCGTCGTTTTTCGACCTCGGCGGCCAGCGAACGATAGGCTTCGCTGCCCTTGGACAGAGAATCATAGGCGAGCACTGGAACAGCGTAGGACGGTGCCTCGCTTAGCCGAACGTTTCTTGGGATTTTTGTCTCGAAGACAAGTTCGCCCATGGCTTTTCGGACATCCTCTTCGACCTGTTGCGCAAGTCGGTTGCGGCCATCGAACATCGTAATGACGATCCCCTCTAGCCGAATAGTTGGATTTCCACCCTGACGAACCTCGCGCACCGTCAGCATGAGCTGCGAAAGCCCCTCAAGCGCAAAAAACTCTGCCTGCAGTGGGATCAACACCGTGTCACACGCGACGAGCGCATTGAGGGTCAGCAGGTTCAGGGACGGCGGACAATCGATAAGGATGTAGGCAAAATCATCAATCTCGGCTTCGATACGTTGCAAGGCGGCTTTCAAAGCCATCGTGCGGTGCGGCCGATTGGCAAGATCAAGGTCGGCTGAAGCCAGATCAGAATTGGCCGGGACGATCGAAAGGTTTGCAACATCAGTCTTCCTGATCACCCGTTCAGTGCGGCCCTCATCAATCAGCAGATCATAAGTCGACGCTACACGATCATTCTGGCCAACACCGAGTCCCGTCGACGCATTCCCTTGGGGATCGAGATCAATAATCAGCACTTTCAGGCCGCGCTCTGCCAGGGCTGCGGCCAGATTTATCGTTGTCGTCGTTTTACCAACTCCGCCCTTCTGGTTTGTTATCGCGATAACGCGGCAGTTGGGCGTCCTATGTGCTGACATCGTGGCGCATGTTCCTTATTTCGAGGATGGCTCCGTGCACATCTGTCCTGCTTTTATGCGCGGTAATGTCCATCGTCCATCCCTGCTTCTGCGCCTGTTCGATTTCGTCCTGATAGCGCGCACCTTTCAGAAAAAGCCCACGGCCGTGCGGGTGCAAATGGCGAAACGCAAGCGCGCAAAGATCCGGCATTGCTGCAAGGGCCCTTGCGGAAACGACACTTGCGCCAAGCGGGGCAATTTCTTCCGCACGCTCTGCAAGAACGGTGACCGACAGATCCATCTGTCGTGCGGCCTCGCGAAGGAAAACGGCTTTCCGTTTGTCAGATTCGATCAGTGTCATCCGGCAATCCGGATGCGTTTCACAAAGAATGGCGGCAACCACAAGGCCCGGAAACCCGCCGCCGCTGCCGATATCAACCCATAGGCAAACGCCCTCTGGTGCAAATGCAGCCAGCTGTGCTGAATCTGCGATGTGGCGGTCTTCAAGTTGCGAGAGCGATGCGTTTGAAACCAGGTTAAGGGCCCGATTCCACTTGATCAGCATATGTCCGAGGCTTGTCAGCCTTTCCGATGTTTCACGTGAAACACTCATGTGCGTGTTCATATTTCAGCTTACCCGACCATCCGCCGGGCGCCCACGCCCCTGATCCGCGCAAGAAGGACGACGATTGCCGCGGGCGTCATCCCTTCAATCTTTTTCGCATCAGCAATCGATGTCGGCCGGGCTTGCCGCAGCTTAAGCACCAGTTCGGCCGAAAGGCCGCCAATGGCACTATAGTCGATGTCCAGCGGCACCATCATGGATTCGTCCTTTTGGACACTCAAGACCTCATCCCGCTCCCGACGAATATAGGGCGAGTAAGCGGCTTCGATTCCCAGCTGCAACTGGTCATTTCGATCAAGAGCCGCGAAGGACGGATTCAATGCCGCAATGGTATCAATCGTTACCCCCGCGATCGACAAGGCCTCATACAAACTCCGCTGCGAGGCGCCTTCGCTGACATTGACGCCAAGGCCCCGCAGCGCCTGGGTTGAAGCTTTCGCCTCTTTCAGCTGGATCTCGCCACCTAACAGCCGATCACGCTTTGCTTCAAAAGCATTACGGCGTTGTCCGTCAACCAGCCCCCTCGAAACAGCCAATGGCGTCAAACGTTGATCCGCATTGTCGGCACGGATCGATAGCCGGAATTCTGCCCGCGAGGTAAACATGCGGTACGGCTCGGTCACGCCACGCGTGACAAGGTCGTCGATCATGACGCCGATATAGGCCTCGGTCCGACTGATAACCAGACCTTCCGAATCCAGCGAATGCGCGGCGGCATTCGCACCAGCAACCAGACCCTGCGCCGCTGCCTCTTCATAACCCGTCGTGCCATTGATCTGGCCGGCAAAGAACAACCCCGGCACTGCCTTTACCTCAAGCGTATGCTTCAAACAGCGCGGATCAAAGAAATCGTACTCAATCGCATAGCCTGGCTGCAGTATGTCTACTTTCTCCAAGCCTTTGATAGTGCGGACATATTCGATCTGAACATCAGCCGGCAACGAGGTTGATATCCCGTTGGGATAAACTGTCGTCGTATTCAGGCCCTCTGGCTCCAGAAAGATCTGGTGGCTCTCCTTGTCCGAAAACCGAACCACCTTGTCTTCCAGAGACGGACAATACCGTGGCCCCACCCCCTGAATATGGCCACCATACATCGCTGACTTGCCAAGGTTGCCGCGAACAATCTCATGGGTCTGCGGGTTTGTCTCGGTCACCCCGCAAAACGTCTGCTTTGCGACTGGTGCCGTTGACATGTACGAAAACAGCACCGGCTCTGCGTCACCATATTGCTTTTCCAGAATGTCCCAATTGATCGTCGCACCGTCCAGCCGTGGCGGCGTTCCCGTTTTCAGGCGTCCGGTTGCAAGTTCAAGCGATCGAAGTTGATCCGCCAGCCGGATCGACGGCGCGTCCCCCATCCGGCCCGCACTCCACGACTCATCGCCAATATGAATTTGTCCATTCAGAAACGTGCCGGCTGTCAGAACAATGGCACGCGTTGAAATCCGGGCACCATCGGCCAGGTCAACCCCCGCAACGCGACCACCCTCGCCAAAGACAAACGCAACGACCTCTCCTTCAACAACATCCAGCCCTGGCTGCCGCAAGGCGCTCTGAACCGCCGCCCGATAAAGATCGCGATCCGCCTGCGCGCGCGGCCCCTGAACGGCCGGCCCCTTTCGTCTGTTCAACAGCCTGAATTGAATTCCCGCCTGATCGGCCGCAACGGCCATCAACCCGCCCAGCGCGTCAATTTCCCGGACCAGATGCCCCTTGCCAAGTCCGCCAATGGCAGGATTGCAGGACATGACACCAATTCCTGCCGCCTTCAACGTTACAAGCGCCGTCTTCGCACCACGCCGCGCCGATGCAGCAGCCGCTTCAGTACCCGCATGGCCGCCGCCAATGACAATCACATCGTAATGTTCCACGTGAAACACTCCTATTTCCCGATGCAGAATCGGCCGAAGATCGTTCCCAGCAGATCCTCCACACCGATTCTTCCAATCATACTCTCAAGAGCAACACATGACGACCGGACATCGCGCGCCACCAACTCGGCTTCTGCCGATGAAGAGATTCTGCGCAGCGCATCCTGCAACGCCACCTCCGCACGACTGACCGACTCCCGGTGTCGTTGATGAATGACAACGCCAGCGGTACCCGCAACCCGCCCCAGGCGTTCCACCACGGCCGCAATCAGGTCGTCAATGCCCACACCAGTCTGCGCCGAAACAGAAATGCAGCCCTCTTGCTGCCAACCAAGATCGGCCTTCGACGCAACGCGCAAATCAACCTTCAGCCCGTCGTCATCCCAACCACGCGATGCTTCATCCAAAACAAGGATCCGCAAATCTGCCTCTTCAACACGCGCGCGCGCCCGACGAATACCTTCTGCTTCCAATGGGTCGGCGGTATCACGCAATCCCGCGGTATCCAGAAATGACACAGGCAACCCATGCAGATCCATTCTCACTTCAATAATGTCGCGGGTCGTCCCCGGTGTCGCCGAGGTCAGCGCCGCATCTCGACCAGCTAACTTATTGATAAGTGTAGATTTTCCTACATTCGGCGGCCCGAAAAGCACCACATCAAACCCATGGCGCACCCGTTCGGCAGCGGTTGCACCCGCCAGTTCCTTCCAGAGCGCGCACTGCACCCGCTCAAGCCGTAATTTGACCTCTGGCCACACGTCCTGCGGAACATCTTCATCCGCAAAATCCACCGTTGCCTCAATCAACGCGGCTGCATACAGCAAATCATCGCGCCATAGGTTCACTTTGGTCTGAAAATCACCTTGCAGCAAACGCTGCGCCTGTCTGCGCTGCGCTTCGGTCTCCGCATCAATCAGATCGGCGAGGCCCTCAACCTCAAACAGCTCCATGCGCCCATTTTCCAAGGCTCGCCGCGTAAACTCTCCCGGTTCGGCGATACGCACGCCTGCCATATTACCCAACACAGCCATCACAGCAGCAGTCACCGCTAGGCCCCCGTGCACATGCAGCTCGGCACTCTCTTCCCCGGTAAAGCTTGATCCCGCCGCAAACACCAACACAAGTGCGGTATCGATTATCTCGCCGTCCCACGTCAACCGACGCAGCGATGCATGCCGAAAGGGCGGCAAAGGCCCCGCGATCCGAACGACAATGTCATGCGCCAGCGGACCCGATATACGGATAACCGCAACACCCGCCCGCCCCCGACCCGAGGCAAGCGCGAAGATCGTATCCATCGCAACCGCCTCTTGGGTTAGCTGTTCATCGAATTAAAGAAATCCGCATTGGATTTCGTCTGTTTCAGCTTCCCGATCAGGAATTCGATCGCATCCGTCGTGCCCATCGGGTTCAGAATCCGCCGCAGCACGTATGTTTTCTGCAGATCAACCTTGTCGACCAGCAAATCTTCCTTCCGTGTGCCGGATTTCAGAATATCCATCGCCGGGAATACCCGCTTGTCCGCAACCTTGCGGTCAAGCACGATCTCGCTGTTGCCCGTGCCCTTGAATTCTTCAAAGATCACTTCATCCATCCGGCTGCCGGTATCAATCAGCGCCGTCGCGATAATGGTCAGCGACCCACCTTCTTCGATATTCCGCGCCGCACCAAAGAACCGCTTCGGACGCTGCAGCGCATTTGCATCCACACCACCCGTCAGCACCTTGCCAGACGACGGCACCACCGTGTTGAACGCCCGCCCCAGACGCGTGATGCTGTCCAGCAGGATCACCACGTCGCGCTTGTGCTCCACCAGCCGCTTGGCCTTTTCGATCACCATTTCGGCAACCGCCACGTGCCGCGTCGCAGGCTCGTCAAAGGTTGAACTCACAACCTCACCACGCACCGACCGCTGCATGTCGGTGACTTCCTCGGGCCGCTCGTCAATCAGCAGCACAATCAGGTAACATTCCGGATGGTTCGTCGCGATCGAATGCGCGATGTTCTGCAACAACACGGTTTTCCCGGTCCGTGGCGGTGCCACGATCAGCCCGCGCTGGCCCTTCCCGATCGGTGCCACCAGATCAATGATCCGGGCCGATCGGTCCTTTACCGTCGGATCATCCACTTCCATCTTGAACCGCTCATCCGGGTAAAGTGGCGTCAGGTTGTCAAAGTGCACCTTGTGCTTGGCCTTCTCCGGATCGTCAAAGTTGATCCGCGTGACCTTCGTCATGCAGAAATACTTCTCGCCATCCTTGGGGGCCGCAATCACGCCTTCAATCGTGTCCCCCGTCCGCAACGAAAACTGCCGCAGAATATCGGGCGAGACATAAATATCATCCGGTCCCGGCAGATAGTTCGCCGACGGGCTGCGCAAAAAGCCAAAGCCGTCCTGCAACACTTCCAGCACGCCGTCGCCGCCAATCTCCCAGCCTTCCTCCGCATGTTCTTTCAGGATCGAGAACATCATCTCGCCCTTGCGCATCGAAGGTGCGTTCTCGATCTCCCACTCTTCGGCCATCGCCAACAGGTCGGCAGGCGTTTTCGCCTTCAGATCAGACAAGATTCAAACGTTCGGTATTCATGTGAAAGCAGGCTCCCGGATGCGGGTGTCATCAGACCCCGGATCAGCGCTCAAGTTTGGGAAAATCGACGCGAATGCCCCGATGCCTGCCCATTACGATGCCATGCCGCCTGAGTCAACGTCAGAACTTCACGACCACCGACAGCACGATCACAACCATCAACACCGTCGGCACTTCGTTCATCATCCGGTATTGTCGCCCCGTGATCATGTTCTTGCCCGCAACAAACCCCTTGCGCCGCGCACCCAGCCACATGTGAAACCACGTCATCGCCAGCACTGACACCGCCTTTGTCCACGGCCAGACCGCTGACCAGTCCACGATCCCAGGTGTCATCACCAACGCAAGCCCGAAGACCCAGGTCGCAATCATCGCCGGGTTCATGATCGCCTTCAAAAGACGCCGCTCCATGATGTCCAGTGTATCGCTCAGAATGGGAACTGAAACTGCCCGTTCCGCATGGTAGACAAACAACCGGGGCAAATAGAACAACCCCGCCATCCATGCGATCACCGCAATGATATGCAAGGCTTTGGTCCAAAGATACCAATCCACCAGAAACCCACTCATCTGTCTCTCCCTGCTTTGCTTCTTCTTATAAATAAAAAAGAGATTCAAAAAGATGTTGTTGTTGTAGGCCTTGTGGACATCTTGATTGTTTATCTTGTCCACAGAGTTTTCCGCAGCCTTTTGCGTCCGGCATCTCAAAAGTCAGGCAGGAAAATCGGGTAATGTGAGAAATAGTAGAATAAAAACAAAATCTTGTATTCCAGATTTCCCCAACGTCAACTGACGCCAACGTTTCCGCGAAAAACCCGCACCACTTATGCACACCTTTGTGCGGCCCAGATCCCCAATGGGATAACGCGCCCGAACCTTGACTTTCATCCCCCGCACCGGGCACCTCTGCGCGGACGCCCCTCTTACCCACACCGGCCCCTGCCGGAACATATGCAGCTTTTCCACAGGATCATCCCCTGCCCATAACGCCCCTCATTCTCGCTTCCGGCTCGGAAATCCGTTTGGCACTTTTGCGGCAGGCGGGTCTTACCGTCACGGCCATCCCCGCCCGCATTGATGAGGCATCAGCAAAGTCTGCGCTCCTTGCGGATGGCGCAAAACCGCGCGACATCGCCGATACTCTGGCCGAACTGAAAGCCCGCAAATGCGCTCTGAAACATCCCGCCTCCCTCGTCCTTGGCTGCGATCAGGTGCTCGCCCTCGGGCCTGCCATCCTTGATAAGCCGACGTCACCTGACGATGCCATTGCCCAGATGACCCGCCTGCAGGGCCAGACCCACACCCTTTATTCCGCACTTGTGCTTTATCACAAAGCCGAACCCGTCTGGCGCTTCATCGGGCAGGCACATCTGACCATGCAGGCACTGTCACCCGATTTCATCGCGGCCTACGTTGCCCGCAACTGGCACAGCATTCAGCACTCCGTCGGCGGCTATAAGATCGAAGAGGAAGGTCGTGCGCTGTTCTCCGCCATTGATGGCGATGATCCCACGATCCAGGGTTTGCCCCTGACGCCGCTCATGGGCTATCTGGGTCAACGGGGGTTTATTTCACCATGACGACGACAGCGCATCCACGCATTCCGCTCGCAGGCGTTATCGGCTCGCCCATTGCGCACAGCCGCTCGCCTGCCTTGCATGGCTATTGGTTGAAACGCTATGGCATCAAGGGGTTCTACATTCCCATGGATGTGGCACAGGCGGATCTGCGCGAAGTCCTGCGTAGCCTGCCGCGCGCCGGGTTTGTCGGTTTGAACGTCACGATCCCGCACAAGGAAACGGTTCTCGCGATTGCCGATGTGGTGACGGATCGCGCCGCCCTGATCGGCGCGGCCAACACATTGCTGTTTCGCAAGGATGGCCGCATTCAGGCCGATAACACCGATGGTGCGGGCTTCATCGCCAATCTGCGCCAACATGCGCCGCAGTGGAAACCAAATGCCGGGCCAGCCGTCGTTCTGGGGGCAGGCGGAGCCGCCCGTGCTGTCATCGCCGCGTTGATCGAGGTCGGCGCACCCGAAATCCGCCTAGCAAACCGTACCCGTGCCCGCGCCGACGCCCTGCGCAGCGATTTTGGCGCCAAGGTCATCGTGCAGGACTGGGTGCATGCTGGCTCCATGATGGAAGCTGCCGCCACGGTCGTGAATACCACGTCCCTTGGCATGACGGGAAAGCCCGATTTCCGCGTCCCCCTTGATGCGCTGAATGCGGCCGCACTGGTGACCGATCTGGTCTATACGCCCCTGAAGACCCAGTTCCTGATCGAGGCCGAAGAACGCGGCTGCACTGTTGTCGATGGCCTTGGCATGTTGCTGCATCAGGCCGCGCCCGGCTTTGAACGCTGGTTCGGTCAACGCCCTGATGTCGATGATGCCACCCGTGCTGCGGTGATTGCGGCATGACACCCTTTCGCCTTGGCCTCACCGGTTCTATCGGCATGGGCAAAAGCACGACCGCCGCGATGTTTGCGGATGCGGGCATCCCTGTCTGGGATGCCGATGCCGCCGTCCACCGCCTCTATGCACCCGGCGGGGCCGCAGTTGCGCCCGTTGCGGCCCTGTGCCCCCCAGCCCTGCAGGGCCACGGCGATCGACCGCGCGCAACTCAAGGCCTGGATCGCCAGCGATCCCACGGCCCTGACGCAGATCGAAACCGTCGTGCATCCCCTTGTCGCGGCTGACCGCGCTGCTTTCATTGCGGCGGCCCGCACTGACATCGTGCTGCTCGACATTCCGCTTCTGTTCGAAAACGGCACGCAGGCGCAACTGGATGCGACCCTTCTCGTCACCGCCCCGCCCGCCCTGCAACGCGCCCGCGTCATGGCCCGCCCCGGCATGACGGATGCGCAATTCGACCTGCTTTTGTCGCGCCAGATGCCCGATGCGGAAAAGCGCGGCCTTGCCACCCATATCGTCGAAACCCTGACCGAGCCGTCCGTGCGCGCCTATGTCAGCGCCCTGATCGCCCACATCCGAGGTCTCAATGCGTGAAATCGTCCTTGATACCGAAACCACCGGCTTTGAACCCGCCGAAGGGCACCGCATGGTCGAAATCGGTGCCGTCGAACTGTTCAACCACCTGCCTACCGGCCGCACCTATCACCAATACCTCAACCCCGAACGCCTGATGCCGAAAGAAGCATTCGAGGTGCACGGCCTTGGCGACGATTTCCTGCGCGACAAGCCGTTGTTTTCCACGGTGGCTACCGATTTTCTTGCCTTCATTGGCGATGCGCAACTCGTCATCCACAACGCCGCGTTCGACATGAAGTTTCTCAATGCCGAACTGACGGCCCTAGGCCATCCGCCCCTGCCATACACCCGCGCGACCGATACGATGATGATCGCCCGCCAGAAATTCCCCGGCTCGCCTGCATCGCTTGATGCCCTCTGCCGCCGCTTTGGTGTCGATAATTCAGGCCGCGAAAAACACGGCGCGCTGCTGGACAGTGAAATTCTGGCCGAGGTTTATCTGCAACTTGTCGGCGGTCGCCAGCCCGACTTCGGACTGTCGGCCAACACGTCCATGCCCGGCAAAGATGAAACCGACGTGGCCTCTTGGCGCGCGCAGCGCCGCACAACACCCCTGCCACCCCGGCTGACGCCCGACGAATCTGCCGCCCATCAGGCCTTTGTGGCCAAACTGGGCGACAGCGCGATCTGGTTGAAACGCTCTTAGTTCGGCGCTGTAGCCGCTGCCGCCTTTTGCGCCTCGGCCCGCCGCGCGATTTCCTGCCGGTAAAGCGCCATGAAATCCACCGAATCGATGTTCAGCGGCGGGAAACCCCCGTCGCGCGTGACGTCCGAGATGATCCGCCGCACGAACGGAAACAGCATCCGCGGGCATTCGATCAGCAAGAACGGATGCAACTGCTCTTCCGCGACGCCCTCCACGTGAAAGATCCCCGCATAGTCCAGCTCCATCAGGAACAGCGTCTCACCGTTGACCTTGTTCTTCGATGTCACCCGGTATTTGCTGATCACGTCATACTGATGGTCCGCCGCCCGCTTGCGCGCGTCAAGGCTGACCGCCACCTGAATATCGGGCTGCACATCTGCGCCGGAAATCCCCTTTTGCGCCACCATGTTTTCAAATGACATGTCGCGCACAAATTGCGCCATCACGCGCATCTGCACTTGTGCAGGCGTTGTTGCTGCACCGTTCGGGGTCGTGGTTTCATCGGCCATGACAGGCTCTCCAAAATTCTGCGGTTGGCCTGTGTTTAACAGACCCGCCCGCCCGCCTCAATCCTGCGTCCAGCCTGATGGCCGCCCGTTTGGCACCGACGGCGGCCTGATTTCTGAAAACTCGCCGTCAATCACATCCGATTGCGTCCGCGTGGGCCCCCGCGCCACAACCACCCGGCGCGCCATGACCGCCACCAGCGCCGTTCGTACCGGCGGGATCAGCAGCAAAACCCCCATGAAATCCGTCAGAAACCCGGGCAGCACCAACAACACCGCCGCCAGCATGAACACCGCCTGATCCGCCGCCAGCGCCATTGGGTTGCCCATCGCCTTCATCTGCCCGCGCAGGTCCGCCATCGCCCGCAATCCGCGCCACCGCATCAGCATGATGCCGGCAAATGCGGTTCCAAGCACGACGGTCAGCGTCAGCCACAGCCCCAGCCATCCGCCAACCGTGACGAACAACCCAATCTCGATCAGCGGCCAGATCAGCAGTGCTACGACAACAGGCATGACGGCCCTCCAAACAAGTCCATGTGCGGTGGTGGACTTGGCCCCACCCGTCACCTACATAAGGATGAGACGCCGAATAACCAATGCCGCACCAAAGGACCCGATGTTCCGATGAACAATTCCATGATCCAACTTCTTGTTCTTGCCGGAATCGCGGTATTCCTGTTTCTCAAACTGCGGTCCGTGCTCGGCACCCGTGATGGCTTTGAAAAGCCACCCGTTCCATTGGATGATGTGCGCCCGCGCGCCCGGAAGGGGTTTGATGTGGTGAACGGCGGCCCTGACAGTGATATTCTGGATCACGTCGCCGAAGGCACCCCCGCCGCCAAGGCTTTGGCCGCAATGAAGGGGGCAGAACCTGATTTCTCGGTCAACACGTTCCTGCAGGGCGCGCGCGGGGCCTATGAAATGATCCTGATGGCGTTTGAAAAGGGCGACCTCTCCAAGGTCCGCGCCTTCCTGTCCGCCGACATCGAACACAGCTTTGACGAGGCGATCCGCGCGCGCGAAGACGAAGGCCTGACAGTCGAGGCGAACTTTGTCGGTTTGCGCGAACTCGTGCTGCATGATGCCACCTTTGATGCCACCACGAAAACCGCTGAAATCGTCGTGCGCTATGTCGGCGAACTCACGTCGGTCGTGCGCAACAAATCGGGTGAAATCGTCGAAGGCAGCGCGACCGAGGTGAAAAAACAGCGCGACACCTGGACCTACTCCCGCCGGATGGGGGTCGACGATCCCAACTGGCAACTGGTCGCCACCGGGGATTGATGCGTGCCGCCCTCGCCGTTCTTGCCCTCGCGGTGTCCGCGGTGACGGCATCGGCGCAGGTGCTTGATTTTGCAGAACTTGATGGCTGGCATGCAGACGATCACCGCGCTGCACTTGCCGCGTTCCGGGTCACCTGCGATGGCATCGAAGGGGCCGATTGGCAGCCCTTGTGCAATCTCGCCGCTGATGCCGGGGCCAGCCCCGAAAGTGCCCGCGCCTTCTTTGAACTGTTCTTCCGTCCGGTCCTGATCGGCGATCCCCCGGCCCTGTTCACCGGCTACTATGAACCCGAACTTACAGGCTCCCCTGTCCGCACGCCGCGCTTTACCGTGCCGCTCTATCGCCGCCCGCCCGAACTGGCAGACGGGCAGGTTTATCACAGCCGGGCCACCATCGAAGGCGGCATTCTGGCGGGCAGGGGGCTAGAACTTCTCTGGCTCGATGACCCGGTCGAGGCTTATTTTCTGCAGGTCCAGGGCTCTGGCCGCATCCGGATGCCCGATGGCCGCGTGATCCGCGTCGGCTATGCCGGGCGCAACGGGCACGCCTATGTTTCGGTCGGCAAGGAAATGGTCCGTCGCGGCCTGCGCACCATCGAACAGGTCTCGGCGCAGGATATCAAGGCGTATGTGCGCGCCAATCCCGGCGCAGGGGCCGCGATGCTCAACATCAACCCGTCCTACATCTTTTTCCGCGTCGTTGATGAACTACCCGCCGACAAGGGCCCCATCGGGGCCATGGGCCGCTCGATCACCACGCTGCGCTCTGTTGCCGTTGATCCCGCCTTCATCCCGCTCGGTGCGCCTGTCTGGGTCGAAAAGGACGGCGATACACCCATGCGCCGCCTGATGATCGCACAAGATACCGGCGGCGCAATCAAAGGCGCCCAGCGTGCCGACATCTTCTATGGCACGGGCGCTGATGCCGGCAACGCTGCGGGTGTTATCAACGACGGCGGGCGGATGATCGTGCTGCTTCCCATCGACCGCGCCTTTGCCATGCTGGCCGTGGATGAATGATGGCCCGCCGTCGCACGCTACACCCGGAAGAGATGGAGCTTTGGCAAACCGTTGCGCGCAGCACCAATCCGCTGCACAGCCCCGGTTTTGTGCCGCAGCCTGATCCGGTTGCCCCAGCCAAAGGCCCGGTCATCGCGCCGTCACCGCCTGCGATCCCGCTGTTTTCACTCGGCGAAAAGGCCCGCACCAGCACTGCGCACCGCCTTGCGCCCAGCTTGCGCGAACATCTGGCCACCGCTCCCCTGCAAATGGATGCCAAGGCGTTTGGCCGCATGACGCGGGGCAAACTGTCGCCCGAGGCGCGGATTGATTTGCATGGTCTGACCCTGGCACAGGCCCATCCAGCCCTGATCGCGTTTATCCTGAAATCACAGTCAGCAGGTCTGCGCCTTGTTCTGGTCATCACCGGCAAGGGCAAACGTGGCGACGATAGCGGCCCCATTCCGCAACGCATGGGCGCACTCCGCCATCAGGTCCCGCAATGGCTGCGGATGCAGCCCATGGGTCAGGCCGTGCTGCAAGTCGCCGAGGCACACCTGAAACACGGCGGCTCCGGGGCCTATTACGTGTATCTGCGGCGGGGCTAGGCCGCCTGATCACGCAATGTTTCAAAAGTCTTAACGCGACCCCGGCCAATCGGGTTCGGGCCGTTGAAATCATTCAACAATCCTGAAAATTGACAGCCGTCAATTCCGCCCAAACTCACTGCTGCCGCCGCCGTTCCGCGTCGTTCGAAATGATGGTCACCGGGGCAAGGATAACCTCTGTCGCATTGCGCACCGACAGCACCACACCCGGCAGCAACCCCCGCCGCGTCCGTTGGTCACGCGCCAGCGCGTTGTCCAACTGGTCGATCCCGCCGATCAACCGCAACAGCGCGGGATTGTCGCCCACCGTGAAATGCCCGCCGCCGCTCGAAAACGCACCGACATTCAGATAGGTGACCTCAAGGTCGGAAAGCCTGCTGATGTCAGACAGGTTCCCCAACCGCTCCGCCTCGCCCGTGATCCGCGCCGAAACCGTCAGATACCGGTCCCGGTCCGACCCAAAGATCAGGAAAGGCTGTGGCAGCTTGCCGATCGCCAGCGCCTGTGACCGGAACACATCCACATCAATGTCGGGCGAAATCAGAATGACGCCGCCGATCTTGTCCAGTGTTGCCCGGTCGCCGCGCAGCGCCAACTGCCGCAACGTCTCCATCAACAGCCCCGACCCCATCGAATGCGCAACAAGGGTGATCCGCTCCGATCCCGCTGCACGCAGGCTGCCGATAAGCTGCTCTAACCCGTCGCGCGCAAACAGCGCGGAATCGCGGTCGTACACATACCCCAGCGCCGCCGCCCGCGACGGCCAGGAATAATGCACCGGCACCCCCGGAAGGTCGAGGTCATGTGACAATTGCGCAATCCGGTAGACACCTTCCGCAAAGGTGTTGTTGAACCCGTGCACATAAACCACCGTCTCACGCGACCCGCGTGGTCGCGTCCGAAACTCGGCGCGCAAAGCGGTTTCAAACGCGGATGCGTCCGTCATGATGGTGCGCGCGGTGGTCACGAAATCGGTGGTCGGATCAGGTGGCCCCCGGCGGCCCGGAAAGGTGATGTCACCCGCCTCGCGCTGCGGCGGGATGGAAATATCATATTCCCCGAATGTCAGGCTTTGCGAGCGGTCAAAACTGAACGTCTGTGTCGCGGCATCATACCCGCGCGTCGTGCCGATAAACACGGGCACGACATCACCCACCGCCACAGCGTCTGGCACCAGCGTGATCGTGCCGCGTGGGCTGCAAGCCGCTATCGCGATGACAAGCAGAACCAGCAAACGGTTTCGCGCAAGCCTATGGTTCGGCATCTTCAGCCCCCGGTGAACGACACCACGTTCAGACAGGATCGCATATCCATTTACAAGACATATCGCGCGATATCCGCAGATCGTGACAGCGCGCCGATGTTTGCCTCGACAAAATCCGCGTTCACCGTGACGACGTCGCCGCTCCGGTCGGGCGCGGTGAATGACAACTCCTCGAACACCCGTTCCATCACGGTATACAGACGTCGCGCCCCGATGTTTTCCACCGCCTTGTTCACATCCGCCGCAATCCGCGCCAACGCCGCAATCCCGTCAGGGGTAAAGCTGACCGCCACCTCTTCGGTCGCCATCAGTGCCGAGTATTGCCGCGTCAGCGCGTTGTCGGTTTCCGTCAGGATGCGCACAAAGTCTTCTTCCGTCAGGGGGCGCAATTCCACCCGAATGGGCAAGCGGCCCTGCAGTTCCGGCAACAGATCGGACGGCTTGGCGACATGAAACGCGCCGCTGGCGATGAACAGGATGTGGTCGGTTTTTACCGGGCCGAACTTGGTTGATACTGTCGTCCCTTCGATCAACGGCAACAGATCGCGCTGCACGCCTTCGCGGCTGACATCGGCGCCCCGCGCATCGGCACGGGCACAGATCTTGTCGATCTCATCCAGAAACACGATGCCATTTTCCTGCACCGCCTCAAGTGCCGCCGCCTTGACCGCCTCGTCATCCAGTAGCTTGTCGGCCTCTTGCCCGATCAGAAGATCATAGCTGTCGCGTACCGTCACGCGCTTGCGGCTGGTCCGCCCGCCAAAGGCTTTGCCGAACATTTCCTGCAGGCCCTGCATCTGCATGTCCATGCCGCCCGCACCCATCGGCATCATTGGAAAGGGCGATGCGGCATCGGCAATGTCCAGCTCGATCATCGTGTCATCCAGCTCACCGCGTTTCAGCTTGCCCCGGAACATCTCGCGCGTCTGTTCGCGGGCATCCTTGCCCGCCAGCGCCTCGATCACCCGCTCTTCTGCGGCCTTTTGCGCCCGCGCTTTCACATCATCGCGCATCTGCGCGCGTGTGTCGGCCATCGCGATATCCACCAGATCGCGGATAATGCTGTCCACATCGCGGCCGACGTAACCCACTTCGGTAAACTTCGTCGCCTCCACCTTCAGGAACGGCGCGCGCGCCAGTTTCGCAAGCCGCCGCGAAATCTCGGTTTTGCCGACACCCGTCGGCCCGATCATCAGGATGTTCTTGGGATACACCTCATCGCGCAGATCGTCACCCAACTGCTTGCGCCGCCAGCGGTTGCGCAGCGCCACTGCCACCGCCCGCTTGGCGTCGTTCTGCCCGATGATAAAGCGGTCAAGCTCTGATACGATTTCGCGCGGAGTCAGGTCAGTCATGTGTCCTCACAACAGATGGTGGCAAACGGTTCAGCGGCAAAAACGGCAAAATACGCAACAGGCCCGCCCGGACCCGTTCCCAGAACGCCCCCAGCAGCACCAGAAACACACCCAGCAACAAAACCGTATAAACACTCCCCGATCCACCAAACACGGTCGCCGCCAGCGTCACCGAATAGCCCACTCCCGCAATCAGGAATGACCGGCGGTCGATCACAATCGCCACCACCGCAATCAGCGCCAGAAACCCCAGCAGCGCCATGTTCGCCCCCGGCGTTGCCTGCGACAGCAGCGAAAGCGCCACCGTATTGACCAACGCAGGGGCCGCAATCACGTGCAGCCAGAATCCGTTCGCCGAACGCCGTGTCACACGGTGCGGATCGCTCATGTCAAACACCATCGCCACGCAAAACACCATGAAGCCCAGCACCAGCGTGATCCACGCAAACGGCCCCCCCGCCGAAAGCAGGAACAGGTCCGAAAAGCTGGCCGGTGTTCCCGCCTGTTCCGCCGCCAGCACCAATGCGGTCGCAAAAAGGCCCAGCGCAATCATCGCCATCGCGAACGGCACCTTGAACCGCAGCCAGAACACCAGAACTGCAAATGTCGTCAGCGCGATAGGCAAGGGCAGACTGGAAAACTCTTGCTGCGCCACCATGAAGGGCTGGGAAAATTGCGCAACAAGACCAATCCCGACGCAGTAGGCAAACAAGATCGACAATGCGATGGCAGGTGCCACCATCCGCCGCCGCCGCACAAAATATTCTGCCAACAGCCAGATGATCCCGGCCCCGATCAAAGCCCCGATCAGGATGCGAAAGGTCGTGTCACCGAAAGTGGATGTCACGAAAACTGCGGTGACACCGGCATACCCCATCGCAAGAATGCCAAGGCCGACCACGATGAAGATCTCATTGAAACCCTTGAAAAGCTCGAATGGTTCATCCCCTGGGGCCAGATTTTCGCGCGCGCCACGCCTGCTGTCGGCCAACACCAGCAAGGATGCGGCCTGTGCTTCGGTCATGATCCCGGCCGCAACAGCGGCGCGCACGTCATCAGGTTTGATCATGCTTTGATCGTCTCTACTGTCAGGTTGCCATTGGTGAAGACACAGATATCGGCCGCTATCGCCATCGCCTGCCGCGCCACATCTTCAGCCGAAAGGTCAGTTGCCATCAGCCCCCGCGCCGCCGCCAATGCGAAGTTCCCGCCCGATCCGATCGCCGCCACATCATGTTCCGGCTCCAGCACGTCACCCGCCCCGGTAATGATGAAAACGTCGCGGCCATCCGTCACGATCAGCATTGCTTCAAGATTGCGCAGATACTTGTCCATGCGCCAATCCTTGGCCAAATCGACCGAGGCGCGCGCCAATTGTCCGGGGCTCGCCTCCAGCTTTTTCTCCAGCCGCTCCAGCAGCGTGAATGCATCGGCGGTTGACCCTGCAAAACCCACGACCACATCCTTGTCACCCGGTGACAGCCGCCGCACCTTGCGCGCCGTGCCCTTCATCACCGTGTTGCCGACGCTGACCTGCCCGTCGCCCGCAACCACAACCTCGCCTCCGCGCCGCACCGCCAGAATCGTTGTGCCATGCCAGCCGGGAAATGTGTTGTCCGCCATGTGATCGCCCCTTCGTTCGCGCCAATATGCGCACGCAGCACGCAAAACAAAAGGGCGGCCACACTGGACCGCCCCTTGAAGTCATTGCAGCGGCTTCAGATCGCCGATTGAATCCACGTTGCAAGTGCAGCCTTTGGCGCGGCACCGACCTTGTTTGACACAACGACGCCGTCCTTGAACATGAACAGCGCGGGGATACCACGCACGCCCAAAGTAGCAGGGCTGTCTGGGTTTTCGTCAACATTGATCTTTACGATCTTGACCTTGCCCGCATATTCCACGGCCAACTCTTCTAGGGCCGGGCCGATCTGGCGGCAGGGGCCGCACCATTCGGCCCAAAAATCGACGACGACGGGAACGCTGGACTGGCGCACTTCGGCATCGAAGGTGGCGTCAGTGACGGCGACAGTGGCATTGCCCATGGATATTCTCCGCATGATGGGTTGGGCACTGAACCTAAGAAGGCGCGCCGCCAACGTCAAGGGATAGTGGCCCGCGCCAGTGCATCGCTCACGATATCGGGATCAAGGGGCATCAGTGCCGCCGTCCGCGTCCACAAAACAGCGGTTTCAATGCGGGCAGCAGGGTAGATTTGCCCAAGCGCCGCCGCATAGGCCCCCATCTGCCGCAAAATCCCCTCCGGAACATCCGCTGCTGTCGCAGGGGTGATCTGATTGGACTTGAAATCCACCGCCAGCACGTGCCCGGCGCGCACCACCAGCCGGTCAATCGACCCGATCATCCGCTGCCCGGCAATGTCGGCTGTCACGGCCACCTCGGCCAAGGTTCCCGGCGCGAACAGATCGGGATGCGCCGCCCAAACGGCCCTTGCTTCGTTCAAGACATCGCCCGCCCCGATTGCTGTGGCAAAGGATGTCAGCGCCGCAGCGTCCGTGTCCGGCGGCATTTCCAGCAAGCGGTGCAGCGCCGTGCCCCGCGCCATCGCAATATCGCTTTCAAGCCCGGCTTCGCCCGCCATCGCCTTTGCCCCACCAAGGGCAGAGGGCAACAGCACCGCATCCCCTGTGCTGGGTACCGCCGCCCGCGCACCAGCCCAGGCAGGCATCGGGATGTCGCGCGCGGCTGTTGCCGCCTGAACCGCGGGATCGGGCCAGTGCCCGACGACATGCACCATGCCGCCATCGGGCCGCACGGTCGCCCCCACCCGCGTCATCCCCTCGCGGATCAGCCTGTACCAACTATTGCCCTTTTCGTCTTTCACCTCTCCCGCTGCGGCCACAACCAACCGGCTTTGAGCCCGCGTCATGGCGACATAGAGCAGCCGCATATCCTCGGCCAACCGCATATCTTTGCGCGCCGCAGTCTCGGCCAGAACAAGTGGCGGGCTTTCATCGGCTTTGGTTTTCCACAGCACCGGCCCGCCTTGCAGCGCAAGGATCTGGTCACGCTCTGTATCTTTCTTGTCAGCGGTGTCTGGCAGAATGACAATCGGCGCTTCCAGTCCTTTGGCACCATGCACGGTCATCACCCGGATGCGCCCGCCATCGGTTTCCGTCTGGCGTTTCGTGCTGACATCACTGGCGTCGAGCCATGCCAGAAAACCGGTCAGGCTGGGTACTTCGGTGCTTTCATAGTCGGCTGCCTGCGTCAGCAATTCATCAATACCGTCCTCTGCCTCGGACCCCAGACGCGAAACCAGTTTCTGTCGGCCGTCATAGCGCGTCAGTGCCCGTTCGATCAGGTCGTAGGGGCGCAGGAAATCTGTCGCATTGCGCAGATCGGTCAGCATGGCATGAACCTGCGGGTAAAGCGCCGCCTTCCTGTCAAACGCCTCCCACAATAGGCCCGCACGGCCATGTGCCAGATCATGCAGCGCCGCCTCGGTCAGGCCACCCAGCGGCGACCGCAACACCACCGCCAGCGAAAGATCATCCATATCGCTCGCCAGAAACGACAAAAGCGCCACAACGTCCCTCACCGCCAGTTCCGATTTCAACTTCAGCCGGTCTGCCCCGGCAATCGGCAGACCAATCGCCTTGCAGGCTTGAATGACCTGGGCAAATATCCCCTGCCGCGCCCTGACAAGCACCAGAAAATCGCCCGGCGTGGCGGGTCGGGCGCCATCGCGCGCGGGCACCATCATGCCGCCTTTCAGCGCGGCGTCGATCCATGCTGCCACCTTGCGCCCCATGATCGCCGTGTGATGTTCATCCGTCACCAGATCAACCGGATCGGACCAGTCACCATCCGTGACCTTTTGCGCTGCGGGAATGATGGGCCACAGTTCCACCTGCCCCGGCATCTGATCATGAAATGCCAGATGCTGCATTGCGCCACCGACGCTGGTTGTATCGGGCAGCGCAAAGGTCGCATCCACCACGTCCAGAAATCGCGGGCGATGACCGGAACGAATGCTGCAGGTCAAGCTCTTGCAGCGGTTTGCCGACTTCCGTCAGGCGCGTGCGAAACAGCCCCTTCATCTGGTCAAAGGCCGCCACATCCGCGCCTTGAAACGAATAGATCGATTGCTTCTTGTCACCGACCACAAACACGGTGCGCGCCCGGTCTGACTGGTCTGCCGCCTCCATGAAGGCATCCGTCAACCGTTCAAACACCCGCCATTGATCGGGCGAAGTGTCTTGCGCCTCGTCCACAAGGATATGGTCAATGCCGCCATCCAGCCGATACAGTACCCATTGCGCCACCGAAGGATCGGTCAGCAAAAGCCGTGCCCGCGTAATCAGATCGTCGAAATCCAGATACCCCCGCGCTGATTTGCGCGCGTCATAGGCGGGCAGAAACGCGGCCGCAAAGGCATGCAGCGCGGCAGTCTTCTGCGCCGCCATCAGGCCCATCCGTCGTGCCCGCGCCGCCTCCACCCGCCCCATCAACGCCTCAAGCCGGGGCATTAGGTTAGCCAGCCGGGTCTGCACAGGTTTGGTCGGAAATTTGCCGATCTTGGCAAACCCGGCCTTGTCGCCGGTGGAATACAGAAACGGCCCCTCCAGTTGAATCAGCGTTCCAAAGTCGTGCCGCGACAGATCGACCCCACGCAAACGTGCGGCGTCTTTGCTGTCAGTTGCGCCGCTACCCTCCAGCACCGGCAGCAGGGTGTCGAAAATATCCGCCTCATCCCCCAGCAGCACATCGCCAAGGATTGCGGTCTCGGACTCGCCCGCCCGCAACCCGAACAGCTCCGTGCACTGCGCCATGTCCATCGGGGGCGCAAACGTCTCACGCGCACGGACAATCTGCATCAGCAGGCCGTCCATATCATCCCCGGTATATATGCGCGCCAATTGCCGCACAGCGCCCGCGCCCGCACCGCTGGCGACCTCCTCCAGTGCATCTTGCCGCATCAGACGCGCGGTTCGGTCGTCCAGTTCCATGAATTGCGGGCTGACCCCCGCCTCCAGTGGAAACCGCCGCAACAGCGTCGCGCAAAACGAATGGATCGTCTGAATGCGCAGTCCGCCGGGCGTCTCGATCGCCATCGCGAACAACCGCCGTGCCCGCCCCAGGTCTGGGGCCAGATCGGGCGTGCCAAGCGATGCCAGTGCCGCTCGCAGCGCATCATCGGGCTTCATCGCCCATTCGCCCAATCGCCTGAACAACCTGTTCTGCATTTCGGCTGCCGCTGCCTTGGTATAGGTCAGACAAAGTATGTGTTGCGGTGCCACGCCTGACAGCAGCAACCGCGCCACCCGGTCGATCAGCACCTTGGTCTTGCCCGACCCTGCATTCGCATGCAGCCACGTCGATGCGCCCGGATCAGACGCCTGTTCCTGCCGCTGGCTGGCCGCTATGCGCGTCATGCCGTATTCCCCACATCAACGCCATGCGGCGGCTGGTTGGTTTCCCATTCGCCATAGCGCGACAGGTGATCAAAATCGGTTTCGATCCGGTCTTCGAACAATGCCCTGCGCGCGGTATAGCCGGTTTGCCGGTCCTGATACCGCACCGTCAACGCCACCAGCCGCGCCCATGTCTGATCCAGTTTTTCTTGCGTGATGACGGTCGCTTCCACCTTTGGCGTGGCGCCAAGCCCGATATAGGCGATGCTGGCCACATCGGTCGACAGATCCGGGCCAAACGCACCGCGCACCGCCATGCAGGCCTCCAGCAGCAATTGGTTGTCAAACAACTCTTGCTGCTTTTCGGTCGGCACCGTGCCCGTCTTGTAGTCAATCAGATGCAACCGCCCGTCCGGCAGCACATCAATCCTGTCAGGCCGCGCCGTTAGGCGAAAGCCAAGACCCGGCAGATCAATCCCGGCTTGTTGTTCCAGTAGTACGGGCCTGCCCCCCAGCCGCGCGTTTTCGGTCAGAAAGACATCGGCCGCCCGTTCCATCCGCGCCAACCACAATGCGCGCGCCGATGGCCATGCAACCTCTTCGGCCAAGGTCGCCTCGGCAATCGCCATCAACCGTGCCTGTGCATTCTGGTCGTTTGGCGGACTGCGCAAAAAGCTTTCAAGAATACGGTGCAATACCTGCCCGCGCAGTCGGGGGTCTGGTCCGGGGCGCAATGGGTCCAGCGGTTTCAGCCCAAGGATATAGCGTGCATAAATCGCGTAAGGGTCACGGATCAGTTTGGCAATGGCTGTGACCGGCAGTTCCTTGGGCCGATCAACGACAGGCGGGCGCGGTGACGGGCGCGTCGCAAGCGCAACCTTGGCCTTTGGCGCATCCAGCGCAGCGGCCCGGCCCAGCCACACGTCGCCTCGCGCCAACATTGCGGCCAGTGCGGCAGGCCCACCCTGATCGGGCAATCCCGACATAAGGTTCGTCAACCGGTTGATCCAGCGGGATGCCACCGTTTCCGCCTGCGCATCCCGACGTGCCCGCGTGATAACCACTTCTGGCGCGCACACCGCCTGCTGATAGTCGTGCGCCGAAAGACCGATGCGCCGCTCTGGCAGCAAAAGCCCGGTTCTTAGCCGCATGTCGCGGTTCAACCATGGGTCGGGCGGTGGCAGGCTGGGCCATATGCCGTCATTCATCCCGCCAAGGATCACAAGGTCCGCCCCCAGTATCCGCGCTTCACGCGTGCCCCAGATCATCGTGTCCAGATGCACCTGACCCTGTCTGCGCACTTCGCCCTTGTCCAAGACCGATCGCAGAATGTCGCGGTATTGTTGCGGGCCGATCGTGCCCGCCGCCTCTGCCGCCTCTGTCAGGGCCGCCATGGCAAGCTGTGCTTCCAACCCGTCAACCGTTTTCCACAGCGGCGATGCGGTGCCGCCATCACCCCAACACAGGGTCTCGGTCACCGCCATGTGTTGCGCGACAAGTGATGCGAGCGGTGCTTGCTGTACCTTGTCCAGTCCGGAGATGATGTCGGTTAGCCAGCCCACCCATTGCGTCGCCTCTGGCCGCAGGATTGCCCACCGCGCCAGCATTTCGGCATCAGGAAAGGGTGCCGCCTCGCGCCGCAAGTATCGTTCAAACAGCCGCGTCATGCGCAGATGATCCGCCCGGTCCGCCCCGCTTGCCGTCAACGGGTGCTTCAGCAATGCCAGCAACGCCTCACCTGTCAGACGCTGGCCCAATAGATCGGCTGTGTGCCGCAGAAACCGCCCCGTCGCTGACAGAACCAGCGGTTCACCCGCGCTGTCATCCGGCTTGACCCCCCATTGGTCCAGAACAGCCGTCACCTGCCGCGTCAGCGTGCGGTCAGGCGTGATCAGCGCCGCCCGCCGCCCATCTTCCAGCGCACCACGCAGGATCAGGGCCACGGCCACAGCCTCGGCGCGCGGGGATGGCGCCTCAACCAAGGTCATCCCGACTGTTGCTGTGCCCAGATCGGGCATCTGCTGCCCTTCGACCATCCACTGATCCGTTACCGGTGCCGGCCGTAACGAAAGCGAGATCAACTTGTTCCGCGCCACATTGGGGGGTGGTGTCGCAATCCACGGCAGAACGACTGTTGCTGGCAGTCCCGCCATCAATCGCCGATACCGGAATTGCGGATGGTCTTCGCCCGTGGATGCATCGTCCAGCGCGGCCCATACCGCATCCGGCGTATCGAAATCGTATCCCGGCAACACCAGCATACCCTGCGGCAAACCCGCCACCGCCCGCATCAGAATGGCCGTCGTGCCGCGCGACCCGGTCGATCCGGCCACGATCACGGGATCAGACGGTGGCGTCATGGCCCATCCCGCCACCAGCCGTTCCACCACCAGCCGCTGGCGGCCTTCAACATCGGGGGCGGCGTCATCGGTGAAATACTGCGCGATGATCCCGATAAATTCCTGTGTGCGCTGCCAATGTTCCGAATGACGCGATACATCCAATGACGCGATCTTTTCGGGCGAAACACCTTCACCGCGCATCTCGTCCATCAGCGTGGCAAGACTATCGGCCAGATCGAAAACGCTGGATTGCGCTGCCAATGTCGGCGCGCGTTCCAGCAGGGCCGTCACCAATTGCGACAACTCCAGCCTCCGGCGCAGGGCGGGTACGGCGGGCGGCAGATCGTGATACAGCGGATCGCGGGCAAGATCGGTCACCAGCCGGATTTTCGGCAACAACGCCGCGCCGTCGGCCGTCAGGTGCGCCAGCATCGCCCGCCGCATCCGTTGCGTGTTCACGAACAGCGTGACGCGCGCCATCGCCTCGGGTGGCGTTCCCGCCATTTGTGCCCGCAAGCCCTGCACGAATGCACGCGGGAAATCTGTGCCGGGTGGCAGACCAAACACGCCTTTCATGACACTGCCCCGCCCTTCAATAGCGCTTCGGCCTCCACAATCCCTGCGGGCGATCCGACATCGCACCAACCACCCTGATGAACGACGCCATAAGCGCGTCCCTCGGCAATCATCCGGTTCCACAATCGGTTCAGCGAAAAGACCTCATCATCGATATCCGCCAGGCCTGCGGTCTTCAGGATTTGCGCACCCAGATAAATATGGTCCTCGCCACCTGCACCCCGGCTGATCCGCCCATCGGGTGCCAACGCGAAATCGCCCGGCCCCGCATGCCCCAGCGCCCCATTTGCAGGTAACAGCAGCAGCAGCCCATCCATCCGCGTCCCGTCCCACGCCGCCATAAGCTGGCGCAGCGGGTTGACCCCGGTCCACACCGCATCCGTGTTCAACGTCAGCACCGGGTCCGCGCCCAGCAACGGCAATGCGCGCCGCAAACCCCCGCCGGTTTCAAGAATGGCATCCGTTTCATCCGAAAACGAAACACCCGCCCGTCCCGCGAGATGGCTAATGATCTGCGCGCCGCGGTAGTGCAGATTCACGACAATCGTTGCGACATCCGCCGCATCCGCCACGGCCAGCGCGTGATCAATCAGCGCGCGCCCTGCCACCTCGACCAGCGGCTTGGGACGGTCTGCCGTCAACGTGCCCATGCGCGTGCCAAACCCGGCGGCAAACAACATCAGTGGCGGGCACTTCATTCGCCGCGCCCCGCTTGCGCGGCCATCGCCGCCAGCACGCCTTCGGATGGCGCGGGCAGCAGATCATCGCACAACTGCGCCAAGGGTCGCAGCGCCGGGTGCGCAAGGTTCTGCTGCAAATGGCCCCAGACCCGTGGCATCATCCGCAAATATCCCGGCTTGTTCGCCACAAGGCACAGCCGCGCAAATATCCCGATGATCCGCAGGGCCCGCTGCGCCCCCCATACGGCATAAGACAGCGCAAATGCCTGCTCTGACTGCCCGCTGGAATCGCAAAACTGCCGTTTCACCGCCGCATCCGTTTCGGCCCCCACATCGCGCCGCGCGTCCTGCAACAGCGAGACAAGATCATAGACCGGCTGCCCCATCTGGGCGAGTTGAAAGTCGAGCAACCCTGCCCGCGCCGCCCCTGCACGGCCCGGCAACCAGAGCAGGTTTTCGGCATGATAGTCCCGCAGCACCATCACCCGTGGCCCATCCCCATACCGCCCGATCAAACCACCAAGACAGCGCACGAATGGGGCGGTATCCACCCGCTTGCCCAAGGCCGCAAAGCGGTACCAGTCCAGCGCAAATGCTGCCGCCTGCGCCCAGTCGCCCGCGCCAGAATTCGGAATTCCGGCCAGCGCTGGGGCCGCCTGCAAGGAAATCAGCGCATCTGTCGCAACCGCGTAAAGCAACCCTTCCCGTGCGGCGTCATCCTCAATCAACCGCGCAAAGACGCCATCGCCGAAATCCTCCAGCAGCAGGAACCCATGCGCCAGATCCTTGGCAAACAGGCGCGGTGCGGAAAGCCCGATGCCACGCAGATGATCCGCCACGGCGATGAAATCCGCAGGATCATCGCCCTTGCCGGGCGGTGCATCCATCAGCACCGCCTGATCCGTTCCGCGAAACAGCCGTTCATAACTGCGATCCGATGCATCGCCTGCCAAAAACTGCCGCCGGGCGGCACCCCAGCCTGCCGCCTCCAGAAAGGCCAGCTTTTCGGCCGTGCGATCCGCCACGGTCATGCCGCACCGCCCGGAAATGCCGCAACCAATGCGACCAGACGCGCAAGCCCATGGGCCGTCACGCGACGCCCATCGCCATCCACCGCGAAGTGCAGATGCAACCCGTCGTCGCGGCCGCCGTCGCCCAGCCGTTCCGGCCATTCAATCAGGCGGATGACGTCCGGTCCCGTGTCGTCCAGCCCAAGCTCGGCGGCCTCATCCGGATGAGAAAGCCGATACAGATCGGCATGCAGGATCGTCACGTCTGCCGCGTCATAGCTTTGCACCAGCGTGAATGTCGGCGATGGCACATCCAGAACATGTGGAATGCGCGCCCGAATGACAGCACGGGCAAAATGCGTCTTTCCTGCGCCAATTCCGCCCGCCAGATAGACCACATCGCCACCGCGCAAACGCGTCGCCATCCAGCGCCCGAAATGCGGTGGTCGCGGCATCATCCGGCAGAAAAATCACGACTTCATCAGGGCGCGCTTGTGTCATCGCGGCAGTTTGGCTTGCCCCTTGAACGGGTGCAAGCCACCGTGTGACTTAGGCCGTCCGCGCCAGTGTTTGATCCATGGCCAGCGCCTCATGCTCCTCAGTCATTTCCGCATGGATCACCTTGCGAAACAGCAATGCCAAAGCACCACTTGGCAACGCCACACAGCGGCACGCCACCAACCGCCCGTCACTCAGCCGGATATCATGTGTGCCGTCCGGCAACGCCTCACCCGTGACCACACATGCCTCGGCCATCGCCCAGAATGGATGCGGGGCCGACCCGTTGCGCCAGTGATCGAACACGGCAGCCAATCCGCCAAGACCCAACAACACCTCTGGATCATCAGGCCACATCTGGGAATATGCGGCGTTCTTGAGCACGATCTGCCCGCTGGCCGAAAACACCACCACCCCGTCGTCAACCACACTGACCACGCCGCGCAGCACCTCAAACTCGGTCCGAAATAGCCGATCGCGCGTGATCTGATCGGTGATGTCGTGGACCATCAGGGCCAGCGCACCGTTCGGATAGGGCCGCCCGATAACACGAAAGGTCTTGCCATTGGGCAGATGCCACGCCTCGTCATAATCGCCCCGTGCCGCCGACGCCTCAAGGTTCACCATCTGGTGCCGCCATGATCGGTAGTCCTTCGGTTCCGGTATCATCTTGCGGTCACGCAGCGCATCCAGAAGATTGAACAGCGTCGGTCGCGCCAGCAGGAAATCAATCGGCAGGCGTACCAGATCGGCAAATGATGGATTAAAGGTCTGCAGATTGCGCTGGGCGTCAAATACCGCGAGTCCGGTTGACAGTTCCGCAAAGATGCTTGTCAACGTCTGCTTGAATTCCAATAGCGCCCCTTCGGCGGCCATCGCATCATGCGCAGGCATCGCATAGTACAACATGCTGCCGTTCAGATTGCGCGTCACCACATCGTACATCCCAAGGCCCGCCGGACCGGGGCATCGTCTTGCCCATTTTCCGCCCTCAGGCGTGATCAGAGCCGGATCAAAAAGCGCCGGAAGCGGCCAGGTCGGGGTCACATTGTCATGGGTTGCCTGACAGACCATGCCCATATAGGCCGTGTTGGCCCAAACAATGTCGCCGTTCGGCAGGGCCCGCCAGATCGGGAATGGCGCGGCGTTCGTGGCATCGCGCAGGTCGCGCAATTCGTGATCCAGCGCCTCGACCGTCAGAATGTCGCCACCCATCGCGGCCACATCGCGTTCAGGGTCAACCAGCGTGATCTTGGTCAACCCGCCGCGCGCCTCGGCCCGCAAGGCCAGCGATTGCCCACCCGATGCCGTCAGAACGACAGATCCCGACATCGCCAACTGTGCCAGCCTGCCCGCAAGGTTATCAAACCGCGGCGACAACCGTTCCAGCAAGCCTGTCCATGGCGCGTCAACATGGCTTGACCCTGAAAGAAACCGATAGCCCGATGGCGTCGCATCAACCAACCGCTCACCATCAAACAACAGAACGGTTGCATCCTCACCTTCACGAAACAGCGTTGGCCGGGGTTCCGGCCCCGCCCGCAGCCGCAGCGCCGTCAACAGGACCAGACTTCCAAGTGCCGCCAGGACCGCCGTAGCCGTCAGTCCGAACGCCAAAGCAAAACTGTCCCACATGCGCGTTAAACCAGCTATCGTTACCCTACACCTCAACCTATGGATGCTATGCTTAAGAGAACGTTAACTGCAAACCGCCTTAGACATCTTTCATCAGACGCAACGCATCATAAATCGCGGCATGGGTATTGCGGGCCTCGACCGCATCGCCGATCCGGTACAGACGAAAGCCCGCAGGTCCGCCGTTCCGCACTTGCGGCCGCCCTTCAATAAGCGCGTCATAATCTACCGCACCCAGATTTTCCGACATCGGCTTCAGGTCGAAATAGATGTCTGCCAAAGGTTGCGTGCCATGGTTGACCACGACCTGATCGTAATGCGCCGTCTTTGCCAGTGCCATGTAATCCGACCCGATGGTCGCGCGCAGTTGGTTGCCATCACGTGCAACCCCGGTCAGGCGATAGGTTACGGTAAATGTGACCGCCTTGTCCTGCAGGGCGCGCATGTAGGGCACAAGGTTCATCGCCATCACATCCGGCGCAAAGGTGCGGTCAGGCGTCATCACCTCTACCACAGCACCACTTTCGGCCAGCAGTTGCGCCGCCTGCAGGGCCGCATGATCCCCCGCGTCGTCATACAGCAGCACATTGCTGCCGGGTTTCACGTCGCCCGACAGGATATCCCACGCCGAGACCGTCAGATCATTGCCGAAAGACAGGATATCCTTCTCCGGCATGCCCCCCGTGGCAATAATCACCACATCGGGCGACAGGGCCAGCACATCGCCCGCTTCGGCCCATGTGTTAAAGTGGAACGCCACCCCCCGCGCCGCGCATTGCGCCATGCGCCAGTCGATGATCCCGATCATCTCGGCCCGGCGTTTGGACTTCGCAGTCAGCCGCACCTGACCCCCCGGTTGCGCTGCCGCCTCGAACACGGTCACGCGGTGCCCGCGTTCTGCCGCCACCCGCGCCGCCTCAAGGCCCGCAGGCCCCGCGCCGACGATCACCACATTCTTCTGCGCGGCCGCCGGGGCGATGGTATGCGGCATCTCTGCCTCGCGGCCCGTTGCGGGGTTATGGATGCACAGCGCCATGCCGCCCTGATAGATCCGGTCAAGACAATAAGTCGCGCCCACACACGGACGAATGTCTTCCTCGCGGCCTTCGATGATCTTCTTTACGATATGCGGGTCCGCCATATGCGCCCGCGTCATGCCCACCATATCCAGTTGCCCCGACTGCACGGCATAGCGCGCGGTCGCTACGTCGGGGATGCGCGCGGCGTGGAACGTGGGCAGGCCAACCTCGGCCCGGATGCGGCCCGCGAAATCCAGATGAGGGGCAGACTTCATGCCCTGAATCGGGATCACATCCGTCATCGCGGGGTCGGTAAAGATGCGTCCCTTGATGATGTTCAGAAAATCTACCAACCCCGAGTCACGGAACATCCGGCCAATTGCGATCCCCTCATCCGCGTCGATCCCGCCCGGCTCTGCCTCATCCGCCGTATAGCGCACACCCAGCAGGAAATCCTCTCCCACCCGTTCGCGGCAGGCCGCCAGAACCTCCATCGTGAACCGTGCCCGGTTTTCCAGACTGCCGCCATAGGGCGGGGGCAGGGCGTTGGTCAGCGGTGACATGAACTGATCCATCAGATGGCCGTAGCATTCGAACTCCACCCCATCCAGACCGGCGGCCTTCATCCGCTCTGTCGCATCGGCGTAATCCTGGATGATCCGCGCAATGTCCCAATCCTCGATCACCTTGGGAAAGGCACGGTGGCTGGGTTCCCGTGACGGCCCCGCCGCCACGACCGGCAGCCAGTCGCCCTTGTCCCATCGAGTCCGCCGCCCCAGATGCGTCAACTGGATCATCACTGCCGCCCCGGCCTCGTGACAATCGTCTGCCAGCCGTCGCATCCACGGCACCACCTCGTCCTTGTAGGCCAGAATATTGTTGAACACGGGCGGGCTGTCTTTTGATACCGCCGCCGACCCCGCCGTCATGGTCAGCGCAACCCCCGCCTTTGCCCGCTCCAGATGATACAGCCGATAGCGGTCCTTCGGCATCCCATCCTCGGGGTAGGCCGGTTCATGGCTGGTGGTCATGATCCGGTTGCGCAGCGTCAGATGCTTCAACTGATAAGGCTGCAACAGCGGATCGGTCGACATTACATGGCCCTTTCACGGCAGTCAGCGCAAAATATCACGCAATTCCGCACAGCTGGTAAGCCGCAAACGCGACGGTTGACGGGTAAAAACCGCCTATCGTCAATCCGGTGCGTGCGCCCGCAGCCGTCGGTGTATTGCGTTCATTTTCCAACTCAGCGCTGCATCGTTTTCCACAATGTCGAACGACAGTGCGAAATGCGGCATGGCAAGCCGCGCGGCAAACACGTCGGCTGCCACCTGCATCAAGGCCGCACCGACGCGCTGCTTTTCGTTCAGTGTCCGCCCCGCGCCGATCCGCAGCACCAACGAGGCAAAACCGTTATCAGGGTGCAGATCGGCAATCGCAGCCGGATGGCACGCAATCGCCCGCACACGGATCGCCCCCGTTTCAAACATCGGATCACCCGTCATCGCCTTGTGCAATGCGATCACCAGCGCTGCAATGTCGGCATCATCGGCGGGCAAGCTGTGTTCAATCGTCAAATGCGGCATGGTCAGACCTCGATCCGTTTGTTTTGCCCCTTTGCAAGGCCTTCGGGTGCGACAATGCGGCTTTCCGGCCATGTCACCTCGATAATCGCGCCGCCCCGTTCCGGGCGTTCGGTCGGGGCCAGAAACGGATCAGATCCATTGGCAAACGTCACATCCGCACCCGACCGTTCCAGCAGCGTCTTGGCGATGAACAACCCCAGTCCCATCCCCTCATAGCCGGGGCGCGCGTCAATCCCATCGGTAAACCGTCGCGACCGCACGAACGGATCGCCAATCCGGCCCAGCACATGCGGCGCGTAACCATCGCCATCATCGGCAATCCGCACCGTGATGGTTTGCGCTGTCCATTCGGCATCCACCCAGACCGAGGTATGGGCAAAGTCCACCGCGTTCTGGATCAGGTTGCGCAAGCCATGCACGATTTCCGGTTTGCGCAGCACCGATGGCTGCCTGTCCGTGCCGCCCGGCCCCGGTTGCAATCCGAAATGCACCGTCTTGCCCCGCGCGATATGCGGTTCTGCCGCCTCTTTCAGCACAGCCCCCAATGGGCCTTGTTGCAAGTGAAGATCGTCTTTCCCCGCGCGCCCCATGCCACGCAGGATATCGCGGCACCGGTCGGCCTGATCGCGGATCAGCTTGGCATCCTCCCACAGCTCCGGCGTGTCCTTCAGTTCTGACATCAACTCGGCACTCACCAGCTTGATGGTCGCCAGCGGCGTGCCCAACTCATGTGCCGCCGCCGCGACAACCCCGCCCAGATCGGTCAGCTTTTGCTCGCGTGCCAGTGCCATCTGCGTCGCCAGCAGCGCATCCGCCATGATCCGCATTTCCAGCGCGATCCGGCGTGAATACAGGCCCAGAAAGACGATGCCCACAACGATGGCCACCCAGAACCCGAACTCAAACAAGCGCGGGACGACAAGAACGCTGCCGTCGTTATAGCGCAAAGGATAGCTGAAAAATGCCGTCACCGTCACCAACGCGATCGCCACTCCGCCGAGCAGCAACGTGCTGCGCAACTGCAAGGCCGTGGCCGAAATCGTCACCGGCACCATGATCAATAATACGAACGGATTCGTCAGCCCCCCGGTCAGCAGGATCAGGAACGAAAGTTGCGATAAATCAAACAGCAACGTCAGCATCGCTTCGACTTCGGTCAGCCGCTTGTTCTCTGGCAGCAGATAGACTGACATCAGGTTGGCAACCGCCGAAAGTCCTACGGCCAGATAGCACGGCCATAACGGCAACTGCATCCCAAACCAGTTATGCGCGACGGTGATCGCGGTCAGTTGCCCCCAGATCGCCATCCATCGCAGCAGGATCAGGGTGCGCAACCGGACCCAATCACTGCGCGTGTCGCGCGAAAGTTGGGTCACATTTGCCGACAGCATGTTGCGTTGCTCTTTCCCACGACCGCCTCCATAGTTAAACCATCATGCGCGTAGATCAATCCAGCGCGAAACTTGCAGGGTGTTCGGGGGGACAGATGTCAAAATCAATCGTAGCAGTCGGCTTTGCCGCCGTTGTTGGCATGATTGGCGGGACGTATCTGTATACGCTTTATGCGCGGTCAACTGATCCCTTTGGCGATTGCCGTGGTGCGTCGGTCTCAGGTGCGGGTGACATCGGTGGGCCGTTCACGCTTGTCGATACAACCGGTGCCACAGTAACCGACAAAGAGGTGATTACCCAACCCAGCCTTGTTTATTTCGGGTACACTTTCTGTCCCGACGTGTGCCCCCTCGATGCCGCCCGTAACGCCGAGGCTGTGGATATTCTAGAAGAACGCGGCATCGGCGTGACACCGGTTTTCATCACAATCGACCCCGCCCGCGATACGCCAGATGTTCTCGGGGAATTCGTCGCAAATATACATCCGAATATGATCGGCCTCACCGGAACTGAAGAACAGGTAAAAGCCGCCTCAATGGCCTACCGCACGATTTATCAGAAACGTGAAACGGGCGATGAGTTTTATTTGATGGATCACACGGTACAGACCTATCTGGTTTTGCCAGACATTGGCTTTGTCGATTTCTTCAGCCGTGAATCCACCTCCGAAGAAATTGCTGATCGTGTCGCCTGCTTTGCCGAAGCGCAGACATGACGTGCCGCCAAAAAATTGAAAAGTGGCGCCGGGTTGCTAGATAGACCACCAGCAAGGGGGAGAAGCCTGTGATGAGTGATGACCTGGGCGTTGATGCGGTTGCGGATCGGACGTTGTTGTTGGTGGATGACGATGAATCTTTTGTCAAACGACTGGCCAAGGCGATGGAAAAACGCGGCTTTTCCACCGAAACTGCCGAAAGTGTTGCCGCCGGGCGCGCCATCGCGCTGACCCGCGCCCCGGCCTATGCCGTCGTCGATCTGCGGTTGGAGGATGGCAACGGTCTTGATGTGGTCGAGGCCCTGCGCGAAACACGCCCCGATTGTCAGATTGTGGTGCTGACCGGATACGGCGCCATTGCAACGGCCGTGGCGGCTGTGAAAATCGGCGCAATTGACTACCTGTCAAAACCCGCCGATGCCGACGACATCACCAATGCACTGCTGGCGCGCGGCGAGGCCCTGCCGCCCCCCCCCGAAAATCCGATGAGCGCGGATCGCGTCCGTTGGGAACATATCCAGCGCGTTTATGAGATGTGCGAAAGAAACGTCTCCGAAACCGCCCGCCGTCTGAATATGCACCGCCGCACATTGCAGCGTATTCTTGCCAAGCGCAGCCCAAAATGAAACGCTTGCTTGCTGAATAAGGATTGACTTGTTATGTCGGCCCCGAATGTTCGAGGGGATAACGACATGGCAATTGATCTGGACAATCTGTCCTTGAAAGAACTAAAAGATTTGCACGCGCGCGCTGGCAAGGCGATTGCAAGTTTTGACGACCGCAAAAAGAAAGCGGCCCTTGCCGAGCTTGAAGAAATCGCGCGTTCCAAAGGCTATTCGCTTGCCGAACTGACCGGTGCCGCCGTGACGCGGAAACGTGCGCCTGCCGTCGCAAAATTCGCAAATCCGGCCGACAAGTCCGATACATGGTCAGGCCGTGGACGCAAACCGCGCTGGTTTGCCGCCGCACTGAACGCGGGCAAATCCCCCGCTGACCTGGCAATCTGAACGCCCTAGCGCGGCGGCGTCACCAACGACGCAATCGCCGCGCGGGCCGCAACGACCATCGGCTCAATCGTTTCCGACAGGATCTGCACCCGGTCAAATCTGGCCGGGTCGCGGTTCACAGCATCCCGCAGTGCCGCACCAAACACCATCCGCAGCGTTGTGCCGATGTTGAATTTGCACACCGTTGTCTGCGCCGCAATCAACTGCCGCTGATCCGGCGCAATCCCCGATCCGCCATGCAGGACCAGCGGCAGGCCGGGCGCCGCACGCGCCATCGCCGCCAGCACGCCCATATCAACAGATGCCCCCGGCCTGTCCATCAGGTGACTGTTCCCGACCGATACCGCCAGTGCATCAATCCCCGTCAGCGCTGCAAACCGCGCCACCTCGTCAACATCCGTGCCGCGCGATGCTGTACCCTGATGATACCCGACATAGCCAAGTTCAGCCTCCACCGACACGCCCTGGCGATGCGCCAAAGCCACGATTTCCGCCGTGTTGGTGACGTTTTCTGCAAACGACAGTGCCGATCCGTCATACATCACGGATGTGAATCCACAGTCGATTGCCTGCGCGCAGACCGCCAGCCCCTCGCCATGATCCAGATGCGCCACCACGGGCACCGATGCCCCCTCCGCCAACGTGCGGAACATCGCACCCAGAACCGGCAGCGGAGTATGTGCCCGGCAACCGGGGCCGGCCTGCAGAATCACAGGCCGCGCCTCGGCCTCGGCGGCACGCACAAACGCCACCGCATCCTCCCAGCCCAGCACCACAAAGCCCGCGACGGCTGACCCATCCCGCAGGCAAGGCCGCAGCACATCGGAAAGGGTCGCAAGGGTCATTTGAACTTGGCGATCATATCCTTGATCCCTGGAATGGTTTCGATCTGATCGGCATGGCTCGGTTGAAAATACTGCACCAGTGACCGCTGGCTCAACCCCGCAAGGATGGTGAAATAATACATCTCATAGCCCGGCAGAACGCAGCAGGGATGATAACCGTTATCCAGCGCGATCGTTGATCCATCGACAATATGATAGGCGTCACCCGGCTGCCCGTCCGTCCGTTGCAACATCTGCAACCCCGATCCATGTGGTGGATTGAAGCGAAAGTTATACGCCTCGTCATGCCGGGTTTCCAACGGCAGACGGTCCGTATCATGCTTGTGACTCGGAAATCCTGACCAGCCGCCAGCACCCACTGTATACAACTCCGACACCAGCAGACGCCCCACCCGCCCATGGTATTTCGTGCCCAGAATATGCTTGATCTTCCGGTGCGTCTTGGTGTCGTCCGACCCATATTGCACGGGGTCAATATCCGCGGCACGAATGGCAAAAGGGGCCAGCACAGTGTCGAATCTGGCACCCGCGACAAACACTTCTGCCGTGTCCGAAACACATGTGATCTCCGCCGCGACCCCGGTCGGCACATAAACCCCTTCCGGCTCGCCACCCCAGACGTTTTCGCGCCGCTGGCCGATCCCCGCAAATCCCTCGCCCGCGACGTCCACATCAATCGTGCCCGTCGCCGGCACAAGGCAGGTCTCATATCCAGCGACAATCGACGTGAACGCCTGCCCCCGTGTCAGCTTGACGATGTTGAAATACACCAACGGCACCGTCGCATGATCGATGCCGATGATTGGCCGGTTCTGGTTGTCATATGGCGCAATATGCATGGTACCCTTTCAATGCTGACCCATAAACGCGTCGAGTTCGCCCGTATCGGGCGAAGCGGGCGCACAGCCGATCCCCGCGACGATCATCGCCGCTGTGGCAGCCCCACGGTGAACGGCGTTTTCCAGGGAATGCCCCCGCGCAAGCCCCGCCATCAGCCCCCCCATGAACCCGTCCCCGGCCCCCATCGGTTTCAACGCCGTGACCCTGTAGATCCCGGTGCGGAAACTGAAATCGGGCGTAAAGGTCGTGGCGCCCGCTGCGCCTTGTTTATAGACCGTAAACAAGGCCCCGTCCTGTGCCAAGGTTTGCGCCAAGGCGCGGCCTTTGCCATGGCCGCCCGCCATAAGCCCAAATTCATCATCATTGCCGATCACGATGTCGGCCGCCCGTGCCGCGTCAAGACAGACCTCTGCTGCCGCAGCTTCTGATGTCCAGGAATATGCCCGGTAGTCGACATCCAGCACAACCAGTGCACCCGCCGCCTTTGCCCGCGCCATGGCGTGCAGGGCCGCGCCGCGTGACGGCTCCGCCGCCAACGCCGTTCCCGTCACAATCAGGGCAGCGACGTCGGCAAAGGGAACAGTGCCAATATCAGTCTCTGACAAGGCGAAATCGGCAGCCCCGTTACGATACAGTACGGCCCGGCAATCAACCGCACAGGTTTCAGTGATGGCCAGTGAATTACGTGCTTCACCCCCAACGGCGCGGATATGTCCGGTCTCCACGCCGTATCGTCCAAGTTCCGCCAGACAGTATCGCCCGACGGCGTCATCCGATACGCAGGCCAACAGCGCCGCTTCGGCCCCCTGACGTGCAAGGGCAACCGCGATGTTACCCGCCGATCCGCCAATCGCGCAGGTGAACGCCCGCGCATCTTCGATTCGCACACCTGGCGGGTCGGCGTAAAGGTCCATCCCCACCCGGCCTAGTACCACAAACCTGTTCAGACGCATTCTCTGCCACAACCGCTGCATTTCCCGCCCCATCGCAAGCCCATTGACGCCCGGCCTCCCTCCACGATACTGTTTTTGTAACCGGTTGCAAACGGTTTTGGGTGGGTAGGGAAAATGCGCAGCATTGGCATTGGAATTGTGGGCGGCGGCTACATGGGCAAAGCCCATGCAGTGGCGATGGCGGCTGTGGGTGCGGTGTTTGACACCGCGCTGCGCCCCCGGCTGGAAATGGTCTGTGCCACGACCGATACCAAGGCCGAAACCTACCGGGCCGCCTACGGCTTTGCCCGCGGCACTGCGGATTGGCGCATGTTAGTTTCTGATCCGGCGGTTGAGGCGATCATCATCGCCAGCCCGCAGGAAACCCACCGTGCGATTGCGACGGCAGCCTTCGCCTTGGGCAAGCCGGTGTTCTGCGAAAAACCACTGGGGCAGAACCTTGCCGACAGCACCGCCATGGTCGCCGCCGCAAAGGGCCATGTGAACATGGTCGGCTTCAACTATATCCGCACCCCGGCCTCGCAATTCGCCCGCGCCCTTGTCGCGGCAGGCGAGATTGGCGATGTGACGTGGTTTCGCGGCGAACATACCGAAGATTTTGGTGCCGACCCCTCAACACCCGCACATTGGCGCAATCAGGGGCAGGCGAACGGCACCATGGGCGACCTCGCACCACACATGGTGAACGCGGCCCTTGCCCTGATCGGCCCGATTGCCCGCCTGTCCGCCGACATTGCCACTGTCCACAAAACGCGCCCCGGCCCTGACGGCCCTGTGCCCGTCACCAATGACGACATCGGGCAGTTCATGTGCCGCTTTGCAAACGGTGCGATGGGCCATCTTTCGTTCAGTCGCGTCGCCCACGGCCGCAAGATGGGGTACGCCTATGAAATCACCGGCACCACGGGTGCAATCCGGTTCGATCAGGAAGATCAGAATGCCCTCTGGCTTTACCGCGCGAATGACCCGCCCGCGACACGCGGTTTCCGCAAGATCCTGATGGGCCCCGATCACCCCGATTATCTGCCCTTTTGCCAAGGCCCCGGCCACGGCACTGGCTACCAAGACCAGATCATCATCGAAGCCCGCGATTTCCTGCGCGCGATTGAAACCAGAACCCCCGTCTGGCCCACCTTTGCAGATGGGCTTGACGTGATGCGCGTCATCGACGCTGCCCATCAAAGCCACGCCTCCGGTGCGTGGGTCGATTTGTGAAAGGAACACCATGATCCGTATCGGCAACGCCCCCTGTTCATGGGGCGTCGAATTCGCCTCAGACCCCCGCAACCCTGATTGGCGGCGCGTGCTGTCCGATTGCGCCGGTGCTGGCTACAAGGGGATCGAACTTGGCCCCGTCGGCTTCATGCCAGAAGACCCGGCCATCCTCGCCGATGCGCTGGCGGAAAATGACCTGACGCTGATCGGCGGTGTGGTGTTTCGCGCCTTTCACGACCCTGCCGCCTGGGATGATGTCTGGGATGGAGCCATCCGCACCTGCAAGGCCCTTGTCGCTCACGGCGCACAGCACCTTGTGCTGATCGACAGCATATCGCCCCGCCGCGCCCCCACGGCAGGTCGCGCGGCCGAGGCAGAACAGATGGACACCGCCGAATGGACCGCCTTTGCCGACCGTTTTCGCCGCGTGGCGCAACTGGGTGTCGATCATGGCCTGACCGTGGGCATCCACGCCCATGCCGCTGGCTTCATCGACTTTGAACCCGAACTGGAACGCCTGCTGGGTGAAAACCGAGAGTTAGAGCCTTAAGTCAGTGCCGATTCGAATGATGCTCAATAAGCCGACGGGTTCTGGAAAGACGGCGATTGGCTGGTGCCGGTCGGTTCGTGGCGTCAGATAGGAACGTTCCCGATGATCGTGTCTTCGACGCCCACGAACTCGCGCCGTAGAGCACCAATGAAATGTTGATCCACGATCTCGGCGAGGAACGGGGGTCGAACGTCTTGATCGTTCGAAGATCGAGGTAGTAATCCTCCAGCGGCATCGGTCAGGTTCGCATCCCCGGTACGCGCGTCGACTGAACACATGCTGATCGAGCGCCGCGACGGCAGCCTCTTGATGCTGCTGCGGAATACTGAGGGGATCGCTCAAAGCGTTTCCACCGACGGCGGGACCAAGCTGCGGAGCGCCGGCTCGCCGTACTGGGAGGGCCGCACCTATCGCAGCAATCGGTTCTTCATCCGCGGCTGATCCGGCGCGCGACCTATGCGCGCGACAATTGCCGGAGGGTAAACGCTCGCACCTGACGGCCTTCGTTTCCGACGACGACTGAGCGACCTGAACCGGCCGGGCTGCTGCTGGATGAACGCGAGTCGTCGTATCCCGACGGCGTGCAGGCTGTCGACGACACGATCTACGTGATCTACGACCACCAGCGCGACACGCTCAACCGCGCCGGGCAACAAGGTGTCGGCTCCGTCGTCATGGCGACGTTTCACGAAGACGACGTCCGCGCGACACGCCCCGTTACCAACAAAGTGCGTCTGCGTTCCGTCATTTCGCAACTGCGCGATGCACGTGAATAGCGAACGTCCGGGAGACTTCCGGCTTCATTCTCTGCGCGGAACCTCATGCCTCTCCCCAACGGGATACGAGATATGACACGGATCGCGCGGCCGATTCCCTGACTCGCCGTCGTGCCGCTCTCGGCCGCGGAGCCAGCAACGACAACACCACAAGATGCCGCGGCCACGGGCGATCCTGCGAGCTCCGGCCGGCGACAATCATCGCGAATCCCTGGCGGTCGCATATGCCGCCGACGAAACGGCAAGGTGTGGCGGGCATCGAACGGACAACGAAAGGACGGCTGTGGGTCGTTTACGGCCGGGATGTGGAGAGCACTCGCAATTACCAGGTGCTGACCCGCAGCGATGACGATGGTAAGTCGTGGTCGGACGTGAAGCTCATGATCCTGCCACGCAAGGAGTGCGGGCGATGTCGGCGACGATCTGGATCGATCCGCAGGGGCGGCTGTGGGTGTTTTGGGGACAGATTCCGGCCTACAGGATGGCCGCTTCGGCGTGTGGGCCGATCACGACCGACGATCCAGACGCCGACCGAGCCGAATGGTCGACACCGCGGCGACTCGGCGACGGCATTCTCCTGAACAAGCCGACCGTGCTCGCCAACGGCGACTGGCTCCTGCCGCCTCCGTTTGGAAAGCCGACAACAGCATCCACGTTACGCCATCGACCGATCAGGGCAAGACCTTTCAACTCCGAGGCACCGCAAACATTGCCGATGCGAACACTCGCGGCCCCGACGAACCGATGATCGTCGAGCGCAAAGACGGTTCGCTCTGGATGATGGTGCGCTGGCAGGGATGGCCGAAACGATTTCTCAAGACGAGCGGCAAGACATGGACGCCGGTCGAGACGCATTGCGATGCCGCATCCGACGTCGCGATTCTTTGTGCGACGCCTGAAGTCCGGCGCATTGCTGCTGGTGAAGCACGGCCCGCTGGACAAGCGAGTGAAGCGTGAACAACTGACCGCCTTCGTCTCCGACGACGACGGCAAAACTTGGCAGGGCGGCCTGCTGCTCGACTAACGCGACGACGTGACCTATCCCGACGGCGTGCAGGCGCAGACGGTACGATCTACATCATCTATGATCACCAGCGCACGCCCGGCGAAGTGCTGATGGCGACGTTCACCGAAGCCGATGCTCGCGCCGGCAAACCTGTCAGTGACAAAGTCCGACTGCACAGCGAAGTCGCCCGGTTGCCGGAGAAGTAGCTTTGCGGCAACGGAGCCCGACGCGCCAGCGAGTGGCAACTCGCCATCCGCGAAAGGGTAGGACGCTTAGACCAAAATGACGATCAGCGGAGTGGCAAAACGTGTCCCTCGCTCACGCTTTTTGAAGTTGCGCTATTTTTTCGCAATGCCCCGAAAACGCACGAAAGGGAGGGATTTGGATCAGATTGCGTCACAAACACCATCGAAGGCGCAACGAATCGCAACGATGGCAATACTGCGAACATGCGGGAAAATACGTCGTTTTTCGATGCTAGCCCGACCAAAATCGCAACTTCAAAACTCAATGCTTCGGGCTTACTTGATCGGTACGAGCGGTTTGCCATCGGCGGGAAAATCCTTCAGGCCGAAGAGCTCGGCCATGGTGGGGGCGATGTCGATGTTCTCAACGTCCGTGAGCTTCTCGCCGTGGGGAATGCCGTTGCCGGAGAGGACGCAGAGGGCGTTCATTTTCGGCGCCGTTGAAAGGAAGCCATGCGAGCCGAGCGATGTTTTCGCGACGGTGTTGGCGACGACGAATTCATTCCCTTCTACGGTCGATGCGACAGCATATCCATCCTTGGCGACCAGGATGGCGTCTGGGGCTTGTTCTTGTACCTGCGGGATGCGGCAGGCCATGTTCGGCGAACTGCTCGGGCAGCAAAACGTCCGCGACACCTTCCTGACCCAGGAAGAGTTTCCGCACGCGCCGGGCATTGGCCGCGGCCTCGCCGGGGCTGGTGCAGTACACCAGCCCGATACCTCCTTCGGGGATCACATGCACGCGGGCATTTTGAATCTTGCCGGCCAAGATGCTGAGCAGTTTTTGCTGGCGGGAACAAAACATTAGGGCAAATCGCTTGGCGGCGTTGTGGCAAACCCATGATCGGCCAGCAAGATCAGCGTGGTTTGCTCGCGAATGCCGGCCTCGTCCAGCGCCGCGGCGAGAATCTTTGCCAGGCACATGTCGGCATAGGCATTGGCCGTGTAACCCGCCGCCGTTTGGCGGGCGAAGCGGTACGCATGCGTCGCATCGTTATTGAGCAGATGGACGAGCAGTAAGTTCGGCTTTCGCTCGCGGATCAAATGGCAGGCAGCCTCCGTCCAAATCAGATCGCGGCCGACAACGCTGTTGGCGGCGAACGACTTCTCGGTTTCGTCGGTGCAAGCAGTCCCTTCACGATCAATTCCGTTCGCAGCCGCGGCGTCATATGCATCACGGAATCGGGCACATCCGGAAAACTATCGTCGAACGAATTCGAGCCGCGCGTGCAGGGCCAATTGACCTCCGCCTGCTCGCAGTCCCGCCGCATGAGCCGCATCAACCACGGTCGGCACGCGGACCAGATCTCGCGCGTTGCGCGTCCTGGATCCGACAAACACAGGCACGTCGATCGCGCCGTGCATGAGCACTCCATTAGCGAGCACGCCATGTTTCTCAGGCCGCACGCCCGTCAGCATCGTCGTATGGTTTGGCCAGGTGACGGACGGATTCGAGACCTTCATCCCTCCCACTGCCACGCACCCCTCTCGCGCCAGCTTTCGAATCGTCGGCACCGGCCCGCGGATCATCGAGCAGATATGCCGCGAATCCATCCATGCAAACGACTACCACATGCCGCTCGTTCTGCGCGGCCGATGTCGCACCGAGACCAACGCAACGATCGCCAACGCCACTGCGAAAACAGCCAATAACCGACGACAACCAAATCGCATCGCAAATCCCCAATCGCGGAAGAATCAAAAAGCGGACTCCAGCTCGAATGTAACAGATAGCCGCAAAAACCGCTCAATTCCCGCTCGTGTTCACCTTGACCGCGGGACGAAACGCTGACAATTTCGGCGGAATTGATCGGGCTTGTTGATCGTGTGCTATCAGGCTATGGCTTGTGAGCGGCACGAAGGCGGGCCAGTCGGTTTTTGCCAGGATGGCAAGGCCGCGGATCGATTCTCTAACCCGCTCGCGTCAACTAGGCAAGGAGGCCTGTGAGATGCATATTCCATCCAGAATCGTGCCCTCGGCGTATCGCTGCGTTCTGTGCTCCCGCGGAAGCTCAGTTTCCCACTCGCTGGTGATGTCTTCGTCACCAGTTGCTCATCCGACCCAGATCGCTGCCGGCCGGGGGGATTGTTCTTCGTCTGGTAATGACCACCGACGGCGATGGTCACGATTGGGCGGACGAAGCGGTTGCCCGCGGCGCGATTGCAGTCGCCGACAGCCTGCTGCCGGTCAGCGTGCCGGTGATTATTGTCGACGATACCCGCGAAGCCCACGGGCGAATTTGCCAGGCGATGGCGGGGGCGGCCGAGCGAGCAGATGGTAACGATCGGCGTGACTGGCACCAGCGGCAAGACGGTCGTCAGCCTGCTCGTCGCGTCGATCTTCTGAAGCGGCTGGCAAAACCGTCGGCGTTACCAGCAGCATCGG
>CAWAPA010000017.1:0-39454 GCA_963783595.1 uncultured Alphaproteobacteria bacterium | reverse complement strand
CACCCGCACGAACACCGGTGCACGCATCCGCAGCGCCTGCAGCACCGCATCAGCATCCGCCCCCAGACTGTCCCGCGTCAGCGGCAACAGCCAGTCCGGGCAGTCCAGCGCCTCTGCCCCGTCGGGCGCGCGGCCCGTGTCATCCGGGCCCACAACCCGCGGCGCGTGCCCCTCGCCGGAAAACAGCGCCGGATCGCCGCCCGCCCGCGCACCTCCCAGGATCAATCCGCGCCCCGTCATCCCGCCACCAAGGGCCGCGAAACTCCGCTTGCAGCGCAGCGCGTCAAACACCAGATCACGCACCGCCGCCCGGTCGCCCGACCCGGCATAGCGGTTGGCCCGGCCCCAATTCGTCAGGGCATGTTCCGCCGCAGCACCACCCAGAATGCGGTCCAGCACATCAATCGCTGCTGCAAGCCTCGCGCCGGGTGTCATGGTTCAAGATCACGCCGTAACCACATGAAAATGCTTACCCAACCCGGTAGTTCGGGCTTTCCCGCGTGATCTGCACGTCATGCACATGGCTTTCCTTCAGACCTGCACCCGTGATCCGCACGAAACTGCACTGGCTGCGCATCGCCGCAATCGTGCCGTTGCCCGTGTATCCCATGGCCGCGCGCAAGCCGCCCACCATCTGGTGCAGCACTGCACTGACCGACCCCTTATAGGGCACCTGCCCTTCAATCCCTTCCGGCACCAGCTTGTCGGATGCCGCATCCTTCTGGAAATACCGGTCCGCCGACCCCCGCGCCATCGCCCCCAGACTGCCCATCCCGCGATAGGATTTGAACGACCGCCCGTTATACAGGATCATCTCGCCCGGCGCCTCATCGGTGCCCGCAATGGCAGAGCCCACCATCGCGCAGGACGCGCCCGCCGCAATCGCCTTGGCAAAATCGCCCGAAAACTTGATCCCGCCATCCGCGATTACCGGAATATCGCCCGCAGCCCCCGCCGCATCCATGATCGCCGTCAGTTGCGGCACACCCACGCCCGCCACGATCCGCGTCGTGCAGATGGACCCCGGCCCGATCCCCACCTTGATCGCATCGGCACCCGCATCAATCAGCGCGCGTGTGGCTGACTGCCGTCGCCACATTGCCCGCCACCACCTGCACCGTGTTCGACAGCCGCTTGATCCGCTCCACCGCGCGCGCCACGCCTTCAGAGTGCCCGTGCGCGGTATCAATCACCACCATATCAACGCCCGCATCAATCAGCGCGGCAGACCGTTCAAACCCCGCATCCCCCACTGTGCTGGCCGCCGCCACCCGCAGCCGCCCCATCTCGTCCTTGCAGGCATGCGGGTTCAGCACCGATTTCTCGCTGTCCTTCAGCGTCAGCAACCCGGTCAGTTTCCCCGCCCCATCCGTCACCAGCAGCTTTTCGATGCGCCGCGCCTTCATCAGCGAAATCGCTGCGTCCCGATCCACCGGCTCATGCAGCAGGGCCAGATTTTCCGATGTCATCATCACCCGCACCGGCGTCTTGTCGTCACTTGCAAACCGCATGTCCCGGTTCGTGACGATCCCCATCACCCGGCCCATCCCATCCACCACCGGAAACCCCGTGACCGCATAACGCTCCATCAGCACCTTGGCATCCGCCAGCGTCTGATCCGGCGTCAGGGTAATCGGCGCATAGACGATCCCGCTCTCGAACCGCTTCACGCGCCGCACCTCATTGGCCTGCGCTTCCGTGTCCAGATTGCGGTGAATGACCCCGATCCCGCCCGCCTGCGCCATGGCAATCGCCATGCGCCCTTCGGTCACCGTATCCATCGCCGATGACAGCAGCGGGATGTTCATCCGGATTGCCTTTGTCACAAAGGTCGACGTATCGGCATCGCTCGGCAGCACCGCACTCGCGGCGGGCACCAGCAGAACATCATCAAAGGTAAATGCTTCACGAATCTCCATCGGGGTCTCCTGCGGATGGGTCAGTGTTGCCGCGTCCCCATTCCATGCACAGGCCGCGATGACAAGGGCCATTTGCCCCTTGCGACGGCAAAACCCCTGCATATTGTGTCGCAAGATCACAAAACGGGTGCTGCATGCGCGTGGCCATCATCGAAAACACCGATGTCACCCATCACGGGCAGGTTGGCGTCGCCCTGCATCAGGCCGGCGCGATGATTGATCTGTATAGGCCGTGGCGCGACAGCCGCCTTCCTTTCGCCCACGACGCCGATGCGCTTGTGGTGTTCGGCGGCGAACAGAACGCCCTAGCGGATGACAGCCACCCCTATCTGCCCGCCTTGGCCCGGCTGATGACCGCCTTCACGACCGCCAACAAGCCAGTGCTGGGTATTTGCCTTGGATCGCAACTGCTGGCCCGTGCATTCGGTGCGCAAAACCACATCGGCACGGCAACCGAGTTTGGCTGGTGCGATGTTGCCTTGACGGACGCGGGCCGCGCCGATCCGGTTCTGGATGGCGTCGCCGCAACCTTTCCCATCTTCCAATGGCACAGCGACACCTTCGCCCTGCCCGCCGGGGCCACGCATCTTGCATCATCAGCCACAGCCCAGAACCAGTGCTTCCGCATCGGTCGTGCCACCTATGGCATGCAGTTCCATTTCGAGGCGTCGCGCGCCGTCGTCGCCGACTGGACCCGCCTGTTCCCCGATCTGACCGAAAGGATGGAACCCGGCTGGATCGCCGCCCATCCCGCCCGCGCGGCTGTGCAGGGCGTGCAAGCCGATGTCACGGGCCTGCGCATCGCACAAAACTGGGTCGCCCTGATCTGACCGATCACGCAATGTTTCAAAAGTGTTAACGCGACCCCGCCTGTAGTGTGTCGGATCGTTGTTTTAAAAGGATAATCCTGAAAATTGACAGCCGTCAATTTCACCTGAAAACCCGCCGCGCCAGCATCACCCGCGCCAATGCGGTGACCAGACACAAGCCCCCAAAAACCCATGCCAGCGGCGCAAACGCCCACGGCCAGATGCACAGGGCGACGAAAAACACGATCGTCTCGGTCCCCTCCAGCAGTCCTGCGGTGAAATACAACGATTTCTCCCCCCGCTCCGTCGTCTGCATCCCGCGCTTTTCGGCAAGGATCGCATAGGCAAGGAACGTCGATCCGTTCGCGTAAAACGTCATCAGCAAAAAAGACCCCGCCATTCCGTTTGCGGGCGTGTCCCGCAACACAAAGGCCAGCGGAATGGCACCGTAGAACAGGAAATCGCAGCCAATATCCAGAAACCCGCCAAAATCGGTCTTGGCACTCGCGCGCGCCACCGCGCCGTCCAGCCCGTCGGCCAGCCTGCTTGCCAACAGCGGCAGCAGCGCCACCCACGTCGATCCACCAGACGCAATCACTGCCGCCGCGGTCAGCCCAAGGGCCAGTCCACACAACGTCACCATATCCGCGCTGACCCCGCGCGCTGCAAGGCCGCGCCCGACCCGGTTCAACCCCGGATCAATGATCTTGCGCATCACCCCGTCAAACATGCGGCCTCCTGCCATGGCCCCCCTGCCTGCCAGATCGCACAGGCCTTTGACAAGACCCGCCACGGGATTGTGCGAAGGCTGGTGCCCATTGCCTTTTCGCCCAACCTGAACAACCCTGCACCATGCCGACGTTCATCGCGAGTACCCCTATGCCCCAGAAATCCACGCCACTCATCATTGCCGCCACCCTGCTGTCGCTGGCAGGCTGCGTATCCGTCACATCCGATGCACCAGGGGCCGAGGTTCTGACCAGTTTTGGCGCATGGCCCGCTTCCGCCGCCTGCCCCGCGCCTCCCGGATTGAACCTGCTGACAGATGACGTGCTGGCGCGGGTGAACGCCGCACGTGCCGCAGGCGGTCTTCCTGCAGTTCAGGCCAATCCGCGCGTGATGGCAGCGGCCCAGAAACACGCCTGCGATGTCGCGGCGGCGGGTCAACTTAGCCATACAGGATCTGACGGATCATCCCTGACGGCGCGTCTGGGCCGTGAAGGTGTGTTGGGCGTGGCCGCCGTCGAAAACGCGGGCCAGGGCTATCCGACACCCGCAGCGGCCGTGGCGGGCTGGCTCGCCTCGCCGGGTCACCGCGCCAACCTGTTCAACCCGCGTGTCGGGCGCTTTGGTGCAGGCGTGGCCGATGATGCCTTTGGACGAAGGGTCTGGATTCTGGTGATGGTGCAATAGCCGTCAACGCGCCAGCACCAGCTCCGCGCGTAACCCCCCCAACGGACTGTCACCCAGCCGCAGCGCCCCGCCATGACTGCGCGCAACATCGGCGGCAATGGTCAGACCCAGCCCCACACCGCCGCCGCGGTTCGGATCGCGCGCCTTGTCCAGCCGGGCAAATGGCTGCATCGCCTCTTCGCGCTGCTCGCGCGGGACGCCGGGGCCGTCGTCATCCACCGTCAGCCGCAGCGCGCGTTCGGTCAGCGCCAGACTGACCTCGGCCCGCGTGCCATGCCGCACCGCGTTGCCGATCAGATTGTCCAACGCCCGCCGCACCGCCATCGGGCGCATCAGGACGCGGCCCTGACCGTCCAGCCGCCCCTCCGACACGTTCTGCCCCGCCCGCCGCGCATCGCCAACCACCAGCGACACCAGTGCGGCGGGGTCGGTGTCGACCGGCTCTTCCATCGCGTCACCGCGCGCAAAGGCCAGAAACTCGTCCACCAACCGCTCCATATCCGTTACATCCCGGCTTAACGCGGCGGCATCCTCGTCTTCGGACAGCATCGACAAGCCCAGCTTCAGCCGCGTCAGCGGCGTGCGCAGATCGTGGCTGACCCCCGACAGCATCATCGTGCGCTGTTCGATCTGCCGCTCGATCCGGTTGCGCATGTCCAGAAAGGCCATCCCCGCCGCCCGCACCTCTTGTGCGCCGCGCGGCCGGTAATCGACCGTCTGCCCCTTGCCGAACGCCTCGGCCGCAATGGCAAGCCGGGTGATCGGCCGCAACTGATTGCGCAGGAAAATATAGGCGATGAACGTCATCAACACCGACGTGGCCAACATGATGACCAGCAATTGATGCGGATTGGACGCCGACACCCGCCGCCGTTCAATCACCAGCGTGACCGGCCCCACATCCGCGTCAAGCCAGATCCGTACCTCGCGCCGGTTGGTCGCAAGATCGATCACCCGCACCCCCGGCAATGCGTCGCGCAACGCCGAGATGACAAAGCTGCCCGATACATCTTCCCAATCATACAGATCACTGGCCGGTTCAGGTGCCAGTGCCGGACTATGCAGGGCAAAATTCAATCGCCGCGCCAGAACATTGGCAGCCCCACGGTCCCGTACCGCTTCTTGCAGCACAAGCGCGACTTCGGCCTTTACGCCCGAGACCATCTGCCGTGTGACGTCTTCATAGTGGCGCTGGATAAACGCCGTCGACACCACAAGCTGAATGGCAATCACCGGCACCAGCAGGATCAACGCCGCGCGACCATACAAACCGCGGGGCCACAGAAATTTCAGACGGTTGCGCATGACACAAATCTATCGCCTGATGCGCGCCGTGAAAAGGGAAACCGCATGATCACGCAACTCGCCCCCGATCTGCGCCGCATCATGGCGCAAAACCCCTCGCCCCTGACCGGGACGGGAACCAACACCTATCTCGTTGGGCAAGGCGACATCGCCGTGATCGACCCCGGTCCGGATTTGCCAGAACATATGGCGGCGATTCTGTCTGCACTCCGCCCGGATGAGGTGATTACCCATATCCTCGTGACTCACACACATCTCGATCATTCCGCCCTCGCACCGGGACTTGCGCGGAAAACCGGGGCGGTCGTCTGTGGCTTTGGCCCCTTTGACGCCGGGCGCAGTGCTACCATGGAGGCCCTCGCCGCACGCGGCTTGCCAGACGGCGGTGAAGGCATCGACCGACAGTTTCGCCCCGATGTGACGCTATCAGATGAGGCCGTCATCGCGGGCAAGTCCTGGACCCTTCGTGCCATTCATACGCCCGGTCATGCTGCAAGCCACCTGTGCTTTGCCCTTGGTGACCGCCTGTTCAGTGGCGATCACATGATGGGTTGGTCATCGTCACTGATCTCGCCACCGGACGGCGATATGGCCGCCTACATGGCATCCCTTGCCCGCTTGCAGGATGAACATTGGTCGCAGGCTTTCCCCGGCCATGGCGCCGCGATTGCGGTGCCCGCCGAACGGCTCGCGGCCCTTGCCGACCACCGCCGTGGTCGTGAGGCGGCATTGCGACAGGCCGTGCAATCGGGCCCCATGGCGCTTTCATCGTTGACAGCGCATGTCTATGCCGACACACCGATCCACCTGCACCCGGCCGCAGCGCGCAACGTGCTGGCGCATGTGATTGATCTGTTTGACAGAAATGATCTGCAATGCGACGACATCCTTGCCCCCGATCCAATCGTATCGCCGACATGATCTTTCCGGCCAAGACCCCTTTACGCCCCTGACATGCCTTGTTATAGACCCCACGTGTTCCGGCGTAGCTCAGCGGTAGAGCAGTTGACTGTTAATCAATTGGTCGTAGGTTCGATCCCTACCGCCGGAGCCAAAATAACAAAGGCCGCGCCACTCTGGTGCGGCCTTGTTTGTTTTGCGCTGCACCTACGCGGCTGCGGATCGTGACAGCACCCGCGCCATCGTCTCGCCCATGGAGGATGGGTTCGGGGCCACGGTGATGCCCGCCGCCGACAGGATTTCCACCTTTTCCTGCGCGGATTCGCCAAAGGCGCTGATGATCGCGCCTGCATGGCCCATCTTGCGGCCCTTGGGCGCCGAGAGCCCTGCAATATAGGCCACCACCGGTTTGGTCATGTGTTTTTGCACCCAAGCTGCTGCCTCGGCCTCTTGCGGGCCGCCGATTTCGCCGATCATCATGACGGCATCGGTCTCGGGGTCATTCTGGAACAGTGCCAGAATATCCTTGAAGCTCGACCCGTTGATCGGATCACCGCCGATGCCCACCGACGTAGAGACCCCGATCCCAAGCGCCTTCATCTGGCTGGCCGCTTCATAGCCAAGCGTGCCTGACCGCCCCACGATACCCACGCGCCCCGCCATGTAGATATGCGGCGGCATGATCCCCATGAATCCTTTGCCGGGGCTGATGATGCCGGCGCAATTCGGGCCAATCATCCGCATTTTCCGCTCCACCGGATAACGCAGCAGAAAGCGCTTTACCTTCATCATGTCCTGGCTCGGGATGCCGTCGGTTACGTTCACGGCGGTCTTGATCCCCGCATCCGCCGCCTCCATGATCGCATCCGCCGCGAAAGGCGGAGGCACGAACACAAGGCTCGCCTCCGCGCCCGTTGCCTCCACGGCCTCGCGCACCGTGTTGAACAACGGGCGGCCAAGAAAGGTCTCGCCGCCCTTGCCCGGCGTGACGCCACCCACGACATTGGTGCCATATTTGATCATGTCAGCTGCATGAAACGCGCCGATCCGCCCGGACATGCCTTGCACGATGACGGGGGTCTTTTCGGTGATGAGAATGGCCATGTGATATCCTCTCTTATGCGGCTTTGCTGGGGCGGGCGGCCACGGCTTTTGCCGCGGCCTCGGCAAGGGTATCCGCCGTGATCAGGGGCAGGCCCGACGCCTGCAGGATCGCGTTGCCTTCTTCCACGTTGGTGCCCGCAAGGCGCACAACAACCGGAATGGTCAGACCAACCTCTTTGTAGGCCTGCACCACCCCTTCGGCGACCCAATCGCAGCGGTTGATCCCGGCAAAGATGTTGACCAGAATCACGCTCACATTGCGGTCGCCCAGCACCGTGCGAAAGGCGCGGACCACGCGTTCAGGGGACGCACCCCCGCCGATATCCAGAAAATTCGCAGGCTCCCCCCCCGCCAGCTTGATCATGTCCATCGTGGCCATCGCAAGGCCTGCGCCATTGATGATGCAGCCGATGTCACCATCAAGACCGACGTAAGCCAGCCCATGATCGCCCGCCGTCGATTTGCGCGGGTCTTCCTGCGTGCGGTCGCGCAAGCCTGCCACCTCGGGCCGCCGGAACAGTGCATTGGTGTCAAAGCTCATCTTCGCGTCCACCGCGACCAGATCGCCAGCACCGGTGATGGCCAGTGGATTGATCTCAACCATCATCGCATCCAGATCGCGGTAGGCGCGGTAACATGCGCGAAGAACGGTTGTCATCTGATTGATTTGCTTGCCTTCCAGCCCCAATCCGAATGCCAGCTCCCGTGCCTGAAACTGTGACAGCCCCACGGCAGGGTCCACAATCATCCGCCGCAAACTGCCCGGATCGGTTTCCGCCAGATCCTCGATCTCCATCCCGCCATGGGCGGATGCCACGATCATGATCCGTTCGGACACGCGGTCCAGCACAAAGCCCAGATACATCTCCTTGGCGATATCCGATGCGGCCTCCACCCACAGCCGGTAGACGCCCTTGCCGTTCGCGTCGGTCTGCTTCGTCACCAATTGCCGGCCGAGCAAACCAGCGGCAAATTCCTGCACCTCGTCCACCGACCGGCACAGCTTGACCCCACCAGCCGCCCCCCGGCCCCCCGCATGCACCTGCGCCTTCACGACATAGGGGCCATCGCCCAACCCGCGCGCCACGCTGCCTGCCTGTTCCGGCGTAAACGCCACACCGCCCTGCGGCACCGGCACGCCGAACCGCGCAAGGATGTCTTTCGCCTGATGTTCGTGAATATCCATGCTTTCCCCCTACCCCCGTGCCGCGATGGCATCGGCCACCACCAGCACATTGTTCGCCATTTTCTCCGATGCCGCATCAATCATGCGGCCATCAAGTTGTGCCGCCCCCTTGCCTTGTGCCTCCGCCTCGCGCAGGGCTGCAATGATCCGGCGCGCTTTGGTCACCTCGGCCTCTGGCGGGCTGAACACGTCATTCGCCAAAGCCACCTGCGACGGATGGATCGCCCATTTCCCCTCGCACCCCAGGGCCGCTGCCCGCCGCGCGCCGTCCTTGTAACCTTCGGGATCATTGAAATCGCCAAATGGCCCGTCAATCGGGCGCAGGCCGTAAGCGCGGCAAGCGATCACCATCCGGGTAATCGACGCATGCCACTGATCGCCCGGATACATCGGGTTCAAACCGCCGATGTTCGTGGTGCGCGCCCGCATGCTTGCCGAATAATCCGCCACGCCAAAGTGCAGCGCCTCCAGCCGCCCACCAAACTGCGCAATCGCCTCCACGTTCGCCATGCCAAGCGCCGTTTCAATCAGCGCCTCCATGCCGACGCGCGTGGTATAGCCGCGCGCCTGTTCGATCTGGTTGATCATCGCTTCAACCATGTACAGATCGCCCGTCACGCCGACCTTTGGCACCAGCAGCGTATGCACGCGGTCGCCCGCTTGTTCCATGATATCAACGACATCGCGGTACATGTAATGCGTATCCAACCCGTTGATGCGCACCGAAACCGTCTTGCCCTTGCCCGCCCAGTCGATGTCGTTCAACGCCTGCACCGCGTTCTTGCGGGCCTGTTCCTTTTCCGTTGGCGCCACCGCATCTTCCAGATCTAGGAAAACGAAATCCGCAGGCCCCTCTGCCGCCTTGTCGATCATCGACGGGTTGCTAGCCGGAACCGCCAGTTCAGACCGTTGCAACCGCGCCTTCCGAAGAGGGTAAAGAGTGTGGCTCATCCTGTTGATCCTTATATGTTCTTTCGCAATCCCCGCGGCGAAGGTCCGCAATATTGCCATATCCTGTTTAGGCGCTGCGCCCCGCATGCCGCAAGTCGCGCAATGTGCAAAGGCAAAGCAGGTTCTGCTGTAAACGCGAAAGTTTACACCTCATCGTTTCTGTAATATTGTAATTATGACAAACCAGATTGATGTGTGCATCAGTATGCAGAAAACCTTTATCGGCCCGCATCTGCGGCGCCTGCGGCTGGAACGCAGCGAGACCCAAGCGGCGATGGCGCGGGTGCTTGGGATCAGTGCATCCTACGTCAACTTGTTGGAAAACAACGAACGTTCGGTGTCCGTGCAGGTCTTGCTGCGTTTGTTCGAAGCCTATGGTGTCGATTGGCGCGACATCGCCGAAGATGACAGCGCGGGGCAGTTGGCTGACTTGCGCGCGGCCATGCAGGACCCGCTGTTTGCGCCGACCCGTCCCGATCTTGCACAGATGCGCGCGGCCCTTGTCCATGCACCTGATCTCGCGACGGCCTTCCTGCGCCTGCACAGGGCGTATCAGGCGACGGCGGATCAGCTTCTGTCACTGTCTGATGCCGCTGCGCCCAACCTCGCCACCACGCCCGAGGCGGCGGTTCACCATGTCTTTCGGCGCAATCGCAACCATTTTGCCGAACTTGAAAAGGCGGCCGAAGATTTCTGGCCCGGCCCGGTGGCCCGCGACGATATCTACGCCGCCCTGAAGGCCAGACTGCAGACGCGGCTGGGTGTCACCGTCCGGCTCGCCTCGGTTACCGATCTGCCCGGAACGCTGCGCCAGTATGACGAAGATCGCCGTGAAATCCTGCTGTCCGAGGCGTTGGATCACTCTAACCAAATCTTCCAACTTGTTCATATGACAGGGCTTTTGGAACAGCGCGGCCTGTTTGACACGTTGGTGGCCCGAACCGACATTACCGATCCGCGCGGTGTCGCGCGACTGCGGGTCGAACTTGCCAATTATTTTGCCGCCGCCGTCCTGATGCCCTACGCTGCCTATCTGGCCGAGGCGCGCAGCACGAAGTACGACCTCGATCACCTTGCCACCCGTTTCGGCGTCAGCTTTGAACAGGCCTGTCACCGCGCAACCACCCTGCAACGTGATGGCGCGCAGGGCGTGCCGTTCTTTTTCATGCGGATCGACAAGGGTGGCAATGTGACAAAACGGTTCAATGCAACCGACTTCCATCTTGCCGAATATGGCGGCGCCTGCCCGCGGCTGGACATTCACACCTCCTTTCGCACACCGGGCAAGATCGTGCCGCAATTCGTTGAAATGCCGGATAATTCGCAGTACTGCGTATTCTCCCGCACGGTCGACCGGCCCACGTTTGAACGCCATGGGCAGGATAACCGTCTGGCAGTGGCGCTTGGTTGCACCATCGAACACGCCGCCGAAATCGGTTATGCCGAGGCGTTCACCCTGTCACGCGCACGTATGACGCCTATCGGGATCAACTGCCGCACTTGCCCGCGTGCAAATTGCGACCAGCGCGCCCATCAGGCTGCAATCCTCACGCAACCGGTGGATGAAAAACGCCGGGGAACCACACGCTTTGACGGGTGAATATCCCATCGTAACGTATTGTTAGCAGGACTTTTCGCTGCCTCAGCCTTGCAAAGGTTTCGCGCACGAACCCCGAAATCAGCGCCCTTGTCGCAGAAGCGTTACATTGCCCGGTTAACGAGGCTTGCCAGACCTTGCCGTCGGTCGTTACATATCTGTTACAAAAGCCGCCTTGCACGGTTGTCTTGGGCAGAACCGAAAGCGGGACGTCGCATAACCTTGAAGGGGAGAGACCTGATGAAACTAACGAAAATGATGGCGACCAGCGTAAGCCTGATCGCACTTCTTGCGGGCGGGATGGCGCAAGCCCAATCCATGGAAGAGCTTGAGGCCGCGGCCAAAGCCGAAGGCATGCTGACCACCATTGCCCTGCCCCATGACTGGTGCGGCTATGGCGCGGTGATTGATGGCTTCAAAGCCAAGTATCCCGAAATCACGGTGAACGAGCTGAACCCCGACGCGGGCTCGGCCGACGAACTTGAAGCGATCCGCGCCAACAAAGACAATACCGGCCCGCAGGCACCCGATGTCATCGACGTCGGCCTTGCCTTCGGTCCGCAGGCTCAGGCCGAAGGGCTGATCCAGCCCTACAAGGTCGCGACCTGGGACGAGATCCCTGATGGCGTCAAGGATGCCGATGGCTACTGGTATGGCGATTACTATGGCGTCATGGCCTTTGGCGTGAACAAGGACATGATCGAAAACACGCCAACCGACTGGGCAGATCTGCTCAAGCCCGAATATGCGGGGTCTTTCGCGCTGACCGGCGATCCGCGTTCGTCCAATCAGGCAATCCTTGCGATCCTGTCGGCCGGCATGGCAACCGGCGCCGCCCCAGGCACAGCGTCCGGTGACGCGGGCCTTGCGTTCTTTGCCGAAATGAACGAGGCCGGTAACTTCGTGCCCGTCGGCGGCAAATCGGGCACCATCGCCCAAGGTGCGACCCCGATCGTCGCGGCCTGGGACTACAACCTGCTCGCATGGCGTGACAGCCTTGCCGGCAACCCCCCGATCGAGGTGGTCATTCCGCAATCCGGCGTGCTGGCCGGCGTCTACGTGCAGGCCATTTCCGCCTATGCCCCGCATCCGAACGCGGCCAAGCTGTGGATGGAATACCTCTATTCCGACGAAGGCCAACTTGGCTGGCTGAAGGGCTACTGCCACCCGATCCGCTTCAACGCGATGGTGGCCGCGGCAAGGTGCCGCAGGAACTGCTTGATGCCCTGCCCCCTGCCGAAGCGTATGAGGCCGCCTATTTCCCGACCCTGGAAGAGCAAGAGGCGAACAAGGAGGCCGTCACGGCCGACTGGGATACCGTCGTGGGTGCCAACGTCGAATAAGCCTACCCTACCATCGACCCCGCCCCGGTATATCCGGGGCGGGCCTTCCCAAGAACAGACAGGCCGGCATGACCGCAGAGACGACCATCATCGCGCCCCACAGCCTCGGCCGCCTGCACGGCTGAACCTGCCGCTGCACTGGCTGGGGGTGGTGCCGTTTCTGACCTTTGTCATCCTGTTCCTGATCTGGCCCACCTTCCACATCGTGCTGGGCGCATTCCGCACCAGCGAGGGCGACTTCACGCTCGAAAACATCGCCAACCTGCTGCAGCCCAAAATCCTGAATGCGTTCTGGATTTCCATCAAGATCAGCTTCGCCTCGGCCGTACTCGGCTGCCTGATCGGCTTTCTGATCGCAGCCTCCGTCACCCTCGGCGGCCTGCCCAAAGGTGTGCGCAGCCCGATGCTCACGTTTTCCGGCGTCGCGTCGAACTTTGCCGGTGTGCCGCTGGCCTTTGCCTATGTGGCCACGCTGGGCCGGGTGGCCTTGTGACCGTGCTGCTGCGCGATTGGTTTGGGCGTCAATATCTACGCCTTGGGTTTCAATATCATCAGCTTCTGGGGCCTGATCGTCGGCCTATGTGTTCTTCCAGATCCCGCTGATGGTGCTGATCATCACGCCCGCGATTGACGGGCTGAAACGCGAATGGCGCGAGGCGGCGGAAGTGCTGGGTGCCACCGGCGGCGCAGTATTGGCGCATGGTGGCGCTGCCGGTGCTGGGGCCGTCGCTGCTGGGCACGCTGGCGCTGTTGTTTGCCAATGCCTTCGGCGCGGTGGCGACGGCGATTGCGTTGACCGGATCGTCGCTGTCGATTGCGCCGATCCTGCTGTTCAACCAAATCCGTGGCGATGTGCTGCAAGACCCGCATCTGGGCTATGCGTTGGCCTTCGCGATGATCGTGATTACGGGCATTTCCAACGGGGTCTATGTGGTGATGCGCACGCGCGCCGAGCGGTGGATCAAATGAAGCGCATGCTGTCTTGGGCCGCGATTGCGGTGGGTGTGGTGTATTTCTTCCTGCCGCTGGTGGGGATGCTGGAATTCTCGCTGAAGATGCGGCGGGGCGAGTATTCGCTGGACGCCTACCGCTCCGTGATGGGCGATCCGCAGTTTCAGGCGACCTTTGGCTATTCGGTGCTGATGGCCTGCCTGACCATCATCTTCGGCGTGCTGGTGGTGGTGCCGACGGTGTTCTGGGTGCGCCTGAAACTGCCGCGCCTGCGCCCGTTCATGGAGTTTATCACCCTGCTGCCGCTGGTTATTCCGCCCATCGTGATCGTGTTCGGCTATATCCGTTTGTTCAACACCTCCAGTTGGTTGCCGCTGACGGGCTCGGCTTTGGGCACCGATTTTCTGCTGATGTGCGGCTATGCGGTGCTGGCGCTGCCCTATATGTATCGCGCGGTGGATACTGGCCTTGCGGCGATTGATCTGGCGACCCTGACCGAGGCCGCGCAAAGCCTTGGCGCGGGGTGGATCACTGTGCTTGCCCGCGTGATCTTGCCGAATGTGCTGGTCGCGGTGCTGTCGGGCGCGTTTCTGACCTTTGCCATCGTGATCGGCGAATATGTCTTTGCGGCGCTGCTGGATCGGCCTGCGTTTGGCCCCTATCTGGTCTGGGCGGGCGGCAACAAGGCCTACGAGCCTGCGGCTTTGGCGGTGATGACCTTTGCGCTGACATGGGCCTGCATGATGCTGATCCAGTTGGCCACCAAATTCTCCAAACATACAAGGATGCCACGGCTATGGCGTATCTGGACCTTTCCGCCTGCAAAAATCCTTTGGCGCGAACCAAGTGGTGAAGAATTTCGATCTGGGGGTGGCGAAGGGCGAGTTTGTCTCGCTGCTGGGGCCTTCGGGCTGTGGCAAGACCACGGTGCTGCGGATGGTGGCGGGGTTTGAAACCCCGATCGCAGGGGCCATCCGCATTGACGGGCAGGATGTGACGGCGCAGCGGCCCAATCAGCGCAACATCGGCATGGTGTTTCAGGCCTATGCGCTGTTTCCCAACCTGACGGTGGCGCAGAATGTGGGCTTTGGGCTGAAGATCGCCGGCCTGCCGCGCGCGGAAACCGATGATCGGGTGGCCGAAATGCTGGCGCTGATCGGCCTGCCCGAGATGGGCGCGCGCTATCCGTTTCAGCTTTCGGGCGGGCAGCAGCAACGGGTGGCCTTGGCGCGGGCCCTTGCGCCGCGTCCGCAAGTGTTGTTGCTGGACGAGCCGTTGTCGGCGCTGGATGCGAAGATCCGCGTCAGCCTGCGCGGCGAAATCCGCGATATTCAGCGCCGACTGGGCATCACCACGATCTTCGTGACCCACGATCAGGAAGAGGCGCTGTCGATGTCGGATCGGGTCGTCGTGATGAACGGTGGCCTTGCCGAACAGGTGGGCGCGCCGTTTGAGATCTATAACCACCCCGCAACCCGGTTCGTGGCGCATTTTGTCGGCACGCTGAACACGTTCGACGCGAAAGTTCAGAACGCGTCTGAAGGCCGGATCAGTCTTGATGGCATAGCACTCACGCTGCCGCAGCCGTTTCGCGATGCCGCCAGCATCGCCATAGCCCTGCGGCCCGAGGCGGTGCATCTGGGCCGCGCCGAAGGCCGCGAGGTGGTGCTGCCGGCCGTCATCGAAGATGTGCATTTCATGGGATCCGTCATCCGGCTGCGCGCGCGTGTGGCCGGGGCGTCCGTCGCGCTCGATACCTTCAACCGCGCCGACAGCCCGCCCCCCGCCGTGGGATCGACCGCCGAAGTCAGCCTTTCCGCGCGCGACGTGATCGTGCTGAACGGATAGCGGGGATGGGCCTGTTGCGCATCCATCCCCGCGATCACGAAATGTTTCAAGACTTTTAACGCACCCTGTGGATAAGAATCTTACTTCATTGTTTTTATGTAATAATCCTGAAAATTGACAGCCGTCAATTTCAACCCTTCACCCTCAAATTCTGTGGATCATACGCCGGTTGCAGATGCACGTTCGCCGCCACCCGCTCGGAGGCTACCTCCAGCTCATACCGCCCGGCGGACACAAAATCCGCCGTCACCCCCTCCGCATGGCGCACATAGCCCAGCCCGATCGGCTTGCCGATCGTATGCCCATACCCGCCCGATGACAGCCACCCCACCCGTTGCCCGTCGCGGTAAATCGTCTCGCGCCCCAGCAGCACCACATTCGGATCATCCACGGTAAAGGTCGCAAGTCGTTTCTTCACCCCGCCAGCCAGTTGGGCCGCAACCGCGTCACGCCCCAGAAACGGCACACCCGATTTCATTTTGCACGCCCAAGCCAGCCCCGCCTCCACCGGCGTATGGTCTGGCCCGATATCCGCCCCCCAGGCCCGATAGCCTTTCTCCAACCGCAACGTTTCAATCGCGCGGTAGCCAGCATTCACCAACCCAAGGTCCGCCCCTGCCGTCATCAGCGCGCCGTAAATCGTCACCGCCATGTCGGTCGGCAGATGCAACTCCCACCCCAACTCACCCACATACGTCACCCGCAGCGCCAGCACCGGACAACCCGCGATGCTGATCTCGCGGGCGCTCCCGAACGGAAAGCCCGCATTCGTCAAATCATCTGGGCAAACACGCTGAAGGATCGCCCGCGCATTCGGCCCCATCAGCGACAACACCGCCGACGCGGATGTCACATCCACCAGTTGCGCCTTGGCATCCGCCGGAATGTTGCGCGCGATCCAGTCGAAATCATGCGTGGCAAACCCCGTGCCGGTGACGATGTAGAACGCATCCTGCGCCGTGCGGGCTACCGTCAGATCGCATTCGATGCCACCCTTGGCGTTCAGCATCTGGGTATAGGTCAGGCTGCCGACATGGCGGTCAACATTGCCAGCGGCAATCCATGACAGCGCCTTGGCCGCATCTGGCCCTTTCAGGATGAACTTCGCAAAACTCGTCTGGTCGATCAGAACCGCTGCATTCCGGCAGGCATGGTGTTCGCGTGCCACCGCATCAAACCAGCCGGGGCGGCCATAGGAATAGCGGTCCACCGGGGTTTCACCTGCGGCCGCGAACCAGTTTGGCCGCTCCCACCCCAGCTTTTCGCCAAAACACGCGCCCGCCGCCTGCAGATGCGCATAAAGCGGCGACCGCCGTGTGGGCCGCATCGACCGCATCTCCTCCCCCGGCCAGGCGATGGTGTAGTGTTTGCCATAAGCCTCGGCCGTGCGGGTGCGGACCCAGTCGGTGCTGCGATGCACCGCGCCAAAACGGCGAATATCGACAGGCCACAGATCAAACGGTGCTGCCCCTTGCACCACCCATTCCGCCAATGCCATCCCTGCACCGCCGCCCGATGCAATCCCGAACGCATTGAAACCCGCACCGACGAACAGATTGCGTAACTCTGGCGCCTCGCCCAGAATGAAATTGCCATCCGGCGTGAAACTTTCGGGGCCGTTGATCAGCTGCTTGACGCCCGCATGTTCCAGCGCGGGGACGCGGGCAATCGCGTCGTTCATGAATTGGCTGTAGTGGTCAAAATCCGATGTCAGCAGTTCAAAATGAAACCCCTCCGGAATGCCATCCCGCGCCCAGGGCTTCGGGTTCGGTTCATACCCGCCCCAGACCAGACCGCCGACCTCTTCCTTCCAATAGGTCAGCCTGTCGGGATCGCGCAGGGTGGGCAGGCTGGATGTGACGCCGGGAATGGCTTCGGTGACCATGTATTGGTGTTCAACCGACACAAGCGGCACGTTGACCCCCACCGTCGCGGCGAGGGTTCGGGTCCATTGGCCCGCGCAGAGGATGACTTTTTCGCACTGAATGATGCCGTCGGGGGTTTCGACGCCCGTGATGCGACCTTCGTCGACAATGATCCGCGTGACGGGGGTGTCTTCGAAAATCTTTACCCCCGTCATGCGGGCACCCTTGGCAAGGGATTGCGTGATGTCAGACGGATTTGCCTGCCCATCGGTGGGCAGAAATGCTGCCCCGATCAGATCGTCGATGGTCATCAAAGGCCAAAGATCCTGCGCCTCACGCGGGGTCAGCAGGTGCATCTCCAACCCAAAGGAATGGGCGGTCGTGGCCTGGCGTTTCACTTCCGTCCAACGTTCGGCGTTGCAGGCAAGGCGCAAACCGCCGTTCATTTTCCAACCGGTATTCAGGCCGGTTTCCGCCTCCAGCCGTTTGTACAGATCGACCGAATATCCCAAAAGCTGCGTGATATTGGCCGATGTGCGCAACTGCCCCACCAGTCCGGCGGCGTGGAACGTCGTGCCGGAAGTCAGTTTTTTGCGTTCTAGCAGCACAGTATCGGTCCAGCCGAGTTTGCCCAGATGGTAAGCGACAGAACATCCGATGATGCCACCGCCGATGATGACAGCGCGGGCGGTGGTGGGCATGTTTGACATGGGGTCTCTCTTACGGATGGCGGAACGCGTCAAACGCGGCCCGGTAGGTGGCGAGGTTGGCGGCAGTATAGGCGGCAAAGTCAACGTCCAGATCGGAATGGACCTCTTGTACCATGGACCACATCGCCTCACGCAGGGCGCTTGCGGCTTTCATTGCGCGGTAGCGGTGCCAAAGCTGCGCATCGGGCGGGCGGTTGAAGTAGGTGCGCAGCATGCGAGATTCCTGATCGTGCGAAAGGCCCGCATTGGCAATGGCCCCCAGATCGAAAAGGGGGGAATTAAAGCCCGCATACTCCCAATCGATCAGCCACATACGTGTGCCATCATGCATGAAATTTGCAGGCAGAAGATCGTTGTGACCAAAAACAAGGTCGATGGGACCAACCTCGCGTTCAAGTTCGTCGGCATCCGCCATCAGATCATTGGTCAGATGCCGACTGTTGCCATCACGCAGGGACGCGGCATAGTCGCGCAAGGTATGGAAGACCCAAAACAGCGGAGCAGGTCCGCGCAGGTGACGCGGAATGTCCCTGTGGGTGCGGGTGACGATATCCACGGCCAGATCCAGTTGTGCGTCATCGCACAGATCGGCAGCGGTCAGGGTGCGGGCGGTCAGAAAGTCGATCACCAACACGCCGTCTGCATGATAACGAACGGCGGGTGCAACGCCCGCGGCATGTGCAGCGCGGGATGCTGCGAGTTCTGTTGCGCGAAAGATGTGATGTACCGGAATGTCGCCGCCAAGACGCACTACTGATTTGCCGCGCTGGTCAGTGACCACGAAATTCTGGTTCGTGATTCCACCGGGCAGCGGCGCAACCTGCACTGCACCGTCCCAGATAGGCAGCGCTTTGACGTGATCTGTCAGTGTCATTGATCGCCTCATTTGCACACAGAAAATCGGCAAATGGGACGGAAGTCAAAGGCTCACGCGGTTACAAGATGTTCAAACAGACGCGCAACGCCTTCGGCGCCAGGATCAACATGGCCTGCCAGCTTGTCTTCTGACAGATAGCTAGCGCGTCCAGCCTTGGCGACTGTCATCTTGGCTGTGGCGTCGGCTCCGATGCGGGCAGCGCGGGCGGCGGCATCGACGCCATCCGACAATGCGGCAAGAGCGGGGGCCAGCGCATCGATCATGGTGCGATGGCCGGGGGAGGCCCCCCCACTTGCATCACGCGCGCCAATCCCATTTGCAGAGCACCAATCCAACCCTTGCCAGATGCGCTCGCGTCACCAGCCGCAGCGAAGAAGATGGCCAAGGAGCACACCAGACGATCCGCCCATTGTCTGGCTGAGTTCGTTTCCAATTGCGCGAAACGCTTGCGTGGTATCGGCAAGCGGCAACGCATCGAGCGTGTTGACCAACGCCCGTGCTGCCGTGGCCAAAGTCGATCCGGTATCGCCATCTCCAGACTTCGCATCCAGTGCGTTCAAATCTGCTTCGGCCGCGATCAAGGCCATGCAACACCGTTCGATCAGGGCACGACGGCCCGGATGCGCCGAGGCCAGCGCCTTGATGGGCGCCAGACCATCTGGCAACGGTTTGATCGGAACGGCAACCAGCGCCTGCAATCCCGGCCATGCAGGAGGCGCGATCGGGGCCGCAAGGGCGGCAACAACGTCAGGGCTCGCTGGCAGAAGGGAAACCGAAAAACCCTGCATATCCAACGACGTCATCAGTGCGGCAGGGCCAATGATCCATTTCAGATGCGCACCAATCGACGAACGGGCCAGTTCTTCTGCCAGCACAGCCATCTCCAGCGGCGTCGCACCACCAAGATTATTCAAGAGCGCCACCTGATCGCGTTCCTGCACGTGCGGCAAGAGCTTTTCCACCACCATTGCCATCGCGGCTTTCGCGCCTGTGAAATCAACCTGTTGGACGCCAGCTTCGCCGTGTATCCCAAGGCCCAGTTCGGCCTTGCCAATCGCAATGCGGTTTTCCTTTGGGCTGCCCGGAACTGTGCACGTATCAAGGGACATGCCAATGCTGATCGCGCCTGCAATAACCTGTTGCGCGGCGTGCGTCACAGCATCAAGATCGGCGCCTTCCTGTGCCAGAGCACCCGCGATCTTGTGCACAAACAAGGTTCCCGCGACACCGCGCGCCTGCGGCAAGTGCGGCAGGGCAATGTCATCATCCACGATCACCATATTGACCTTCAGGCCAAATGCGCGGGCGCGCTCGGCGGCCAGGCCAAAATTCAACCGATCGCCTGTGTAGTTCTTGACAATCAACAGGCAACCCGCCTTGCCGGTCACAGCCAGAATGCCCGCAAGCACCGCATCGACGGACGGGCTTGCAAATATCTCTCCACACACAGCCGCCGTCAGCATTCCCGCACCAACAAATCCGGCATGGCTGGGTTCGTGCCCGGAACCGCCACCCGAAACGAGTGCCACCTTGGATTTGTCCCAGTCTGTCCGGACCACGACCTTGATGTGCGGATAACCGTCCAACCGCGCCAGCCGTCCGCCTGAGGAGCGGATCAGACCATCAATCGCCTCAGTCACAAGGGTATCCCTGGCATTCATGAACTGCTTCATCTTCAACTCCTTACGCGGTGTTCTTTATGCGATTCGTGTGCCAGACGCATCAAACCACAGCGGTTTTTCGGGGCGGATTTCCAAGATCTGTCCAGCACCAAGTTCCGTATGAGGAGAGGTCAGCGTGATCAAATCATGCGGCCCCATGGCGAGGTGCAGACGCGTTTGATCGCCCAGATGTTCCACCCGCCGAATGGTTGCCGACTGACCTTCGCCAACGGCGATATGTTCCGGGCGCAGACCGATTTTTGCCGCCCCTTCTGGTGCCGACCCAAAGACATCTGCTGGCAAAATGTTGATGCGTGGCTGGCCCAATCTGGTGGCCACATAGATATTGACGGGGTTGTCATAGATCTCGCGCGGAGTACCGAACTGAACAAGACGCCCTGCATCAAGCACGCCGACGTGGGTTGCCATCGTCATCGCTTCGATCTGGTCATGCGTAACATACAAGAAGGTTGCGCCCATTTCGGCGTGGATGCGCTTCAGCTCTACCCGCAGTTCGGCCCGCAATTTTGCATCCAACGAGGAAAGTGGTTCATCCATCAAATAGATCCGGGGATTGCGCACCAACGCCCGCCCGATCGATACGCGCTGCATTTCCCCGCCGGAGAGCTGGGTCGCCTTGTTGTCGAGCTTGTGTGAAATGCGAAGAACGTCCGCTATCTGCCTGATTTTATCAGCTATTTCATCTTCTGGTAGATTCAAGACCGGACTACGCAGCGGGAATGCAAGGTTTTCGCGCACCGTCAGGTGGGGATAGAGCGAGTATTGCTGAAACACCATCGCAACATCACGTTGGGCGGGTGTGTCGTGCAGCACACTGGCACCACCTATCCGAACATCGCCCACATCCGGACGATCAAGTCCCGCGATCATGCGCAATGTCGTGGTCTTGCCAGCACCCGTAGGACCAAGCAGCACGACGAAGGCGCCATCCGGAATGATCATTGACACATCCGAAAGTGCCTTTGATGAACCAAAGGATTTGGTCAAGTTTGAAAGGCATACCTCAGCCATGCAGCACCCGTGCGTTTGCGGCGGTGCGCAAGGCGCGGCCCGTGTTTTCATCAAAGATCGAGATCGTGCCCGGGTCAAAATGTAGCCCCACGTTTTCACCAACACGGGCGACCTGCGTCGCAGGCACGCGGGCTTTCAGGGTGCCGTTTGGCGAAGACAGGGTTACGATCTGCGTCGTGCCAAGATATTCACACGCCTCGATCTTTCCGCGATACGCCCCGTCATCATTCAGCAAGACATGTTCCGGGCGCACGCCAAAGACACGCGGGCCGGGCGCGGCCTCGGTCTGTATTTCGGGTGTTCGCATTGTTACACCGCCCAGTGATACGGTCGTGTCCCCTGCCCTGACAGCCCCGTCATACCGCAGAAAGTTCATTGACGGCGAACCGATGAAGTCGGCGACGAAAAGCGTGGCTGGATGGTCGTAGATGTCTTGTGGCACACCGAACTGTTCGACAACGCCATGGTTCATGACCACGATCTTGTCGCCCATCTGCATTGCTTCCAACTGATCATGGGTCACGTAAACGGTCGTGGCCCCCATCCGGTCATGCAGGGCGCGCAGTTCTTCGGACATGTGTTCACGAAATTCAGCATCAAGCGCGCCAAGTGGTTCGTCCATCATGAAAGCCTTGGGATCGCGCACAATGGCCCGACCCAGTGCCACGCGCTGACGATCGCCACCCGACAAACCACCAACAGGTTTATCAAGGATCGCTTCAATGCCAAGGATGCGGGCGACCTCAGCAACCTTGGCCTTGACCTGTGCTGTCGGAAGTCCTTGCGATACAAGGGGATAGCTGATGTTGCGGCGCACGTTCATGTGCGGGTAAAGTGCAAACATCTGGAACACGAAGGCGATGTCGCGCTGGCTTGCGGGCTTTTGGCTGACCTCTTCGCCGTCAATGAAAATCTCGCCGCTCGTCGGTAACTCCAGCCCCGCGATCATGCGCAAAGTTGTGGTTTTGCCGCAGCCGGACGGGCCCAAAAGCATGAAAAACTCGCCATCGCCAATGGTGAAAGAGGATTCTTGCACGGCGGTGAACGCCCCGAATTCCTTGCGCAGGTTGCGGATGATGATTTCGGCCACAGGGCTACTCCGGGAAATGGCTGGTGATGATGAACATCACGGTGCCGACAAGGGTGACGATGAAGCTGTAGGTGAACAACCACAGCGCAAAGGGTTGCATCAGCATCAGCACACCAACACCGATCAGCACAGAGGCGAGGTTTTCCCATGGGCTGCGCCGGAAACGCATCAGGCCAGTTAAGAAATTGGTCATATCTTGCCCCTGTTCAGCATCGCGATCGCGTCTTTATTCGATCTTCTTTCCGTCTCTACGCACGCAGAAACCGTTCGTTGCGCAACACCCCACTTCATTTGCGCACCGCCCCGAATGTGATCCCGCGCAGAAGGTGTTTGCGGAGCAGGATCGTGAAGATCATGACCGGCAGAAGGAACAGTGTGACCCCTGCCCCTACAGCGGGCCAGTCCTGCCCACCGACCCCGATGATGGTGGGGATGAAGGGTGGTGCCGTCTGCGCGGTGCCGGAGGTGAGCAGAACCGCGAAGGCGTATTCGTTCCAGGCGAAGATCAGGCAGAAGATGGCCGTCGATGCGATACCGGTCGCGGCTTGGGGTAGCACGACTTTGCGAAACGCCTGAAACCGGGTGTAGCCGTCGATGAGCGCGGCCTCTTCATACTCGCGCGGGATCTCGTCGATGAACCCTTTCAGCAGCCAGACGGCGAGGGAGATATTCACGCCAGTATAAAGCAGGATCATGCCCAGATGCGTGTCGCTGAGGCCGAGGCTGCGGTACATGAGGAAAATCGGAATGGCGACGGCGATGGGCGGCATCATCCGGGTGGAGAGGATGAAGAACAAAAGATCATCCTTCAGCGGCACCCGAAAGCGGCTGAACGCATAGGCAGCCAACGTCCCCAGAATGATCGACAATGCAGTTGAGCCAAAGCCGATAATGACTGAATTCAGAAAGCGTTCGCCAAACTTTGACGGGCCGACGATGATCATGTTTCGGTCACGAACCAGTTCCTCATACCATGTCGCAGGTGGCGGAAGCGCCGCGAGATCGTCTGCGGCAATGCGCGATCGGGTGGTAAACAGGTTCACATAGCCTTCCATCGACGGCGAAAAGATCACCTTTGGAGGATAACTGATACTGTCGGGCGGGGTTTTGAACCCCGTCAGCACGATCCAGACCAAGGGCAGAAGGGTTATCAGCGCGTATAGGATGACGATTGTGCCGGCGATCCACTTCGCGCGGCGCGAGGGTTCGGTAATGGAAAAAGCGCTCATCTCTCTTTGACCTTGTTCAGGGCTTTGACGTAGATGCTGGCAAGGCCAAACACGGTGACGAAAAGGATGATTGCATAGGCACTGGAATACCCTGTGCGCCATTTCTCGAACGCTTCGCGCTTGAGGTTTATGCTTGCCAATTCCGTGACCGATCCTGGCCCTCCGCCCGTAAGCTGCACGACGAGATCGAACATCTTGAAATTCTCAATCCCGCGAAACAGCACGGCCAGCATCAGGAATGGCAGCACCATCGGAATGGTGATGGTCCAGAATTGCCGCCATTTGGACGCGCGGTCGACTTCGGCAGCCTCGTAGATGTAGTCTGGGATGGAGCGCAGGCCGGCAAGGCAGATCAGCATCACGAATGGCGTCCACATCCAGGTGTCCACAATCACGATGGCCCACGGCGCAAGCCGGGTTGTGCCAAGCATTTCGAAAGATGACGCCGGCGTTCCGGTAAAAAATTCAATGATATAGTTGAACAGGCCAATCTGTGGTTGATACAGGAAGGTCCAGAAGTTGCCGACAACGGCAGGTGACAGCATCATCGGCAGAACGATCAGGGTCGTCCACAAATCATTGCCCTTGAATTTCTTGTTGATAAGCCATGCCAGCGTAAATCCGATCAACACCTGCAGTACGATCGTCCAGAACAAAAAATGCGCCGTTGCTTGCATGTTGGCCCAAATGCCATCGTCGGTAAGGATTCTCTGATAGTTCTGCAGGCCAACCCACTCAACCTCGCGGTTCGGGCGATTGGCACGGTAGTCAGTAAAGGACAGATAGACGGTCCAGATCAGCGGAAAAATGTTGATCGCAAGCAGCAGGAAAATCGTCGGGGCAACGAATAGCCACGCAATGGTCCGATCAGAAAGGCCCCGGATGCGGCGGGCAATGTTGGGCGGCGTAGCCCGGGCAGCGGCATCCATCGCGGAATGGGTCATGGGCGCAGGGGCTCCTCTGCGGGTCGTGCGGAACTGATTTTCGGGGACGGGTCCCCGGTCAGGGGAAGGGTGACCCCCGGCATGGCCGGGGGTCAAGGGGCGTCAGAGCTTGCCTTCAGCCTCGAACACTTCAGTCCAGTCTTCGACAAGACCATCAAGCGCCTCTTGCGCGGTGCCTTCGCCGGCCACCACATAGTTGTGCATGCGTTCCTGCATGGCCAGCAGCAGTTCGGCATAAGCTGGTTCCTGCCAGAAATCCTGCACGCCGGCCATCGCCACAAGGAAGTCACCTGCGAAGGGCTGGCTCGTCGCAAATCCCGGATCATTCAGCACCGCATTATGTGCCGAATAACCGCCAAGCGCCCACCATTTTGCCTGTACGTCAGGTTGGGCAAACCACTTGATGTATTCAAGTGCGCCTTCCTGATTGTCGGAATAGGTGACAACCGATATTCCCTGCCCGCCAAGCGTGGAGCCTTGCACGTTCTGACCCGGGTTCACGAAGAAGTCGATCTTGTCACCACCGGTGTTGGGATCGGCATAAAGGCCCGGGAAGAATGCAAACCAGTTCATGGCCATCGCAACCTGACCGGATTTGAATGCATCCAGCGATTCCGTCATGTAGGCATTGGTATAGCCGGGCGGTGTGCAGCAATCATACAGTGCCTTGTAGAATTCAAGCGCCTCAACGGCAGCGGGAGAATTCACGGCACCTTCCATGTCATACTTGCCGGGCGTGTTTTCATACTTGAAACCCCAGGCATACAGCGCGCCCGTGATCCCCATGGTGATGCCTTCGGAACCGCGTTCAGTGAAGATCGACGCGCCATAAACCGTCTGGCCATCAATTTCACGACCCTGGAAGAATTTGGCGATATCCATCAGTTCAAGCTGGGTTGTCGGTTCGGCCAGTGGACGGCCATACTCGGCCTGAAACGCCTCTTGCAGTTCTGGGCGTGCAAACCAGTCCTTGCGATAGAACCAGCCGTTTGCATCGCCCATTGCGGGCAGCGCATAGTAGTTTTCAGTTCCCTTGGGCCAGGTCGAGTAAGCATAGACGGTTGCCGGGGCAAAATCGTCCATGCTGATGCCTTCGGCATCGAAGAAATCGTTCAGTTTGACATAGTGACCGTTTTCCGCACCGCCACCGATCCACTGGCTGTCACCGATGAGCAAGTCGCACAACTGGCCGCCCGAATTCAGCTCGTTCAGCATGCGGTCGGCAAAGTTGGGCCAAGGGATGAATTCGAAATTCATCTTGGTGCCGGACTGTTCTTCAAATTCCTTGGACAACTCCACCAGAGCGTTTGCAGGATCCCAAGCGGCCCAGCACAGGGTCAGTTCGCCTTCGGCGCGGGCACCACTTGCGGCCCCCACGACAAGCGCCATTGCCGCAGAAGCGGCCAGATAACGAATATTCATGTAGTCCTCCCGGTTGCAGATTTCTGGGTGGGGCGATTCCCCACACGTTTTGAATTGCGTTGAGGTTAATCATCTGTTTTTCACGATGCAACCAATTTCTGAGGTACGTTCCTCAAAAATGCGCAAGCATCAGATTTCGGGCAGATTTTCGCGGATGACAATCTCTATCCTGATCTGTTCCTGACTTGCGTCCATCGGCGTTCCGTCAACTTGCGCACGCAGTATCCGCAGGGCAGACCGCACCAGATGGCCGACGTTCTGTGTAATGATCGCGTCCATGGTTCCCGCCTGCAAAGCGGCCCGTGCATGTGGCGTCAATTCGTGGCCGATGATAGTGAGTTGCCCGGTTAACCCAAGTGCGCAAACCGCACTCGTCAAGGCGCGATGACCAGTGCCAAGAATGTAGATGCCATTGATCGGACCGGTTGAAAGCGCATCATGCACCACCTGCTGCATCAGTTGTGGATTGCTGTGGGTTTCAAGCGTTGGCATCACTTCAATCGCAGGGAAATCGCGCTGCATGACAGTATCGAAACCAAGGCGCCGTTCGACGGCCTCTGTCAACAACATCGACTGAGACAGCACGGCAACGCGGCCCCTGTGCAGGAACCGCCCCATCAGAACGGCCGCTGTCTGACCTGCAGCGCGATTGTCTATCCCTATGAAATGTAATCTTTCTGTGTTTGGCAAGTCCGAAACAAGCGCAACCAAAGCGACGCCTGACGCCACCAGTGACCGCACCGCGTCGCGCACCACCGGGGTTTCCGGGGCCATGAGCGCCACGCCATCCACCCCGTCTTCGGCAAGCTGATGCAACACCCCGGCTAGCGCATGAACATCCTCGCCCGGAAACCGGATCAGGGTGGTTTGCGTCCGGCTTGTCGCGGCCATAGCACTCATCTGAGCCAGCATGTCTGCGATCGCATCAACGAACTGGCTGCCGTTGTCGGGCAAAACAAAAGCCATCCGATAACTGCGTTGCCGCGCCAGATTGGCCGCCGCGACATCACGCACATACCCCAGCTTGGAAATTGCCATATTGACGGCCAGTATGGTCTTGTCACGCACCCCAGGACGCCCATTCAGGACGCGGTCGACAGTGGCAAGGCTAACGCCAGCTTCACGCGCAATATCATTGACAGTGGGGCGCAAAACTCTCTCCGTTTGGCGTATTATCGGCGAAACCCTGAGGTACGTCAATCAGCCTGGCAAGTGGCCCTTTTGCTTGACCGAACGATCACCCCTGACGTTGCGCTGCAACAGACCGGACAGAAAGGACCGCTTGCAGTTAGCGGGCTAACCCATTAAACGCAATTGCGACGGCGGGTGGGCAGGCAGGCTATGCACCGGATTGCAAATCCGAGTAGACCGGTTCGATTCCGGTACCCGCCTCCATTTCTGCTTGTTAGTCGTTGAAATGGTTAATGTATTTTGGGGGAAGAGCCTTTGACCCTCCAAAGTACCTAGCCAAGCATCTGCTGTTGTACGCAGCGCCACGCGACACCCGCAATGTTGTTCATAACATTTTTTGGAGCGGCGCGTTGAGAACCAGAAACTCCACAAGCCCTCTGCAACGCAACGCGAACCGCCGCGCCGATCCGGGTATGGGATGGGTTGCTAGCGGGCGGCACCGTGACTGAGGCTGAGGTAGCGGCATCGGAACCGTGAACACTTGTTCACTGAGAGAACCCGCACTTCGCTGTCTTGCTGGAATGCGGTCACCAGAAGTTTTTGGTGCAGACTTACTGATGGCATGACTTTACAACGTCTCGGTCATGGGGATTGAAGCCAAGCGGTTCGAGGCTGCGAAGGAAATGCGCGGCGATACCCGCGATACGCGTGAAGGGTATCCAAGCATCGCAATTGTCATCTGTTTATTCTACAAAATATAGCGCTACACTCTGATTCCGTAAATCAGCTTCACGAATTGCAAAGAGATTGCTATGCTTACCTACATTGTCCGACATTTATTGGTGAGATGAGATGGGTATTCCGATCACGTGCGTACGAATAGGTATCATTGACGACCATCGCATCGTTGTTGAAGGTCTTGTACGCATTCTCGGCAAGATGCCCGGAGCTCGTGTTGTGTTTGAAGGGGCTACTGCCGACGCAGCCGTGCGTTTGGCAGTTGAGCACGAACCGGACCTGCTGATCATCGATCTGGGAATCGAGGGCGGCGGTTTGAATGCGATCAAGAAAATACGCGACCAAGTGCCGAATGTCCGCTGTGTCATTTTCACGGCATCAGACGATCCAAACTTGGCGATAGCCGCTATGTCTTTGGGTGCAAAGGGATATATTCTGAAAGGTATCGGTTCGAACGAACTGGTAGCCGCACTGAATTCGATCCGGACCAATCAATCCTATGTATCGCCTGAGTTCGCGATGAAACTGGTCGCCGCGGCAAACCATCGTGGTCAAGCACAACATTCCGACGTATCGCTGAACGTCCGCGAAACGCAAGTTATCGCACAGGTTGAAAAGGGGCTGACGAACCGGCAGATCGCCGAGAACCTCAAGATCAGCGAACAAACTGTAAAATACTACATGTCCAGCCTTATGCAGAAATATGGCGCCACCAATAGGACACATGCTGCGGTTGAATTTCGCAAGCGGCAGCAAGGCGAAGCCGGGCATGGGGCGGCAGGGCAAAGTCGTGCATATTAAAATACGATAGTTATTTTATCCCAATTCAACCGGGAGTGGTATTTCGTGGGGCCGCCGGTATAATAATCCGGACAAGGGTCGACACCCCGGCTTGGCTTTCGATCGACAGCGTCCCACCAAGATTTTCAATGCGGTGGCGCATGCCTATTAATCCCATTCGGCCAGACTTGGCCGCCGCCGACAGTTCGGCGTCGGATGGCATACCCTTGCCGTTGTCGGACACGACCACGCTTAGATGCGTGTCGGACCGTGAGACCGCGACCGACAATTCAATGGCGCCGCTGTGGCGGACGCTGTTGTTCATGGCTTCGATAATCACACGGACAAGGCCGTGGTGAACGTCGGACGGCAGGTCATCCGCCAGTTCAAGGTCGCGACACCGCACCGGCCATCCGGTACGATCTTGGAATTGCCGCACCGCCTCTGTCAGAGGCACCGCGAGTTGCGGGCTTTCCTCGTCGCGCAATGCAACCAGACTGCGCGAGATCGACCAAATCTCTCCCAAGGCATCGCGCGCCGCACGTTTGGTCTTTTCAATCTGATCACGGACGTCCGATTTTGCCCCAGTGGCTGACGGCGACTCGATTTCGGCGATCTCGTCGAGGTTCATCAGGACAAAGCTGAGAAGCTGCGATGGTCCGTCGTGCAATTCCAAGCCGACTCGACGACGAAACAATCGGTCGATCTCGAACAGGTTTCGTTTGGCAGTTTCCACATCCTTTGCAATTGTCCTGTTGTTGTTGGCCAGACTTTCACGTGCATCGACCAGCACACGCATCTCTCGGCGTTGCCGATCTATGGTTCGCGTTCCCACGGTGACCATCAAGTATAATGCAATCAGGATCAGAACCGCCACGCTGCCCAAGACCCCAAGGCTGCTCAGGAATGATTCCGAAAGTTGCGCGCGCAGAACTGAGGCACTTTCGTAGAACTCGCCCACTGCGATAATCTCGTTCGTACGGCGGCTGCGGAGCGGGATGTAAACCTCATAGACAGGCCCCTCCAGACTACGCTCATGCGCATTTTCCTCGGCACTCAGATCGTCAAGGTAGGCGCCGATTTCCCCACGTAGCGGTCCGGCAAGTTCCGAGGCGATCGAAGGTGCTGCCTTCAACCGACTTGTCGGTCGAAAACACAACCTTGCCATTGGGCAGCCAGATCTTGATCGTCTTTACGTGGCGGCGCAGTGCTGCATCCTTGCTGACCTGCTCCAGCGCGGCATAGTCGTCTGCGGACAATGTCTGCGCGCTATCTAGGCTCTGAATATTGGGCTCCAGAAAGCTGTTCATGTAGTAAGCGGCGAATTCGGAATTCCGGATCAAGACGCTGTCTTCGATGCGCTGGGTGATCCAGTTGCCAACCATGACGACCAGAACCACGAAGACCACCCCTGTTCCGATCAGAAACTTTCGTGTCAGAGACATCGACAAAAGGAGCGCAGGATTGAACGAAAGTCTAATGGCGGCCCCCCAAAAGTTAATAAATCATTAACCCAGATTAACGGAATAATCGCTAGACTTTCTCGCATTACCCCAGCTGCCCAAGTCTGGCAATGATTGTGGGCCAACGGAACATTCCGAAGGCTTTCCAGTGCAGCCGATCGGGCGGGTGTGTGGAAAACTGGACCGCAAGCAAGAATGATTTTGCCAGTTTTGGATCGAAAGACGCGCTGCGCGGCACCGGAAATTCCCGATTTTTAAGGTCGTGAGCCCCATCAAAACGGGGTGCGGCCCCAAGATTCGAAATGGCATGTCGCGATCATGAAGATTAAATACAATAAATTCAATCGGTTGCGATGGTGTAGGGCCGAATAATTGCGCTCTGCCAAGCGCCAAGAATAGAGCCGGGCCGTATGAGCCCTTTGACTGGCAACACAACAGTAAATCCTGGGGGATCCCATTATGCCGACCGCACTCAAGCCATTTGTCCTGACTATCGGCGACATCCAGTTCCTGCTCTATCAGGTCAACCTTGTGCCTCTGTTTGATGCAGACGGTGCACTTATTTTCAATTGGGGCGGCGACACCACGGTCTATGCGACAAGTGCTGGTGCCAGTGGCGGTGCGACACCGCTGTTTGTGGCGGGAGCACTTACACCGACCCAAGCCGTGCAGACGTTTGGCGCCTCGTATTATTCCGTGGCCGATGCCGCAGGGGTGCGGGATGTGTCGGGCCTGGGCAACAACCTTGATCCGGCGAACGTGAAATGGGGTGCCTCTGACGTGCCGTTCTTGACGGCGGCAGATACCACTGCCTTGGGCTACACCCATTACCTTGTCGGCACCGGGACGTCGTTTGGCGCGCAGAACGGCACACAACTTGTGGGAGCGACCGAAAATGTGGTGTCTCTGTCCAGCATGACATCGGGCAGCTACACGGTTGCCGCCGCCAATCCCAACGGTGGCTACACCGCGGGCGACTCGCAGAGTGTCGTCGACTACACGCCGCGGATGATCACACAAACCATTATGACAGGCGGTGTACGCCTGCTTTTGGATGCGGACAATCACATCGTTCATTGGAGTGAGGCAAGGTACTACAGCGATACCGCTTATGCCCAACTGATCGAACTCCAAGAACATCGATATCTCGAAACTGGTTGACGGTGTTGCCATCGTAAACACCTACCAAGCCAGCCTTGGCGTCTGGGACCAAGGGCTTTACGCCTATGGCAAGCTGATGGAGGCCTATGGGGTCACGGCGGACAATCCTTCTGTCACCGTCATGTTCGGCACTGTTTCGGTCAACCTCGAATACGTTGCGACCGCTGCGAGCCTTGTGAATGTCGTTGACACGAATGCCATCGACACCTCGGCACTAACCAACGGAGACGCGCTGATCGACATTTCGGATTCGCCCTATGGTCTGTTAGCCGCATTCGGCGTTCAGGATCAGCAGAATCCCAACAACGGTGAATACTTTATTGAATCGCAAAACCCCGGTGTCGCCCCAACAAACGGGTTCTTTGCTGTGTTCGGTCAGTTTTTTGATCATGGTCTTGATTTTATTGGAAAAGGTGGTGCAGGTCAGAACCTGAAGATCACCATTCCGCTATCCGTGGACGATCCGCTTTATGGCGTGATCGGACAAGATGGCCGACCGACCTATTCGATCACGATCACCCGCGCGCTGATCGACGGCTTTGAAAACGGCGTGGCGCAATATATCAACCATGCGTCACCGTTCATCGACCAGAGCCAGACCTATGGGTCGATTGCACAGATCACGGATATCTTGCGTGAATGGGTCATCGACCCCAACAACACCGATGAATATGTGCGCGGTGCCCGCCTTCTGGACGGACATGAGACGGTAAAATGGGTCGACGGGTTTGGCAATGAGACGACCTCTACCCTTCCGACGCTGAATGAACTGCGCGCTCATCTTGAAGAAACTGGCCGCGATGCGATCATCTGGGAAGACGTGCTGAATTTGCGGAACCGCGATGGTGACGGCCATGTTGCGACCGGAGATTCGGGCCATGCGCTGCTTTTGGACATGAATCCCCGCGTGGACGGGGCGCATTTGTCCTCTGCTGCCGCGGTCGCAGCCGTTGCCACCCTGAACGCTGGTCTTCAGGCCGCGTTCGGCCCGACGTCATCCTTTTCCATTGTCGATGGCGTGGTCACGCTTGTCGTCGGAGCACCGGGACTTCCCGGTGCGGGCACCTATACCGGCGCCGCGTCCTTGGCGCCCTGGGTCAATTTCGCGGATTTCAGCATCCAGTCGTCACTGTTCGGTATTCCGGCCCCAAATTTCAGCCTGACCGCGGCGCAACATGCCGCAGTGGGCGAAATCCTGATGGACTCGGTCGGGGACCACTATGTCGCCGGCGACGGGCGCGTGAATGAGAACGTGGCACTGACCTCGATTCACCATATCTTTCACATGGAACACGACTATCAGGTTCAAAACCTTGAAATCGCGCTGTTCCAACAAGACGCGGCAAACGCGACAGCGGGCGATCATTCGGTCCTGCATGCGTGGCAGAAAGCTGTCAGCACAACTGCAGCCGACGGCACCAGTGGCCTAAACCCCCTCGTCGCCGCAAGCGGTGGGCATTGGGAAGCGACGGGCGGCATTCTCGCGCGCGATGCCGACGACAACTACTATGTCGTGGCAGACCAGAATGTCACGCTAACCGCAGGCCACAGCATCGTCACCGGACGCGATGGCAACGTGATCACCGCGAAAGGCAGCTATACTGACAGCAACGGCTTTGTCTCCTGGGATCAGGAAAAGGTGTTCCAAGGCGTCAAGCTGATCGTGGAGATGGAATACCAGCACACGGCGGTGGACCAGTATGCGCGTGCCGTGTCGCCCGACATTCCGGAATTCTCGGCCTATTCGACGAGCATCGATGCGACAATCAACATGGCCTATTCACAAGGCGCGTTCCGCTTTGGTCATTCGACCCTGCGCGAAACGATCGACGCGCTGGACCCGGACGGAGACATGACCGGTCAAATCATGAGCTATGCTTTGCAAAAAGCCTTCTTGAACCCCGCGCTTTACGGCGAACTCGGTGCTGCATCGCTGGTCATGGGCATGACCCGTCAGGTGATGAACGACATCGACGAATTCGTGACACCGGCACTGCAGCAGGGTCTTCTTGATCTGCCGATGGACCTTGCCGCAATCAACATTGCACGGGGCCGTGACGTGGGACTACCGACGCTGAACCAAGCCCGCGCGCTGATGGATCTGACGGTTTACACCAGCTGGAACGATTTCTCGCAGAACATGTATCATGCGGAATCGCTCGTGAACTTTATCGCCGCGTATTCCTTTGACGGGGATGTGGCTGCGGCGCAGGCGGTTCTGGATGGGGCTGATGCCGGAAATGCCGCGGATGTGGCTTTTCTGAATGGCGCTGATCTGGGGTTTCAGAAAGTCGATCTCTGGATCGGCGGTCTGGCGGAAGCGCACATCTCTGGCGGTCTGCTGGGCGAGACGTTCAACGTCGTCTTTGTCGATCAAATTCAGCGGCTTATGGACGGTGACCGATTCTACTATCTCTACCGTTTGGCGGGCACGCAGTTCGGCGACGAAATCATCAACGAACAATTCAAGGACATGGTGGAACGCAATACTGGCACCACGCATCTTAACGGTAACATCTTTGGCTATGCGGACAACTACTACGAACTGAGCGCGGAACAGCTTGCGACCGAGCGGCTTTACGGCACATCGGGTGGCGGCGAATTGTTGCGTCCGGTGGTCTTGGCAGGTTCGCCCCCAGTTGTCGGCGTGACCTACTATGACAAGAACGGTGTGGCTTATCAGACAGTCCCGGTTGATGGTAATGGCAATGCCGCAGTCAACCTCTACACCGCAACCGGCGACCGCACGAACACACCGTTGGTGGGGGTCGGTGGCACCTTTGATCCGTCTGTCACCTACTATGATATTAACGGAAACCCAGCCGACCAGCACAAATACGGTGATATCATTGCCGCATACGAGGCAAGCCATCCGGGCCAGAAACTCGGCGTCTACTCCAACGGTGGTAACTCTGTTGCAGGAAATGGCCAGATCATCGAAATCAATGGCGTCAGCTATATTGTCGACATCCGCCCGGATCTTCAGCCCGATGTTGTGAACACCGACGGTGGCCCAACCTCTGGCGCCAATTCTTCCGAGGTGATCGCAGGTACCGATGGGGCAGACCTCATCTATCTAGGCTATGCCGATGACACCGGCTATGGCGATGGTTCTGACGACATCATCTATGGTGGTTCTGGCGGCGACCGGATCTATGGCGGTGCAGGGAATGACACGCTTTATGGCGACGACCTGCCCGATGTTGTGGACGGCGGCGAGGGCGACGATCTGATATACGGCGGCGACTCCGGATCTTCAGTCGGCAGGCTTTGACCAACTGATTGGCGGCAGCGGTAACGATACGCTGTACGGCGGGGTTGGGATCGACAAGATCTACGGCAACAACGGCGATGATGCGATCTATGGCGGCGCTGACACCGATCCGTTCATCTTTGGCGGCGAGGGCAACGATATTGTCGATGGCGGTGATGAACAGGACAACATCTACGGCAACACCGGCGACGACCTGCTGATCGGCGGGGCCGACAAGGATATCCTCTTTGGCCAGGAAGGCGATGACATCCTGCGACCTGGGATCCCATCGGGTGCGGCAAACCCAGGTGGAGGCAATACCGGAAACGCCATATTCGGCCCCGACGAAGTGGTCGGTGGCAACGGCAACAGCAATGAAGTCGACACCGGTTTCGACTTGATCGACCTGTCGGACAATACCCAAGCCTTCACTCTGGAAATCAACCTTAATGCCCAGAACAACCCCTTGATCATTATCGACCAGAACCAGGTTCTGCCGACGATGATCGAGATGGATGGGATCATCGGCACGCAGGCAAACGACCAAATTCTTGGCAATCTGGATGGCAACTGGCTGGTTGGCGGTACGGGCGACGACGTGTTTGAGGCTGATATCGCCGCGCGGCTGGGTGGCTTGCAAGATGCAGTGCTGGCTGACCGTGGCGGCAACGACGTGATTGTCGGTGGCGCAATACGTCTCGACGCATTGATCGGCCATTATGTGACCCAAGGCGCGCAGGATATCTACAACACTGCCTACGATCTGATCGGCGCGAACAGCCGGGTGTCCACAACGGCAACATTGATGGGAGGGTTGTTGAACGGATCGGCACTGGTCATCAACGGCGTTCGGCTGTTTGAAAACCACTTTACAGAGATGCTGAAATCCGCCCAGTTCAAGAATCTGGTGCTGGGCGACGGCACGCCTGATGCCCAGAGCAGCGCTGGCAATGATACGGTCGTCTTCACGGGCAATTTCAACGACTATACTGTTTTGGCTGTCGATGCGAATGGCAACGCCGTCACGGATATTGCGAACAATTTCGGTGCGGTTTTCGGCGTACGGATCACAGATAACGGCACGCCCAACGCCGATTCGTCGCTGGAGCGCGCACCAACCGACGGCACCGACCTCGTGGTCGGCGTTGAGAATTTCCGTTTTGCCGATGGCGTACAGAGCCTGCGGTCGGTGATCGGCATTCCACCAACACTGGCCCTGGATTACACCACGGCCACCGGTCGCTATGCCGACAACTTCAATACGACGGCGCTGAACAATTCGACCGGCCCCACAAACTGGACCACCCCTTGGGTGGAAACGGGAGACAACGCGGCGGCAGCAACCGGGCAGATCCGCATTGACGGAAATTCCCCGGCTGGCAGCAATGTGATGGAGTTTGGCCCCGGCGACGGTGCCGTGATCCAGAGGGTGCTTGACCTGTCAGCGGCCGCAACCGCGAATATCAGTTATTCGGTCAGTGAATCCGGTTTTGGCAATGGCGAAACCGTGACGGTGCAGTTTGCGGCAGACGGTGTGAACTTCGAGACGGTTCAGATTATCAACAACAGCTTCAGCAGCAATACCGCGAACCAGAGCTTCAGCCTGACCGGGCCGTTCACGGACCATGCTGTGGTGCGGTTTTCAGTCACCAACGTTGCTGATACCCAAGGTCAGTCCGACTATGTGCGGATCGACGATCTGAACGTGTCCTACGAATCCGCACCGCTGCAGGTCTTTACCGACATCACGCGGAACTTCACCGAAAACGGGGCAAACGTCACCATCGCGCCCCGCCCGGTCATTACCGATGACGGCAACTGAGCATCGTGAACCATGACCGTTGCCGCGATCAACGCATCGGCTATCAAAAGCCCATGGCTGAGCCGGTACTGTTTCAATAAATTAACTGCCATATCAGAAACCTCCCCCATCTATTTGCGGGGGTTAGGGGACGGTGATGAAATTATGCGTTTCCATACAAAATTACGTATTCCGCCGCAAAGTGACCACCCATTCCGCCGCAAAGAACTAAAAAGGGGACAGGTACTTAATACTGAAATTTGTTTGTCGTATGTGGTTTGTTGTTGGTAGAGGTGTGAACAAATTGTGCTTTCGAACTGCACATATCGTATTATAAAAAAAGGGACAGGTACTTTATACTTGACGAGTCCTGCTATTGGTGGCTCTAATATAATTTGTTGTGTGAAAATTTCGTTGTCGCGGACGATTCAATGGGTCAAAAATTGCGCATAATTTGAATGTCGGTTGTCGAAGGATATGTTCTAAAACCATAGAGTAAAAAATAATCAGAAATCATGGAGTTCATTATGCCGCGAGTATCCCGAATGGTTGTCCAAAATCAGACAGCGGTTTATCATGTAATGTCCAGGACGGCGCTGGACGGGTTTCCGTTGGAGGCATTTGAAAAGGATTTCTTACTGGATTTGATCAAACGCATGTCAGGTTTATTTTTCACCGAGATATTATGGCTTCTGCCTTGATGGGGAACCACTTTCACCTTCTGGTAAAGATGATCCCGGAGGACCGCTTTTCGGACGAAGAAGTTAAAGAACGGCTGGAACTATTCTATGGTGAAAAGAAAGCGGCGGTAGGGGAGGGGCAGTTGCCGTTTATCCGGGAAAAGCTTGCCAGCCTTTCCGAATTTGTCCGCGAGATCAAGGTCAATTTTACCCGGTTCTACAACAAACGCCACGGACGTCGGGGATACTTCTGGGGGGATCGCTTTAAAAGCGTGATCGTCGAGAAAGGGGAGACGCTGATCAACTGTCTGGCCTACATCGATCTCAATCCTGTGCGGGCCGGCATTGTCGAACGCCCGGAAGATTATCGCTGGAATTCATTGGGCTACCATATCCAGGCGAACAACAAGGACGGCTTTCTGTCCACCGATTTCGGACTATCGGAATTCAATGTAAAAAGTGAAAAAGAGCGGGTACGGCGTTATCGGGAATATGTTTACGAGACCGGGGCGATCTCTCCTTCGGACAAACCCTATTCCAATTCCCATTCAAGCGCTACCGTTGTTGGCGGCGTCGATGATTCCTCGAAGTACACTAAAAGTACGTCTGCGTCGGCATCTTCTGGCCGCCGCGGTATCATCTCGAATGGAAAATGGAAAAAAAGAAATATAGATCAGAAGGTTCTGGAGAAGGAGCGGAAAAGAGATTTTGAGATCAGCCGGGCGGATCGGTTTTTATATCGGACGCGGTATTTTACGGATTCCGGGCCGGCGCATCGCGTCCGCCAGTTCCTGGGGCGAATTGGGCTTGAAGATGATCTCGGTCACGCCGATCTTGGCCGCCTCCTCCCGCATCGTGTCCGTGATGTATCCAGAAATGAGTGCAACGGATACACGAGGTCGGAGAGAAACCACTTCTCCGAGCACGTCCAGACCCGTTTGCCCCTGGCATGTTGTAGTCAGAGATGACTACATCGAAGTTCTGATCAGTAGCCCTGAGCAGCTCCAGCGCCTCGCTTGAAGAGACAAACGAAGTCACCTCATGCCCGCTTCGTTCGAGCAAGCGGGCCACAAGGAAAACCAGCGCTTCGTCATCGTCGATGTACAGGCACCCGTCCCTTGCGTTCGTGCGCTGGCTCCGTTTTTGCTGTCGCTATGGCTGGCGTGGAAGTGTTCGCCTGTTGTGCCACCGGCAGATAAATGTCAAAACGTGTGCCAGCCCCTGGCGTGCTTCGACGAAAATCTTGCCTCCGTGCCGCGTGACGATGCCGTGCCACCACGGCCAATCCCAGCCCGGTTCAGCGTTAATACCCCGCCTGCTGTAGCGTTGCCTGTTACAGTCACCGTGCCTGCTGCTGCCCACTGATCCAGCTGCATCATCCAGCGCGATCATAGTCAGCGCCAGTAGTTGTTCGCCTGCAGCGCAAAGCGTGCCATCAAGTGGGCGACTGAGCCACGCCCGAAGAACGTCGCAGCATCAGCATCAGAAAATACATCTACAGCTACGTTAGCCAGCACCGTTCCTGCAGCCAGACGTTGACCAACGATCAAAGTTTTCTGCAAATTACCCGGCAGGGTACGCACAGCCAGCTTGGTGTTGAATTCAAAATACTTGCCCGGCTTACGGATGCTTGCGGGGATTTGGTCAAAGGCAATATTGGCGCTGGGCATTATGCGGCTCCCTTGTTGGTTTTAACGGTTGCGGCGACCTCGATCAGGTCACCATCGCTGATGCGACGCTGGTAATACGCCGAATCCACCACCTCGACCGCATCCGTCTCGGTGATGTAATCATGCGGCTTGCCTTCCATTGGCACTTTCATCCTGCTGCTGCTTTCACTTGCATCACGCTCTCCTAAATTAAGGTTGTCAGGTCTGATGCATCGGCGACGTTATCGCCCGGCATCAGGTAGTAGTTGATACCCACACTCAGGAACATCGGATCTGTCGGGTCTATCGGTGTGCGTGGCTGAGTCTCAACGAATTCGGTATGCCACTCGCGGGCGAATACCGCCATGCCCTGAGTGTTCAGCTTGCTGTTATACAAGGTGCGAATCGTACCCGGCCTCAGATTTGCAATCGGTAGCCCCAGATCGGTATTGATCAGCAGCAGACTGATATCCTGCATCATCTGATACGCGCCCACCTCCTTGATCACGCCGCCCACTGTCAGGCCATGCCTGGTATCGCGCTCACCGCGCACATTGCGCGCAGCTACCATCGTCACAAACGTGGCAGGCGTCAGCCACTTGTCACGTGCCGTCCCTACCGATTTTGGCTTACCGCTACCAC
>CAWAPA010000016.1:0-12318 GCA_963783595.1 uncultured Alphaproteobacteria bacterium | reverse complement strand
AAGTATCTCGCGGAACATGCCCGGCGTCAGAATGGACAGCGGGTTCACCCCGATCTGGGGATCGTCCGACGTGCCGGTCAAACGGTAGCTGAACCCGAACAGCCCCTCGCCCCGGCGGGTCAGCACTGCCCCGATCCCGTTCACCAGATAGATGGGTGAGATGACGCCTTGCAGGTTCAACTGTTTGTTGCCGGTCTGATAGACCCCTGCCATCGACACGCCAAGCGATGCCCCGATTGCCGACCCACGGGAAATCTCGATGGCTTGCGGGGTCAGAACGAAATCGACCTCGCCGTTGGCGAACACGATGCCTTGCCCGTTCAGCTGCTCCAGTATCCCCACGACCGACACGGCATTCAGAAGTTCGGCCAGCACCGAGGCATTGCGCACCCGTATGTTCGCTATTTCGGCGCGGCCATCATAGACACCATCCTGCGCGCGCGGGGTCAGCTGCAGATCAAGCGTGCCGCCCCGCGCAGATGCAAACACGCCAGCCTTGGCCATCACGGTGCCCGCATCATCAGACCGGATTCGCACGGCCGACCCGTTCGGCGCGGGCACGACTGTGCCCCGCACCGCCCCTTCGCCGTTGACGGCGGCGGTAAAGCTGCCGTTCAGGCCGCCACGCGGCGAAAATTGCCCCCGGAAATTCGTGAAGGCGATGCTGTCGGTCACGATCATCTGGTCCAGACGCAGATCGAACGGGCTGCCACCAGATCCGCGCCCTGCCCCGCGATCCGGCATCCGGCGCAGATCAATCGACCCACCCGTCACGGCGATACTTGCCTGCCCCCGGCCCTGCCCGGTCAGCGTGACGCCCGCATCAAGCCATTCATCCAGCCTGACGCGGCTGAAGCGCGCGGCCTCAAGCCCACCCCCGGATCGAAGGCTGATCGCACCCGTCGCATTCAGCCCGGCCGCGTTCAGCGTGATGCGACTGACCGCTGCGGGCTGGCCCAGCGTTGCCTCAAGTTCAAGCGTGCCGCGTGCGCCGGGCGGTTTTGCCCATCCCAGATCGGGCAGGGCAAGGCCCAGCCCCGCAAGATTGGATGTCAGCGTCAGGCGCGCAGCCTCGCCCTTGGTCAGCGCGATGGCGATCTGCGCCGTTCCCTCCCCGCTCAGCAAGCCATCGGGTAGGCCCAGATCAAGGTCGCGGGCGCCTGCATCCGACAGCGTGACCACCCCTTCAATGCGTGCGCGCCCACGCGCATCGGGGCCGAAGCCTTGGGTATAGGTCACATCGAACGGCATTGCCCCCAGTTTGCCCGGCCCCGCAATCTCCATCCCCGCAGGATTTGCCGACAGGCTCAGCATGTCTGCCGCGATCACCCGGCCCGGCACCAGCACGTCTGACCGGAACCCGGTGATGGTGCCTGCCACGGCGTAATCCACATCCGCCAGTTGCACCCGTGGCACCAGTGGGATCGACAGACGGGTGCGCACCTGCGCCCGCCCCTCGCCAAGGGTCACGGGGCGGTCGGCCTTGGTCATGAACCCGAACGGCGGTTGATCCAGCAGCGACAGGGTGGCCGTCAGGCTGGAGCGTGTCTGCAGATCCATGTCGGCGCGGTTGGGGCGTTGCGTGATGTCGCCAATCGCAAAGACCGAACCCGCCACATCAATCGGCCCGCCCACGGGGGGCGTGACCGTGCCCTGATCCAGAACGATGGTATAGGTCGTGCCTTCCAGCGTCGAATAGCCGGTGCCATTTTCAATCGGCGGGAGGGTGCGCAGAAAACGGACCTGCGTGTCGGCAAATTCATAGCTCAGCGCGATCTGCGGATCGCGCCCCGGTGCCAGCCGGAAGCCGCCCTGCACCCCGAAAAGCGTGCCCTTCTGCACATTCGCCGCCAGCCATGCGCGGGTTTTCGGCACCAGACGCACCGGCCAAAGTGCTACAAGCCGGTCCGGTGCGATTTCGTTCAATGCCACGTCAAGCGCGACCGTCCAGCCATCGCGCGCTGCCGCTGCATGGCCGGACAGCAACACGCGCTGATCACCTTCGGTCAGGGCGAGTTGGCCCAGATCAATCCGGAACGGATCAAGCGTCAACCGCAGATCCATTGCCCCTTGGGAAAAGGTCACCGGGGCCTGGAACAGGCCCGCCGGATCAATGCGCAGGTCCGAAATTGCAATCTGGGTCAGAAAGGCCGCGGGCAAACGGCCCAACAGATCGCCGCGCATCGTCTTGCCATTGCTGTCCAGAAGCAGGATCTGCCCCTGCGCGGCCAGACGCGCCGTGCGGCTTTCAACCGCCAGATCAGAGATCAGGATGCGGGCTCGGGCGGGGTCATAGGTCAGACCAAGGCGCGCCCGTTCAAACGGGATCGGGGCGGATTGCAAAGGCCCTGGCAGGGCGCTGGCGGGGATAGAGGCACCATCCGGCGGCGGCGCGGAAGGCAAGCCGATCGGCCCCGGCGGCGTGATCGCACCGGGCCCGATGTCAAGACTGGACACCAGCGTTGCGACCCGCCCATCCGCATCAAGTTGCGCGGTGATGTCGCCCGACAACGGCGCATCGAGAACCGACAGAAACCCCAAAGGTGCCGCCTGTGCCGCCAGATCGCCCGCGCCAATCTGATTGACCAACGCCGTGATCCGCGCAGCAGCACTTGTCTTGTCGGTCACGATGGCAATCTGCGCGCGACCCGCCGTCGTTCCGGCCCCTGACAGGCCCAGCGACAGTTCGGCCGCCAGCGCCGTCGCGCCATTGATAATGGCCAACTGGCCGTCCGTCACGCGCCAGACCTGCCCGCTGCGATCATCGCGCAGCGAGAGCGACAGCGCCTGAATGTCGATCCGTGCCAGTTCCGACAGGGCAGGCGTGGCAAAGGCATCCTCGATATCATCCAGAAGCGCTGCGAAGTTTTCCGTCCGCATCCCCGGTCCGCTGCCGAGGTCGATGTTCAGATTGCCGAACGAATCGCGGCGCAGGGCAATCTGCCCGCCCACAAGCCGCAGTGAGGATGGCCGCAGGCTGCCTTTGGCAAATGCGGCGGCCGAAAACACGACCCTCGCTTCGGGCAGGGTCAGCAACGTTGCACCATTCGGGGTCGCAACACGTATGTCTGTCACCGCAAGGCGCGGCACCCAGGCGTCATCGACCAGAACGGCAATCGCGCCAAGATCCAACCGCGCGCGGTCTTCCAGTTGCCCGTTCAGGCGCAATTCAAGATTGTCCACCATCCAGGTCGGCAGGCGCAACGTCTTGTCTGTCAAGGCCAGCAGACCAAAGACGCCCCCCCCGATCAGCAGCCCGAGAAAGGCAATCATCGCAAGTGCCGAACGCAGCATCACCCACAGATGACGCCGCCGGACAGGATGCGACGGCGGCGGTGGCGGTGGCAGGGTCGCGTCAGGCTGCTGCATATTCGTCCGACCTGCCCAAACCCGATGCCCGCCAATCTTTGTTCTTTTTTTTGATGCGGCCCCTCTTTTGCCGGGGCTTGCCTTTATCTTTGCCTCACGCCAGCTAGAACGCCAAGGGCAATCGTCCCGGATCAAGCAAGGAGCCGCCCATGATCACTACTGGAACCCAAGCCCCCGATTTCACGCTGCCGCGCGATGGCGATGGCCAGGTGACCCTGTCTGCCCTGCGCCCCGGCAAGGTGGTCTTGTATTTCTATCCAAAGGACGACACCCCCGGCTGCACGCTTGAGGCGCAGGATTTCAACGCGCGCATCGCCGATTTCACCGCTGCCGGCACCACCGTGATCGGTGTGTCGAAAGACAGCGTGAAAAGCCATGACAAGTTTTGCAAGAAGCATGGTCTGGGGATCATTCTGGTGTCGGACGAAGCCGGGCAGACCTGCGAGGATTATGGCGTCTGGCTGGAGAAGAGCATGTATGGCAAGACCTACATGGGGATCGAACGCACCACCGTTCTGATTGATGGCGCGGGTCAGGTAGCGCGGGTCTGGAACAAGGTCAGCGTCAAGGGCCATGCAGACGAGGTGCTGGAAGCGGCGCGCGGGTTGTGACCACGCTTTGCGATCTGGCGGTGGCGGTGCTGACCACTGCCGATGGGCGCGCGAAAACGGCGCTTGGCCGCGCCCATGCCGCGATGTGGTTTGCGGCACGGGATGCGGGCACCCCGCTGCCCATCGGGCAGGCCGCACCACCACAACGCCCGGCGCGGCCCGCAAAGCCCGCCCTGCTCGACCCGCGCGATGTGCCACAGCGCAAGCCCGGATCGCCCGCAGGACAGATCGCACTGCTGCATGCCGTGGCCCATATCGAACTGAATGCCGTTGATCTGCACTGGGACATCATCGCGCGCTTTGCGGATCAGCCGATGCCCTTGGGGTTCTATGATGACTGGGTGAAGGCCGCAGACGAAGAAGCCAAGCATTTCAATCTGATCTGCGACGTTCTTGAAAGCCTTGGCAGTCACTACGGCGCCCTGCCCGCCCATGCCGGCATGTGGCGCGCGGCGGAAGATACGGCAGGTGATTTCCTTGGCCGCCTTGCCGTTGTGCCCATGGTCCTTGAGGCGCGCGGCCTTGATGTTACCCCCGGCATGATCGCCGTCTTTCGCCGCGCAGGGTTGCCGCAGGCGGTGGCCGCGCTCGAGGTGATCTACAGCGAAGAGGTGGCGCATGTGGCCTATGGCTCCAAATGGTTCAACTGGCTGTGTGGTCGCGCGGGCGATGACCCGAAAGAGCGTTTCCACGCCCTTGTGCGCCGATATTTCCACGGTGCGCTGAAACCACCCTTCAATACCGAAAAGCGTGCCGAGGCGGGTATCCCGCCCGATTTCTATTGGCCGCTGGTGGATTTGCCCGCGCAAAAGCCGGTCTGACGGCACGATCATCGGCAGAAAGCCGCCGATCCGGGCGGGGAGTTGCCCGCCGCTTTCACCGTCCGGTCAATTTTCTTGCAGGCTGTGGCCGGGGTGGTTATCCCCAATGCAACGTCTCTGCCAAAAGAACGGGCCGAGCAGCCAAACAAACGGATTTGCCCACGTGATCAATCGTATGTCCTATCGGATCAATGCGGCCATTGAACAATGGTTGCCCGAACAACGCCTGTTCCTGAAATCCGATACCGAGACTCGCTTTATCCGACTGCGACCTGCAACGCAGGCCATTGCCATCACCGGCATCACGCTGGTTGCCGCGTGGAGCATCATCGCCACTGCCATCGTGCTGATGGACTGGATCAGCGCAGGCAGCACCCGCGATCAGGCCGCGCGCCAGCTTGCCCTGTTCGAGGGCCGTCTGAATACGCTGTCGGCAGACCGCGACATCCGCGCGGATGAAGCGGCACGCGCGCAGGAACGGTTCAACCTTGCCCTGCATCAGGTGTCCGACATGCAGAGCCGTCTTTTGGCCAGCGAGGACCGGCGGCGCGAACTGGAAACCGGAATTGACGTGATTCAGAACACCTTGCGCCGCACCATCGAACAGCGCGACGAGGCCCGTGCGACCGCCGAGGCCGCCAGCCTTGCGCTTGCCGCTGAAACCGGCACCACCCGCACCGAAGGCGCGCGCGCCGACGACGCCGAAGCCACGCTCGCGATGCTGAGCACAGCACTTGGCGATACCGCTGGCGAACGCGACCGGATGGAAACGGCCGCCGACCGTGCCGCCTCGCGCGTCAATGACATGGAGATCGCCGCCCGCAATCTGCGCGCCCGCAACGACGAGATTTTCACCCGGCTGGAAGAGGCGGTCACCATTTCGATGGAACCGCTGGACAAGATGTTCCGCGCAGCGGGCATGTCGCCCGAAGACCTGCTGGATCAGGTGCGCAATGGCTATTCCGGCCAGGGCGGTCCGCTGTCGCCGTTGTCGCTGTCCACATCGGGCGCATTGCCCGGCCCGGATGAGGCGCGCGCCAACGCGATTCTTGAAGGGCTGGACAGAATGAACCTGTATCGGCTGGCGACCGAGCAGGCGCCGCTGGCAATGCCGGTCACCGCCAGTTTCCGCTGGACCTCCGGTTTTGGCATGCGGCGCGATCCCAAGGGCTGGGGCAACCGCATGCATGAGGGTGTCGATCTCGCGGGGGCCTATGGCACACCGATCCTTGCGACAGGTGACGGCACCGTGATCCATGCCGGATGGGACAACGGCTATGGCCGGTCGGTCGAAGTCCGCCATGTGAACGGCATCGTCACACGCTATGCGCATATGTCCGAACTTCGCGTAGAAGTTGGTCAAAAGGTATCGCGTGGCCAGCAGATCGGTGATATGGGCAACTCAGGCAGGTCAACTGGCACGCACCTGCACTATGAAATCCTGATCGGGGGTTCCCCTGTGAACCCCATGACGTTTATAAAGGCAGGCCAAGATGTTTTCTAAAAGCCGCATCAACGAACCCGGCACCAAACAACCTGAAGGGGAAAAGGCCAAGATGCCGGACACCACGAAACCATCCATGGACTTCACCCCTCCCGCATCGCGCGGCAAGGCGGGCACGTCCGTTCTGTCGGCTGACCTGACGGTCGTCGGCAACCTGAAAACCGCAGGCGACATTCAGGTCGAAGGCACCGTGGAAGGCGACATCCGCGCGCATTTGCTGACGGTTGGTGAAACTGCCACGATCCGCGGCGAAATCATGGCCGACGACATCGTGGTCAATGGCCGCGTGATCGGCCGGGTGCGTGGCCTGAAAGTGCGCCTGACATCGACCGCACGGGTCGAGGGCGACATCATCCACAAGACCATCGCCATTGAATCGGGTGCGCATTTCGAAGGCTCGGTGCAGCGTCAGGAAGACCCGCTTGCCAACAGCCGTCCGGCCCTTGCGGCCCCGACGCCCACGGCCACCTTCACGGATGCGAGCAAATCCGAGGCGTGATGACGCAAGATGGGCAATTTGCCCATCGTCCGTTCAATCACTGACAGATCAGGGATGGGCAAATTGCCCATCCTTTTTTATGGCCTAGTCCAAGTCCTGCGCATCCGCGCGGCCCTTGCCGGAAACCCCAAGGGCCAGTGTCGCGGCCATGAACCGGTCCAGATCGCCGTCCAGAACGCCGCCGGTATCTGATGTTTCAAACCCGGTGCGCAGGTCTTTCACCATCTGATACGGCTGCAAGACATAAGACCGGATCTGGTTGCCCCAGCCCGCATCGCCCTTGTTTTCATGTGCCTCGTTGATCGCGGCGTTCCGCTTGTCCAACTCCATCTGGTAGAGGCGCGACTTCAGGGCCTTCATCGCGATATCGCGGTTCTGATGTTGTGACTTGGTGGATGAGGTGACCACGATGCCGGATGGAAAATGGGTAATCCGCACGGCCGAATCCGTCTTGTTGACGTGCTGACCACCGGCCCCGGTTGATCTGTAGGTGTCGATGCGGATGTCCTTGTCCTGAACTTCAATCTCGATGTTGTCATCGACCACCGGATAAACCCAGACCGAACAGAACGAGGTATGCCGCCGCGCCGCGCTGTCATAGGGGCTGATCCGCACAAGGCGATGCACGCCGCTTTCCGACTTCAGCCAGCCGTAGGCATTGTGCCCGCTGATCTTGTAGGCAACTGATTTGATGCCTGCCTCTTCACCCGGAGATTCCGATTGCATCTCAACGGTATAGCCCTTGCGTTCGGCCCAGCGGACATACATCCGCGCCAGCATGCTCGCCCAGTCGCAGCTTTCCGTGCCACCTGCACCTGCGTTGATCTCAAGGAAGGTGTCGTTGCTGTCGGCCTCACCGTCCAGCAGCGCTTCCAGCTCTTTCGCCGCCGCGATCACCGTCAGGTCGCGCAGCGCGGCTTCGGCTTCGGTCACGATGCCTGTATCGCCCTCGGCCTCGCCCATCTCGATCAGTTCAACGTTGTCGCGCAGGCCCCCGTCAATCAACCGGTAGGTCGACAGCGCGTCGATCAGCATCTGCCGTTCCTTCATCAGCTTTTGCGCCTTGGCCGGGTCGTTCCAAAGATCGGGCGCCTCGATCAGCGCGTCGAATTCCTCCAGCCGGTGGGGGGCCATTTCAAGGTCCATCCGCTGGCCCAACAGAGCCAGCGTTTTCTGGATCGCATCAATATGGTTTTGCGTCTCAGCGCGCATGGGTGCGTCCTTCGTTGCGTCTTGCGGGGGTGATAGCGCCAAGCGCGCGGGCGGGCAAGGCGGGGCAACCGGGTGCCCGTCAGTAAAGCCCGCCCGAACTGAGCGTGCCGAAATCGGCGCTGCGCGGCACCACGCGCGTCTCGCCGGTTGATGTGGTGACGGTGGCCGCACTGCCGCCACCACCCCCCCCCGCATCGGACTCGCCATAGGCAAACAGCGGCAGGTTTGATCCCATCCCGAAACCGCCATCGACAATGATGTTGCCAAGGCCCGCCAGATATTCCTCGCCCTCGCGGAAGTATTCGGCAACCACGTTGCTGCCGGTCGCACCATCAGGCAGGCGCGCACCGGTAAAGCGGTCAATGTTCACAAAGTATCCGCCAGGGGGCACCGCAAATTCAGATCCGCCATAGCGCGCCACAGCGTTTTCCATGAAATCCTGGAACACCGGCACGCACAACGTGCCACCATAGGCGGATGCACCCAAGGACCGCGGCTGATCATAGCCGATATAGCAACCTGCAACGATGTTTGACGAATAGCCCACGAACCACACGTCCTTTGCGTCATTGGTCGTGCCGGTCTTGCCCGCGATCGGCACCGGCAGGTTGACGCCGCTGCCTGACCCGCGCTGCACCACGCCCTGCATCATCGAGGTCAACTGATAGGCCGTGATTGCGTCCATCACGCGCTCGCGGTCGGCGACCACAGTCGGTTCTGCCCCACCCGGCAACGCCGCATCCGTGCAATCTTCGCAAATACGCTGATCGTGGCGATAGATGGTGCGCCCGTAACGATCCTGCACCCGGTCCACCAGCGTCGGTTCCACCCGTTCGCCGCCATTGGCGAACATCGCATAGGCCGCCACCATCTTGAACAGGGTGGTTTCCTGCGCACCTAGCGCGTTGGCCAGAAACGGGTCCATCCGATCATAGACGCCGAACCGTTCGGCATACCCTGCCACGGTTTCCATCCCGATTTCCTGCGCGATCCGCACAGTCATCAGGTTGCGCGACTGTTCGATCCCGGTGCGCAATGGGGTGGGCCCATAAAACTTGTTCGAGGCGTTCTTCGGCGTCCACAAACCCTGCGGCGTGTTCACTTCGATGGGCGCGTCAACAACGATGGTGGCGGGCGAAAACCCGCTGTCCAGAGCTGCGGCATAGACAAAGGGTTTGAACGATGACCCCGGCTGGCGCGTCGCCTGTGTGGCACGGTTGAAGACCGAAAACTGATAGCTGAACCCACCCTGCATCGCCAGAACCCGGCCCGTGTTCACGTCCATCGCCATGAACGCGCCCTGCACTTCTGGCACTTGGCGGACAGACCAGCGCACAAAGCTGCCGTCTTCGTCAGATGTCACGCGGCGGACGTGGATCACATCACCTGCTTTGAAGTTGTCAACGAAAGACCCGCTCACCCAGTCGATGTCATTGCGCGGAATGAATTGCCGCTCCGCCTCGGTTTCCTGCACGCCCTCGATGCCAATGCGCATTTCGGCGTCGCCCACGTCAAACACGACCGCCGGATACCAGCCGGCAATATCCCGCGCGACCGGCACATCAACCAGTGCCGCACGCCATGTACCATCCGACAGCGTGTCCAGCGGCACAGTTTGCCCGGTGCCCCGCCAACGGCCAAGCGCGCGGTCATAGCGTTCCAGCCCACGGCGCAGTGCCGAAGCCGCCGCCGCCTGCAATTCCTGATCCGCTGTCGCGCGGATCGTCAGCCCGCCGCCAAAGAATTCCTGTTCCCCAAAGGTGCCCGACAACTGTCGGCGAATTTCGTCGGTGAAATAGTCACGCGGGGGAAGGCTTTCCCGGAACGCCGGATAATCGCCGTTCTGCACCGACCGCAGCGGCTCGGCGATGCCTTCCTGATAGGCCGCCTCGTTGATATAGCCGTTCTGCATCATCTCGCGCAGCACATAGTTGCGCCGTTCGGTGACGCGTTCCTTGGCTGTCACAGGGTGATAGCGCCCCGGCGCCTGTGGCATCGCCGCCAGCATCGCGGCCTCGGCCGGGGTCAGTTCGGCCAGTGTCTTGTTGAAATAGGTCTGGGCGGCGGCGGCGACGCCATAGCTGTTCTGGCCAAGAAAAATCTCATTCAGATACAACTCAAGGATCTTGTCCTTGGTCAGCGTATCCTCCAGCCGGGTAGCGAGGATCAGTTCCTTGATCTTGCGTTCCGCCGTGCGCCCGCCATCCAGCAGAAAGTTCTTCATCACCTGCTGGGTGATGGTCGATGCCCCCCGCACATTGCCGCCACGCGACACGATGGCATCACGCAATGCCGCCATCATGGAACCCGTGTCATAGCCGTGATGGGTATAGAAATTCTTGTCTTCCGCGCTGATGAAGGCCTGGATCACCAGATCGGGAATGTCGTCAATCGGGACGAACAGGCGGCGTTCCTGTGCGAATTCGTCGATCATGCGGCCTTCGCCGGAATAAATCCGGCTGATGGTGGGGGGGGAGTATTGTGCGAGGCTTTCGTGGCTCGGCAGGTCGCGCGAATAGGCATAGAAAATCGCACCCACAGTCAGCGCGCCAAACAGCACGCCCATCGTGACCATCGTGAAGATGCCACCCAGAAAAGACCCGATAAACCTTAACACACGCCAGCCCCTTTGCCTGATGTGTCCTTATACCCTGACCTTCGCGGGAAGGTCAAAACGATGGCGTGATTTGCGCGGATTTATTGCCACTTCAAGGCGGAAAGAACGGCGTCTTCCGCCGCCCATGCCGTCAGCCCCGTCACAATCGCCGCCGTCATCGCCTCGCGCCAGTTTTCATCCCGCAGCCGCGCCAGATCGCGGTCCGATGACAAAAAGCCAAGCTCGATCAGAACCGACGGAATATCGGGCGTTTTCAGCACCGAGAACCCCGCCTGCTGACGCGGGTGGCGGTGCATCCGCAAATCCGCCGCCTTGATCGCAAGTTCCAGTGCCAGCGCCAGCCGGTTGATGCGCGGCGTGGTTTCGGTGCGCGCCATGTCCATCAGAATCGTGGCCACCAGATCATCCTGCGTGGACAGATCAATGCCAGCCAGCAGATCATCGCGGTCATGCCGTTCGGCCAGCGCCAGTGACGCCTCATCGCTGGCATCCGCAGAAAGGGTATAGATCGTGGCCCCCACAGCCTCACCTTCCTCCAGCGCATCGGCATGCAAGGATATGAACACATGCGCGCCCGCCGCCCGCGCGATGGAAGACCGGGCTTCCAGCGGCACGAACACATCTTCCTCGCGCGTCAGCACCACCTGAAACCGGCCATCGCGCAGCAATGCCTCTTTCAGATCGCGCGCAAAGGTCAGCATCAGGTCGGCTTCGGTTTCGCCGTCGCGTTCGGCCCCCGGATCAATACCACCATGACCGGGGTCCAGCACCACCACCAACGGGCCATCGCCGCGCGGCAGCGGTTCGGGCACATCCGCAGCATCAGGCAGCGCCCAATCTGCCGGTTCGGGCACCGCCGCACGGGCTGCAAACGCCGCCGCAGACGCAGGCGTCAGTGTTACTTCAACCGCCGTGCCCTGCCCCGTCACCATTCCCGCGCGCGCAACCGTCATCGGTTCGGCCAGTTCCAGCACCAGCCGCGACCAGCCCGGCCGGAACACGCCCGCGCGCAGATCGGTGATTTGTGGCGCACTACGGGCAACGGTCTTGATCCCGGTCCAATCCACCTCGCGAAAATCCAGCACCACGCGCGGCGGCGCATCCAGCAGACGCACCCGCCACGGCACCGGCTGCGACAGGCCCAGCCGCACCACCACGCCATCGCCATCCGCACGCACCGATGATGCCGCCGCATCCAGCCGCGCAAGGCCCGACAGTTCCTGCGCCCACGCACCTGTCCACAGGCAAACTGCCATCAATGCCGCAATGACCGCCCGCATGCCCGCCCCGTTTTCTGCCTGTTCGCCTCGGCCCCGAATATCGGCCCGGTGCCACCAAATGTAAACGCCGGATGCGGGGGGACCGCCGCTCACATCATCGGGATCAGGGCTGGCATGGCTTGCCATTGCGGGCGCGGTCACCCATTCTGCGCCAAATCCTGATTGGAGCCGCTATGCGCCTTGTTCTTGCCTTGACCGCCCTGCTCGCCACCCCCGCGCTGGCCGAGATGACTGCCGATGAACGCAACGAATTCCGCGATGAAGTGCGCAGCTTTCTGTTGGAAAACCCCGAAGTCATTGTTGACGCAATGAATGAACTGCAGGCGCGTCAGGATGCCCAGGCGGCGCAGCGCGATATCGAATTGCTGGCTGCAAACCGTGATGCGCTGGAAAATGACGGTGTGT
>CAWAPA010000015.1:0-47983 GCA_963783595.1 uncultured Alphaproteobacteria bacterium | reverse complement strand
GGGCGCGTATATGCAACGTGATGACCACTTTGCCGAATGGTATGTCGAGGATTTCATGAAATCCTTCCTGCCACAGTATTACGTCAATGTGTCCGATGACGGCAAACGCCGCATGGTCACCAACGGGCGGCACTACGCCCAAACCTATGGCCTCACCGCGAATGAGGCGCAGGCGCATTTCATCACCCTGATGTGGGAGATCGGGGCAAATTTCGATACGCAGCCGGGCTTTCGCGATGTGCTGGCCCGCGACGATCTGCAGAACATGGACAAGATCAACCATCTGTTTGACGGCGGCGTGACCGAGGATCAGGCGGTGTTCGCCATCATGCACAACGATGAACGCTATTGGCACCGCGACGTGTTGGCGAGGGCGTCACATGGCTGATTTTGCGGGCCAGCGCGGCCTTGATGTGAACGAGGTCAAAGGGGCCGCCACCGGCCTGCGCGATCTTAGCTCGAAATATGGCGAATTTGCCGTCGACGCAGGCCTTGCGGCGGGTGGCGCACTGCCGCCACCGTTCGGCACCGCCGCTGACATCGCAAGCCTTGGCAAGTCGATCTACAATCTGGATGGCTGGGGCGTGCTGTTTGACGTGATCGGGTTCGTGCCTTTGCTGGGCGATGGCGTCAAAGGTGGCCGCGTCATTGCCAAACTGGCCGATCTGGGCCGCGTGGTGGATGAGGCCGTGGCAGGCCTCGCCAAGACATTCGCCAAAACCGAAGACACGGCAAAGGCATTCTGGGCCAGCAAGAAGAACATGCAGGCGTATCGCGACGCGCTGAAAAAGTGCAATGGCACCAAGGAATGCATGGACGCGGCAGCGCTCGCCAAGGGCAAACAATACGGATCGACGCCGAAATCCGGCCCCCATGGCAACTGGAACCCGCCCGATGGGCGAGGCGACGGTCAATGGACGCCGACACCCGGATCTAAACTTGCCGAGGCGATCAAGCCGCAAACCTCGATCACCTATGAAAACGGCTTTCCGAAATTCGACGCCTTTTCGCAAGGCTCGGTCAAGATCCCGCAAAGCGGCAATTCCGCGAAGGACTTTACCCTTGCGGATGAACTCTACAAGAAACAGACTGGAAATTCCGACTGGACCCGTCCCGAAGGCATGACCTGGCATCACAAAGAAGATGGCACGACCATGCAGCTTGTGCCATCAGCCATAAATGGCAACGCAGGCCATGCGGGCGGCGCATCCCTCTTTGGCGGCACAAGCACAGGACAAGAATTCTGATGGGCGACGTCTATATCAAACCGGTTCCCGTGGCCCTTGGCGGCGATGCCAACAAACCGGTGCTGCTTGTCCGTCCGGCCCCCCGCCGCGAAGAGATTGCCGCGTGGGAGGCCGCAAACGGTCGCCTGCCGGATGACTACATTGCGTTTCTGATGGCCCACAATGGCGGCACCGTCTATCCGCTGATGTTTCGTCACAATACGTCTGACCCAAACGAATATCTGGAAGTCGGGCCTGAAACCGGCGTCGACAGTCTGTTCACTTGGGATACTTTCGTCGACATCAACAACGATGCCTTCTCTGACTGGCGCCGCGATCATGTCGCCGTCGGATACGATATGACATCAAGCATGATCCTGATCTCCAGACGCCCGCAGGATTTTGGTGCTGTCCGCTATTGGTGGCGCAACATCAGCGACTGGGACGAAGCGGCTGATGGTCCGATCCCTGTTGGCACAGTCGCGCCCACTTTCCGCGATTTCATCTTCACGGCACTGTTTGTCGACGAGGACGGCGGCACCCCCCGCTGGCACATCCCGCGCGACCTCGAGACGGCCACAAAAGTGGCGTTCTGATGGCGTTTGAAGATGCAATCGAACTGACGTTTCCTGAACATTGGTATGATGATCTGGAAGACTGGACGATCCCGTCGGCACTGATCCCGCTTGGTGGGGCCGATCTGGCCGCAATCGCGTCTGTGTTCCCGGAATTCCGTGCGGCCCGGGCGCTGCCCACCACGCTGCCCCTGCCCGAGCCGTTGCGCAACATGCTGACGGTGGAACTCGCCGCGCGCCGGGGCCGGGCATTCCTGCGCACCAGCTATGGGATGGTCAAGGAAAACCCGTTTGCCTATGGCCCCGTGACGTCACTGCGCGATGTCGAGTCCGTGCTGCGCTGGCCGGATACGCGGCTGCGGCGGTTTGTGATGAACCGGCTTGAAGATGGCGGCGATGCCAGCCTGTTTCTGCGCGACTGGGTGAATATCCTGCCGGGGCATGAATTTCGTGGCTTTTTACAGGGGCGCCGTGTGGTGGGGGTCTGCCAGTATCCGATCACGCGCTTTGCTCCCGAAGTCGTCGCCGATGCCGTGCAGATCCGGGCGGCAATTGCGCATCTGTTCCAACAGGTGGTGCATCTGTTGCCACTGGATGATGTGGTCGTCGATCTTTACGTGACCCCGGGTCCACAAGGCTATGTCGCCCGCCTGATCGAATTGAACCCGATGCTGCCGATCACCGATGCGGGCATGTTCAGTTGGCGCGCAGGTGGCAACTTTGATGCAAGCTTTCGCTATCTGCAAACACCAACCCCGGTCATGGCGCGGCGCAAGACCACTGACGATGACCCGTGGCAAATGCCAAGCTGACCCTGTATTTCCCCTTTCCCCCTTGACCCGGCGCAAATCAACTGCACAAACCCCCTATGGCCACCGGAACCCTGACCATTGATCTGAACGCGGTTGCCGCCAACTGGCGCGCCCTCGACCGCCTGTCGGCCCCCGATGTGCAGACCGCTGCCGTGGTCAAGGCCGATGGCTATGGCCTTGGCGCGGGGCGCATCGTCGGTGCGCTGGCGCAGGCTGGCGCGCGACGGTTCTTTGTCGCCGTCGCCGAAGAAGGTGCCGCCGTCCGCCAAGCGCTTGGTCCGGGACCACAGATCGCCGTCATGTCGGGCCATATGACCGGCGATACCGAAATGATCCACGACCTTGATCTGACCCCGATGCTCAATTCCATCGACCAGATCACACGGCATCTGGAAGCATTGCCCGGCCATCCCTTTGGCGTGCAGCTTGATACCGGCATGAACCGCCTTGGTCTGGAAGAGGCCGAATGGCAAGCCGTCGCCGCAATCCTGCTTGAGGCCGGGCCAGAACTGGTCATGTCGCATCTGGCCTGCGCCGATGAACCCGACAGTCCCCAGAACGAAGAACAACTTGCCGCCTTTCGCGCCATGACCGATGGCATCGGCGTGCCCCGCTCGCTCGCGGCCACCGGGGGCATCCTGCTTGGCCCGGAATACCACTTCGACCTGACCCGCCCCGGCGTCGGTCTTTACGGTGGCCGGCCGTTCGAGGCGGCATCGCGCGTCGTCACCGTATCCCTGCCCATCATCCAGACCCGTGAGGTCGCGGCGGGCGAGGCTGTGGGCTATGCCGCATCATGGGTTGCCGAAGGCCCCGCCACCATTGCCACCCTTGGCGGCGGCTATGCCGATGGCCTTTTGCGGACCCTGTCGAATGCCAGCGTGCTGTGGGATGGCAACACCCCCTGCCCGTTGGTTGGCCGCGTGTCGATGGACCTGATCACCGCCGACATCTCGCACCTGGCCGAAATCCCGCGCAGCCTTGACATCCTTGGGCCGCATCAAACCGTGGACGATCTGGCCGACGCCGCAGGCACCATCGGATACGAGGTGCTGACCTCGCTTGGCCCGCGCTATGTGCGCCGCTACGTCGAGGGCGGCACGTGACGCCCGCAGGCGTGCTGGCTGGCCTTGGCCGCCCGGTCACATCGGCGCTGGCAAGGCTTGGCCGCATCGCAATCTACGCAGCGCAGGCTGTCGGCCACATCTTTCGCCCGCCGTTCTACCCCCGCGAATTTCTGACCGCCCTGATGCAGGTCGGCTGGCTGTCGCTGCCCGTCGTGGGGATGACCGCACTTTTCACCGGTGGCGCGCTTGCCTTGCAAATCTACGCCGGCGGCCAGCGGTTCAGCGCCGAGGCGGTGGTGCCCCAGATCGTCGCCATCGGCATGGTGCGCGAACTGGGCCCCGTGCTCGTGGGCCTGATGATCGCGGCGCGCGTCACATCGTCGATCGCCGCCGAGATTGCCACGATGAAGGTCACCGAACAGATCGACGCACTGGTCACCCTGTCGACCAACCCGATGAAATATCTGACCGTGCCGCGTGTGCTGGCAGGCGTGCTTTGCGTGCCCGATACTTGTGGGCATCGGCGATATCATCGGCATCATGGGCGGCTTTACCGTGGCCACCGGGCAATTGGGGTTCAACCGCGCGAGTTATATCAAGAACACCGTCGATTTTCTTGAAGCGTCAGACATCATCACCTCACTGATCAAGGGGGCCGTCTTCGGCTTTATCGCCACGACCATCGGTTGCCTTTACGGCATGCAATCGGGGCGTGGTGCGCAAGGCGTGGGGGCGGCCACCAAAAACGCGGTGGCCACGGCGGCAATCCTGATACTGGCGGCAAACTTCATCCTGACATCCGTGATGTTCGGCCAATGATCGAACTTCGCGGCGTGCATAAATCCTTTGGCTCGAACAAGGTGCTGCGAGGTGTCAATCTGACGATTGCCAAGGGAAGCTCGATGGTCATCATCGGCGGATCGGGCACGGGAAAATCCGTGCTGCTGAAGTGCATCCTTGGCCTTGTGCGGCACGATACGGGCATCATCACGCTGGACGGGCAGGATGTGGCAAAAGTTGAACGCGACCCGTTTCTGGCCCGCTTTGGCATGTTGTTTCAAGGTGGCGCGCTGTTTGACTCGCTCAAGGTCTGGGAAAATGTCGCTTTCCGCCTGATGCGCGGACCGGGCAAGCTGCCAAGGGATGAGGCCCGCCGCATCGCGCTGGAAAAGCTGCGCCGCGTCGGCCTGACCCCGGCCGTCGCCGATCTGTTTCCGGCCGAGTTGTCGGGCGGTATGCAGAAACGCGTGGGCCTTGCCCGCGCCATCGCCGCCGAGCCTGAGATCATCTTTTTTGACGAGCCCACCACCGGCCTTGATCCGATCATGGCGGGCGTCATCAACGATCTGATCCGCGAGATCGTGGTGGAAATGGGGGCCACGGCGATGGCCATCACGCATGACATGACATCGGTGCGCGCGATTGCCGACAACGTCGCCATGCTGCATCAGGGCGTCATCCAGTGGACGGGGCCCATCGCAGAATTGGACGCAACACCAGACCCTTACGTGCAACAGTTCATCCACGGCCGCGCCGATGGGCCGATCGAGAGTGTAAGGTAACGACATGGGCAACACTGCAAAGGCCGTCAACCTCGCCCTTCTCATCCTCTTCCCCATCGCATGGTTTGCCCCGCTGCTGCGGGCGGGCTTGCTGCCGCTATTCGGCCTTGATGAAATCTCGGTCATCACCGGCCTGCAATCGCTGTGGGAAAGCGATGTGGCGCTGGCGCTGCTGGTCACCGTCATGGCGATCTTTGCGCCATGGCTGAAAACCATCGGCCTTGCCCTTTTGCATTTCCGCCTGCTGTCGCCCCGCGTGCTGCCTGCGCTGAACATCCTTGGCAAACTCGCGATGGCCGATGTGTTCCTGATCGCGCTTTACATCGTCGTCGTCAAAGGCGTCGGCATGGCCACGGTGGAGGTGGCCTGGGGCCTGTACCTCTTCACCGCCTGCATCCTTGCCTCGTTGTGGGTGTCCTTCATGGCCGGAAAAAAGGCCCGCGGCATTTCCCCATCAGAAACTGAGTGATACCCGCAATCCGCCTGCAATCGTCTCGGCAGACCCGCCAAGCCCGCTGATGTCAACTGATGTCGACAGGCCAAAACCACGCCCCAGATCGGTTGATCCGCCCAGCTCGATCCGCCCCGTCCAGCCATTTTCCGACAGGAACTGATCGGTCAGCACCGCACCCGCATCCTGATCCAGATAGTCGGCGTGAAGGCCCGCAAACATGGTGCCCCCGGCCTGCTGATACGTCAGCCGTGCGCCCAAGGAGGCCTGACTGAAATCAACCCGCGCAGTGCCCGCCCCGGCAAGCGTGCCGCCCGTGCCGCGCACGTTTTCGCGCCCGTGGATCAGCCCGATCATCGGCGTCACCGTAAACCCGTCGCGCAGGGCCACGTCATACCCACCTTCAAAGGTCGCGGCGAACAACTCTGTCTTGCCCGTCCCGTCACCCCCGGCCGAGGTCTGGTCAAACTTGCCGCGCCCGTAGATCAGGCTGGCGTTGCCATGCCACTGGCCCGACCGATACGAAAAATAGGGCTGCAGAAACGTCAGCGACCCATCCTGGCTGGTGGCCCCGTCCGTGGCATTGATGTCGGAATAGCCCAGCGACAGCCCCGCTACCATATCCGTGCCCACCGCAACATCGGCGCCGATCTGAAAACCTGCGCCGTTGATGCCGCTGGGACCCGTATCGGCATTGCTGTCAAAGCCGGTGATCTGCACCCAGCTATAGACATTGCCCACCAGCCCCGGTGTTTCGGATTTCGACGAAAGTACCAGATCGCCGTCACCGGGTGCTGCCACTTGCGCCACGCTCAACTGACCGTCGCGCGCGGCAAGGCTGACCGTCCCCATGTCGCGCGCCACGCCTTGCGCGTCCAGCACGACAAGGCGCGCCGCACCACCGCTGGCCGCCAGAAGGGCTGAAAGCTCTTCGGCGGTGTTTGGCCCCGCCGCCAAAAGAGTCGCACCGCCGAAGTCGAATGCAAACATGTCGGTCGGATCGCAACCTGAACTACACGTCAGCACAATGGTGATTTCTTCGCCAACCGTAAGCGTCGCAAAATTTGAATAATTCAGATTTGAGGAGCTTGAGCCAAAACCGAAGGCACCAAGGAAGCTTCGTAACTGTTTCCCCAAGCGGAATTGCTTGCGCGAGGTTGGCACTTGTGCGGTAGAACACAAAGGCGTCGCTAAACGGAAACGGGTTTGTAAACAACAGCGAAGCCGTCGCGGTATCCGTCACTTGCAGACGGTAGACAAATCCCTGTCCTGCTGGTGTGGCGCTGCCCGGTGTCAGGTAAAAGTTCGCTGCATCGCCAAGCGTGCCCGATACGCTCTGCCCCCAAGCTGCCCCGCCCAATGCCGTCGTCATCGCCAACGCAGCGCCCGCACCCAATTTCCACATGTCTGCTCTTTCTTCTTTTGGGGTCACACCACACCGTGCGACGTTTGCAATGGTTAATGCCCGGCGGAATATCGCCTGTCGCCTGAAATGCATGGGCGGAACGGCGCTTGATGGTCGGTGTTACCCAAGGGCAACATGATGTGGCGCAAACGTGACGCATGCGCGACAAATGGGTGGCATCGCCCCCTATTCCCCTCTGCCGCTGCCTCGGCTACACCGCTGTCATGGCCAAACCCGTCACCAGCTTCACCTGCACGTCCTGCGGCGCTGCCCACAAGAAATGGCAAGGCCGCTGCGACGCCTGCGGCGCATGGAATTCCATTGTCGAAGAGGCGCCCTTGTCGGCAGGCCCCAAGGCGCTTGGCAGCCGGGGCCGCACCATCGCGCTGACCGACCTTGCCACCGAAGAGGCCCCGCCGCCCCGCGTGGGTTCCGGCATTGATGAATTGGATCGCGTGCTTGGCGGCGGCCTCGTGCCCGCATCGGCCATCCTTGTGGGCGGCGATCCGGGGATCGGGAAATCGACCCTGCTGTTGCAGGCCGCTGCCAGTTTTGCCCGCCGTGGCGTCAAGTGCATGTATGTGTCGGGCGAGGAAGCCCCGGCACAGGTGCGCATGCGCGCGGCCCGCCTTGGCCTGACCGATGCACCCGTAATCCTCGGTGCCGAAACCAACCTGCGCGACATCCTGACCACACTTGATGCGGAACGCCCCGGCCTTGCGATCATCGATTCGTATCCAGACCATGTGGCTTGACAGCATCGAGGCCGCCCCGGGTTCGGTCGGTCAGGTCCGCGCCGCCTGCCATGAACTTGTCACCTTCGCCAAACGGCGCGGGGTGGCGGTGATCCTTGTCGGCCATGTCACCAAGGACGGCCAGATCGCAGGCCCGCGCGTGGTGGAACACATGGTCGATACGGTGCTGTATTTCGAAGGCGAGCGCGGCCACCAGTTCCGCATCCTGCGCGCCGTGAAGAACCGCTTTGGCCCGGCCGATGAAATCGGCGTGTTCGAAATGACGGGCGACGGGTTGCAGCAGGTCACCAACCCGTCGGCCCTGTTCCTGTCGGACCGTGATCGCCCGGCCCCCGGATCGGCAGTGTTCGCGGGCATCGAAGGCACAAGGCCCGTGCTGACGGAAATTCAGGCACTGGTATCGCAATCCTCGCTTGGCACCCCGCGCCGCACGGTGGTGGGGCTGGATCTCGGCCGCGTGTCGACCATCCTTGCCGTGCTCGAGGCGCGTTGCGGCATCCCCTTTACCGGCCTTGATGTGTTCCTCAATGTCGCAGGCGGCCTGCGGGTGAACGAACCTGCCGCCGACCTTGCCATCGCCGCAGCCCTTCTTAGCGCTCGCGAAGATGTGGCAATTCCGCCAGATATGGTGCTATTTGGCGAAATCAGCCTGTCCGGCGCGCTGCGGCCCGTGGGTCAGACCGAAAACCGGTTGAAAGAGGCGTCAAAACTTGGTTTCTCGCAGGCGATTGCGCCGCAGGGATCGAAGCTGGGCGAAGCATCAGGGCTCACGGTGCGGCAGATGCCGGACCTGACGGCCTTTGTGGGCGAAATGTTCGGGGCAGGCTGACGCCCCTGAAGGAGAGCAGGCATGGACTTCACGGTTGTCGACGGCGTGGTTGCGGTCATCATCATTCTTTCCGCAATCCTGGCCTACAGCCGGGGGGTTGTGCGCGAACTGATGGCCATCGTCGGCTGGATCGGGGCCGCCGTCCTCGCCTTCATCTTTGCCCCGCAAGCTCAGCCTCTGGTCAAGGAAATCCCCGTCGTTGGTGAATTCCTGCGCGACAGTTGCGAACTCTCGATCATCGCGGCCTTTGCCGGCGTGTTCGCCATCGGCCTTGTGCTGGCCGCCCTCTTCACCCCGCTGCTGTCATCAGTGATCCAGCGCTCTGCCCTCGGCGGCGTCGATCAGGCGCTTGGTTTTCTGTTCGGGGTGGTCCGCGGTGTCGTACTGGTGTTGATCGCTTTTGTGGTGTTTGACCGCGCCGTCGCTGCCAATACCGTGCCGATGGTCGACAACTCGCGCACCGCCAAGGTCGTGGCCTCCATTCAGGGCCGTATCGACGCGGCCATCCCCGCCGATGCGCCGGGCTGGATTCTGACGCGCTACAATGACCTGACGCAGGTTTGTGCCGGGCCGCAAACCATACCCGCCCCTGCACCAGAAACTGCTCCGGCCCCTGCTCCGGCCCCCTGATACGATTTGCGTCGGCCACAATCCCGCCGAAATGCAAGACTATCGTTGATTCGGAAACAATGCCCCCTTGGGCAATCGTAAAGGGATGGACGTCTTATGCGCTGGCTTGGGTTCTTGTTCTCTGTGGTCATGGTCGGCAGCTTTGTCTTGCCCTGGCTCGACAGCCCGCAATTCGGCACCTATTCCCTGCTTGATGGCGCGCGCCAGATCATCAATGCAAACCCCGGCATCACTGACATCTCTGACATCCCTGATTTTTCCGACCTCCCCAATGCCGCCCCGGATGTCGATCCCTACAATAGCGCCGCGATTGCCGCTCTTGCCTTTGCGGTGTCCTTCCCGCTGGCCGCACTCTTCGCGCTGATCGGGCTTTTGGGATATTATGGCAAGTGGATGGGCCTTCTGCTGGGTGGTATTCCGGTCGGCCTGATCGGATATGCGGGCTATGCCGCCTATCGCGCACGCGGCGAAGGCTACCTCGATCAATTGCCCCCTGATCTTGGCCAACAACTGCTGACACAGGCGCAGACCCATCTGGGGCTGGGTGGGCCAGCCTATCTGATTGCAGGCATTCTGCTGTTTTTCACCGCAGTCTTTGCGCCATCACGCCGCTGACCCCGCATCTGCGCGTGACATTCCCCCGCGTCTGCCCTACATCGCTGTCATCCAGCCAGCGGAATCGGGCCCCCCCTTCATGCGCATGCTTTCCCATCCCTTCGATGACGACAAACTGAAGGAGGAATGCGGCATCTTCGGCGCCATCGGCGTTGGTGACGCCTCCAATTTCGTGGCCCTCGGCCTGCATGCCCTGCAACATCGCGGGCAAGAGGCGGGCGGCATCGTCAGCTATGACCCCGACCAAGGCTTCAACTCCGCCCGCCGCTTCGGCTATGTGCGCGACAATTTCACCAAACGCGACGTGATGGATACGCTGCCGGGGCAGCTGGCCATCGGCCACGTCCGCTATTCCACCGCTGGCTCCAAAGGGGCTACTGCCATCCGCGACGTGCAGCCCTTCTTTGGCGAGTTTTCCATGGGCGGCTGCGCCATCGCCCATAACGGCAACATCACCAACGCCGATGCCCTGCGGCGCGAGCTGATCGAACGCGGCAGTATCTTTCAATCCTCGTCCGACAGCGAATGCATCATCCACCTGATGGCCCGGTCGATCCAGAAGAACCTCTCCGAACGCATCAAGGATGCGCTGCGCCGGGTCGAGGGCGCGTTTTCCGTCGTCGCCATGACGCGCACCAAACTGATCGGCGTGCGCGATCCCCTTGGCGTGCGCCCGCTGGTGCTGGGCCGGATCAGCGATTCTGCATGGGCGCTCTCGTCCGAAACCTGCGGCCTTGATATTATCGGCGCCGAATTCGTGCGTGAGATTGAACCCGGCGAAATGGTCGTCATCGAAGATGGCAAGGTCAACTCCACCCGCCCCTTCGCGCCTGCGAAATCCCGCTTCTGCATCTTTGAAAACGTCTATTTCTCGCGCCCCGACAGCATCATCGGCGGCCGTTCGGTCTATGAAACCCGCGCCGCCATCGGACGTGAACTGGCGCGTGAGGCCCCCGTGGATGCCGACCTCGTCTGCCCCGTGCCCGATTCTGGCACCCCTGCCGCCATCGGCTACAGTCAGGAAAGCGGCATCCCCTACGCCATGGGCATCATCCGCAACCAATACATGGGCCGCACCTTCATCGAACCCACCGATCACATCCGCAACATGGGTGTCCGCCTGAAACTCAACGTCAACCGCGCGCTGATCAAGGGCAAACGCGTCATCCTTGTAGACGACTCCGTCGTGCGCGGCACCACCTCGCGCAAGATCAAGGACATGATCCTTGAGGCGGGTGCCGCCGAGGTTCACTTCCGCATCGCATCCCCCCCCACCGCATGGCCCTGCTTTTACGGCGTCGACACGCCCGAGCGTGACAAACTCCTCGCCGCCACCATGTCCGAGGATGAAATGCGCGACTGGATCGGCGTCGACAGCCTGAAATTCGTCAGCCTCGATGGCCTCTACCGCGCCGCAGGTCAGGCAAGTGGCCGCGACAACGCATCCCCACAGTACTGCGATGCCTGCTTTTCCGGCGAATACCCCGTGGCCCCATCCGACAAGATCGAGGCAGGCTTTCAGATGAAGGCGGCGGAATGACCGCACAGGTTGACGCCTATCTCGTCAACCTGCCCCCCAACCAGCGCGCGGCCCTGCAAGACCTCCGCGCCCTGATCGCCGCCCGCCTGCCCGACCATATCGAATGCATGTCCTACGCAATGCCCGGCTTTCGCCAGCCGGGACCGAAGGGAAAGATGGTCGCAGGCTATGCCGCCTTTACCAACACCATCTGGGCCTCTATCCCCATTCCGGCAGCGTCATCCCCCACATCGACTGCACGCCCTTCAAAACTTCGAAAAGCGGCGTTCTTTTCACACCTGACAATCCCCTCCCCGCCCCGCTCGTGATGCAGATCATCGACGTGCGTCTTGCCGAACTCAGCCGAGGCTATGGCAAGCCGTAACCCCTTGCCCCTTCCTCTCTGCTCAAATATCCCCGCCGGAGGCTCCACACTCCCAACGGACACTCCCCGATGACACTCAAGATCGCCCTCGTTACCGGTGCCTCGCGCGGCCTTGGCTTTGCCCTGTCGCAAACGCTTGCCACGCGCGGTTGGCACGTCATCGCCGTCGCCCGCACTGTCGGCGGGCTTGAAGAGCTTGATGATACGGTCAAGGCCCTGAAACTGCCCGGCGCAGGCGGCATGACACTGGCCCCGATGGATGTGACCAATACGGATGCCATGCGCCATCTTTGCCGCTCCATCCACGATCGCTGGGGCGGGCTTTCTGCATGGCTGCATACGGCGGTGCATGCGCCCCCCCTCGCCCCGGCAGGCTCGGTTGATGACCGCGACTGGGACAAAAGCATCGCCACCAACACCCGCGCCACCGGTATCCTGATCCCGATGGTTGAACCGCTGCTGCGCGCGCACAAGGGCACGGCGATGTTTTTTGATGATCCATCCGCGGGGCAGAAATTCTTTGGCGCTTACGGGGCGACCAAGGCCGCACAAATCACGCTTGCCCGCTCATGGATGGCCGAAACCGCCCGCATCGGCCCGCGCGTGCTGATCGAAACGCCAGCGCCCATGCCCACCGCCACCCGCGCGCGGTTTTTCCCCGGCGAAGACCGCGCCAAACTGACGGATGTGGCCACCGAGGCCGCGCGAATGATCCAAAATCTGCTGACGTAGGATGGGCAATCCTGCCCATCCCCCGATCACGGAATGTTTCAAAACCCTTAACGCGGCCTGTGGATAACTTTTTTTATCGTTGATTTTGTTGAGGAATTCTGAAAATTGACAGCCGTCAATTTCCCGGCAACGCCGCCGCAATCGCGGCCCATAGCGGCTCTGTCGGCTCGATCCCCACCGACATCCGGATGAACCCTTCAGGCACCATATCCCCCCACCGCGCCCGGCGCTCGGCGGACGTATGCGTGGCACCAAAACTGGTGGATTGCGCGATGAACGGGCAATCGGCCAGAAACTTTTCCGCCACGCTCGCATTCTCCAATGTGAACGAGATCAGAAACCCGAACCCCGTCATCTGCCGTTTCGCAATCGCATGTGACGGATCATCCACCAACCCCGGATAGCGCACGCGCCGCACGCCCGGATGCGCCGCCAGCCGTTCGGCAATGATCCCCGCCGATGCGCACATCCGCGCCATCCGCACTTCCAGCGTCTCGATCCCACGATGCACCAGCCACGCCTCGAACGCCCCCGGCACCGCACCCGACACCCGCCGCCAGTTGCGCACCCGGTCCAAAATTACCGCGTTCCGGCTGGCCACATGGCCAAACAGCAGGTCCGAATGCCCCGACGGCGCCTTGGTATCGGCCGCCACCACCACATCCACACCCAGATCCAAGGGTCGCTGCAAAACAGGCGTCATGGTCGTGTTATCGGCAATCACAATCGCGCCCGCAGCCTTCGCACGGGCAACAACCTCCGCAATATCACAGACATCCAGCCCCGGATTGGACGGCGTTTCCAGAAACACCACCGTAGCCCCGGTGAAATCCGCGCTGTCATACTCCACGGTCGGCAGAAACGTCGTCTGAACCCCGAATGGCTTCAGAAACTCTTCGGCAAACACCCGCGTGACGTAATACCCATCCGACGGCACGACCACCCGGCTGCCCGCCGCAAGCGTCGCCATCAATGCTGCCGAAATCGCCGCCATCCCCGACGGAAATGCCACCACCGGCGCATCCTCCAGCAGTGCCAGCTGCCCCTCCAGTTCATCCCATGTCGGGCTGCCTGCACGGGAATAGCTGTAGCCGCCGTTGGTATGGTCGGGCACATGAAAGGTCGCGGCAGACACCAATGGCGGCGCAATCGGATCGCCTTGCACCAACCGCGACTTGCGGTGATGCAGCATGGCCGCATAGCGCGCCTGATCGTCCATTCCGTTGCCCTTCATTCCAGCCGCGCCGGAAACCCGTCCGCGCGCAGATCGGTGCCCAGCAGATCTTCCAGCAATTTCGCGATCATCGGCGATTGCGCCTCACCGCCGTAGGCTGCCTTGGCCGCAACATAGGTCTGGTTCGTGGCCGAGGCCAATTCCAGCGGCACGCCAAACTCCCGCCCGAAACCAAGCGCAAATCCCAGATCCTTCAACGCCAGATCAATGTTGAACGCAATGTCATAAGACCCGTTCAATATCAGCGCACCTTCGGTTTCATGCACGAACGAATTCCCCGACGACGCCGCAATCGCATGCCACGCCTGCCCCAGATCAAGGCCCCCGCGCTTGGCCAGCATCAACGCCTCGCCACACGCCTTCAGATGAATAAAGGCCAGCATGTTGGTGATGACCTTGATGATGCAGGATGATCCCAACGGCCCCATGTGAAAGATCTTGTCGCCCATCGCCTGCATCGCCGCATGATGCAGATCGAACAGATCGCGGTCACCGCCCGCCAGCATCGTAATCTTGCCCTGATAGGCCAGATGCACCCCGCCGGTCACAGGCAGTTCCATCATCCGCACGCCCGCATCCGCCGCAACACCTGCCAGCGCCAGCACCTCATCGCGCCCCAGCGTTGACATCTCCACCCATGACGCCCCTGCCTTCATATGCGGCAGGATATTGCGCAAGACGCGTTCCGATACCGCAGGTGATGGCAGGCAGGTGATGACGTGATCGACCGACCCCGCCAGTTCCTCGGCGCTATTGGCCAGCGTCGCCCCCGCTGTCACCAAGGGTGCTGCTAGTGCGGGGTTCAGGTCATAGACCGTGACCGCAAAGCCTGCTTTCAGCAAACAGCCCGCGCAGGCGGCCCCCAGATTGCCAAGGCCGATATATCCGTAATGCATGATATTCCCGTCAGATAAAGGAAAGGCGGCCCGCAAGCCGCCCCATTATTCAGGCACCCCAGCCGACGATGCCCTTGACCTCGCAGAAGTCATGGATGCCCCAGTCGGCGTATTCGCGCCCGTTGCCCGATTGCTTGTAGCCACCAAAGGGGGCGGCTGTATCCCAGTCGGGATAGTTCAGGTTGACTGTCCCCGCCCGCAACCGCCGGGCCACGGGCTGCGCATCCTCCACCGGGCCCGCGATAAAGGCCGCAAGGCCATAGACGGAATCATTGGCCATCCGCACCGCGTCATCCACCGTGTCATAGGGCAGGATCGACAGCACCGGGCCAAAGATTTCTTCCTTGGAAATCGTCATTTCGTTTTCCACATCGCCAAAGATTGTCGGCTTGCAGAACCAGCCACGGTTCAACCCCGCAGGCCGCCCAAGGCCCCCAGTCACCAGCGTCGCCCCTTCGTCGATCCCGGTCTGGATCAGGCGCTGCACCTTGTCATACTGCACCTTTGAAATCAGCGGCCCCATCGTGGTGCCTTCGGCTTTCGGATCGCCCGGCACAATCGCCTCTGCCGTGGCCTTGGCAATCGCCAATGCTTCGGCCTGCTGCGCGCGCTGCACGAACATCCGCGTCGGCGCATCGCAAGACTGGCCGGTATTGGACATGATCGTATTCACGCCCGTCTCGACCGCCGCCGCCAGATCGGCATTCGGCAGGATGATATTGGCCGACTTGCCCCCCATTTCCTGCGCCACGCGCTTGACCGTCGGGGCTGCTGCCGCCGCAATCAACGTGCCTGCGCGGGTCGATCCGGTAAAGGATACCATGTCCACCTCAGGGTGCGAGGTGATGCGCGTGCCCACCCCCGGCCCGTCGCCGTTCACAAGGTTGAACACGCCCGGTGGCACGCCCGCCGCATGGCACACTTCCGCAAAGAGAACCCCCGACAGCGGTGCAATTTCCGATGGCTTCAACACCATGGTGCAGCCCGCAATCAGCGCAGGCGCGACCTTGCAGGCGATCTGGTTCATCGGCCAGTTCCATGGCGTGATCAGCGCGCAAACCCCGATGCCTTCATAGACAATCTTCGTCGTGCCGCGCATGTATTCCCATTGCATTTCCTTGGCGGCCTTGATCGTGGCCTCCATATGCACCTGCCCAGCCCAGGCTTGTGCGCCGCGGGCCCATTCGGTCGGCGCACCCATTTCCGTGCTCATCGCCTGGGCGAAATCTTCGTAGCGGTCGTTGTAGATATCCAGAATACGCTGGACCAAGGCGATGCGGTCGGCGACTGGCGTCACCGTCCACGCATCAAACGCCGCGCGTGCCGCCATGATCGCGCGGTCGGCGTCGGCGTCGTTGCCGATTGCCACTTCGCAGACGATTTCCTCATTCGCCGGGTTTTCGACACCAAGCCGCGCTTTCGAGATCGGCTCCACCCATGCGCCGTTGATGTAGAACTTGGTCATGTTGGCAGAAATCATGGCATCCTCACTTGAAATAGATGTTGTATTTGGCCCGGATGATCGCGTCGATTTCAGGGTCAATGCGGCTTCCGGCTTTTGCAAGGATACTATTCTTGCGCGCGATGGCCGCGTCAAGCAGCAGCGGCTTGCCTGCCTCATTCCATTCCTTGGGCGACATCCGATTTCCCACCTTGGGATAGGTATATTCCGTCTGCATCAACCGCAGGGTCTGATCCGACCCCAGATAATGCCCCGGCCCGCCAAGGCAGACCTCTTTCATCGCATCAAGGCTGGTGCTGTCGGGGGTCACATCAATACCACGCACGAGGCGCATCGCCTGCCCCAACAGATCATCGCCCAGCACAAGGCTTTCCAGACAGAAGCCCAGCAGGGACGCATGCATCCCCACCGCCTCATAGCACATGTTCAGGCCCGACAGACCCGCCAGCGCGTTGGTAATGCCCTGTTCCCAGCCGGCCTGCATATCCGGCAGCTTGCTGTCCGAAATGCCGCTCGCGGCCCCGCCCGGCAGATCGTAGAACCGATGCATCTGCGCGCAACCCGCCGTCAACAGCGCCTGTTCCGCGCTGCCCCCGCTCATGGCCCCGGTGCGCAGGTCCGACACAAAGGGCCAGGTGCCAAAAATGCAGGGCGCGCCTTTTTTGATGGCATTGGCATAGACCACGCCCGCCAGACATTCCGCCATCGCCTGCACGATGGTCAGCGCAATGGGTGCGGGCGCCGTGGCCCCCGCCTGCCCTGCCGACAGCAGCAGCATCGGCATGCCGCGCCGGATGCAGTCTTCCATCGTGATGCAGGATTCCTCGGCGAACTTCATCGGCGGGACGACAAAGCAGTTGGAGTTCGACACAAACGGCCGTTCCAGCCATTTCTCCTCACCCCCCGCCACGGTGTAAAGCATGTCGAAACATGCGGCCACATAGGACGGGTCGCTGAACGAGGTGCCAACATGTTTGGTCGTGCCCGACAAGGCAGCCATAAAGCGTGTTCAGATCCATTTCCTGATTGTCCACCACATCGCGGCAGACCATGGTGCGCTGATAGAAATGGATGTTGTCCAGATTATCCACCAACCTCGCCGCATCGTACAAATCCTGCGCCGTGCTTTCGCGGTAGTCCAAGGTGATCGGGTCCACGATATGCACTGCGGCCCCCGCCGTGCCGAAATGCACCTTGGTCCCCGACAGATGCAGATCGTGCTTGGGGTCGCGCGCATGCAACGTGATGTTGCGTGCTGCCACAGCCAGCATGTCCTCGACCAATGCGCGCGGAAACCGGATGCGTCCGTCATCGCCCTGAATGGCCCCCGCTTCGGTCAGCAATGCAACGCCCGACGGCGGGGCCTGTGACAATCCGATCTGCTCCAACGCATCCAGCGCCGCCGCATGTATCTGCCCCATCCCCGCATCGGTCAGCGGGCGGTATTGCCCGCCCGACATGCCTGCGCGGATCGGGCGCAGATTTTCGGCCAACGGGGCCGCCCGTTCGGCGACACGATTTGCACGCCCACCCGACCGCCGCGCGCGCGCAGGTTCGCAAACTTCACCCAACTCCGCCATGATCGACACTCCCGTTCCGGTTTATGATGAACGCAGCCCCGTCAGGACCGCGCGCCACAAAACCGCAACGGGGTGTCGCAGGCTTCATGGCAAAGACAGTTCGGCCAGATACCAGGTGATGAAACGCTGCGTCTGCGCCTCCATCGGGGCAATCGGGCCGGGGGTAAAGTAGTGCGACCGCACACCGCGCGCCGTCGCTTCGATAATCGCCTTGTCCTCGTCTGAGGTCACCCGCCACAGCCATGTCAGGCGATCCAGTTCGTAATCGCGCCCCTCCACGGCATCGCCCGCCACCAGCCAGACAATCTCCATCGTGCAGGCATCCACGCCGTCGGGCACGAACCGGTAGATCACTCCATGGTCAGGATAGGCCGCCATGTAGGATAACCCGCCAAAATGCAGCGATGTGATCCCGCCATCATAATCCGTGAATTGCCCCATCAGGGGTGCCACGGGGCCGCCATCCACGCTGGCAGACTGCACCCCGTCCTTCAGCGCATAGCGGTAAGACCGGATCGCCTCGCGCCCCGTATCGCGCGTTTCCCACGGCGAGCCTTCCATGATGCACAGACCAAGTGCCGCCGTCCGCGCAGCCATCGCCGCATTCAGCGCGTCGATCTCTTCGGGCGGCTGTTCCAGAACATGGGTCTGCGAATATTCCGGGTGCGCCGGGCCACAGTGATAGCATTCGACGTAGTTTTCGACCGCCAGCTTCCAGTTCGCGGCGATGGCATAGCTTTGCCGCGCCACCACCTTGGCATCGGCCCAGCCATAGACCCCACAGGTTTGGTCAATCATCGCGGCGGCGTCGGTGAAATCCAGCGGCTCTGACGCAAAGGTCACAAAGATCAGGCCCTGTTCGACGCGCAGATGCAGCTTGCGCAGCCCATATGTGTCGCGATCAAAGTCCTTTGGCATGACGCGCGCCGCCTTCAGCGCGCCATCGACCCCATAGGTCCACGCGTGATAAGGGCACACAAAGGTGCGGGCATTCCCCTGCCGGTCGGCGCAGATCGCAGCCCCCTTGTGGCGGCACACGTTCAGCATCGCGTGCAAGTTGCCATCCCCGTCGCGGGTCAGGATGATCTCTTCCCCCGCCAATGAAAAGACTTCGAAATCATAGGGTTTCGGCAGAATGCTGATGTGGCCAAGGCAATGCCAATGGCGGCGGAACAGCCGCTCCAGATCGCGGGCATAGATCGCAGGATCGGTGTAGAAGTCACGCGGCAGCCCACGGCCCGCCCGGTAGGCGGCCACGCGCGCATCAACCCCGTCAGGGGCCGCGCGCATCGTCTGTGAATGGGTCGCCACGTTCATCTTCTTGCTCATCTCATCACCTTTTGGCAGGCGGGCAAACGCCCGGCTGCCGCAAGGCTAGGAACCAATTCGCGCCGATTTTGGGTCATTCGGGGGCAAGACTGCGGCCCCTTGTTGCAACAACCCGTCGATTTCATCGCCCGATGCCGCCGCCATCAACGGCGCAAACGAACCGGCCCCCAGCATCGCCGTCACACAATCGCGGATCGCCGCATGCGTCACCCGCGCGATCTGGCTGCCCAGCGAGATGCGCCGCACGCCCATCGCCGCCAGATCGGCCACAGTCATCTTCCGTAACGGCCCCGCTGCCAGCGCGTTGACGGGCTTGGTCACCGCAGCCAGCACTTGGCGCAGTTCCGCCCGCCCCGGCGGCACCGGCAGATACAAAAGGTCCGCCCCCGCCGCCTCAAACGCCTGCAAGCGGCGAATGCCCTCGGCCAGATCATAGGCCCCGTTCATCACCCCGTCCGCCCGCGCGCAGAACACGAAAGGCCGCCCCAGACCCCGCGCAGCCGCCACCCCGGCCCGCACCCGTTCCACCGCCAGATCAAAGGGATAGGCCGGATGGCCCGCCACCATCATCGTGTCCTCGATCGAACAGCCAGACAGCCCCACCTCTGCCGCCAGGCGCACGGTTTCGGCCACGGTGTCCGGCGCATCGCCAAAGCCATTTTCAAGATCGCCATTCACCGGCAGGTCGGTCGCAGCCACGATTGCGGCCGCATGGGCCAGCGCCTCATCCCGGCTGACCCCTCCCAGATCGGCCCGCCCCAGCGTGAACGCATGCGCCGCCGATGACGTCGCCAGCGCCTTCGCCCCCAGTGCCGCCATCATCCGCGCCGATCCGATATCCCATGGGTTCGGCATCACGAAACAGCCCGACTGGTGCAAATCCCAAAATGCCTGATGCCGCGTCACGCCCGCACCCTTTCTGATTTGGGGTCATACATTGGCGCAAGGCTGGCCACAGCCGCATGCCGCACGCCCGCCACCTCGATCTCGTAGGTGGAGCCGAGCACGTCCGCCTCCGATTGCCCCTTGCAAGGCACATAGCCCAGCCCGATGGCCCCCCCCAGATGATGGCCATAGTTGCCGCTCGTCACCGGGCCAACGATCTGCCCGTCCCGCACGATCGCCTCGTTGTGGAACAACAGCGGTTGCGGGTCCGTCAGGCGGAACTGCACCATACGGCGGTCAAGCCCGGCCTGTTCGCGGCGCAAAACCGCATCGCGCCCGATATAGGCGGCCTTCTTGCGGCTCGCGGCGAACCCCAACCCCGCCTCCAGCACATGGTCCTCGTCCGTAATGTCATGGCCCCAATGGCGATAGGCCTTCTCGATCCGGCAGGAATCCAGCGTATGCAGACCGCAGAGCTTCAGACCAAGGTCCGCCCCCGCCTCTTCGATCGCCTCAAAGATATGCGCCGTCTGGTCGGAACTTGCGTAAATCTCCCACCCCAACTCGCCCACATAGGTAACACGGTGCGCCCGCGCGATGCCCATACCAATCTCGATTTCGCGCGCCATACCAAAGGGATGTGCGGCATTGCTAAAGTCCGCAGGTGACACACGCGTCATCAGGTCACGCGCCTTTGGCCCCATCACACACAGCACAGACTCCGCCGCCGTCATGTCCGTGATGACCGCGAAGTCATCGCCAACCTGCGCGCGCATCCAAGCCAGATTGCGCTGCAACGTCGCCCCTGGCACAACCGCCAGATACGCCGTCTCTGACAACCGCGTTATGGTAAGATCGGCCTCTATCCCCGCGCGATCATTCAGGAACATGGTGTAGACGATCTTGCCAGACGCCACATCCACTTCGGCCGATGCGATCCGGTTCAGAAACCTGCAGGCATCCCGCCCCTCGACCCTGATCTTGCCGAACGACGTCATGTCGAAAAAGCCGACACCTTCCCGCACCGCCAGATGCTCGGCGCGCTGGTTGTCGAACCAGTTCTGCCGTGTCCAGGCATATTCGTATTCCGGCACCTGCCCGGCGTTGGCAAACCAGTTCGCGCGTTCCCACCCCGCAACCTCGCCAAAGACAGCGCCCCGCGCCTTCAGATGGTCGTGCAACGGCGTGCGCCGCACCCCCCGGCTGGTTGCCATCTGGCGGTAGGGGAAGTGGTCGGCATACAGCAGGCCCAGCGTCTCGCTGACGCGTTCCTTCAGGTATTTGCGGTTGCGCTGAAACGGTTGCGCGCGGCGGATATCCACCTCCCACAGATCGAACGGCGCCTCGCCTTCGGTGATCCAATGCGCCAGCGCCATGCCGGCCCCACCTGACCCCGCGATGCCAACCGAGTTATAGCCCGCCGCGACCCAATAGCCGCCCAGTTCCGGTGCCTCGCCCAGATAATAGCGATCATCGGGCGTAAAACTTTCCGGCCCGTTGAAGAACGTGTGAATCCCCGCCGTCTGGAACAGCGGCAAGCGGTTCATCGCGTGTTCAAGGATGGGCTGGAAATGATCCCAATCCTCGGGCAGCGTGTCGAACATGAAGTCTTCACGGATGCCACCCATGCCCCAGGGTTTGGCTTTCGGCTCAAACGCCCCCACCATCATCTTGCCGGCGTCGGATTTGTAATAGGCGCATTCATCGGGCACCCGCAGCACGGGCAAATGACCAAGGCCCTGAATAGGCTCGGTAATCAGGTAGAAATGCTCACAGGCATGCAGCGGCAGCGTCACGCCATTTGCCTCTGCCAGATCGCGGCCCCACATTCCCCCACAGTTCACCACGACATCGCAGGCGATATGGCCCGGCCCCTCTGCCGTCTCATAGTCCACGCCCGTCACCCGGCCCGCCGCCTTGCGTGACGCGCACCACCTTCGTATGTTCAAAAATCTGCGCGCCGCGCATCTTGGCACCTTTAGCCAGCGCCATCGCGATATTCGCAGGGTCGCATTGTCCGTCCAGCGGCAAGGCCACCGCCCCCACCACGCCCTCGATGTTCAGATGCGGATATTTCTCCAGCGCCTCGGTCGGGCGAGATTTCATGCACCTCCACATCGAAAATCCGCGCCACCGTGGCCTGCCGCAGCAACTCTTCATGCCGCGCCGCCGTCAGGGCCACGGAAATCGAACCCACCTGCCGCATCCCGGTTTCCACGCCGGTTTCGGCGGCAAGCTTCACGTACAAATCGGCAGAATACTTCGCCAACCGCGTCATGTTGGCCGACCCGCGCAATTGCCCGATCAACCCCGCCGCATGCCATGTGGTGCCGCTCGTCAGTTGCTTGCGCTCCAGCAGCACCACATCCGTCCACCCCGCCTTCGCCAGATGATAGGCCACCGAACAGCCCGAAACGCCACCGCCGATGATCACCGCACGGGCATGTTTAGGAAGGGTCATACGTCACTCTCCGACGGGATCAGAACCAGTTTTCCGGGGTATCTTCCGGCGACAAGATCAGCCTGCGCTTCGGCAATCGCGCGCAACGGATAGGTTTTCGACACCACGGGCCGCAACGCGCCCGCGTTGATCATGGCCACCAGATCGGTAAAGCCCGCGACAGACTGATTGGTGCAGCCATAAAGTGTCAGATCCTTCAGGTAGATCACGCCGCAGATCGCCACGTCACCTCCGCGCCCGCCCACGGCACCCGCCGTGGCATAGCGCCCGCCCGGTCGCAGCGCGTTCAGCCGCGCGGCCCAACCCGGCCCGCCGACAAGGTCGATCACCACGTCAAAACTGTCCGGTGCGGGGTCCGCAGTCGCGGTCCAGCACATCCGCCCCCTGCGCCGTCACGATAGCCGCCTTGGCGGCCGAGCATTGCCCCGTCACCTGCGCGCCCCGCGCACACCGCCAGTTGCACCGCAGCAAGGCCAACCCCGCCCGACGCACCGGTGACAAGCACCCGCTCGCCCATGGCCATCCTACCCGCACCAGCATGTTGTTGGCCGTGCCGTAAGCACAAGGCATCGCCCCGATCTCGACATCCGACAAGGGCGCGGCGCTGACGTCATGCAGATAGCGCGCGGGCACCACGCAGTACTGCGCAAAGGCCCCGTCGAATTCTGACCCGATCACGTTGATCGCCATCGGGTTGTCGGGCGTCGGTTCGGGCTGGTTGGTCGGGCAGATCACCCGCGCGCCCAATGGCAACCCCGGTCACCCCGTCGCCCAGCGCCACGATCCGTCCGCACAGATCCGCCGCCCTGGATGCGCGGCAAATCCATCGCGCCCGGCCCAGCCGCCCTCGCCTCCGCCGCTACCAGCCGATGCGCGTGTTGATGTCGGTCATGTTGACGCCTGCCGCCAGCACCCGCACCAGCACCTCGCCCGGCCCCGGCTGTGGCACGCGGTAATGTCATCCCGCCACACCAGCATCTCCGGCCCGCCATGGCCGGTCAGATGCACGCCAGACATGGTGGCGGGCAGGGTCATGCGCGGATACGCTCGTTCCTGGCATCCCACAGCGGCGCATCCTCCTGCACCACCGCCGGATGCCGGGTGCCGAAAATCTCGACCTCAACCCGCGATCCCGGCACATTCACATCACTGCGCAACATGCCAAGCCCGATACATTTTCCGACACGGTGACCAAAGTAACCGCTGGTCACTTCGCCCACCACCGCACCGTCATGCCAGATCGTCGACATGTAGGGCGGGTCCAGATCGGCCGCGTCAATCACCAGCGTGCAGAACCGTTTGGTCACCCCGCGCTGCTTTTCCGCAGCCAGCGCGGCCTTGCCGCGAAAATCGGGCTTGGCCCAGTCCACGAACCGCTCAAGCCCGCCCTGCAGCACGGTGTAATCGGTGGAAAGATCGCCCTTCCACGCCCGATACCCCTTTTCGATCCGCAGGGAATTCAGCGCGAACATCCCGAACGGGCGCAAGCCGCGCGGCCCCCCCGCCGCCATCACCGCATCCCAGACCGCTGGCGTATCGCCGATGCGCGAATGGATTTCCCAGCCCAACTCGCCCGCAAAGGACACTCGCATCAGGAACACGTCCGCCCCTGCAACCTGCGCCGTCTGAAACGTAAGCCAGCCCTTGGCCAGATCCGCATCACTGACCGCAGCCAGAATGTCGCGCGACGCAGGCCCCGTCAGTATCTGCGTGGACCACAGGTCTGTTTCCTCGCGCAGGGTCAGCCCCGCATCCAGATGCCGGGCCAGCCAGTCACGATCATGCACCTGCGCCGTCGCCGCCGTGATCAGCAGCAATTCATCCATCCCCAGCCGCGCCACAGACATCTCGGTCACGATCCGGCCCTTGTCATCGGCGAAATACGCAAGGCCAAGGCGGCCCACGGACGGCACCTTGCCCGTGATCTGGCGGGCCAGCCAATCAGCAGCCCCCGGCCCTTCGATCACGAACCGCGAAAAGCCCGGCAGGTCCAGAATCCCCGCCGCATCGCGCACCGCCAGACATTCCTCCCGCACCGCATCGAACCACGGCCCCGCACGATCCCATGTGCGCTGCGCATCCTCGGATGTGTCATCGCCCGCCCGCGCATACCAAAGCGCGCGCTCCCAGCCATTATAGGCCCCGAACTGCGCGCCCAAGTGCCTTCGTCCGCGCATGCACCGCCGACAGCTTTTTCCCCCGCCCTTCGGGCCAGGCGTGATGCGGGAAATGGATGGCGTATTCGTGGCCATAGACCTCCATCCCCTTTTTCACGCAGTAATCCGCATCCTCGAACCCGGTAAACCGGCGCGGATCGCAGGACCACATGTCCCATTCGGTGGCCCCTTCCGTCACCCATTCCGCCAGCACCTTGCCTGCCCCCCCGGCCTGACAGATGCCAAAGGTGAACACGCAGGCCTCGAACGCATTCGGCACGCCCGGCATCGGCCCGATCAGCGGGTTGCCGTCGGGCGTGTAGGGGATGGGGCCGTTGATGACCTTGGTCAGCGGCGCCTTTTCCAGCAACGGCACCCGTGCCATCGCGTCCGCGATATGCCATTCCAGCCGCTCCAGATCGTCGGGGAACAACTGGAAACTGAAATCTTCGGGAAACGGATCATCCGGCGTCACCCAATGGGCGCGGCAATTGCCCTCATAGGGGCCAAGGTTGAAGCCGTTCTTTTCCTGCCGCAGATAGTAACTGCTGTCCACATCGCGCAACAGCGGCAGCTTTTGCCCCGATGCAGCCGTGTGTGCCGCAACTTCCGGGCACCGTGTCGAACAGCATGTACTGATGGCTCATCACCATCATCGGCAGATCGCGCCCGAACATGCGGGCCACATCGCGGGCATAATAACCCGCCGCATTGACCACGATCTCGCAGCGCACCTCGCCCTTGGGCGTCGAAATCACCCAGTCATCGCCCTCGCGCCGCACGCCCGTCACCGGGCAGAACCGTTCGATCCGCGCGCCCATCGCCCGCGCGCCCTTGGCCAGCGCTTGGGTCAGTTGCGCGGGATCAATGTCACCGTCGTAGGGATCGTACAGCGCGCCGGTCAGATCATGGGTTTCCAGAAACGGATACTTCGCGGCAATATCACCGGGTGCAAGGATCTCCAGATCCATCCCCTGATACCGCCCCATTCCGACGACGCGCTGAAATTCCTGCATCCGTTCGCGGGTATGGGCCAGCCGCACCGACCCTGTCACATGATAATTCATCGGATAATCAACGGCATCGCCCAGCCCGCGATACAATTCCGCCGAATAGCGCTGCATGTTCATGATCGACCAGCTTGACGAAAACGTCGGCACATTGCCCGCCGCATGCCAAGTCGACCCGGCCGTCAGTTCATTCTTTTCCAGCAGCAGGCAATCCGTCCACCCGGCCTTTGCCAGATGGTAAAGGCACGACGCGCCAACGGCGCCCCCCCCGATGATAACCACGCGCGCCGTTGTCGGAAATTCCATGTCGCCCCTCGTCATTGTGCGGCCAAGATGCCCCGGCATGAAAAGGCTTTCAATTGCCCTGTCAGCGCCCTATTAATCGGAAAAAGCGATAAGGAGGCCGCAATGCAGATCGAACTCATCGACACGTTCCTTGATCTTGCCGAAACCCGCAGCTTTAACCGCACCGCCGAACGGCTTGGCATCACCCAGTCTTCGGTGTCGGGCCGCGTTCTGGCGCTCGAGGCGGCCGTCGGGGCGCGCCTGTTCAACCGCAGCCGCGCAGGCACCGAATTGTCACCCGAAGGCCAGCGGTTTGAACCCCATGCCCGCACCTTGCGCCACGAATGGCGCGAAACGGTCCGGCAAGTGCAATTCTCTGACCGCCCCACCATCCGGATCGGCATCCAGAATGACCTTGCAGCCGCCCAGATTGGTGAACTTGTGGCTGATTTTCGCAAGGGCCTGCCGCGCGCCGCGTTCTATATCGAGCCGGATTATTCCAATCAGATGTGCGCCGATACCCTGTCGGGCGTGCTGGATTTTGCGCTGCTTTATTCGCCCAAACCCCATCCTGACCTGCATTTCGTCAGCATCGGCGAAATAGGTTACCGTATGGTCAGCTCGGATGTGACGCACTGCGCCGATCTGACCGTGGACCGCTATATCCTGACCCACTATGCCGATGCCTTTTCCACGGCCCACCGCCAGCTTTTGCCCGAACTGACACAGGCGCAACTGTCGGTCGGGCAAAGTGCCACGGCAGAATCCCTGCTGCTGGCCTTGGGGGGGGCGGCTTATGTGCTGTCTGATGCCGCCCAACGGCTCGAGGCGACGGGCCGCTTTCACGCCGTCACTGATGCGCCCGTGCTGACCCAACCGGTCTATGCCGTCATGCATCTGCGCAACCGCATCTCCAAAACCCATCGCCGGATGACGCGCATCGCCGGGCGGGTTTATGGCAGACGGTCTACATCACCGTCCGAAGCCGATAGCCCGGAGCATGGGCCAGACGTACCTGAGTGATCCCGCGCCCTTCGGCATCCTGCGTGATCCGTTCCGTGATGAACAATGCAGCGCCCTCGGCCACGCCCAAACTCGCGGCCTCGACAGCACTGGCAGGTTCGGCAGAAAAGGCAATTTCACCCGTGGCATAGGTGACCGATGTCACCAGCCATTCATTCGCGCTGATCGTGGTGAAATCCGGCAAATCCGGCAGGCAAGCTGGGTTCAGCCAGCGCGCCTCAAGAACGAATGGCGCACCGTCCGCAAGATGCAGCGTCGTCAACCTGACCAGCGGGCCGATGGTTGCCATCGCCTGCGCAATGGCATCCGGCGGCATGGCCACGACCTGTTGCAACACCCGGTGGCCATGCACCCGGCCTGATGCCTCTACCTGCTGGCGGATCACCGGAATATCCAGCGTCGCCTTGCGCACCGGCACCGCCACTACCCGCGTTCCCGCCTTGCGACGGCGTTCCAGCACACCTTGGGCGGCCAGATCGCGCAGCGCCCGGTTCACCGTTGCCCGTGCACAGCCAAACTCTACCGCCAGGTCCTGCTCACCGGGAATGGCCGCGCCCAACGGCCAGACCTTTGTGCGGATGCGGGTCAGCACTTCGGCGCGGATATCCTCCCAGCCGTTCAAATCGCATCCCCCAGTCGTGCCATCACCGCACGGAACCGCGTGCCGATCGCCTCGCGCTGCGGATGCCGCCCTTGGGTCACGATGTGCCGCCCCGCAGACCAGACATCCGTCACCATCCGGTCATCGCCCGCAAAGATCAGCGTATCCAGAATGGCATCGCCCCGCCGCGTGCCCAGATCACCGCTTGCATCCAGCCGCAGCAGGTCCGCCCAATCCCCCACCCGGATCGCACCTGCCTGCCGCCCCGCCGCCTGCGCCCCCCCGGCACAGGCCGCATCAAACAACCTGCGCCCGGTGGATTGCCCATCCCCCGCCAGCATCGCCCGCCCCCGATGCGCCAGACGCTGCGAATATTCCAGCAACCGCAGTTCTTCAGTCAATGACACCCGCACATTGCTGTCCGACCCCACACCATAGGCCCCACCCGCCGCCTGCCAGCCCATCCCGTCGAAGATCCCATCGCCCAGATTGGCCTCGGTGATCGGGCACAACCCCGCCACCGCCCCCGTCAGGGCCAGCGCTTGCGTCTCATGCGGCTGCATCTGCGTTGCATGGATCAGACACCAGCGCGCATCCACATCCGCATGCGCCAGCAGCCATTCCACAGGTCGCGCACCAGTATGGGCCAGCACCTCGTCCACCTCGGCCACCTGTTCAGCCAGATGCAGATGCAGCGGCGCCAAGGGGGCCATCCCCGCGACGACCCCCAGTCCATATGGGCTGACCGCGCGCAACGAATGCGGCGCGACACCGATCACGGCATCGGCGGGCGCATCGCGCAAACCATCCTGCGCCGCCCCCCACAACCGTGCAAAGCCGTCCAGATCATTGCCAAACCGCAACTGCCCCCCCGCCAGCGCCCGCCCATCACACCCGCCGCGTTCATACAGCACCGGCAGCAGCGTCAGCCCCAGCCCCACCGCATCCGCGGCCGCAGCAATCCGCAGCGCCAATTCAGCCGGGTTGTCATAAGGCACCCCATCTGGGCCATGGTGCAGATAGTGAAACTCGCACACTCCGGCATAACCCGCCTCGGCCATTTCGACAAAAACCTGCGCCGCAATCGCCTCAACGTCATCCGGGGTCAGCCGCTCCAGAAACCGGTACATCAACGCGCGCCATGTCCAGAAACTGTCCTGCCCCGCCGTGCGATGTTCCGTCAGCCCCGCCATCGCGCGCTGAAACGTATGCGAATGCAGGTTGACCGGGGCCGGGCACAGAATACCGGCCCCCCCCGGCGTACCAACCTCTACCTGCGCAATCCGCCCCGCCACCACGCTCACCCGCACGTCATCCGCCCAGCCATCAGGCAAGAGCGCAGTCTTGGCGTGGATATGCATCAGGGCCTCCCTTGACAGCGCAATATGTATAGACATAATAATCCCACACCCTGCACGAAAGCAAGTCCCATGGGAACGGTGCTCATCCACGCAACAGCCGCCACGATGACCGATGGCTACGGCCTGATCGGCGATGCCGCCGTGGCGATGGATGCCGGATTGGTGCAATGGGTGGGCCCGGTTGCGGATGTGCCGACGCCCTTTCGGGACTATGACAGCCACGATTGCCACGGCGCCCTGCTGACCCCCGGCCTGATTGATTGTCACAGCCATGTCGTCTTTGCAGGCGACCGTGCCACCGAATTCGAAATGCGCCTGAATGGGGCCAGCTACGAACAGATCGCCCGCGCAGGCGGCGGCATCCTGTCCACCGTCCGCGCCACCCGTGCGGCATCCATGGATGATCTGGTGGCGCAAGCCTTGCCCCGCCTTGACCAGATGCTCGCCACCGGCACCACCACGCTTGAGGTCAAATCCGGCTACGGCCTCGATATTGCAACCGAACTGAACATGCTCCGCGCCGCCCGCCGCATCGGCACGCTGCGCCCCGTCCACATCACCACAACCCACCTCGCCGCCCACGCCATCCCGCCCGAATACACAGGTCGCCCCGATGCCTATCTTGACGATGTGGCAATCCCCTCCCTGCACGCCGCCCATGCCGAAGGGCTGATCGACGCCGTCGATGCCTTTTGCGAAAGCATCGCCTTCACCCCTGCTCAGGTGGACCGCCTGTTTGCCGCCGCAAGGCAACTTGGCCTCCCGGTCAAACTCCACGCCGAACAATTGTCCGATCTCGGCGGCGCGGCCCTCGCCGCCCGCCACCACGCCCTGTCTGCCGATCATCTGGAATATCTGTCTGATGCGGGTATTCAGGCCATGGCCGCCGCAGGCACCACCGCCGTGATCCTGCCCGGCGCATTCTACACCCTGCGCGAAACCCAAATCCCACCCATCGCCGCCCTGCGTGCGGCAGGCGTGCCCATGGCCATCGCCACCGATTGCAACCCCGGCTCGTCCCCCATGACATCGTTGCCGCTGGCGATGAACATGGCCTGCACCCTCTTCCGCATGACCCCGCTTGAGGCACTTCAAGGCACCACCATCCACGCCGCCCGCGCCCTTGGCCTGACCGACCGGGGCACCATCGCCCCCGGCCAGCGCGCCGACCTCTGCCTCTGGGATGCCACGCATCCCGCCGAACTCAGCTACCGTATCGGGGCCAACCCCCTGAAAACCCGCATTTTCGGAGGCACCATTGCCCGTTGAAATCCTGATCCCTGGCAGCACCACCCTTGCCCAGCTTGAACGCCTCTACCGCGATCAAAGCCCCGCGCGCCTGCCCGACAGTGCGCGCGCGCCAGTGGACGCGGCCGCTGCGCGCATCAATGCCGCTGCCGCAGGCGGGCAGGCCGTCTACGGCGTCAACACCGGCTTCGGCAAACTCGCAAGCCTCAAGATCGCCGCAGAAGATACCGCAACGCTTCAAAGAAACCTGATCCTGTCACACTGCTGTGGCGTCGGTGATCCGATGCCACGCCCGGTTGCCCGCCTGATGATGGCGCTCAAACTCCTCTCGCTCGGGCGCGGCGCATCCGGGGTCCGCTGGGATGTCGTGGCCCAGATCGAGGCGATGCTGGCCCATGACATCACCCCCGTGATCCCGGCCCAAGGCTCGGTCGGCGCATCCGGCGATCTTGCCCCCCTCGCCCATATGGCCGCAGCCATGATCGGCACTGGCATGGTCACCGTCGCAGGCGCGATCCTTCCCGCCGCGGACGCCCTGTCTCAGGCGGGCCTGCCGCCTTTGGTCCTTGGCCCGAAAGAAGGCCTCGCCCTCATCAACGGCACGCAATTCAGTACCGCCTACGCCCTTGCGGGCCTCTTCGATGCATGGCGCGCGGCGCAAACGGCCCTTGTCACCTCCGCCATGTCCACCGACGCCATCATGGGCTCCACCGCCCCCCTGCATCCTGAAATTCACGCCCTCCGCGGCCATGCAGGCCAGATCGAGGCGGCGGCCACCATGCGCACCCTGCTCGATGGCTCCGCCATCCGCGAATTGCATCGCAATGACGACCACCGCGTGCAGGACCCCTATTGCATCCGTTGCCAGCCGCAGGTCACCGGGGCCGCAATGGATGTGTTGCGCATGGCCGCCCACACGCTGGAGATTGAGGCGAACGCCGCAACGGACAATCCGCTCGTGTTGTCAGATGGCATCATCTCCGGTGGCAACTTCCACGCCGAACCCGTTGGTTTTGCGGCAGATATGATTGCCCTTGCCATCAGCGAAATCGGCGCCATTGCCCAACGTCGCGTGGCCCTCATGGTCGACCCGACCCTGTCGTTCGATCTGCCCCCGTTCCTGACGCCCAACCCCGGCCTCAACTCCGGACTGATGATCGCCGAGGTGACGACTGCCGCCCTGATGAGCGAGAACAAACACGCAGCCCACCCCACCGTCATCGATTCAACCCCCACCTCCGCCAATCAGGAAGACCATGTCAGCATGGCCGCCCACGGCGCGCGCCGCCTGACACCAATGAACGCCAACCTCGCTGTCATTCTGGGGGTCGAGGCGATGTGTGCCGCGATGGGGATCGAGTATCGCGCGCCGTTGCAAACATCCGCCCCCCTTGCCCGTGCGCTGGCCCATTTGCGCGCGCAGATCCCGCCGCTCACCGATGACCGCTTCATGGCCCCCGATCTCGCCATTGCGGCGACGCTGGTTTCGGATGGCAGCCTTGCCACAGCCACGCAAACGCTTCTCCCCTTCCTCTCTGAAAAAATATCCCACGGGGGTCCGGGGGTGTGAAACCCCCGGCCTTGGCCAGCCAAAAGGATCAACCGATGACCCGCCACAACACCCGCGACATCTATCCCGCGACAGGCACCACGATCACCGCAAAAAGCTGGCTGACCGAGGCCCCGATGCGCATGCTGATGAACAATCTGCACCCCGATGTCGCCGAAAACCCGCATGAACTTGTGGTTTACGGCGGTATCGGGCGTGCCGCCCGGACGTGGGAGGATTTCGACCGCATCGTGGCCGCGCTCAAGGAGCTGAATGATGACGAGACGTTGCTGGTGCAGTCCGGCAAACCCGTCGGCATCTTCCGCACCCACAAGGACGCGCCCCGCGTGCTGATCGCGAACTCCAACCTCGTGCCGCATTGGGCAACCTGGGATCACTTCAACGAACTCGATAAAAAGGGTCTGGCGATGTATGGCCAGATGACCGCAGGTTCCTGGATTTACATTGGAACCCAAGGGATTGTGCAGGGCACCTATGAAACGTTTGCCGAGGCGGGCCGCCAGCACTACGACGGCAATCTGAAAGGCCGCTGGATCCTGACCGGCGGCTTGGGCGGTATGGGCGGCGCACAACCCCTCGCCGCTGTCATGGCCGGGGCCTGCTGTCTGGCGGTGGAATGCGACGAGACGCGGATCGATTTTCGTATTCGGACCAGATACGTAGACGCCAAAGCGCAGAGTTTGGATGAAGCACTGGCGATGATCGCCGATTGGACGTCGAAAGGCGACGCCAAATCCGTGGGCCTTCTCGGCAACGCCGCCGACATCTTCCCGGAACTCTACACCCGCATGCAGAAAGGCGGCCCCCGCCCCGATATCGTCACCGACCAGACATCGGCGCACGATCCCCTGAACGGCTACCTGCCGCAGGGCTGGACCGTGGAGCAGGCCAAAGCCGCGCGCGAAACCGACCCCAAATCCGTCGAACGCGCCGCCCGTGCCTCCATGAAAACCCATGTCGCGGCCATGGTCGATTTCTGGAATGCGGGCGTGCCTACCCTCGACTACGGCAACAACATCCGGCAGGTGGCCCAAGACGAAGGCTTGGAAAACGCCTTCGCCTTCCCTGGTTTCGTGCCCGCCTATATCCGTCCCCTGTTCTGCCGGGGAATCGGCCCTTTCCGCTGGTGCGCCCTCAGTGGCGATCCCGAAGACATCTACAAGACCGATGCCGCAATGAAAAAACTCTTCCCTGAAAACAAACACCTGCATAACTGGCTCGACATGGCGCGCGATCGCATCGCCTTCCAGGGCCTGCCCGCCCGCATCGCCTGGATCGGCCTTGGTGATCGGCATCGCGCAGGCCTGATGTTCAACGACATGGTGGCCAGCGGTGACCTCAAGGCCCCCATCGTTATTGGCCGCGATCATCTGGACTCAGGTTCCGTCGCCTCCCCCAACCGCGAGACGGAAGCCATGAAAGACGGCTCCGATGCCGTCTCCGACTGGCCCTTGCTCAATGCGCTTCTGAACACCGCCTCCGGGGCCACATGGGTCTCGCTGCATCACGGCGGCGGGGTCGGCATGGGCTACAGTCAGCATTCCGGCATGGTCATCGTCGCAGACGGCACCCCAGACGCCGCCCGTCGGCTTCACAACGTCCTGTGGAACGATCCGGCCACGGGGGTCATGCGCCATGCCGACGCGGGCTACGATATCGCCCGCGACTGCGCCATCGAACATGGCCTGCGCCTGCCCGGCATTCTTGGCACCTGACGACCTCTGTGAACAATTTTTCCGGCAGTCCGGGGGCCAGCCCCCGGTCCGTGCCGCACGGGCGACCACTGACCGCGAAAACCGCCCCTCACACCGACGACCAAGATTTCTTGCCCGTCCGTCAGCCCCAGTCCGGATAGACCGGATTGCTCCACGCTTTTTTGCCCGCCGCGTCGATCAGGGTCACGCGCAGATAGGGGCTCCCCTCGAACCGGCCCTTGATCGGCACCGTCGCCGTCGTCATCGACCCGCCATGCACCGCTTTCGCGGCCATGCCATGCCCTTGCAGGATCACAGCAATCACCGCGGAACAATCCACCTCTACCCGGTCGTCAAACACCCGCACATCGCGCAACTCAGGCCCTTGGCTCGCATAGAAATCCCCCGCTTTCAGCGCGGCCAGCAGGGCCTCTGGTGTGTTCTCTGTCGCCTTCACCATCACCCAGCCACCGAAATGATCCGGCTCATAGAAATGCGCATCATCCGTCGCAATCAGCGTCAGCTTGCGCCCCGCCTCCAGCAACTGATCCGCAATCGCCGTGCCATCCGCCCGGTCGCAGCCCGCAAAACAGCCGTGGTTGTAAATCTCCACCGCATGGGCGGCCCTGATGCTGTCGGCATCCGCGACCGTCAGCCCCGACCATTGCGGATGCGCCACCGCCACGAAGGCCCCAGCCGCCACGGCGCGCGCTGCCAATTCAGGACCGGTTTCCTGCCCCGCCACAGGCCGCCATTGCGGCGTATGGCTTGGCGCGAAATCGGCCGGCAAGCCCACCGCCAGAATATGCCACATCTCGCCGTTTTCCTGCGCTCCCGAATGCAGTTCGGCCCCCAGAATGGTGGTGAACCCCGCATCCCGGTAGGGCACCGTATCCACGATCGGATAGCCGTAGTCGCCCATGAAATGATCCGTCAGCGCAATGAAATCATATCCTTCCGCGCGATATCTGCGGCACACTTCGGCCGGTTCCAGAATCCCGTCCGATCGCGTCGAATGTGTATGTATGTTCCCGCGCCAGAACCGGCCCGGTGCCGTGAATGCCGAAAGCGTCTTCATGGTCATCCCCCCAATGATCTAAAGCCAGTTCTTCCACCGAAAGAACAGATATGTAAACGCTGCCGATGCCAGCATCCCGACCAGCGCCGCAGGATACCCCCACCACGCATCAAGTTCCGGCATCCCCCTGAAGTTCATGCCATAAAGCGATGCAATCAACGTTGGCGGCAGGAACAGCACCGCCACCACCGACACGATTCGCACGGTCGAGCTTTGCACAAGATTGATCATGCCAAGTGTCGCATCCGACGCGAGTGCGACCCGGCTCGACAAAAAGTCACCATGCACTTCCAACGCCTGAATGTCCTTGACCAGCGCGGCAAGCGCCAGCCGCTGTTCCTTTGATCCGCGCCCGTCAGTCACCTGCCCGAAGAACGACAGCGCCCGGTCCAGCGTCAAAAGCGACAGGCGCAGCCGTCCCAACCGGTCCCCCTCGCGGCCAACCTGCTCCAATATGCGCGCCAGCGCCGCAGGTTTCCCCGGTCCGTCGTCGACCTTGAAAATCTCCCCCGTGACCTTGTCCAGAATGCCGCCCACGCCTTCCAGATGGTCCGCCACCCGGCCAACGATTTCCTCAATCATGCCCAGAAACACCGCCGTCGGCGAGCCGCATCCGATGGATGCCTTTTCGGCGCGGGACGGAAAGGTCTGGAACGGGCGCGGCGTGTGATGGCGTACGGATACCATCATCGTGGGCGTCACAATCAGGCAAACCGGCCCCATGATGACAGCGCCCTCGGGCGTCTCGCCCTGCAGGACGACCGTCATGTAGTCAATCGCCCCCTCACGGTACAGCCGGCTTGAAATCTCGATTTCTTCCATATCGGCCAGTGTCGGCACATCGACACCCAGTGCCGCCAGTTCCGCGACCTGCGCATCGGTCGGTCGCAGCAGATCAATCCAGATGGCCCCGGCCAGCGCCGCGCCTGCATCAAGCGGTGCAAGCCCCTTTTCCGCAAGTCGATAGCCATGCAACATTTTCACCATCCGTTTTGCGCACAGGCATAGCCTGCCCGCAGCCTTGCGCCAAGGGTCTGCCAACCGGCATGACGCAGCCGGTGCTTGATCCGGGCTGGCGCTGGCATATCTTCTGGTGCAACAGGGTGACGGGATTGCAGAATTGGCGGATGGTGGATGCATGGCGGGGAATGACTTTGTGCCCGAGGCCGATCCCCGTGCCTTTCGCAATGCACTGGGCCGCTTTGCGACCGGGGTGACCGTCATCACGACGGCCACGGCTGACGGACCCATGGGCTTTACCGCCAACAGCTTTGCCGCCGTGTCGCTCGATCCGGCTCTGGTGCTGTGGTCGCCCGCGAAATCATCGTCCCGCTTTGATGCGTTTTCAAACGCACCCCATTTTGCCATTCACGTGCTGGCCGCAGATCAAACCGATCTTGGCGCCCGATTCCTGCGCGGTGGCGCTGGCTTTGACGGCCTGCCGCATGATGTGACGACTGAGGGAACGCCGATCATTCCCGGCACCCTCGCCCGGTTCGACTGCGCCCGCCACGCCATGCACGACGGCGGCGATCACGCCATCATCATCGGCCGCGTCCTGCGCGCGGCCTACACCGACGGCGCACCTCTGGTGTTCAGCCAGGGCGGGTATGGCGGGTTTGTCGGGTAGGATGGGTAATTCCGCCCATCCCCCGATCACGCAATGTTTCAAAAGTCTTAACGCAGACCCACCTTCAAAAGGTTATATATTTGTTATATATGGATAAAGTCGAAAATTGACAGCCGTCAATTTTGCCAGATTACCCCCGCCCGATGAACGGCATGTCGCGCGCCATGATCGTCATGAACGGCACGTTCACATCCAGCGGCAGCCGCGCCATCTGCAGAACCGCCTCGGCCACATGCGCCACATCCATCACCGGCTCCACCTTCACCGATCCATCCGCCTGTAGCGCACCTTGCGTGAACCCCGCTGCCATATCCGTCAGCGCATTGCCGATATCGATCTGCCCGCAAGCGATGTTGAACGCGCGCCCGTCAAGGCCAATCGTCCGCGTTAATCCCGTCACCGCATGTTTCGATGTGGTGTAAGGCACCGACCCCGGCCTTGGCACATGCGCCGAAATTGACCCGTTGTTGATGATCCGTCCGCCTTGCGGGTCTTGCCGTCGCATCATTCCAAACGCCGCACGGGCGCACAAGAACATGCCCGTGATGTTCACCGCACTGACCCGCAGCCAGTCCTCGACTGCGATCTCGTCAATCAGCGTCGGCTTCAACGCCTGCCCTGCGTTGTTGAACAGCACATCCAACCGCCCCCACGCCGCGGCCACAGTTGCAAACGCCGCATCAACCTGTGCCGGGTCCGTCACATCGCATGGCAGGATCAGGCCGTCAGGTGCCGTCTCGCGCAGCGCCGCCTCCCGCCGCCCAAGACAGGCGACGTCCCACCCCGCCGCAACAAACGCCCGCGCAGTCGCCCGCCCGATACCGCTGCCCGCACCTGTCACAAGGATGTTCGGCATCGGCGTCCCCAACTGTCATGAAATGGTGCCTCCAGCAGGCATTGAATGCCGGATTATCGGCACGTCATACTGTATCATGCGGATCGGAGGAGTGCCAGAATTTCAACCAAAATGGGCAAATTTCAGATCATGCGCTTTCAATCGATATCAACCCACATTGAATTTAGAGGTGGATACAAAGGTGGATTGAAAAATGGTTCGCACATTTAACAGACTGAACGCCCCAGCTGTAAAAGCGGCCAAGCTAGGTAAACATGCGGACGGCGGCGGGCTTTGGTTGCATGTTCGGCCTGATGACGGTTCGCAATGGGTGTTGCGCGTCACGGTTCATGGGCGGCGACGGGAAATGGGCTTGGGGTCGGCAAGTGAGGTTTCCCTGAAGGAAGCACGAAAGTTCCCAACGGGCACGGACCTTGGTTCGTGCTGAGAAGGACCCGATCAAGGAGCGTCTCAGGGAACGCAAGGAAGCCGCGCGCAATCTGCACCTTTTTAGGGACATTGCGAAAGACGCCTTTGAAAGCCGGAAGGCTGAACTGAAGGGTGATGGCGTGGCCGGCCGATGGTTTAGTCCTTTGGAATTGCATGTCCTGCCAAAGCTTGGAAAAGTGCCGGTATCTGACATCGATCAGAACGATATACGCGACGCCCTTGCTCCAATCTGGCACACGAAGGCGGAAACGGCCCGCAAGGCAATGAACCGGCTTGGCATATGTTTGACCCACGCAGCGGCGTTAGGCCTGGAAGTGGACTTGCAGGCAACCGAAAAGGCCCGCGCCCTTTTGGGCAGGCAGCGCCACAAAGTCCAAAACGTGCCATCTATGTCATGGCGCGACGTGCCTGCCTTCTATACCAGCCTTTCCGACGGCAGTGTGACGCGTCTTGCCTTGCGCCTTTTGATCCTGACCGGCGTTCGGTCTGGGCCGGTGCGATTTATGAAGGAAGATCAGATCCAGGGCGATGTTTGGACAATCCCGGCCGAGGGGATGAAGGGCCGCAAAGATGAAACGGCGGATTTCCGGGTACCTCTGTCGGAAGAGGCACAAGCGGTTCTGCAGTCGGCACGACGACACGCGCGCGCTGGCTACATGTTCCCCAGTGTCCGCAAGGGCGTGCTGTCTGATGCCACAATGGCGCGCTTGATCGAACGTCGTGGGATGGTGGAAAGACCGCACGGTTTTCGATCCAGTTTGCGCGACTGGCTGGCGGAAACGACTGAAGCACCCCACGAAGTGGCAGAAACCATTCTGGGCCATGTGGCTGGTGGTGCAGTCGTTAGGGCCTATCGGCGTACGGATTTCATTGATCAGCGCAGGGTGCTTCTTGATCGCTGGGCAAAGTATGTAGTCGGTTGGAAAGCCAGCGCGAATGAAGAGGACACCCAATGACTGAACCAGTCAGGTACCTGCCGCTCATCGATCCGAACGGGAAATGGATCGACAGACCAGATTTGTATCTGATCGCCTGGATGGCGAACGCAGAACGTGAAGAAGAGCGAGTTGTTCATCAACTATCTGAATTTATGGCCAGCGCAGACAATTCCCAAATAGCCCTTAACTCGTTCGAGAACGATGTAGCGAAGCGGGAAGTACGGAAGGGCCATCGACATCGTCTTTTTGCGGGTCAAGTTGTTTGGGAAGCCGTCAGGATCGCAGCGACAACCCGAACGCCGGCAAGTGCTAAGCAAGCAATCAAGCTTTGCGCACGTGGCCAGCTATTGTTTCAAAAAAATCCAGTGAGACGACAATCAGCAGAGATGTGAAAAGAGGCTTTTCGGATTACCGCAGCACTGCGCACTTGCAAGCAGCCCTTGTACATTTCAGGCGCGATTTTGATGAAATAGAAACGTCGGCTGAATGTTTGCATTTGTTCCTCGCATGCGCCCGCAATCTAGAACTCTTTATGGACAAGAACTTTAGCCAAGGAACATTGCAGTAGAATCCATGGCGAGTTCCACCAAGCGTGGAAGCAAATTACAAACTAGCGTTCTGCAGCCTTTCCGACGACGAAAAGCGCCTACTAGACCTGATTTGAGCACATAGGGGGGGATTTTTTTCCCGTCCTCCCGAGCGCCGAACAAGTTTGAGATCATCGTGCATCAAACCATGCAAGGCGATCCAAATGCATATCAACGAAGGTCAGCGCGCTGACAGTGGGACGGAAGTATCCGGCGGCATTAATCCGCTGTTAGCGGTACGAGAGGCTGCGACGATCCTTCACATCAGCATTCCGACATTCTGGCGGCGTGTCGCGGATGGGACCGTTCCGAAACCGGTCAAGCTTGGTTCCCTCTCCAGGTGGCCAAAATCCGAAATCCTAAGCGTCATCGAAGATGCCAAGGCTGCCCGTGGCGTGACCAAGTTCCAAGGTGGTGCGCTATGAGTAGGTTGAGACTCCTTTCTTGGAGATGCAGCGCCTTTGCGAATGAAATGACAGTCACCGCCGTAGCTGGCATCGTTTGTAGGGTGATGACATGAGCGATGCACAGCGAACCACGGTCATTTGCGGCGGGCGCTGGCATGGGCACTATGGCACAGCACCTTGCCCGATCTGCCAACCCGAAGCGCGGCCTGGACAGAATGCCTTGACCCTTTCTGATGGTTCAAAAGGGCTGTTGGCGCACTGCAAGAAGGCCGGATGTGAATTCCGGACCATCATGGCTGCCATCGGCATTGCGCAGGGCGGTTTCGAGCCATTGGACCCGGTGATCATCGCCCGCCGTGATCTCGACCGACGTAAGAACGCCGAGAAACGCGGGATTCAGGCCCGTAAACTCTGGAATGGGGCTGGGGAGGTCAGCGGATCCGTTGCAGAAATCTACCTGTACGGGCGGGGGATCACTTGCGACCTGCCCGATACACTGCGGTTTCACCCGGAAGGCTGGCACACAACAACGGCCCGGCGCTGGCCTGCCATGCTTGCCCGGATCGATGGCTGCCCGTTATTTTCAATTCACCGCACGTGGCTTTGCCCCGACGGTACTGGAAAGGCACCGATTGAACCTGCGAAAGCCATGCTGGGTTCGTGCTCCGGCGGTGCCGTGAGGCTTTCTTGCGCGTCGGACAGGCTGGTCGTGGCCGAGGGTATCGAAACTGCCCTGTCACTGCTGTGCGGTTTGTTGGACGGGCCTGCAACCGTTTGGGCAGCGCTGTCCACATCGGGCCTGCGCGGACTGAGCCTGCCACAGTGCCAGGGGCGTTTGACGATTGCCGCAGACGGCGACGCTGCGGGCCATGCAGCCGCGGCAACATTGGCAGAACGGGCGCAAAATTTGGGTTGGCGTGTATCCATTCGATCAGCCCCAGAGGGACGCGACTGGAACGACGTGCTTTTGGGAAAGGTGGTGATGGCGTGAATTCAATTGAACCGAACTGGCCAGAGCTTCCGCCGCTGTCGGCATATGCTGATGAAGCCAGCTCAATGGCTTTGACACCTCCGGCAGCGCCATTGGTGCCCGAAGAACCGCAACCACTGTTGCGGGAAATCCCGCCCGGAGCGCCCTACCCGGTAGAGGCATTGGGGCCGCTGCGTGCTGCGGTTGAAGCGGTGCAGGGCCAGACCCAAGCACCTTTGGCAATCCCCGCCGCATCGGCGCTGGCCGTGGCTTCATTGGCCGTGCAAGGCTTCGCGGATGTGGAAACGCTCGGTGGCAACCGGCCCTTGTCACTGTACATCTTGACGGTTGCGCAAAGTGGTGAACGCAAGTCTGCATGCGATGCTCCGTTGATGGCTGCCCTACGTAGTTATGAAAAGGAACAGGCAACCGAACAAACTTATGCAAGGACAACCTGGCAAAATGAACAGGCGATTTGGAAGGGTGAGCGCGACCGGATCCTTCATGATGCGAAGAGGGAAAAGGGTGAGAAACAGGTAGCCGCAAAAGCGGACCTTGACGCGCTTGGACCAGAGCCCGTTGCCCCCGCCACCGCAGACCGAACTGTTACAGAACCCACATTCGAAGGGTTGATAAGGCTCTTCGCAACTGGTCAGCCATCGCTGGGGCTGTTTTCGGATGAAGGCGGCCAATTCCTCGGTGGCTTTGCCATGTCATCAGATAATCGGCAAAAGACGTTGGCCGCGATGAATGATCTGTGGCAAGGAAACGCGATCCGGCGAACGCGAGCAGGTGAGGGCCATTCCACGCTCTATGGGCGGCGCCTGGCCGTTCACCTGATGGTACAACCCGGCGTGGCGCGAACCTTCATGTCTGATCCCATGACGGCCGACATTGGTTTCTTGTCTCGCGTCCTGATTTCCGAACCGCCCAGTACGATCGGCAACCGGTTTCAGTCTTTGACACGGCGCGATGACGCTGCACTCGCGAACTTCGGCGCTCGCCTGCGCGACATCTTAAGTTCGCCCATGCCAATAAATCCTGAAACTCGTGAACTACTCCCTCGCGTGCTGGCCCTGGCTCCAGCTGCCCGTGCGCTTCTGATTCGCTTTGCTGATTTCATCGAGGCCGCTCAGGTATCTGGTGGCGAACTGGTGCATGTCAGGGGCTACGCCAGCAAGGCGGCTGAGCAAGCGGCTCGAATTGCCGGTGTATTAACCCTTTGGCGCGATCTGAATGCACCTGAGGTGACGGCGAAAGACATGGCTGATGCAATCATATTGGAGCAATTCTACCTTGCTGAGGTTGTGCGGTTGGCCGATATGGCAACTGTATCGGCCGAAACCAACAACGCCGAAAAGCTGCGTCGATGGCTTATGGATACGTGCTTGCATGATGAGATTTTAACTAGCGACGTCGTGCAGTTCGGCCCACATGGACTCCGCGATACCCAGAAAGCAAGATCCCTTCTGGGCATCCTTGAGCGGCATGGCTGGATTGTGCCACTGGAGCCCGGGACCGTCATCCGCGGGGCACCAAGAAAACATGCCTGGCGGATCGTTCGGAGGACTGGACATGTGGTTTGATGTTCACCGCGCGCTGTTGGAAATTGAAAATGACGGTCAACATGTGGCTAAACCGGCTATTCCTGCTAATCAGCAGGTGCGTTTAGCCGAATTAGCCAGTTTAGCCAGTCTGCAGCACCATCGGTCCAGCATCGCAATCACTGATGCAAGTGAAGATGCACTTGACGCCTATGAAGAACGAGTGGCTATCCGCGTGTTCGACGGCGGGCAGCCCCGCGCCGAAGCCGAGGCAGCGGCGTTGATTGAAGCCGCGAATGGTGCCGGTCTCGATGCCAATACGCTGCGGCGGGTCTGGGCAGAACACCCCGACGCAATCGCCTATCTTTCGCACCTGTCTGCAACCGGACCGAAAACCTGCGGCGATGCAGCCGCTGCTCTAAAATGGAATAGCATGCGGGCATGGCAGGCAGAGGCCCGCCTTCGGGCCGCGGGGTTGGTGAAACTGGATGGTGAGGGGCGTGCGAGTATCTGCAGGGAAGAACAACCAGCATGAAGAAGTTTGATGATCTGCCTGTGAACCAGGGAGACAGCCGGCATCCAAGTGGTGAAGGGCAACCTAACAGTATTCCACCAGACGACATCGATTGGACCAATGTACGCGAACAGCGTGGCGTTATCCTCTCGATCCTTATTGATTTCCTTGAGCCTGAATCGATTGGGCAACTTGGTAGCTGGATCGCGCATGTAGGCTTTGATCTGAAAGCAATCCGGTATCCCGCTGATCTGCCTGCTGCTTGGCTCGCCCACTATCGCCAAGGACGTGGCTATAATGTTGAACGTGCATTGAACGATCTGGTGACATGGCCGCCCATTGCCAGACAGATCGCCCTGCCTTTAGTAGACGAATGACATGCCGAATGTGAAACAGCACGACCGAAGGAAGTTTCCGGTCAATTTGGGAAAACTCACGAATGATCTGTGATTATGCGCACAAACTGACAATTCGCGGCTTGGGACATTGGCCCGCTGACACGCTTCGGCATGCATATCCGCGGTCGGGTATCAAGCTGACTACAACTCCGGCGGGCTTCGGGGGTGAGCGCAAATGGTTCCTCTGTCCCCTCTGTGACCGGCGATGCGGTATCCTCTACAATAACGCTGTGTATGGCTGGATCTGCCGCATCTGCGCCAACGGTCGATATGCGAGTGAGGTTAAGTCACCAATAGATCGGCGCTACCGCAAGGCACGCAAGCTGCGCCGTAGGCTTGGCCAAGCCGATCCCAACATGACCCTACCTTTTCCCGGGAAACCCACTGGAATGCATTGGAGCACCTATCTGCGCCTGCGGAAGCAGGGCCTCGCGCTGGAGAAGCGTCTGCTGAATTACCTACGCCGAAACCTGCCCAGCCCTGCCCGCCTACGCATGCTCAACGAAGATTTAAAGTCGGAAGCTGAAAGCGAGGAAAACCACACTGGGAAACCGTTCAAGTAAAGGAAAACCCGTGACAGCGTCGAGGCATTGAACCTTCGGCGTGTGCGCCAGATTGAACAGCACTCCAAACTCTCATAACCTGAACAACGCATATTGACGCAATCTGTTAATGCTGAGTTGCTATACGATTGGTCGAGTGAGTTAGGTTGGATGACTGCACTGGTTCGCCTTCCGGTGCAAGTTACTCCCTTAGCCCGCGACAAAAAGCGGAAAACTCACCCCAAGTGCCCAGGCAACATCTATCGGCATTTGCCGATGGAAAGACAAGCGCTGAGCCCCGCAAATTGTTGACGGCAGGTAGAACCCACCGTCAACGCTGACCGGTCATAGCCGGCTGATCCGCATGTGGGGCTCGCGATCGCTGGTCTGGGCGGGCGAGATGCCGTGGATATCGACCGTGGCGGTGACGCGCTGGCGGAAGGCCGAGAACAGCTCGGAGGTGACCACGTCGACGGGTTTGTCGAACTTCACGGTCACCTTATAGTGCTGCATGTCGCTGAGCAGCTGCACGCCGATGACGAGGCCGGTGAAGGGTTGCTTCAGGTAAGTGCCCTTGACCCGGTGGCCGACCTGCACGGGTGTCGCCACTCGCTCGGGCAAGGCCGCGACCGCGGTGTTCCAGTCGCGGTAGCCGTGGCTGTGGGCGACTTCTTCGAGCGCGGCGCCGTGGGTGAGCGGCGTCCCGGCAAGGGCCCGTTCGGCGCGCAGGTGCCTGGCCTCGGCCTTGAGCGTGGTGGCGCTGGGGGTATCGAGTGAAAAGCTCATGACAGTCCTCTTTGGAGAGGCGGATCATCCATGGGGCTCGCCTTGCCATGAACCGCCTCACAAAGGGGAGCGATCACGAAAGGGACGCGGAGGTTCCGCGGCTGGACTTCACCATCGGGTTTCCCCGGCGAGCGGCAGGCGCCAGCAGCACGGGGCGTAAATGAGCCCCTGCACCGAGTTTGTCAAGCGGGGTCGGCGGCGAGCCGATCCAGCCATTCGGCCAGGAGGTTCCGCTCGTTGACGCTGAGCGAGGTATCCGACGAGAGGGCCGCCCGCAGCGTGATGGCGGCGGTGGCGGGGCCGGCACGATCGACAACGGGTACTGCCGTGACGATGGCGGCGACGACGGCCTCGCGGGCGCGCTCGGAGAGGGTCGGGTCGCGCTCGGCCGGCGCCTGCCGCAACAATGTCAGGATGGTGCCTGTACCCATGGACCGGAACAGATCGATCGCCTGCCGCTCGGTGACCTTGAGGCGGCCGGCCAGCGCGATGCGGGCGATGCGCCGCCGCAGCACTTCGATCCCCGTCGCGACGGCTGCAGATGGCGGGCGCGGTTCTGGATCGCCGCCCATGATGGCGAAGATGCCGGGATGGGCGAGCCCGAAAGCGACATGCGTGTCCCAGCCATCGCGCAGATCCTGCACCGGATCGGGATGTGGCGTCAGCGCCGCCTTGCCCTCCATGTAAGCAGACAGGCCATGCTCGGCGACAGCATCGAGCAGCCCGCGCTTGTCGCCGAACAGGCGATAGATGGTGGGGGCCTGGACCGCGGCGGCGGCGGCGACGGCGCGGGTGGTGAGGGCATCGGGGCCGCCCTGCTCCAGAAGCGCAGAAGCTGCCGCGACGATGCGCACGCGAACGTCGTCACGCGCGCTGCCGCTCTCGAGGCCAATGTCGTCGCTCAAATCATCCATTTCGGCACCTTACCCGCCCCCTGTTTCCACCGATAGCAGAAACTTGTTAGCAGATATTATCTGTGATAACGCTCATGCATTATCATCGATAACACGGAGACAGGTCATGATCATCGTCACAGGCGCCAATGGGCAACTTGGCCGCGCCATTGTGGAGCAATTGCTGGAGCGGGTAGCTGGCGAGGGCATCGGCGTGAGCGTGCGCAACCCGGAGACGGCGCAGGCGTTGGCCGAACGCGGAGTGCGGGTGCGGCGTGGCGATTTGCCGAGCCCGACAGCCTGCCCCATGCGTTCGAGGGGGCGACGCAGGTGCTGCTGGTGTCATCGAACGCGGCGGCTACCGGCGGCGATCCTATGGCACAGCACAAGGCGGCAATCGGCGCGGCGAAGGCTGTGGGGGCGCGACGCGTGGTCTACACCAGCCAGATGGCGGCAAGCCCTGAATCGGCTTTCCCGCCGATGCTGACCCATGCCGCGACCGAAGAGATGCTCAGGCAATCAGGCATGGCCTGGACAGCGCTGCGGAACGGCTTTTACGCTGCAAGCGCCCTGATGTTGATGGGCGGCGGCCTTGAGACTGGCCTGATCGAGGCGCCGGCCGATGGCAAGGTGGCGTGGACGGCACATGCGGACCTCGCCGAGGCAGCGGCCATCATCCTTGCAGCGCGAGGGATCGTTCGATGGTCCGACGCCGCCGCTGACGGCAGCCGAGGCGCTGGACCTTGCGGATCTCGCAGCCATCGCCTCGGAAGTGCTGGGGCGCCCCATCGCGCGGCAGACCATCGCCGACGCGGCGTTGATGGCGCGGCTCGCGGCGCGCGGCCTGCCGCCGCATGCGGCAAACATCGCGCTTGGGCTCTATGTCGCCAGCCGAAATGGGGAGTTCTCGGCGATTGACCCGACGCTGGAACGGCTGCCGAAGCGCAGGCCGATGGCGATGCGCGAACCATTGCCGGCCATGCTGCCAGCAAAGCGGCCTGAGGCGAATGTAGTGCCGGCGCGGCCATTCGCGCGGCGATGGCCCGGATCAGCGTTTTGCGTTGGCCGTGGGGTTCTGAGGGGCTGTATAGAGGCGCCTCGGATGGGGGCTCTCAATTGTCTGAACTGCTGTTGCTGGTCGCCGGGCTGATCGCCGGAGTGTTGAATACGCTGGCCGGGGGCGGCCCATTCGTGGTGTTTCCGGCATTGCTGGCGGTTGGTGTGCCGCCGGTGATCGCCAATGCGTCCAACACCTATGCGGCGCTGCCGGGCTATGCCAGCGGGGCGCTGGGGTTCTGGAAGGACCTGCGCGAATACAAGGAGCGGCTGCTGCCCTATTCGGTGGTGGCGCTGATCTTCGGCTATCTCGGTGCGGAACTGCTGCTGCATGTGTCGAACGCGACCTTCAGCAAGATCGTCCCCTGGCTGATGCTGTTTGCGACGCTGCTGTTTGCCTATGGCGGGGCGATCAACCGGTTTGTGGTGCGGAAATCGGCCGGGGCGGGCGCGAAGCTGACCGGCACGATCCTGATCCTGCTGCTGCTCGCGGCGCTTTCGATCTATGGCGGGTTCTTCAATGCCGGGTTCGCATCCTGCTGCTGGCGTTCGTTGCGGTGGCCGGGATGAGCGACATCCACGCCATGAACGGCATGAAGCTCTGGATCTCGATGGTGGTGGCGATCGTCGCGGTGATCCGCTTTGCGGTCTCGGGCTCGATCGACTGGTACGACGGCTCGATCGCGCTGGTGGGGGTCACCGTGGGCGCCTACGCGGCCGCCCGGCTCGCCCACCGGGTGCCGACGCAATACATCCGGCTGCTGGTGATTGTGTACAGCGCGGGGCTGACGGCGTGGTTTTTCTGGAAGGAGTATGCGGGGTGATGGGGGTCAGGTGAAGCGCAGGCTTGAGGCCCGTTAGTGGGGCGCCGGCAATCGTGGTGGTCCATACCTGACCAGCCTCAGCGGGCATCAGTTCGGTGAGTGTGCCCGTGGTGATGATCTCGCCTGCAGCAACTGGCGCCCAGTCCGGGTGTTGGGCGATGTCATCGACGATGGCGCGCAGGGCGTTGAGCGGACTGCCCAGAGCACTGCGACCGACACCGCGTTTTTCAACTCCGCCGCCGCTCCGCATTGTAACCTCTAAATCACGCAGACGGTCGACCCAGGCGGCGCGATCCTGGGTGATGTCGTGCCAAGGCCCGACAATCATGGCCTGGTGCATGCCAAAGGCAGCAAGCGCATCGGGAGGCGCAACTTTCCAGTCGGCAAAGGGGCTATGGACCAACTCGTAGCCGAAGGCGATCCTGTCGATGCAGGTGATCATCTCCGCTTCGGTCATGGCGGCCCTCGGCGGGCTGCCGACGTGCAATACGATCTCCGGCTCTATCCGCGACTGGCGGTAGGCGCCGACGGGAAACTCTCCGCTGCCCAAAGGCAGCTCAAGGACGGCCGAGTCATACATGAAGGCCCACATCGGGCCGGTTGCGCCGGTCAGATGGTAGGTGGCGGCATTGGTGCCGCCGATCTTGCGACCAATGGCTACCTCCCCTCGGGCCTGGCGCAGCTTACGCATCAGGTGAACTACAGCGTACCCATCGTCTACGTCGAAACCGGGGTACTGATCGGTCAAACGCGGCAGCACAGCAGCAGTGCCCAGGGTAGGCAACAAAGCAGTGGCGATCTCGTCAAGAACTGCTTCGTCCATGGTCGTGCGCTCCCAAAATCACAAAAGCGGATCAGGCTAATTCCCACCGCCGGAGCTGACAAGCCGAGGTCGCGCCAGCCTGTAACCTAAAGAGATAATTAGCGATCACGCCTAACCACCCCGAAACCTGTGGCGGGCCACTATGTGGACAGAAGGTGGGGCGGGAATGCAAATCTCTGGCATGATTACGCAGATCGGCCGGGCGGTGACCGCCTGGCTCCTGCATATCGGTCTTGCCCGGGCCGTGCTGGTGGTCGTCGCCTTCTCGGTGCTGTCTTCGGTGCTGATTACCGGGGTGGGCATTCACCTCACGCTGCCCGATATCCATCTTGAGGAGTGGATCTATTTCG
>CAWAPA010000014.1:0-125551 GCA_963783595.1 uncultured Alphaproteobacteria bacterium | reverse complement strand
TCGCATGGCTTGCCGTCAGTGCACTCCTTCTCGCCCTCCTTGCCGCAAGGCGCCTTGGGCTTGGTGCAGTAGCCACCCACAGCAACAAGGCCGTCCTCGCATGGCTTGCCGTCTGTGCACTCCTTCTCGCCCTCCTTGCCGCAAGGCGCCTTGGGCTTGGTGCAGTAACCACCCACAGCGACAAGGCCGTCCTCGCATGGCTTGCCGTCAGTGCACTCCTTCTTGCCCTCCTTGCCGCATGGCTCCTTAGGCTTGGTGCAGATGCCCTTGACAGCAACAAGGCCGTTCTCGCATGGCTTGCCGTCAGTGCACTCCTTCTCGCCCTCCTTGCCGCAAGGCGCCTTGGGCTTGGTGCAGATCCAGTTGACCACTACAAGACCGTCCTCACATGGCTTGCCGTCTGTGCACTCCTTCTCGCCCTCCTTGCCGCAAGGCGCCTTGGGCTTGGTGCAGTAACCACCCACAGCAACAAGGCCGTCCTCGCATGGCTTGCCGTCAGTGCACTCCTTCTCGCCCTCCTTGCCGCATGGCTCCTTAGGCTTGGTGCAGATGCCCTTGACAGCAACAAGGCCGTTCTCGCATGGCTTGCCGTCAGTGCACTCCTTCTCGCCCTCCTTGCCGCAAGGCGCCTTGGGCTTGGTGCAGATCCAGTTGACCACTACAAGACCGTCCTCACATGGCTTGCCGTCTGTGCACTCCTTCTCGCCCTCCTTGCCGCAAGGCGCCTTGGGCTTGGTGCAGTAACCACCCACAGCAACAAGGCCGTCCTCGCATGGCTTGCCGTCAGTGCACTCCTTCTCGCCCTCCTTGCCGCAAGGCGCCTTGGGCTTGGTGCAGTAGCCACCCACAGCAACAAGGCCGTCCTCGCATGACTTGCCGTCTGTGCACTCCTTCTCGCCCTCCTTGCCGCAAGGCGCCTTGGGCTTGGTGCAGTAACCACCCACAGCAACAAGGCCGTCCTCGCATGGCTTGCCGTCAGTGCACTCCTTCTTGCCCTCCTTGCCGCATGGCTCCTTAGGCTTGGTGCAGATGCCCTTGACAGCAACAAGGCCGTTCTCGCATGGCTTGCCGTCAGTGCACTCCTTCTCGCCCTCCTTGCCGCAAGGCGCCTTGGGCTTGGTGCAGATCCAGTTGACCACTACAAGACCGTCCTCACATGGCTTGCCGTCTGTGCACTCCTTCTCGCCCTCCTTGCCGCAAGGCGCCTTGGGCTTGGTGCAGTAACCACCCACAGCAACAAGGCCGTCCTCGCATGGCTTGCCGTCAGTGCACTCCTTCTCGCCCTCCTTGCCGCAAGATGCCCTTGACAGCAACATCAAGCAGGACGATGGCGACTACGTCGTGCTGAGCGACGAGCAGATCAAGGCGGCCTACCCGAAGGCGACGCAGACGATCGAGATCGAATCCTTCGTGAAGGCCGGCGAGATCGCCTTCGTGCTGCTCGACCGGCCCTACTTCCTGGAGCCGACCGGCAAGGGCGAGAAGGTCTATGCGCTGCTGCGCGAAGCGATGCTCGATGCCGGCGTGATCGGCATCGCGCGGGTCGTGATGCACACCAAGGAACACCTGGCCGCGCTGATCGCGTCGGGCCCGGCGCTGATGCTGAACACGATCCGCTGGGCCAGCGAGATGCGCTCGCCCGACGAGCTGAAGCTGCCACCCGCCGGCAAGTCGGCCGCGAAGCTGAACGCCGGCGAACTGAAGATGGCGACGCAGCTGATCGGCGACATGACGGCGCCGTGGAAGCCGGAAGCGCACGCCGACACGCTTCAGCGCCGCCGTGCACGCGCTGGTCAACAAGAAGCTCGAAGCCGGGCGACACCGAAAAGGTGACCGCGCTCGAAGACGACGCGCCGGGCAGCGGGCGCGTCGAACGTGGTCGACCTGACCGAACTGCTCGCGCAAAGCCTGGCCAAGCGCAAGCCCGGCGCCACCCCGGCCAGCGCGGCACCGGTGAAAAAAACCGCGGCGAAGAAGCCAGCGCGCAAGCGCGCCTGACGCAGCGTCGAATCCCGCTGGCCTCAGGCGGCGCCGGGCCGCCAGCCCAGCCGCTTCATCGCCGAGGTCGAGCGACTTCGCGGCCTTGGCGTAGCCGCTCCACGGCGTGTTGCCGACATCGAGCCGCTCGTGCACGTTGCGTATCGTCCATTGATCGGCGCTGCGCAACGCTGTCAGCTCGCGCCACTCGATCGGCACCGACACGCCCAGCCCCGGCCGCGCGCGCGCCGACCAGGCGCAGACGGTCGTGGCGCCGAGGCCGTTGCGCAGGTAGTCGATGAAGATCTTGCCGACCCGGTTGCGCGGACCGCTCTTCGCCACGAAGCGCTTTGGCAGCGTCTGCGCCATGTGCACGACCACGGCCTGCGAGAAGCCCTTGACCGTGTCCCAGTCGTGTACCTTGCGCAGCGGCACCACCACGTGCAAGCCCTTGCCACCGCTGGTCTTCAGGAACGACACCAGGCCGAGCTGGCCGAGAAAGGCGTGCACCAGTTCGGCGGCTTCCTGCACCTGCTTCCAGGCCACGCCTTCGCCGGGGTCGAGGTCGAACACCATGCGGTCCGGGTGCTCGAACGAACGTGTGCCGGTGTTCAGCGTGTGGAACTCGATGACGTTCCACTGCGCGGCCGACAGCAGGCCGCGCGCACTCGCCACCTCGAGCATCGGCGGGTGGCTGATGTACAGCGCCGGGTCGAGCTGGCGGATGCCGGGCAGAGTCTGTGCCTCGGCGTGTTTCTGGAAGAAGAGCGGGCCGCCCACGCCCTCGGGTGCGCGCACCAGCGACACCGGCCTGCCCTTCAGGTGCAGCATCATCAAGGGGCCGACCAGGCCGTAGTAGCGCAGCAGTTCGATCTTGGTCGCACCGCTGCCCGGGCCGCGCCCTTTGCGCCGCCGCCGATTGACGAGGTGGTGGCACTGATCCGTGAGAAGCGCCCCGAGGCCGTATTCGCGCCGCATGTGGAAACGAGCGCGGGGCTGATCCTGCCGGATGACTACATCACCGCACTGGCGGATGCCGCACATGAGGTGGGGGCGATCCTGGTGCTGGATTGCATCGCGTCGGGCTGCATCTGGGTGGATATGGCCGCGACCGGCGTCGATGTGGTGATCTCAGCCCCGCAAAAGGGCTGGTCGGCCTCGCCCTCGGCTGGGTTGGTGATGCTGTCGGCGCGCGCGGCCGAACGGCTGGAGGCGACGACATCGAACAGCTTTGCCATTGATCTGAAGAAGTGGCGGGCGATCATGGCGGCCTATGAGGGCGGCGGGCATGCCTATCATGCGACGATGCCGACGGACGCGCTGGTGGGGTTTCGCGATGCGATGCGGGAAACCCGTGCGATGGGGTTTGCGGCCGCCAAAGCTGCGCAATGGGATCTGGGCACCCGTGTGCGCGGCATGCTGGCAGAAAAGCAGGTGCCATCGGTTGCGGCGGCGGGCTTCGAGGCCCCCGGCGTCGTGGTCAGCTATACCGATGATGTCGAGGTGCAGACGGGCCGCAAATTTGCCGCCCAAGGCATGCAGATTGCCGCAGGCGTGCCGTTGCAGGTGGGCGAGGGGGAAAGCTTCCGGACCTTCCGCATCGGGTTGTTCGGGCTGGACAAACTCACCGATGTACCGGGCACAGTGGCGCGGTTGCGCGCGGTGGTCGACCGCGTGATCTGAGCTAGGACACGCCCAACCCCTTGCGCATCAAGGATCTTGCGCAGGGGCGCGGTGCCGTGCAGCAGCCGCAGCCCTTGGGCGCGCAGATCGCGCAGGGTTTGCCCCTGCGCCATTGACGCCCGGTTCAGCGCATCAATCCCCGTCACCCGCAGCCGGATGTCGGGGCCTCTCGCGCGGGCATAGGCATCGAGCATGGACTGATCGCCAAGGGTGGCGGGGCTGGCTGTGGCCAGATCGCGCAGGGTGGCGATGTCGGCAAGGCTCATGTTCAGGCCCTGCGCACCGATGGGGGGCATGACATGTGCGGCCTCTGCAATGAGCGCGGTGCGCTCGCCCGTCAGGGTTCCCGCGATCTGGCTGATGATCGGCCAGAGCATGCGCCGCGATACCAACGTCAGTGGCCCCATCACATGACAGGACCGCAGCGTCGCCTCGGCCATGAAATCATCATCGGCCAGCGCAGCAAGCCGGGTGGCTTCGGCCCCGGTTTCCATCCAGACGACAGCCGAGCAAGGCAGGCCATCGCGGTCGGGCAGCGGCACAAGGGTGAAAGGGCCACCCGTGCGGTGTACCTCGGTTGAGATATTGTCATGTGGAATGGGGTGGGTCACGGCGAAGGTCAGCGCCTTTTGGCCATACCGCATGGTGGTGACGCCGATGCCAAGGGCGGTGCGCACAGGAGATGCCCGCCCATCAGCAGCAATCACAAGCCGCGCATTGATGCGCGCGCCATCGGTCAGCGTGACGCGCGCCGCGGTTTCGCGGGTATGGATGCGGGCAAAGCCGACACCGGGGCGAAAGCCGACATTTGGCAGCGTGGCCAGACGCGCCACCATTTCACGCCGCAACAGCCAGTTTGGCAGGTTCCAGCCAAAGGGCGCGTCCGAGACATCGGTCGCGTCAAAATCGCAGGTCAGGCGCGCCTCGCCCGCATCGCCGCCTGCATCGACGATCCGCATGGTTTGCAGGGCGGCGGCATGGGGGGCGAGCGCCTCCCAGAGGCCGGACTGTTCCAGCAGGGCGCGGGCGGGTTGCAGAAAGGCGGTGGTGCGCAGATCGGCGCCGTCCGTGGCGCTGTCGGTAATGGGGGTATCGGGTTCAACGCAGATCACGGAAAAACCTGCCGTGCCAAAGGCTGCGGCCGCGACGAGGCCCGCCACGCCGCCGCCACAGATCAGGATATCGGTTTGCTCCGGATTGCCCATGCATTCGATATGGCCCGGAATGCGGGCGGGGCCAAGCGACATCATGCCGCGCGGGTGCAGTCAGATCAGCGTCTTCAGAAATCGGGCAAGATCGTCGGTATGGTATTCGATATGCGGCGCCGGGTCGGGTGCGGGGGCCACAAGCACCGTGCGCATGCCCATCGCATGGGGGGCTGCCAGATTGCGCGGGTCATCTTCGAACATCGCGGCACAGGCCGGATCAACGCCATCGGCGGCGAAGATCGTCTCGAACGCGGCACGGTCGGGTTTGGGGCGAAAGCCTGCATTCTCAACCCCGTAGACAGCATCAAAGATGCCGTCCAAGCCACGGGCAGCAATCACGTTTTTCGCATAGGGCGCCGAGCCGTTGGTGTAAACGATCCGCCGCCCCGGCAAAGCGGCAATGGCACGGGCCAGTGGTGGGTCGGGCTGCAAAGGGTGCATGGAGATGTCGTGCACATCAACCAGATAGGGGGTCGGATCGACCTGATGTTCGGCCATCAGGCCGGCCAGCGTGGTGCCATAGGTCCGCCAGTAATGGGTCCGAAGACGGTCAGCCTCGGCCCGGTCGACGCGCAGGGCCGTCATCACCCAGTCGGTCATCCTGACCTCGATCTGGTCAAATAGCCGGGCCGCGGGCGGATAAAGCGTGTTGTCCAGATCAAAGACCCATGTGCGGACATGTGCGAAATGTGATTTTGCCATGGCCTTGGTGTAGGACGCGTGCCGACGCGGGGCAATGGGTTGAATGCGGGCCGGGGCGCGGCTAGGGTTTGGGCACGCATGAAAGGTGAAACCGTTGCAGAAAGATGCCTATACACTGATCCTTGAGGCGATTGACGCAGGCCATTTCAAGCCGGGCGACAGGCTGGTGGAATCCGAACTCGCCGACCGGTTCGGCGTGTCGCGGACCCCGGTGCGCGAGGCGTTGCAGCGGCTTGAGACGCAAAGCATGCTGACGCGTGACGGGCGCAGCCTGATGATCGCGTCGCTGGATCATAACCAGTTGGCGGAACTTTATGTGGTGCGCACCGAACTGGAAGGGCTGGCCGCCAGGCTGGCCGCACGGGCGGCAACGGATGAGGAAATCCGCGTGCTGCGCGGGATGGTCGCGGACGACCGCCGCCTGATCGGGGGCGATCCGCGCGATCTGGCGCGCGCCAACAAGCGCTTTCACAAGCAGATACATCTGGCCAGCCACAACCGGTTTCTGGTGCAGCAGCTTGACCTTGTGCATCGGTCGATGGCGTTGATGGCGACGACATCCTTTGCCGCAGAAGGACGCGACGAGGTGGGCCTTGCCGAACATGACCAGATCATTGCGGCCATCGCGGCGCGCGATCCCGATGCCGCCCATGCCGCGCTGCGCACCCATATCTCCAAGGCGTTCGAGACGCGGTTGCGGGTGGATGCGGGCGAATTGCGGACCCGTTAGGCCGGTTTTGTCACCAGATCGAAATGCCCGTGCGAGGTTTTGTCCCAGTAAAACGGATGCAACAAAACCTCATACAGCGCCTTGTAGGATGCAAGGGCGGCGAGCGGATAATAGAAATACAGCGTTGGCACCCACCACAGCGACAGGCCACCGCCACGTCGGCCAACCCCGCACAGGCCCGTCAGGATCGTTGTCGCCTCGGCCAGCAGGAACACCGCGATCAGGGGCACGAACACCGTTTGCGGGATGATCGCGCGGGCGGGGTGATCAAGGCCCAGCGAAATTGCCCAGAGCGACCACATGACGGGCACCAGCAACGCCTGCGAGATCGACCCCAGAAACAGCACCTGAAACCCGGCAAACCGCCGCCATCCCAGTTGCCGCAGCAACAGCGCCGGGTCACGCATATGCACCCCGTAGGTGATCATGTAGCCCTTGATCCACCGCGAGCGTTGCCGCACCCAAGGCAGGAACCGGCAGTTCGCCTCTTCTCCCGTCACGGTCTGGATCAGTTCGGTCCGGTAGCCATGCCGTGCCAGACGCACGCCCAGATCGGCATCTTCGGTCACGTTATGCGCATCCCATGCGCCCAAAGCCTCCAATGCGGTGCGGCGAAAGAACAGCGTGGTCCCACCCAGCGGCAACACAAGGCCCAGTCGTGCGATGCCGGGCAGCATGACGCGGAACCATGCGGCGTATTCGATGGTAAAGCAGCGCGACAACCAGTTGCTGCGCGGGTTATAGAAATCCAGGACCCCTTGCAGGCAGGCAACATCGGCGCCGCATTCATGAAACCGCTGCACGATGCGCGAAATCTGATCCGGTGCCGGCGCATCTTCGGCGTCATAGACCCCGATGATGGCCCCCCGGCAAAAGCGCAGCGCATGGTTCAGGGCACGCGGCTTGGTCTTGAGCGGCCCGCGCGGCACGACAATCACCCGCATCCACGTGGGCAGGACCACATCGTCAAGCGCGCGGCGCGTCAGGCTGTCATCCTCTTCCACCGCGAGGATCACGTCGAGCAGATGCTTGGGATAGTCCAGAACCGACAGCCGCTGCACCAGCCGCGCGGCAATGTCCGCCTCGCGGTACAAGGCCACGATCACTGATACGACCGGCAGGCGCGCGATGATGACAGGCGGGCCTTGCGGCGGGGCAGGCCGCATTGCCGCAATCAGCGCCGCGATTTTGAGCGCCATGCTGGCCAGCATCGACACAAGACCCCAGATCACCAGCACGATCACTGTCGCACGCGGCGCGATGGCGATCACCACAGCAAGGGTCGCCATGACAACGGCAATCAGCGGGAAGTAACGCACGAAGGACAGGTTCCGGCAGCTTTCGTCCAGCGGCACGCAGGTTTCGGCAGCCTGTCCCAAGGCCCCGCCACGCAGCGCCAGCAACTTGGCCTGAATCAGGCTTTGCGGGGCCAGATGTGGCAGAAACATCCCCTTATGCCCCGTCAGTTCTGGCAGGCGCGGCACAATTGCAGGGTCGGTCACCGCCACGATCAGCGTGTTGCCCAGATGGCGGATTGGCAGCACGCCTTCGTTCAGGCAGGTTTGCGGGCCCAGTGCATCAATCAGGCGCGGGTCGGGTGACAGGCGTTCGGGGTCGACCTGCGGCAGCGTATCCCTGCGGCCAAGCGGGCCGTAAAGACGCAGATCATCCAGCGAAAGCTGCGCCACATCGCGCATTGACCTTTCGGCAGTGCTGCCTTGCACAAGATGCAGTTGCGGTGCGGCCATGTCCCTCTGCCCCAAGCGGCGTCTTGCCGTCACAGTTGCAGAGAAACCCTTAACCGGGCGTTAATGGCGTTCAGGCGGCGCGACGGGCCTGCATCGCGGCGGCAAAGCGTTCGAACAGATAATTGCTGTCCTGCGGGCCGGGTGACGCCTCGGGGTGGTATTGCACCGAAAAGATCGGCTTGCCATCAACCGCGATGCCGCAGTTTGATCCGTCAAACAGGCTGACATGGGTCTCAGAGACGCCGCCCGGCAGGGTCTGGCTGTCCACGGTAAAGCCATGGTTCATCGAGGTGATTTCCACCTTGCCCGTGGTCAGATCCTTGACCGGATGGTTCGCGCCGTGGTGGCCGTGGTTCATCTTGACTGTGCGCGCACCAAGGGCGAGCGCCAGCATCTGGTGCCCCAGACAAATGCCGAACACCGGCAGATCGCGCGCCAGCACGCCTTGGATCATCGGCACGGCATAGGCCCCGGTTGCCGCGGGATCGCCGGGGCCGTTGGACAGGAACACGCCTTCGGGGTTCAGCGCCAGCACGTCTTCGGCGGTGGCCGTCGCGGGCAGCACGGTCACTTCGCAGCCCGCCGAGGCCAGACAGCGCAGGATGTTGCGCTTGGCCCCGTAATCAATCGCCACGACCCGCAGGCCTGCACCGGTGCGCCGGGAATATCCGTCGGGCCATGCCCAGCGTTTCTCGTCCCATGTGTAGGATTGCGCGCAGGTTACGTCTTTGGCCAGATCAAGGCCCACCAGCCCGCGCCAGGCCCGCGCTTTTGCGACCAGCGCGCCGATGTCAAAATTGCCCGCCGGGTCATGCGCCAGTGCCACATGCGGCGCGCCTTGCTGGCGGATTGCACGCGTCAGACGCCGGGTATCAACCCCGCCCACGCCGATCCGGCCCTTGGCCAACAGCCATTCCGTCAGATCGCCCGTTGCACGCCAGTTTGATGGTGCGGTCGGGTCCCATTTCACGACCATGCCGGCGGCCACGGGTGCTGCGGTCTCGTCATCTTCGGCGGTGACGCCGACATTGCCGATATGGGGAAAGGTGAAGGTGACAATCTGCCCGGCATACGACGGGTCCGTCATGATTTCCTGATAGCCCGTCATCGCGGTGTTGAACACAAGTTCGGCCACGGTTTCGCCCACGGCACCGAACCCCATGCCGTAGAACACGGTGCCATCTGCAAGCGCGAGGCAGGCGGTCGGTTTGGAGGGAAGATCGGGCCGGTTGGGCATGGCAGCGCCTCCAATGGGGTAAATTCATCGGGTAATAAAGGCCACGCAAGGCAGGGTCAAGGGCTGCGATCAAAAGGTTTATTTATCATTATCAACAGGTTGAATAAATCGCTGGCGGTTGTTCTTTGGGTTTTTGCGCGTTATGGTCGCGCTTTGTGATGGCAAATCGGGAAACCTTGGCATGAACCTGCGTGAACGGCTGCAAAACGCCCTGAAAGACGCCATGAAAGCGCGCGAGGCTGACAGGCTTTCAACGCTGCGGCTGGTCAATGCCGCGATCAAGGACCGTGACATCGCCAGCCGGGGTGATGGTGGTGACGCATTGGTGGGGGATGCCGACATCCTGTCCATTCTGGGCCGGCTGGTCAAACAGCGGCAGGAAAGTGCGCGCGCCTACGAAGAGGGTGGGCGGCTGGAACTCGCCGAAAAGGAACTGGCTGAAATCAAGGTGATTGAGGATTTCCTGCCAAGGCAGTTGACTGAGGCAGAGGTGACTGACGCCATCGCTGCGGCGATTGCGGCAGTTGGCGCTACCGGTATCCGCGATATGGGCCGGGTGATGGCGGAACTGAAGGGCAAGTTTACCGGACAGATGGATTTCGGTTCGGTTGGGGCCCGTGTAAAGGGGATTTTGGCATGAAGTCAGCGTTGACGGCGATGTGTCTGGTGGTGCTTGGCGGTTGTGTCGTGTTGCCAGTCGGCACCGTGACACCGCAATCGGGGGGGGCCGTATCCCAGCAGGGGCGTGAACGGTTTACCTTTCCGTCCACCACAACGCGCGCGACGCTGGCCTATGCCTGCAGGCCGGGCAATGGCGCTGCGGGGCGGGCGCAATCCACCCATGCCGCCTTTGACGCGGCCCTGTCGGGCTTTGCCGCGCGGCAGGCCGCCGCCAGTATCGCGGCGGTGAATGCCGGGCGCAGCGGGGCCTCGCTCGATGCCGATCTCAAGGCACAGGGCGATGCCTTTGCCGCCGAACAGCGCAGCAGCCTTGATGCGCGCTATGGCTGCATCCCGGCGGGCAACGCCTAGGGCAAAGCACGTCGGTTCCGACTAGCGCGGCATCGCATCCAGTGCCATGCGCACGCGGGTGCGTTGGCCGACCCCTTTCATCGCATAGGGGTCGACGCCTGCATTGACGGCCTTTGCATCGCTGACCGAATTGATGGTGCCGATGACGCGGATGATCGCTGTCACATCCGCGTCCGAAATCCATCCACCCATCAGCGTGTTGATGATTGCGATCTTGTCCGCCACGCTGAGTGCCGCAATGTCACCGTTGGTGTGAGCCTTCAGCCAATCGCGGACCTCGTTGTCGTCGTTGGTCCAATAGGCACTTGGGGCGGTTTCCGATTTCAGGTTGTCGATGGTCTTGCGTTGCACCCGCTCCATCCCGCCCATCATTTCATGTTCATAGCCCTTGTGAACTGGCGTTTCCCCACGCGGGCCGCCGACAACATTGCTCAGCTTGGAAAAGAACCCTTCGTCATACCGATCCCCGAGCCCAAGTGTATGGCCAAACTCGTGCGGCAGAACCATGCTGATGGCGTTGGTATCCTTGTTGTTCAGCTTGATGCGCGTGGTCTTCAGACCATTGCCCTTGTAGGCGTTCGAATCCGACCACATCGGACCATAGTAGATCTGCAATCGGGCCGTGTTTTCGGTGCCGCCGGGCGCGCGGTAAAACACCGTGACCGTGGTCTGGATGTCATACCCGTAGGGCAGATGTCGCGTCCATTTGCGGTTGATCGCCGAGGCCATCCACGGCGCGTTGGCGGCGGTTGCGGCCGGCCCCCAGGCCTCGCATTCGCCGGTGATCGTCACGACCGTGCCGACCACGTCAACATAAATTCCAGGTGCAGGGCTAAAGCGGCGGACAGGAGATGCCATGTGAATGATCCGATGTTGAAATACGTTGCGGGGAAAGGGTGCGTGGGCGCGTCGATTGCTGCCCGAACCAACCGGAAAACGGTCTTGCATCTGAAACGGCATGAAAAGGCAAAATGGCCTCGCGCAAAACGGATCGGTTGAAAATGGCAGTATCATGCAGACGTGGTGCGAAAAAAACCGCAGCCATACCGAAAAGCTAGATCAAGTTCTGCATTCAGGCAAGTGGGGATGATGCCATCGCCAGATCGCGCAACCGGGCCTGCACATCATCGCGCAGTGTCACGCGTTCTTCTTCGGTCAGAAACGCGCCGAGTTCGACTTCGCGCCCGCCCGCCTTCAGCGTCAGATAATCGGGCACCGGGCCGCCGGTGGCGTGCAGCGTCAGTTGCACCCAATGCGGATTAGCCTCCCATGTCGCATAGGCCCCACGCGGGCCACGCCGTTCGAGCGTGACGCGGTCCTGATACAGGTGCAGGTCTTCGACGATGGCCCGGTCGCGGTTGTTGCGCCGCAGCGCGAACCAGATTGCCCCCAGTGCGGCCAAAAGGAACGGCAGCAGGGCCCAGACCACGGGCGACCCGAAGACCGCCAGCAGAGGCAGCGCCAGCAGCACCGCCGTCGCCCCGATGAACCATACGAACCCTTCGGGCGGCAATGACCGATGCGGCCATGCGCGCAGGTGGGCGAATGGTGCGCCCGGTTCGGTCGTGTTGGGGTGCCACGCATATGGCATGATCGACACTCCGCAAGTTGTTGCAACGCAAACGGCCCCGGACGAGATCCAGGGCCGCAGCACGTGTCAGGTTATCGACCGTTCAGTGCGCGTGGCCCTTGTCCCAGTCTTCCCGCTTTGGCAGTTGCTCGAACGTGTGTTCGGGCGGTGGGCAGGGCAGGGTCCATTCCAGCGTATCGGCGTATTCGTTCCAGTAGTTGTTCTGCATGATCCGCCGCCCCGCCAGCATCGTGTAGAACACGATGCCGATGAAGAACACGAACGACGCGAATGACAGGAACGCACCCATGGACGAGAACCAGTTCCAGTAGGCATAAGCCTCGGGATAGTCGATGTAACGGCGCGGCATCCCCTGACGGCCAAGGAAGTGCTGCGGGAAGAACGTCAGGTTCGACCCGATGAACATCGCCCAGAAGTGCAGCTTGCCCGCCCATTCGGGGTATTGCCGCCCCGACATCTTGCCGAGCCAGAAATAGACGCCCGCAAAGATGCCGAACACGGCACCAAGGCTCATCACATAGTGGAAGTGCGCGATGACATAGTAGGTGTCGTGATAGGCCCGGTCGATCCCGGCCTGGCTTAGCACGATGCCCGTGACACCGCCGACGGTGAACAGGAAGATGAACCCGACCGAAAACAGCATCGGCGTCTTGAATTCGATCGAACCACCCCACATCGTGGCAATCCAGCTGAAAATCTTGATGCCGGTCGGCACCGCGATCACCATCGTGGCCAGCATGAAATAGCTTTGCTGCGTCAGCGACATGCCCACGGTATACATGTGGTGCGCCCAGACGACAAAGCCCAGAACACCGATCCCCACCATGGCATAGACCATCGGCAGATAGCCGAAGATCGGCTTTTTTGAGAACGTGGCGACGACCTGCGACACGATGCCGAAGGCGGGCAGGATGATGATATACACTTCCGGATGGCCAAAGAACCACAGGATGTGCTGATACAGGATCGGATCGCCGCCGCCTGATGGCGTAAAGAACGTCGTGCCAAAGTTGCGGTCGGTCAGCAGCATGGTGATGGCACCCGCCAGCACCGGCAGTGCAAGCAGCACCAGCCACGCCGTCACAAAGATTGACCATGCGAACAACGGCACCTTGTGCATCGTCATGCCCGGCGCGCGCATGTTCAGAAAGGTGGTGATCATGTTGATCGCGCCAAGGATCGACGACGCCCCCGAAAGGTGGACGGCGAAAATCGCAAGGTCCATCGCAAAGCCGCCCTCATAGGTCGTGGACAGCGGCGGATACAGCACCCAGCCAACGCCTGCGCCCGGCCCCAACGCGCCCCCGCCACCCGGCGCAAACAGCGATGCAACCGCCAGTGACGATCCGGCCACGAACAGCCAGTAGGACAGGTTGTTCATCCGCGGAAACGCCATATCCGGCGCGCCGATCTGCAACGGCATGAAATAGTTGCCAAATCCGCCAAACAGCGCCGGGATCACGACAAAGAACATCATCAGGATGCCATGCGCCGTGATGATCACGTTCCACATATGGCCGTTGGGTGTGCATACCGCCGCCGCATCCGCAATCAGCCGCATGCCTTCCTGACACTGGTACTGCACGCCGGGGTTCATCAGTTCCAGCCGCATGTAGACGGTCATGGTCACCGAAATGAAACCCAGCAAGCCCCCCGTGAACAGATACAGGATACCGATGTCTTTATGGTTGGTGGACATGAACCACCGGGTAAAGAACCCGCGTTGGTCGTGATCGTGGCCATGGATGGCTGCGTCGGCCATAGGCGTCTCCCGCTGACAGAATTTCCATGCGGGGTCAGAACATGACCCCGCTTGGCGCCGTGTTTACGCAGGTCCGCCGCCATGGGCAACATCCCACATTGCCGCAACCTGCGATTTTTGTGCGAGCGCTGTCGTTTGCAAGGCTCACTGATCCGAAGCGGGACGCCACTTCATTCGATGTTGCCCGGCAAGGACAGATCGCCGGATGCGACATCAAACACATCCGTGACACATAAAAGCGGTGCATGGACATTTTGATTGACCCGCAACGCCGCCGTGACGCCATCATAGCCCGCCCCGGTCGTGGCCGTTGCCGGCAAGGTGATGGTTACACTGATTTCGGTGTCGTTCAGCACCGGACGGACATCCGGGCTATCAATGAACAAGGGCAGCCCTGGCCAGGTGGCGGGCAGGGCAGGCGTTTCGCCTTCGGGGATGTCGCCGAACGCTGAGCATACCCGCGCCGCAGGCGTCATTCGGTGTCAGGACGACCCAGTGACTGTGCCACAGCGCGCCATCATTCGCGACCTCGCCGTCATTGTTTTCATCGTAAAGCGGCGTGTCATCAAAATCCGGATGGTTCGTTGCGGCAAGGGCAAGAATGCCCGTTCCACCTTCAAAGCCGACCACCGCGGGGTCCAGCGTCGTGGGCCAGACGTAAGACCAGACCGGTGCGCCAGCCAGCGCTCCGGAGGCGGTCGGCACATCTGCTCCGGCGGGGCCACCCGCCGTCATGTGAAAGGTCACCGCGTCGCCATCGCGGTGTACATGCGCGGCGCGAATGTCAAAGCTTGGCGTCTTTGCCGCATCTGCGGGTGATATCACAGCACCGGCCTGGTCAACGGCAGGGCCATGCGCGATGGCCATTTGTGTCGTGATCAGCAGGACGGCTGTGGATGTGAACAGTTGCATCTCGGTTTCTCCTGTTTCAGTGGTGCGGAGTGACATGTGGTAGCGAGTCGAAACTATTGCATAAGTAATGGCGAGTCGCTACTGTAATCGCATGGCCGATAGTGATGCTCCTGCGCTCCACATGCTGATCGACCGGATGTCGCGCCTGTTGCTGGCGGATGACTGGTCGGGCGGGCTGAACCCGACGCAACGCGCGGCCTTGGGCTATCTTGCGCGCGCAAATCGCTTTTCCTGTGCGCCATCGCATGTTGCAGCCTACCTTGGCGCGACGCGCGGCACGATTTCGCAGACCTTGCGTGTGCTGGAACGCAAGGGCCTTGTGACGGTCATTGCCTCGGCGACGGATCGACGCACCATCCGGTATGACGTCACCCCTGCGGGCCATGCCGATCTGGCGCGCGGGCGCGCGATGGATGCGGCCATCGTGGCTATCGGGCCAGCGCAGCGCGAGGCATTGCGCGACGGGCTGATGCTTTTGCTGCGGGCGATGCTGGTGCAGAACGGCGGGCGGTCTTTTGGTCAATGTCGCACCTGTCAGCATCATCGGGTCGATGCGGCAGGGCGGTCCTGCGCGCTGCTGAAGGTCGATCTGACGGAATCTGAGGCTGATGCGCTGTGCCACGAGCATATGGCGGCCACGGGCTGAACCGGATCAGGCGGCGGGCAGGGGTTTTTCCGGGAAGGCCGTAGCAAAATTGGTCCGAAGGGCCACATCAAGGTCGGCCATCGTCACCGGCAAGCCCAGATCGACAAGGCTGGTCACGCCGTGATCGCGAATGCCACACGGCACGATGCCATCAAAATGGGTCAGGTCCGGCTCTACATTGATGGAAATGCCGTGAAAGCTGACCCAGCGGCGCAGCTTCACCCCGATGGCCGCGATCTTGTCTTCGCGCCGGTCGCGTGTCGACCCAGACGCCGACCCGGCCCGGACGCCGCTCGCCGCGCACGTTGAAATCGGCCAGCGTTCCGATCACCCAGTTTTCCAGCGCGCAGACAAACTGGCGCACATCGCGGCCGCGTTTGTTCAGATCCAGCATGACATAGGCCACCCGCTGCCCCGGCCCGTGATAGGTATATTGCCCGCCACGTCCGGCCACATGCACCGGAAAGCGCGCGTCCAACAGGTCAGCCGGGTTGGTGGATGTGCCCGATGTGTAAAGGGGGGGGTGTTCCAGCAGCCACACCGCCTCGGGCGCATCACCTGCCGCAATTGCCGCAACCCGCGCCTCCATGGCGGCCAAAGTGGCAACATAGGGCGCAAGGCCCGGAAGATGCGTCCATTCCACCATGTATCTGCCCCCTTTGGGATTCATCATGCCAACACCCCCGCGCAGACACCAGACCCGGCGCAGCAGGCCCCACGAATAATCCCCCTTTCCTTCACCACAGAGTGCCGCTAAAAGCCCCGGCACCAAGACCAAAGTGTGCGGATATGGCGGAATTGGTAGACGCGCAGCGTTGAGGTCGCTGTGGGGTAACTCCCGTGAAGGTTCGAGTCCTTTTATCCGCACCACCTTTCTCCGCAGTCCTGATTCCGTGCCCGGACTGCGGCAGCCGTCCGCTCCGGCGCTTGCGAAAATGGCCCAGTCATGTGCGACCGAATCCTGCGTCGCCGAAAAAGGCGATCCGCCTGTCAGTGCGGCCCGTTTTCCGACCAATCGCACCTCGGATGGCCCAAGAAACTGCCAGACTTCCTGCATTTTGGCCATTCGCGACAGTTCAGTGACAAGTTGGTTGCATTGCAGCGCAGCATTGGCTTTAGTCAGGTGCAACAAGAGCGGAAACTCCGCCAGCCGGTCAGGGAGACTTGGATTTGTCAGAAGCCGACGCGTTCGTCGCATTCGAACATGTGCAAAAAAGCTATGATGGCGTCACTCTGGTCGTCAAAGACCTGAATTTGTCGATCGCGAAGGGCGAGTTTCTGACCATGCTCGGGCCGTCGGGCTCGGGCAAGACCACCTGCCTGATGATGCTTGCCGGATTTGAAACCGCGACCCACGGCGAGATCAAACTTGCTGGCCGCCCGATCAATCAGGTGCCGCCGCACAAACGCGGCATCGGCATGGTGTTTCAGAACTATGCGCTGTTTCCGCACATGACGGTGGGCGAAAACCTTGCCTTCCCGTTGGAAGTGCGCGGCATGGGCAAGGACGCGCGCGAGGCCAAGGTCAAGCGCGCGCTGGACATGGTGCAGATGTACGACTTCATCAACCGCCGCCCCAGTCAGTTGTCGGGTGGCCAGCAGCAGCGCATCGCCCTTGCGCGCGCGTTGGTGTTTGACCCCGAACTGGTGCTGATGGATGAACCGCTGGGTGCGCTGGACAAACAATTGCGCGAACATATGCAGTTCGAAATCAAACACTTGCACGACAGTCTTGGGATCACTGTGGTCTATGTCACCCATGATCAGGGCGAGGCGCTGACGATGTCTGACCGCGTTGCGGTGTTCAACGATGGCCGCATCCAGCAACTCGCCCCGCCTGCCGATCTGTATGAACGCCCCGACAACAGCTTTGTCGCGCAATTCATTGGCGAGAATAACAAATTGGTCGGCACGGTGCAGGAATTGTCGGAAGACAAGGCGCTGGTCAAGCTGGACACGGGTGAACTGATCGACGCAACCCCGGTGAACATCACCGCCGTGGGCCAGAAAACGCTTGTGTCCATCCGGCCTGAACGGGTGGAATTCAAGGCCGAAATGATGCCCGAAGGCGCGCACATGATCGACGCCGAGGTTGTCGAAGTCATCTACATGGGCGATATTCTGCGGGTCCGGCTGCGTGTGGCCGGGTCTGATGAATTCGTGATGAAGATGCGCAATACGCTGGGACAAACCCGGCTGTCACCGCAACAAAAGATCAAGATCGGCTGGCATCCGCAAGATGCCCGCGCGCTTGATCCGATGTGAAACGGGCGCGCCTTTCCGGGCCCGCCCCGGCCGTGCCTGCGGCCAAACAACTGAAACTGTTCAACTTGGGAGCTTACGAATGAAAAAACTGCTGATCTTGTCCACGGCGCTGACCAGCGTGGCCTTTGCCGCGCAGGCCGATGTGACCGTCATGTCCTGGGGTGGGGCTTACACCACCAGCCAGGTCGAAGCCTACCACAAGCCCTTCACCGCCGCGACCGGCACGACCGTTGTGTCGGTTGACAGCGACAACCCCGCGCCACAGGTGAAAACCATGGTCGAGGCGGGCAACGTCACCGTTGACGTCGCCGATGTCGAATATGCCGACGCCGTGCGCCTTTGCGACGAAGGCATGCTTGAGACGATTGACCCGGCTGCCCTGCCAGCGGCCCCCGATGGCACACCGGCCGTGGATGACTTCCTGCCGGGCGCGTTGACCGATTGTGCCGTCGCAACCATCGTGTTCTCGACGGTTTACGGCTATGACAGCGACCGTGTTCCCTGAAGGCCCGACCACGATGGCCGACTTCTTCGACCTTGAAAAGTTCCCCGGCAAGCGCGGCATGCGCAAAGGGGCCAAGGCCAACCTTGAAATGGCTCTGATGGCCGACGGCGTGCCTGCCGCAGAAGTCTATGCCATGCTGGAAACCGAAGAAGGTATTGCGCGCGCATTTGCCAAGCTCGACACCATCAAGGACAGCGTGATCTGGTGGGAAGCGGGTGCCCAGCCGCCGCAACTGCTGGCTGATGGCGAAGTTGCGATGACGACCGCCTATAACGGGCGTCTGTTCTCGGCGATGGCTGCCGATGGCAAGCCGTTCGTTACCGTCTGGGATGGCCAGGTCTATGAATATGACCTGTTCGTGATCCCGAAGGGCGCACCGAACCTTGAAGGCGCGATGGAGTTCATCAAGTTCTCAACCTCCACCCAGGCGCTGGCCGATCAGGCAAAATGGATCAGCTATGGCCCCGCACGTCTGTCGTCGGGTCCGCTGGTGGGTCTGTATAACGATGGCAAGACGGAAATGGGCCCGCATATGCCCACCTCCGAGGCCAACCTGACCAATGCGCTCGCATCGTCCTACGAATTCTGGGTCGACCGCGATTCCGAACTGAACGAGCGGTTCAACGCATGGCTGGCGGCCAACTGATCTGATACCGGGCGCGGGGGAAACCTCGCGCCCGACTTCTTCCCAACTGACGTGATCTTTCATGAAATCGCTCATCGTTGCCTTGACCCTTTTCTGCACCTTGCTGGCCGCCCCCGTGCAGGCCCAGGGCGGCGATCCGGTCGTGAACTTTTCTGAATCCGATGCCGTGATGAATGACGCCATCGCAGCCGCACGCGCCAGCCTGCCGGTCTTCATGGATGCGTTGAACGGCTCGGCCTCCGGGGCCACCAGCCTGATCCTGAAGGTCGCGATTTCCACCGAATCCGACTATGTCGAACATATCTGGGTTGATGATGTGCGCGCCCTCGAAGATGGCATGTTCGAAGGCCGCTATGCCAACCAACCCGTTGAATTCAAAGCCAACGAAGGCGATGCGGTCACCTTTCCCGAAGGCGCAATTTCGGATTGGAGCTTTATGCGCGATGACCAGTTGCATGGCAATTACACCACGCGCGTGATGCTGCCCTACATCGACCCCGACTATGCGGCCTATCTGACGTCGATCCTTGCCCCCTTGCCGGAAGTGACCCCGTGACAGACACCAGTGCCCTGCTGACCACCGCCGACGGTCGCCCCCTGAAAGACGCGCTTGCACGGGCGCAACGCGCGGCCAAGATCAGGGCCTTCATGCTGGTGTTGCCGCTTTTGGTGTTCATCCTCGTCACCTTCGTCTGGCCGATCCTGCAGGTGCTGCATCAGTCGGCGTACAACCCGAAATTTTCGGACAACATGCCCGGCATCTCGCAGTGGTTTGCCGACAATCCCGTCGGCACCGAACCTGATGAGGCGGCCTATGCCATTCTGGTGGCCGATCTGACCGCCGCCGCTGACGCCAGAACCGTGGCCGTCGCGGGTGAACGGGTGAATTATGAACTTTCGGGCACACGATCGCTGTTCACCAGCACTGGCCGCAAGGCGAAATCACTGGAAGCGCCCTTCAAGGAAAGCCTGATCGCCGTTGACGATCAATGGGGCGACCCGGTGCTGTGGGGCGTGATGCGGCAGGTGTCTACCGCCTATACCACCGATTTCTACCTGTCCGCACTTGATATGAAACGAAGCGTCGATGGTTCCATCGAACGGGTGCCTGAAAATCAGCGCGTCTACATCAACCTTTTCATCCGCACCTTTGCCCTGTCGGCGGCGATCACCATCATCTGCCTGATCCTTGGCTTTCCCATCGCCTTCCTGCTGTCCACGCTCTCGCTCAAAACCTCCAGCCTGCTGCTGATCCTTGTGCTGCTGCCGTTCTGGACATCGCTTCTGGTGCGCACCACCAGCTGGATCGTGCTGTTGCAGGGGCAGGGCGTCATCAACAACGTCCTCGTCTGGTTCGGCATCGTCGCTGACAACGCGCGGCTTGAAATGATCAACAATCTGATGGGCACGATCATCGCGATGACCCACATTCTGTTGCCCTTCATGATCCTGCCGCTGTTTTCGGTGATGAAACCGATCCCGCCAAGTTATGTCCGTGCCGCCCGCAGCCTTGGCGCGACCTCGTGGACCGCGTTCCGCCGGGTCTATCTGCCGCAGACCATTCCCGGCATCGGGGCAGGCGGCCTTTTGGTCTTCATCCTGTCGGTCGGCTATTACATCACGCCGGCCCTTGTGGGTGGGGCCTCGGGACAGCTGATTTCCAACCTGATTGCCTTTCACGTGACGAAATCCAGCAACTGGTCACTGGCCGCTGCCTTGGCCAGCCTGCTGCTGGCCTCCATTCTTGTGCTGTATTGGCTGTATGACAAGCTGGTTGGCATCGACAAACTGAAACTCGGATAGGGGCGCAGCATGGCACTTCCCATTTACGCCTCGCCGCTGGAACGGGTCTGGTATTACACCTTCCGCGTGATCTGCGCGCTGATCTTTCTGTTCCTGATCGCGCCGATCATCATCGTGATCCCGCTGTCGTTCAACGCCGAACCCTATTTCACCTTCACCGAAAAGATGCTGGCGCTTGATCCGACGGGTTATTCGATGCGCTGGTATGACCTGCTGCTGACCTTTCCCAATGTGCCCACGGATGTGCCGCGCGATGCGTCGTGGTGGGGCACCGTCTGGCGCGAGTCGGCATGGGTCAATGCCGCCAAGAATTCGGTCATCGTCGGGTTCTTTGCCACCATTCTGGCCACCGGGCTTGGCACGCTGGCAGCCCTTGGCCTGTCGCGTCCCGAAATGCCTTACCGCCGCGCGATCATGGCCATCCTGATTTCACCGATGATCGTGCCGCTGATCATCGTGACCCTTGGCCTGTTCTTCTTTTACTCCGCGATCGAGGTCAACAAATGGGGCGTGCCCTATCTTGGCGTGATCCTTGCCCATGCCACACTTGGCATTCCCTTTGTCATCATCACCGTGACGGCCACGCTGTCAGGCTTTGACCATTCGCTGACCCGTGCTGCGGCCAGCCTTGGGGCCAACCCGCGCACCACCTTTTTCAAGGTCATCATGCCGCTGATCACGCCGGGGATGGTGTCGGGGGCGCTGTTTGCCTTTGTCACCTCGTTTGACGAGGTGGTCGTGGTGCTGTTCGTCGGCCTGCCCAGTGAACAGACGATCCCGCGCCAGATGTGGAACGGCATCCGCGAGGCGATCAGCCCCGCCATCCTGTCGGTGGCCACCTTGCTGGTGATCGTGTCCATCGGATTGCTGGCCACGGTGGAACTGCTGCGCCGCAGGTCCGAACGCCTGCGTGGGGTCACACCCGCCTGATGGGCTGCGGCGGGCCCCCGTCCACCGCCGCATCCGCCGATCACGCAATGTTTCAAAAGTCTTAACGCGGCCTGTGGATAACTTACGATATGCGTTGATTTCATTGGGAAATGTCTGAAATTGACAGCCGTCAATTTCGCTACGGCAGCACCTGCAACCAGCCCCAGATCGTCACAATCGACAACCCCGTCGCAATCAGAACCGCAGATGCGTTCACCCGTTTTGCCACGCCATAGAGGTTGGCAAACACATAGGCATTCACCCCCGGCGCCATGCTCGCCGTCATCACCGCCGACCGCAGGCCATCGGTATCAAGCCCAAAGGCGAACCTTCCCAGCAGGTAGGTCAGCGCTGGATGCAGGATCAGCGACACCCCGCAGATCATCGCAATCGTCGCCCTATCGCCTTCGGTGCCATAGCGCACCAGCACCCCGCCCAATCCGAACAGTGCGACCGGGATCGCCGATCCTGCAACCATCCGCACCGCAGCCATCCCCACTTCCGGCAAGGCCAGCCCGGACAGGTTCACCGCAAAGCCGCACAGGATGCCCACCACCAGCGGCTGGCTGACAATCGCGCGCGCGACCTTCACCGCCAGCACCCGCGCCGACATCCCCAGCCCGCGTGACCGCACCAGCTCCATCGCGGTAATGCCAATCCCGTAAAACAAGGGCGAGTGGATCGAGATGATCGCAAAGTTCCCCGCCAGCGCCGCCGTCCCATAGGCCCGCTCGGTGATCGGCACACCCAACAGCAACGAGTTGGAAAACAGACAGGCAAACCCGATGGCAACGCAGTCGGGCAGTGGCCGGTTGAAAAAGTAACGTGCGCCTGCAAACCCCGCCGCAAACCCGCTGAACGCCGCCAGATAGAACGACAGCATCAGTCCAGGATTATAGGCCAGCGTCAGATCCAACTCTGCCACCGATTTGAACAAAAGGCAGGGGGCGGCAAAGTTCTGCGCATACCGCATCACCCCGTCAATCGTCGCACCATCCACCCACTTTGCCCGCGCCATGACATAGCCAAAGCCGATCACCAGAAACACCGGCAGAATGACATCCAGCAGCGCGCTCAATCGGGATACGCGATCACAAGGCCATCATAGGCGGGTTCCACTCCTGCGGGCAGTTCGGCCAACAGCGTGTCATAGTCCAGATCAATATGCATATTGGTCAGCACCGCGCGCGTGGGTGCCATCTTGGCAATCCATTCCAGCGACATCGCCAGATGCACATGCGTCGGGTGTGGTTTGCGGCGCAGCGCATCCAGCACCCAACAGTCCAGCCCCGCCAGATGCTGCCAGCTTTCCGGTGGCAGCGCGATCACATCGGGCAAATATGCCAATCGGCCGATCCGAAAGCCAAGCGCATCCATTGATCCATGTTCCGCGCGGAACGGCACCAGCGAAATCACCCCGCCCGCACCGTCAACCCGCACCTCGCCATCAATGGTATGCAGATCAAGGATCGGCGGATAGGGCGATCCTTCGGGCTGCGTAAAGGCATAGCCAAACCGCGACAGCAGCGCCTCTTGTGTCGGACCATCGGCCCAGACCGGAATGCGGGCGCGCATGTTGAACACGATCTGACGCAGGTCATCAATCCCGTGCATGTGGTCAGCGTGGCTGTGGGTGTAGACGACGGCATCAAGGCTGCCCACGTCTGCCGCCAGCAATTGTTCGCGCATGTCGGGCGAGGTGTCGATCAACACCCGCGTCGTGCCATCCGGCCCGTCCCGCTCCACCAGCATGGAACAACGGCGGCGGCGGTTCTTTGGGTTGGCAGGATCACAGTTGCCCCAATCACCGCCCAGACGCGGCACGCCCCCGGATGATCCGCACCCCAGAATGGTGAACCGCAATCCCATCAGGCCGCCACACGCGCGCGTGTGAACAGACGGTCGAAATTCGCGGTGGTCTGGGCGGCAAAGGCGGCCTCGGTCATCCCATATATTTGCGCGCCCGCCTTTGCGGTAAAGGCGGTATAGGCCGGTTCATTGCGCTTGCCGCGAAAGGGAGGCGGTGCAAGGTAGGGGCTGTCGGTTTCCAGAAGGATACGGTTCACCGGGGCTGCGGCAAAGATGGCACGCAAGGCATCCGATCTGGGGAAGGCTGCAATGCCGGACATCGACAGGTAGAACCCAAGGTCGATGGCCGTGCGGGCCAAACTTTCGCCGCTGGAAAAGCAGTGCATGACACAGCCAAAAGGGCGGGCCTTGGCACCTTCGGTCAGGATGCGCGCCACATCGTCATCGGCATCCCTCGCGTGGATAATCAGCGGCAATCCGGTTTCCTGTGCTGCCTCGATATGAATGCGCAGGCTGGTATGCTGAATGGCTTTGCTCTCGGCGGTATAGTGGTAATCCAACCCTGTTTCGCCCAAGCCCACGCATTTGTCATGTGCCGCCAGCGCCACCAGTTCGGCCACTGATACCAGCGGTTCATCGGCGGCGTGCATGGGATGGGTGCCTGCCGCAAAGAACACGCCCTCATGTGCATCGGCAATGGCGCGCACACGGTCCAGATGCCGCAACCGGGTGCAGATCGTGACCATGCGCGTCACCCCGGCCGCGCGGGCGCGGGCGATCACGTCAGGCAATTCGGCCGCGAAATCGGGAAAATCAAGGTGGCAATGGCTGTCAACCAGTTCCGGCGTCATCTCATCACCCTTACGGCAGGCTGGCTGCCGTCTCGTTCATCTTCAACAGCGTATCCAACAGAAGGGCGGCAGGGTCAAGGTTCACAGCCCGCCCCCGGCGGGCACGAATGCCAAGGGTCTGGGCCAGGTCGGCCCAAACGCGGGCTTGGGTTGGCGAAGGGGCAAGCCGCGTCATCAGGGCCGCCTCGCCGGGGGCCGCTTCGGGCGCCGCAGCGCCAATAGCCCCGCAGCGCGCAAGCCGGGCGAGAAACAGATCAAGCAGCGTCAGGATCAGGTCGAACTGTGCCTCGTTGCCCTTGCCAGACGCCATGTCTGACAAGGCAATGGCGCGCGGGCGATCCATACGGGGCAAGGTGCCCATCAGATAGGTGATGGTCTGGTAAATCTTCAGCCCATCAAGATTGGTCAGCCTGAAGGCCTCGCCCACCGATCCTCCGGCAAGTTCGGCGAGGGCCTGGACCGTATCCGGAGCGACGGCCCCACCGGCAAGGGTCAGGGCGTCGGACAAATCCTGTGGGCCAAGCGGTGACAGGCGCAATTCGCGGCAGCGTGACCGGATCGTCGGCAGCAGGCGATGCGGCTGGTGGCTGATGACAAGGAAAGTAGCCCCTGCAGGCGGTTCTTCCAGCAGTTTCAGCAACGCGTTGGCGGCACCGACATTCATCTCGTCCGCCGCATCAATGATCGCTACGCGTCGCCCGCCATCGGCGGCGGACAGGGCGAAGAACGATTTCATCTTGCGCACTTCGTCAACGCGGATGTCTTGCGCCAGTGCCGTTTCCTTTTCATTGGGACCGCGCCGCAGCAGATACAGGCGCGGCTCTGCGAGTTGGCGCAGGCGGCGGGCGACGGGATGATCTTCGGGAATGTCCAGTGTGGCAGGGGCTGGGGCGGCAAAGAAACCGCCGTCATCTTCGGGCGTCGCCAGCAAAAATCGCGCGATCCGCCATGCAAGCGTTGCCTTGCCGACTCCGCGCGGCCCGGTGACCAGCCAGCCATGATGCAACCGGCCGGCATTGAAGCCTGTCAGAAACTCGGCCTCGGCCGCGCGATGGCCAAACGTCGCCCCTGTTTCTCGCGGGTGCGGCGCACCTGCGATCCTGTCGGGTTCGGGCAAGTCGTCAGACATCAACGCAGCCACGGACATCGCGGGCGACGGCCGTAGGCGGGCGGCCCCCATCGATCAAGCGAAAGCGCGGGTTGTCTGCGGCCAGTGCATGAAACCCCGCCCGCATCGCCACCTGCGTTGCAAGGCCCATATCCTCGAACCGCAGTTCGGTGCCTTCGCGGGCGCGGGCGCGCGACAAGCCGGTGGCCGGGTCAATGTCGATCAGGATGGTCAGATCGGGCTCAACGCCAATCATCAGATCATGCAGCGCGTCGACGGTCTTTCGCAAATCGCCGCGCGTGATGCCCTGATAGATCCGGGTGCTGTCGGCAAAACGGTCGGTGATGACAATCTCGCCACGCGCAAGGGCAGGGCGGATGGTTTTTTCCAAGTGGTCGCGCCGGGCTGCGGTGAACAGCAGGATTTCCGTTTCCGCCGACCAGCGGTCCGGATCGCCCTCCAGCACCAGACGCCGGATTTCCTCGGCTCCGGTGCTGCCACCGGGTTCACGGGTCAGGGTCACCTTGCGGCCCTCTTGGCGCAGGGAGTCAGCCAACATCCGCGCTTGGGTGGACTTGCCCGATCCGTCGATACCTTCAAAACTGATGAAAAGCCCCGTCATCGTTACGAGGCATTCGCCTCGGTCATATAGCGCGACCACAGGACCTGACCCGCGGTCATCATCCGCAGCAAAAACCCGCCACGTGCGACATCGGTTTCGGCCACCAGTGGCACACGGGCATCAGGAAGATCGGGGATATGGATGACCAGTTCGGCAATTGGCGCGCCCATTGCAATCGGTGCGGCGATCGGGCCGGTATAAACCACTTCAGCGGTGACCTGATCCTGCACAAGTGCAGGCACAAGGAAACGGGCGTCGGACGCTGCGACCAGCCCTACCGTGGACGCATCGCCCATCCAGACCTCGGCCTCGGCAACGCGGGTGTTGGCAGAGACCAGCGTCTTGACGGCAAACTGGCGAAACGCCCAACTGACGATCTTTTCCGCCTCTTCGGCGCGCTGCGTTTCAGAGGTAAGGCCGGTGATGACAAAGATGATCCGGCGATCACCCTGAATGGCTGAACCGACAAGGCCGTAGCCTGCTTCGGTTGTGTGTCCGGTCTTGAGCCCATCGGCCACAGGGCCGCCAGCGCCGAAATTCAAACGCAACAGCGGATTGCGATTGTTGGCATTCGCCTCGGCCCGATCGAGATAATTGAAATTGGTCTGCGAAAAGATCGGATAGTATTGCGGGAACTCTTCGATCAGACGGCGCGCGATGATGCCAAGGTCCTTCATGCTCATCCGGTGGTCGGGGGCGGGCCAGCCTGATGCGTTGATGAAGGTCGAGTTTTCCATACCGAGCGCGCGGGCGCGCGTCGTCATCTGTGCCGCAAACGCCTCTTCCGAGCCGGCCAGTCCTTCGGCCACCACGACGCAGGCGTCATTGCCTGAGTTCACGATGATGCCGTGGATCAGATCATTGACTGTCGGGCGATCCTGTTCGTTCAGGAACATGGTCGATCCGCCCATCTGACGGGCGCGGGCCGAGACGGCGAAAGTCGTATCCATCGTCACGCGACCGTCGGCCAATGCCTCGAAAAGCATGTTGATCGTCATCAGCTTTGACATCGACGCGGGCGGCAGTGCGGCATCAGCGTTCTTGTCCATCAGCACGGTCTGGGTGGTCATGTCATAGACCCAAGCCGCAGTTGCAGCTGTTTCAAACGCGCGCGCGGGCGTGGCAACGCCAAGAAGGCCCAGAGCCAGCACGGCGATCACGCGGTTCATTGTCCATGGCAGCAGACGCATGAGCAGGCTTCCCGTTATGATCGTGACAAAAGATAGGCATCGGCGAAACCGGCGCCCTTGACCTTTTTCAACAGCGCGGCCTGGTCGCCCGATCCGGTGGCGACAAGGCTCCAGAAGTCCTTGCCCTGACTGAACTCCTTGCGGATGACAGATGCAACCCCGGCGGCCTTGAGACTGTCGGACGCGCGGGTCGCGTTGGATTCGACGCTGAAGATACCGACCTGAATGCGCACATCGCCGCCGGCGGCGGGGGTAGGTGTGGGGGTTGGGGCGGTCTGTTGCAATGCAGCGGCGGCACCGGCCGCGATATCGGCGCCATCACCGCGAGGGGCGGCAATCGTTTCGGCAGTGTTCAGCACAGGTGCTGCGATTGACGGGGCCGCTGCAGGGGCCTCTTCACGGCGCAGGGCGGTCACGCTGACTTGCACGGGTTGGCCTGCAAGCACCCCAAGTGCCTCGGCCGCATCTGACGAGATTTGCAGCTTTGGCCCCGGATTGTCACGTTCGCGCCGGAACAGCGCGCCGATCACGAAGTTACCGTTCGCCGGATTGCGCAGGATCACCCGTTCGGGGTCTTCGGCATCGGGCGATGCGACCCAGACACCGCCAAGCGACGGGCGGCCATCCCAAAGCGCGGAATCGGTGGTCTGAAAAACCTCGGGTGCTTCGACATCGCGGTCAACCAGCCGCGTGGATCGGGACGCAGGGGCCGCTTCGGTTGAAATGACGGGTGCATCCGGATCAGAGCCTTCGACAGGAGCACCGTCAAGCGTGGTCGCCGCAATCGCGTCACCAGTAATCGGATTGGTGCCATCTTCCGCGGCGTCAGTTGCAGTATCGCCGCGTTTGAACGGGTTCTGGCCCGGCTCGCAGGCAGAAAGCAACAATGCTGCACAAGCCGCAAGACCAAATTGCCGGATCATGAATGCCGCCATTGCCGTTCGCCCCTCATGTCATGCGCAGTCTCAAGTCGCTGCACTTTGATTTGCCCACGCGGGGCTAGATGCCTGTCATGCACGAATTCGTCCACGGCGGCAATATACCGGGCGGGAACGGTGCTGTGAAGGGTGCGGATTTGCCTTTGCGATTTTCCCCCATCGGTCTGCTGTCAACCGGACACCCGTAGCCTGTAGCCAGACACTTGCACTGGCCCGCGGCGCAGGCTAATCGGGGTCGTCGCTGACGTGGCGGTGCGGCCTGCACGCCCGCCCTGACCGCGACAGTTGGAAGTGTGGCCGAGTGGTTTAAGGCTCTAGTCTTGAAAACTAGCGTGCGGGGAACCGTACCGTGGGTTCGAATCCCACCGCTTCCGCCACCCACAATCATGGTTGAATAATCAGCGATCCCTACATGAATACCCTTTTCTTTTCCGAGGCTTGTGGCCGGGGTCGGCAGCAAGAGACGCACCTTCCGTCCCGATCCACCCGACATTTCGGCCCGCGTCTCTCGCGGGTAAATGGGTCGTGCGGTTTTGGATTTGCGGATGGATTGCGGGGGACTCAGGGGCCGATGCGGCGGGTCTGTTCGGCCCGGTCGTGCGGCAGATGTGCTTGCAGGATGCGGTCGGTGGTTCATTCGGGGCTGATGGTGCCGTTCAGGATTGCCCGCTGAATCGGTGGGACGAGGAAGGCGAGGGTTAAGCGGGTGCGGATCTGCCGGGTTCTCTTTTCCGAGTTCGCTTTTGAGTCCCGCGAGGGATGCCGACTTGCTACGGCGGGGTGGTTTCCATATGGCACAAATATCGGCTATATGTAGGTTAATTGGGTCACCCAAAGTGTGCAGGCGGGCCACGGACAATCGGTTGAGCGGCAGCCCCTCATCAACCATAGTTTCGGCCTGATGCGCCCATCTCTGCGGGTCGTCACGGCGCGGAAACGACTCGCTCGCGTGGCGGCTCTTTCGCCGGATCTTGACCCGGTAGGAACTGGAGGGAAGCTAAGTGATCGAGGCCATTTTAGCGCGCGCCATGTATGGAGTGTGTCGTCGTACTGGGGGAATACTCGGGGATATCAGGGCGTAGTCCGGCGTAGGGGAAAAATGGGCCAACGGATTGAAAGCAAAACAAAAAGTATGGAATATCAATCGCATAGACTATCCATCGCGCCGATGATGGACTGGACGGATCGGCATTGTAGGCATTTTCACCGTCAGATGACCCAGCGTGCCATGCTCTATACTGAAATGGTGACGGCTCTGGCGGTCATTCACGGACCTCGCAAGCGGCTGCTTGGCTTCGGCGCCGACGAACAACCGGTGGCGTTGCAACTGGGCGGGTCTGATCCTGTGGAACTCGCGGCGGCGGTGCGGGCTGCGATGCCGTTTGGCTATGCAGAGATCAATCTGAACGTCGGCTGTCCGTCAGATCGGGTACAATCGGGGTGCTTTGGCGCAGTCCTAATGGAACGCCCCGCATTGGTTGCGGATTGCGTAGCCGCCATGCAGGCTGCGTCAGATGTACCTGTTACGGTAAAATGCCGGATTGGTGTAGATGATCAGAACCCGGCGCAGGTGCTTCCGGATTTCCTGGAAAAGCTGAGCGCGGCCGGCGTGCGCCATTTTATCATCCACGCCCGCAAGGCCTGGCTGAAGGGCCTGTCACCCAAGGAAAACCGCGAGATACCACCGTTGGATTACCAGCTGGTTGTGCAAATGAAGCAGGCGTTTCCAGCCCTGACGATTTGCATAAACGGTGGGGTGACGTCGTTGGCTGAAGCCGAGGCGTTGCTGGCGCAGGGGCTTGACGGGGTGATGATCGGCCGCGCAGCCTACCATGATCCGGGAGCCGTCTTGATTGGGGCAGATGCACTATGGGGCAGTGATTTTGCACCGGATGTGTTTGCGGTGGTTGATGCAATGCGGCCCTACATTGCGGAACATCTGAGCATGGGCGGGCGCCTGCATCAGGTCACGCGGCACATGTTGGGTTTGTTTGCGGGCAGACCTGGCGCGCGCGGTTGGCGGCGCGTGCTGTCCGAACAAGCAAATCGACCGGGTGCGGGTCTCGATGTTTTGGATGCCGCGCTGGCGCAAGTGCGGATGGTCGCGGCCTGAGGCTATCCGCCGCGCTGGTCAATCGGATGGTCGCTGGATAGACATGGCATCAAATAAGGATGCCATGATGCCTGATGCGAGCGCACTTTTGTTGATGCTTGGTTTATTGTTGATGATCGGTGCGTTTGCCGGGGTGATCGCGGGGCTGTTAGGAGTTGGCGGCGGTATTGTGCTGGTGCCCGGCTTTTTTTACGCATTCTCATATTTGGGATATGGCGGTGACCAGTTGATGCAGGTGTGCATTGCGACTTCTCTTGGGACCATCATCGTCACTTCGGTGCGGTCTGCGCTGGCGCATCATCGCAAGGGAGCGGTTGACTGGGGCGTTCTTCGGACGTGGGGACCTTACATCGCGACTGGCGCACTGACGGGGTTCTTTCTGGCGGCGACACTAAAATCAACAGCGCTGCAAGCAATTTTCGGTGGGCTAGCGTTAGTTGCGGGGCTGTACATGGCATTCGGACGGGCGGACTGGCGGTTAGGTCAGATGCTGCCGACGGGACCGTTGCGCGCAATAGAAGGTAGTGCGCTTGGATTTTTTCAGCCTTGATGGGAATTGGTGGAGGGACATTCGGGGTGCCAATGATGTCTCTCTATGCGTTTCCGATCCACCGGGCAGTGGCAACCGCTGCGGGGTTCGGCATTATTATCGCGGCACCGTCGGCGGTGGCCTTTCTCTTGCTGCCTGTGGAAAATGCGCCGCCCTACACAATCGGCGCGGTGAATCTTCCAGCGTTTTTTGTGATTATCACCATGACGCTGTTGACGACCCCTTATGGCGTGGCACTGGCGCACCGGTTGGATGGGCGCCCTCTGAAGCGTGCATTTGCCATTTTCATCACGCTTGTTGCCCTGAACATGCTGCGCAAGGCTGCCGGATGGTAGGGGCCCCTGGGTGGACGGTCATCGGGCCTGACCCCCTCATCGCGGCTTGGGCCGCAGCGACGTTGCCAGTCGCAGATGCTGCGATTGCGTCACGACCGGATGAATGGCGCTGTGGAGGCACATGGCATGCGGGCGTGGACGTTCTGCCGAACAGTGCTGATGGGACCATGAATGGCGTGGCATTTCCTTGGGAGGCGCTGCCGCTTGATGCGGTGCCATTGCATGCGGGCCAAGTATCTGTCGTCCGGCCCGGCTATCCAAAACCGATGGCGGATGAAACTGCGGCCGCCTTCGGTTTCCGCCTGCGCCGTGATGCAGCCCATGTTGACGGCATTCTGCCGATTGGTCCGGCCCGGCAACGGATGGTCCGCGAGCCGCATGCATGGATACTGGGAATACCGTTGAACACCTGTTCACCTGACGCATCACCACTTGTGGTTTGGGATGGCAGTCACACCATCATGGGCGCGGCATTCAGGGCGGCGTGCGCGGGGGTGGCGGAAGGGGACCTCGATCATGTTGATCTGACCTTGCCGTACCAACTCGCGCGCAAACGTGTCTTCGCCGAATGCCGACGGCGTGAAGTGCCGGTTGTGCCGGGGCAGGTCATATTGCTGCATCGATTTTGCTTGCATGGCGTGGCACCTTGGGCGGAGCATGCGTTTGCACCATCAAACGGACGCGTGATTGCCTACTTTCGGCCCATGATGCGATCAGTTGCCGCATGGCTGCATGATCTTTAGGCCGCTGATCACGTAGAATTCCTTTGTCATGCAATGGATTTGCGCCCTAGGATGCAATCATTCGAGGGGGGAGACTCATGGATTTATCCGACACTCGCGATATCATGGCGGAGCCTGCACATGTTTGGTCGGCCATTCTTGACGCCGAGGTTTTGAAGGCTTGTGTGCCGGGCTGCGAAAGCATGACGGGATCGGTAGCTGATGGTTTTGAGGCGGTTGTCGTGCAGCGGGTCGGGCCAGTCTCGGCACGGTTTACCGGGGTTGTGCAACTGTCGGACATTGTTGAAGGGCGTTCGTTAAGGATTAGCGGTGAAGGGAAAGGCGGCCCCGCTGGTTTTGCCAAGGGCGGTGCGGACGTGACGCTGGAACCCATCGAAGGGGGCACGCGGTTGTCCTATGTCGTCAAGGCCAATGTCGGGGGCAAGCTGGCACAACTGGGCAGCAGGATCATCGACGGGTTTGCCAAGAAGATGGCAGATGAGTTTTTCACGCGTTTTCAAGATGCGGTCGAAGGCCCGGATGAGGCGCCTGAAGTGACCGACGGTGAAATTACAGAAAAGAAAAAGGGCTGGTTCCGGCGCATCATCGGCTGAGGACGGGCAGGCGACCAAGGTACAAGACGACCCAGGGAGGAAGAACATGACGACAATTTCGATGACCGTGAACGGCAAGGCCGTTTCCGGCGAGGTGGAGGGGCGCACGCTGTTGTCGTCTTTCCTGCGCGAAGGACTGGGACTGCGCGGCACCCATATCGGCTGCGAAACAACGCAATGTGGAGCTTGTGCTGTGCATCTCGACGGGCAGCTGGTGAAAAGTTGCTCTGTTCTGGCCGTTGATGCGGCGGGCGGGAGTGTCACATCAATCGAAGGCATGGCGAACGCGGATGGAAGCCTGTCGGTCATCCAGGCAGCGTTTCAGGAGCATCATGGCCTGCAATGTGGGTTTTGCACGCCAGGCATGGTCATGGCGGCGGCGGCGTTGCTGAAGGTCAATGCCAAACCGACAGAGGCGGAAGTGCGTCACCATCTGGAAGGCAACATGTGCCGCTGCACGGGATACCACAACATCGTCAAGGCGGTGATGGCGGCGTCCGGGCAGGATGTTTCCGCCATAGCGGCGGAATAAAGTTTGTTATCAATAAATTGGCGGGCGTCATTCACGTACCGCATGAATGGGAGGAGCGAAATATGCCCAAGGATGGCATCGGCGCCAGCACAGTACGGCGCGAGGATATCCGGTTTCTGACCGGAAAGGGACGCTACACGGCTGACATCAACCTGCGCGGGCAGGCCTATGCAGTGTTTTTGCGGTCTGATGTCGCCCATGGGCGGATCAACGGCATTAACACCAAGGATGCCATGGCAATGCCGGGTGTGCTGGCGATCATGACCGGGGCGGATTTCGCGGCAATGGGTGGAAACCCGGCCGGCTGGCACATCCCAAGCCGGGACGGCAGCGCAATGAAAGAGCCGAAACGTCCCGTGCTGGCGCATGGCAAGGTGCGGCATGTAGGTGACGCCTACGCGATCGTGGTGGCGGAATTGCTGGAACAGGCGCGTGATGCGGCCGAAGCGGTGGTCGCGGACATCACCGAACTGCCCGCAATCGTGGATATGGCTGATGCCATCGCCAACAGTGACAACCGTGTGCATGACGAGATTGCCAACAACGTCTGTTTCGACTGGGGCTGGATCGAGGACAACCGCGCCGCAGTCGATGCGGCGTTCAAGTCAGCACCGCATGTCACCACGCTGGAACTGGTGAACAACCGTTTGGCTCCGAATGCGATGGAGCCGCGTGCTTCCATCGGCGACTACGACAGTGGGACCGAAGATTACAAGCTTTATACCACCAGCCAGAACCCGCACCTTCACCGGTTGCTGATCGCGGCCTTTGTCATGGGGATGCCGGAAAACAAACTGACGGTGATCGCACCCGATGTCGGTGGCGGCTTTGGATCGAAGATCTATCACTACGGTGAGGAAGCGGCGGTTCTGGCGGCATCCAAGGCGATTGACCGCCCAGTAAAGTGGGTGGCGGACAGGTCCGAGGCGTTCTTGTCGGACGCGCATGGCCGCGACCATGTGACTAAAATCCAGTTGGCAACGGACAAGGAAGGCAATTTCCTTGCGCTGCGGACTGACACCATGGCCAATGTCGGCGCATATCTGTCGAACTTTTCGACCGCGACGCCGACCTTCCTGCATGGCACGCTGATGGCGGGGCCGTACAAGACGCCGCTGGTGTATGTAAACGTGAAGGCGGTGTTTACCAATACCGCCCCTGTCGATGCCTATCGCGGGGCCGGGCGGCCCGAGGCGACCTATAGTATCGAACGCGTGGTAGATAAATGCGCGCATGAGCTGGGGATTGACCCGCTGGAAATTCGGCGCAAGAATTTTATTCAGCCTGATCAGTACCCTTACACGACGCCCGTGGGGCTTGTGTATGATACCGGCAACTACAATGCGACTTTGGACAAGCTGATCGACATCGGTGACCTGGCGGGATTTGAGAAACGCGCGGCAGCATCCAAAGCCAAGGGCAAGCTGCGTGGTCTTGGACTTTCCACCTGGATCGAGGCGTGCGGGATTGCGCCGTCAAACCTTGTGGGCGTTCTTGGTGCGCGGGTTGGCCTGTATGACGCGGCAACCGTGCGCGTCAATGCAACCGGCAACATTTCGGTGATGACGGGTGCACACAGCCACGGACAGGGGCATGAGACGGTGTTTCCGCAAGTCGTGGCCGATATGCTGGGGATCCCTGCATCAAGCATCGACATCGTGCATGGCGATACATCGAAAATCCCTTTCGGCATGGGGTCTTACGGATCGCGGTCACTGGCCGTCTGCGGCACGGCAATCGTGAAGGCCACCGAAAAGATCATCGCCAAGGGCAAGAAGATTGCGGCCCACATGCTGGAGGCGGCCGAGGGCGACATTACGTTCGCCGACGGCAAGTTCAGCGTGGCGGGAACCGACAAATCCAAAACCTTTGGCGAGATCGCTTTTTCTGCCTATGTCCCGCACAACTACCCGCTGGAGTCGTTGGAGCCGGGGCTGGAGGAAACGGCCTTCTATGATCCGGCAAACTTCACTTACCCTGCAGGTGCTTATGCCTGCGAAGTTGAGGTGGACCCCGATACCGGGCAGGTGACCATCGAAAAGTTCACCTGCGCCGATGACTTCGGCAATGTGATCAACCCGTTGATCGTGGCGGGGCAGGTGCATGGTGGGGTCGCGCAGGGGATCGGGCAGGCGCTGCTGGAAAACGTGGCCTACGATGAAAACGGACAGCTTTTGTCGGGGTCTTTCATGGATTACGCGATGCCGCGCGCCGATGATCTGCCGTTCTACACGGTGGACCACAGTTGCAACACTCCCTGCACGCACAACCCGTTGGGCGTGAAGGGCTGCGGCGAGGCGGGGGCGATTGGCTCGCCGCCGGCGGTGGTCAACGCGGTGGTCAACGCGCTGCAACGTGGTGGGCACAAGCACGTGACCCATCTGGAAATGCCCGTGTCGCCTTCGCGCGTCTGGGCGGCAATGCAAGGGTAGGGGGTTATCATGCACAACTTCGAATTCGTGAAACCGTCCACTATCGCGGATGCAGCCCGCGCCATGGCGGGGGACGGAGCGCAGGCACTTTCTGGGGGGCAGACGTTGCTACCAACCATGAAGGCGCGCCTTGCGGCTCCGGCGGTGCTGGTCAGCCTGACCGGGATCGCAGAGATGAAGGGCGTCTGCATGGGCGATGGCGGACTGTCCATTGGTGGGGCAACGCCCCATGCCGTTGTCGCAAGTGAAGCGCGCAAATCTTTTCCGGCGCTTGCTGATCTTGCGAATGGTATTGGTGATCCTGCAGTACGCAACCGAGGCACGATGGGTGGATCGGTTGCCAACAATGATCCGGCGGCTTGCTATCCTGCTGCGGTATTGGGAACAGGTGCGACGGTTCACACCAACTTGCGTTCAATCGGGGCAGATGACTATTTCCAAGGCATGTTTACTACGGCTTTGAAAGAGGCCGAGATCATCACCTCGATCACCTTCCCGGTCCCGCAGAAGGCCGCCTACGTCAAGTTCAACCAACCAGCGAGCCGCTTTGCGTTGACGGGTGTGTTTGTGGCGAAGTTCGCAAACGAGGTTCGGGTTGCCGTAACAGGTGCATCAAACAACGGCGTGTTTCGCTGGAAAGAGGCAGAAGCCGTGTTGAGTGCAAATTTTGCAGCCGCCGCAGTCGCAGATTTGGTGGTGTCGCCGCAGGATATGATCACCGATTTGCATGGAACGGCTGCATATCGTGCGAACCTCGTCAGGGTGCTGACCAAACGCGCGGTAGACGCTGCGCACTAATCGGTCGAAACTAAGTTAGATCCCTCGACGGATTATCTGTCGGGGGATTTTTGTTTGGCCAATGTACGTCATGCAGACGTTACCGACGCGGATTATCCACAGGACAAAACCCAAGCTGCTGGGGGGTTGCCAGTTGTGGGACGCCAGATATAGTCTGCAGGTAATAAGGTGGTGCCCCGGTGCGCCGCTTGATTGACGGAACGGAAGGCCTTGTTCGATGGACGGTGACTTCAGGACCCATTTTGTGCGCGATCCCGCCGCGCTGAAACACTATCCTGCGTTGGTGTTGAACGCGGATTATCGGCCATTGTCTTACTACCCGCTTTCGCTTTGGCCGTGGCAGGAAGCGGTGAAGGCAGCATTTCTGGATCGGGTGCAGATCGTTGCTGAATACGACCAGACGGTGCGCAGCCAGCGTTCGGAAATTAGGATCCCTTCTGTTGTCGTGCTGCGTGACTATGTAAAGCCGCAGAAGAAGGTCGCCTTCACGCGGTTCAATCTGTTTTTGCGCGATGCATTCTGCTGTCAGTATTGCAGCGCCAAGGGTGATTTGACGTTTGACCATGTTGTTCCCCGTTCAAAGGGTGGTCTCACGTCATGGGAAAACGTGGTGGCGGCATGTTCGCCATGCAATCTGCGCAAGGGGTCACGGTCGCTCAAACAGGCAGGAATGAGCCTGAACCGCCGTCCCTATGCGCCCACGGCGGAACAGATGCAGGCGCATGGCCGACGATTTCCACCGAACCATCTGCATGACAGCTGGATGGACTTTCTGTATTGGGATGCCGAGCTGGAAGCATGAGCGTTGACGCGGAGCGAAAGTTTTGGCCTTGCTGATTCGTAACTGCCGTGTTGCCTTGCCTGTCACGTGCGAACCCGTTTGGCAGAGTTTGGTGATGTGACCGCATTAGCCTTGTCTTGCCGCGCGTCCACCCCGGCGTTTTGTCAAGAGCGCAGCACGCGATGGCAGTTCTGCAATCAGGGTCGCGCGCGCATCATGCGTCAGGCGTGACCAGGACGAGATTTCGTCGATGGAGCGCAAGCATCCAATGCAGATGCGCGCCTCAGGGTGAACAACGCACAGTTTGACGCAGGGCGACTGGATTTCGTCGCGGGCCCAGATTTGGTCGTCCTTCATCAATTTCTCGCCAGATAGGTCAAACGGTCAAGCGCACCTTGCAAGATATAACCTGCGGCTACGGCGTCGATCACCTCTTTCCGACGCTTTCGTGACGCATCCGCCGCGATCAGTGCCCTTTCTGCCGCAACGGTGGACAGGCGTTCATCCCAAAAGGCGATGGGCAAGTCAGTCAGTTGTTCAAGATTGCGGGCAAAGGCCCGGGTACTTTGCGCCCGCGGTCCTTCGGAAGCATCCATATTGAGCGGCAGGCCAAGCACGATGCCATGTGCCCCACGCGTCGCAAGCAAGGAGAGGAGCTGTGCGGCATCGGTCGTGAATTTGACCCGCTTCAGTGTTTCAACAGGTGTGGCTACCGCACGTCGCAAATCGGAAATCGCGATGCCGATGGTTTTGGTTCCCAAGTCCAACCCGGCGATGGCACGGTTTGGGGCTAGCAGCGCGGCAAACTGTAAGATGTCTGGCACGATCATTGGGCCGCAGCTTCGATCACGGCGAGCGCTTCGGCGCTACTCGCAAAAACGACACGTGCCTCGGTCAGGATTGCATCCGCCTGTTCAATATTGCCCAGCACTCGCAATGAGGTAATGAGGCGCGCCCAGTCTTCGGGTGGCCCCCCTTCGCTTGCAAGGCGGTCCGACAACTGCGCAACCATATCCGCGGGCGTCATGTTATTGGGGGGCGGCAAGGTGAATTCCACCCCGGCACGGGATGCCATGTCACCGATCTGCGCGCGCAGGGCCGGCATCCATGCTGCATCATGGGGGCCGTCGATCAGCGGTCGCCAGAAACGAAACCCAAGGTCATAGCGGCCGTTCTGGGCCATCATCAGGCCTGCATAGTATCGGGCGGTCTGGTTTTCAGGGTCGCGCAGCAGGGCCTGTTCCAAAATGTCTTCTGCCTCGGGTGATATGTAACCGCCCGCAGCTGCGACCAAAAGCTCGGCCAGATTTGCATAATCTTGCGCAACAACCGCATCGCCCTTTGCGTCAATCAACGCCTGCTGTGCGGCGCGGGCTGCGGGAAGATTACCCAAGGCCGCTTCATTCGTGGCCAGCAGTTCAAGACCCGTCACATCGCGTGGGTTTGCCTTCACTGCGTCACGCAGTCGGTTGATAAGTGATGCATATTCGGCATCTGGCGCAATAGGAGCTGGCAGGGGCGCCTGACCTTCGGCAGTGGCCTGATCAGGTCGGTTTGCGCGGCGGGTTTCCGCATCGGCAATACGGGATGCCAATGGCACATCGGGATAGCCGGGCGCGCCCAACCAGAGGTAGCCTGCGACCGCTGCTGAAAGGACCGTGCAGATCAGCACACCAAGGGGAGCAATTCCGGCGGATGTGACGGGCACGGACGTCCCAGCCTGACGGTCGGCCTCCAGCATCCGGCGTGAGACCTCGATGCGCATCCGCTCCGCTTCATCCGTCGGCAAGGTGCCACGGGCAAGGTCGCGATCAATCTCGCCCAGTTGGTCGCGGTAGATTTGCAAATCAGACTGCATTGCAGGTGGATGTGCTGAATAGAGCCGCAGGGCACGCAGCAGGATACTTCCAGCCAACACCACCAGCCCCCCCGCCGCCACCCAGAATTGCCAGCCGTCCATGCGTTTCCCTCGCAACCTTGCACCGACCATGTAATCCTTTCCGCGCCGGGGCAAAAGGCTGTGCGATGCCGCAAGTCGCTATTGGACACCGACAAGTCACTTTTGTCTCATTGCACGCGGGGGTGCAGCGGCTATACCCGTGCCGACAACAGCGGCAAAGGTGACGCATGAAACGCTATTCCGTCTTTGCCATCGCGCGTGAGGCGATGCGCCACCATACCGGCTGGGACCGGGCCTGGGCCAAGGCACAACCGAAAGCCGCCTATGATGTGGTGATCGTGGGGGCAGGCGGGCACGGGTTGGCCACGGCCTATTATCTGGGCAAGAATTTTGGCATCACGAATGTGGCAGTCATCGAAAAGGGCTGGCTGGGTGGTGGGAATACCGGGCGGAATACGACCATCATCCGGTCGAACTATCTGCAGGACCCGTCAGCGGCGATCTATGAAAAATCGCGGTCGCTGTATGAGACGCTTAAGCCAGGATTTCAACTATAACATGATGTTTTCACCGCGCGGCGTGATGATGCTGGCGCAGACGCACCACGAGGTACGGGGGTATCTGCGCACGGCCCATGCCAATGCGCTGCAGGGGGTGGTGACGGAATTCATCACGCCCCAACGGGTCAAGGAATTGTGCCCGATCCTGAATATCGACGGACCGCGTTACCCGGTTCTGGGGGCCTTGTGGCAGGCGCGGGGCGGGACGGGGCGGCATGATGCGGTGGCCTGGGGCTATGCGCGGGCGTGCTCGGCTATGGGGATGGATATCATCCAGCAGTGCGAGGTGACGGGCGTGCGCAGTGACGCCGGGCAGGTCACGGGGGTGGAGACGACGAAGGGCTTCATCGGTTGCAAGAAGATGGGCATCGTGGTGGCGGGGCATTCGGGCCAGGTGGCGGATATGGCGGGGTTCCGGTTGCCGGTAGAGGCTGTGGCCTTGCAGGCGCTGGTGTCCGAGCCGATCAAGCCTTGCATGGATGTGGTGGTGATGGCCAACACCGTGCATGGCTATATGTCGCAGTCCGACAAGGGAGAGATGGTGATTGGCGGCGGCACGGACGGGTTCAACAATTTCACGCAGCGCGGATCGTTCCACCATATCGAGGAAACCCTGCGCGCGTTGATCGAGACGTTCCCGATGCTGTCACGGCTGAAGATGCTGCGGCAATGGGGCGGGATCGTGGACATGACGGGGGATCGCTCGCCCATCATCTCCAAGACGCCGTTGGGCAATTGCTTCATCAACTGCGGCTGGGGCACGGGGGGGTTCAAGGCGATTCCGGGGTCGGGCTGGGCGATGGCGGAACTGATGGCCAAGGGCGAGCCGGGGCCGCTGGCCGAGGCGTTCAACATGTGGCGCTTCCGCGAGGGGCAGTTCATTGACGAAAGTGTGGCGGCGGGGGTGGCGCATTGACGGGGTTGCACATAACTGGGAACGAACGCTTCACTTCTGCGACGAAATCCAAGGACGCAACAGCCTAGTGGACGGGTGGCGCCATTTTCGGTCTGTGTTGTCACGATTCTTCCGTTGGCATCGTTGGCTCAATTCTATGGCTGCCCGTTGCCGCAGGTCGGGCAGTTCCTTCGTGCTCACGAACCGCTCTGATTTTTGCCGTTCGGCGGTCCTTCGCGGTAACCGCCTTTTAAATGACAGTAGGAGATGAGAATGCTAACCCTTGAATGCCCCTATTGCGGTGTGATGGCCGAGGAGACGGAGCTTGCCCCCGGCTATGAGGCGCATCTGAAACGGTATCGGGCCCGGTTCCACCGACGCCGAATTCGAATCCTACATGTTCGCGCGCAAGAACCCCAAGGGGGTGCATTTCGAACGCTGGCGGCATGCATACGGTTGTGGGAAGTGGTTCCTTGCTGCCCGCTGTACCGCAACGCTGGAGGTGTTTGGCACTTATGCGGCGCAAGTCAGCGCGCCGCCCGAAGATATCATCGCAAAGATCAAGGCCCGGCGTCCGGGGTGGGAATACATATGAGCACGCGTCTTGCCAAAGGCGGGCGGTTGATTGACCGCTCTGCCGCCGCCGAGTTTACCTTCAACGGCCGCCGGATGCGGGGCTATCAGGGCGATACGCTCGCGTCTGCATTGCTGGCCAACGACCAGATGCTGGTGGGCCGGTCGTTCAAATATCACCGACCGCGCGGAATTGTTGCGGCGGGTCCGGAAGAGCCGAATGCGCTGGTGAACCTCGGGTCTGGCGCCCGACTGGAGCCGAACCAGCGGGCGACGGTAACAGAGTTGTTTGACGGGCTGGAGGCGACAAGCCAGAACCACTGGCCGAGCCTGGAATTCGATGTGGGCGTGGTGAACAACACGCTCGCGCGGTTTCTGCCAGGTGGGTTTTACTACAAGACTTTCATCCACCCGCGCGCGTTTTGGAAGCACGTGTTCGAACCGGTGATCCGGCAATCGGCGGGTCTTGGCCGCGCGCCGAAAGACCGCGATGCCGATCGGTATGAGCAAGCCTATGCGCATTGTGATGTGCTGATTGTAGGCGGCGGGATCGCTGGTTTGCAGGCGGCCTTGGACGCAGCGCATGCCGGCAAGCGCGTCTGGTTGATAGAGCAAACGCCGTTCTGGGGTGGGCGCGCACCAGTCGACCACGGCACGGATATCGAACCGATGGTTGCCGAACTGGCTGCGATGGACAATGTGACACTGCGCCTGCGCTGCAAGGCGGCAGGGGTTTACGACCACGGTTATGTGCTGGCCGATGAACGGGTGGCCGACCATACCCCTGGTGACGGACGACCAAAGCAGCGGTTGTGGCGCATTCGGGCAGGGCAGATCATTGCAGCAACCGGAGCGATCGAGCGGCCTTTGTCTTTTGCGGGCAATGATATACCGGGCGTGATGCTTGCGTCTGCCGTGCGCGATTATGTGGTGAACCATGCCGTGTCACCAGGTGACCGGACGGTGGTGGTCACGAACAACGACGACGCCTATCGCACAGCGATTGCACTGCATGAGGCGGGTTTGGCGGTCCCTGTGGTTTTGGATGCGCGGCTGTCGGTGACAGGCGATCTGCCCGCGAAGGCGCGCGCCCTGGGCATTCGTGTCGAGGTGGGCAAGGCCGTGGCGCGGGTCAAGGGCGGCAAGCGGGTGATGGCTGTGCAAGTCTGCATGCAAGCGGGCGAGGGCGCGTTTATCGAAGAGATTGCCTGTGATGCGGTTGCGATGTCGGGTGGTTGGTCGCCTGTGGTCCATCTGTATTCGCACTGCGGCGGCAAGCTGATCTGGGACGACAACCATGCGATGTTCCGGCCCGATCCGGCAAAGCCACCTGTAAATCATGACGGTTCGGCCATGGTGACTTGCGTGGGGGCTGCAAATGGCGATCTGGAGGACACGAGGATCGAGCCAGTGTGGGCCATGCCACAGGGGGCGGGCATCAAGCTGCGATCAAAGATGTGGTTGGACTATCAGAACGATGTGAAGGTTTCGGACGTACAACTTGCCGCGCGCGAGGGGTATGAAAGCGTTGAACATACCAAACGTTATACTACGCTGGGGATGGCGACTGATCAGGGTAAGCTAAGCAATATCAATGGATTGGCAATTCTTTCGCAGGCGTTGAATGAAGATATTCCGCAGGTTGGTACCACGACATTCCGCCCACCCTACACGCCTGTGACCCTTGGGACGCTGGCGGGCGAGGCACGCGGCGAAATCTTCCAACCGCTTCGAAAAACTCCCATGCATGCCGCCCACGAGGCTGCAGGGGCCTATTTCGAACCCGTCGGTCTTTGGCGCAGGCCCTACTGTTTTCCGCGCGAGGGGGAGGATCACGCTACAGCTGTGGCGCGTGAAGTGTTGAATACACGCAACAATCTGGGTTTGCTGGACGCAAGCACGCTGGGCAAGATCATCGTCAAGGGGCCGGATGCGGGGCGTTTCCTCGATATGCTCTACACCGGGGTGATGAGCACGCTGCCTGTGGGTAAATGCCGGTACGGGCTGATGTGCAACGAACAGGGTTTCCTGTCGGATGACGGCGTAGTCGCACGCATTTCGGAAGATACCTGGCTGTGCCATACCACTTCGGGCGGGGCGGACCGCATCCATGGTTGGATGGAAGACTGGCTCCAGTGCGAATGGTGGGACTGGCAGGTCTATACCGCGAATGTGACTGAGCAGTATGCGCAGGTTGCGGTTGTTGGGCCGCATGCGCGCAAGTTACTGGAAACATTGGGCGGGATGGATGTATCAGCCGAAGCGCTGCCGTTCATGGGCTTTGCAGATGGCACGCTGGGCGGATTTCCGGTGCGAGCCTATCGGATCAGTTTTTCAGGCGAGTTGAGTTATGAAATCGCCGTGCCTGCAAGCCATGGTGCCGCGTTCTGGGATGTGCTGATGCGCGAGGGCGCGGCGTTCGGGGCAATGCCGTACGGCACAGAAGCCCTTCATATCATGCGGGCGGAAAAGGGGTTCATCATGATCGGCGATGAAACTGATGGCACCGTCATCCCGCAAGACCTGGGCCTGGGTTGGGCGATTTCCAAGAAAAAGTCTGATTATCTGGGCAAGCGCGGGCAGGAACGAAATTATCTGGCTAGCGCTGATCGCTGGCGTCTGGTCGGCCTGGAAACGCTTGACGGTTCAGTGATCCCGGATGGGGCCTATGTCGTGGCTGAGGGCGTGAACGCGAATGGGCAGCGCAATACGCAAGGACGCGTGACATCAACCTATTACAGCCCGACGTTAAAGCGGGGCATTGCCATGGGACTGTTGCATCGCGGCCCGGAACGGATGGGCGAGACGGTGCATTTCAACACTGTCGCGGGCGGTACAGTTGCGGCGCGGATCGTTGATGCGGTGTTCTACGACAAGGAAGGGGCCAAGCAGAATGTCTGATCCTGTCAGTGCACTTGGCGGCGCGGCCTTTGACGGCTTTGCGCAGGTTCGCGAAGTCGGTCCTTTGGGGATGATAAGCCTGCGGTGCAAGCATGATGTGAAAGCTCTGCCCAAGGCGATCAAGACCGCCGTGGGCGTGGCGATGCCGGGCATGGGGCGGATCGTTCATGACGGGGCATTTGCCGCCGGTTGGATGGCCCCGGATGAGGTGTTGCTGGTGCTGCCTTATGCACAGGTGGCGATCACTTTATCAAAGATCGCCAAGGTGTTGGCGGATGAACATCATCTCGCGGTGGATGTTTCCGATGCGCGCGCCGTGTTCCGCATTGAAGGCCCCGACGCGGTTGAGGTGCTGATGAAGCTGACCCCCGCCGATGTGGCGCGGCTTGAGCCGGGCGAATTGCGACGCAGCCGGGCAGCGCAGGTCGCGGCGGCGTTTTGGGCACAGGACAACGGCTTTACACTTGTGTGTTTCCGCTCTGTTGCGGACTATGTCATGGGGTTGCTGACCCATAGCGCGCAGCCGAATTCCGGGCTCGGTCTGCGCTGAATAGGTCGCATTGACGGATTGGGACAATTCGATACGTTCAGCCAAGAGCGAATGAATTCAAGGGTGTGATGTGTTTAGAATGGCGGTGGCGGTGTTGGTAGGGTCGCTTGGCGCGGCACAAGGCCAGCAGATCCTTGTGTGCAACATGAATACCGAACTTGGCGTCAGTGCGATTTCAAACCAGTTCGTGTTCAGCATCAACTCGGCGGCGGGAACCGCAATCGTCAACGACCGGCTGATCGCAGGCACGACCGGCGGTCCAATTGTGGCAGAGATCGCAAGGGAAACGGCGAACAGGTATACCATCAAGTGGCGGATCAATTCGTCGAACAACACCGAGTATCGCAATATCCCCACGCTTTTGTTTCGGGCGACGATCAACAAAGCCGACAATGGCATCCACATCACAGCGCAGCCGCCAGCGTATGACAACCGGTTCAACAGCCAAGGCACTTGCACGGTCCAATAGTGGAACTTTTTGCCCTTTGCGCCGTTCCCTGAAACAAGGGGTTGACCTCTGCGTGGTCGATCCACAGTTTGCACTCCAACATACCCGCAATCAAAAGGAGCCTGTCATGGCCTTTACCCTTCCTGATCTGCCCTACGCCCACGATGCGCTTGCAGGGCTGGGGATGTCCAAAGAGACATTCGAGTATCATCACGACATCCATCACAAAGCCTATGTCGACAATGGCAACAAGTTGATAGCTGGCACTGAATGGGAACAGAAGTCTGTAGAAGACATCGTTGTGGGTACCTACAACAAGACCGCCGTCGCGCAGAACGGCATTTTCAACAATGCCAGCCAGCATTGGAACCATGCACTGTTTTGGGAAGTGATGGGGCCGGGGGACGACAAGAAAATGCCGGGCGCACTCGAAAAGGCGCTGATTGAAAGCTTTGGGTCTGTTGCGAAGTTCAAGGAAGATTTCTCTGCAGCAGGTGCTGGGCAATTTGGGTCAGGTTGGGCTTGGTTGGTGCGCGATGCAGGTGGCGCTCTTAAGGTGACCAAAACAGAAAATGGGGTAAATCCACTGTGTTTCGGACAAACAGCGCTGCTGGGCTGTGATGTTTGGGAACATTCCTATTACATCGACTTTCGCAACAAGCGCCCGGCCTATCTGACCAACTTTCTCGACAAATTGGTCAACTGGGAAGCCGTCGCGGCCCGCATGTGACATCGGCCAAGAAAATTTCTGATCGACCCGCCAGCCTTTGGGCTGGCGGGTTTATTTTTGCGGCGATTAAGATGTTTACTTGTCCCGCGACCGCACAGGATTGGTTCACTGCGGAAGCATGTGCTGTTTCAAAGGTTGTCATTGACCCGACTGTGATCTCTTCAGCAGCGCTGGTCGATCTGTCCGTGAAAGGTGAAAAGATCGTAAACGGCCGCGGACGTTTGTGGCAGATCACCACGCCGGAGGTCCGTGTTTCACATCTGTGAGGCACCATGCATTTCTCCGATCGCGCGGTGATTGACTTGCCCAAGTCGGTGCAGGCGTTGATCGCGGATGCAACTGATTGATACCGGAGGAGCATTTCTGGCCGTCGGCACGTTTCGATTGCCGGGTGAGACAGGCATGGTCGCATGTTTCGGTAGGCCCGATACAGGGTTGAACGCATCCCCGTGCCAGTTGAGATCACACCCTGATCAGTTGCTAAAAACCTCATCCAAGGTGCCTTCCAACGAATTGATGTCGGACACGCTGCGGAAAAGACTTCGCAGCGACGGATCGGCAAACCCATTGGCGATCATGTGGTCAATCAGATCAAGTAATGGTTTCCAGTATCCCGCGATATTGACCAGAAAAATCGGTTTGCGGTGCAGCCCGATCTGCGCCCATGTGACAACTTCGAAAAATTCATCAAGTGATCCAGCCCCTCCGGGCAACACGACGATCGCATCACAGTTCATGAACATTACTTTTTTCCGCTCGTGCATGTCCTCGGTGATGACGAAGGTCGACAGGTCGCGCTTGCCGACCTCTCTTCCCAGCAGGTGAATTGGGATCACGCCAAAAGTGCGCCCGCCTGCCGCCTGGGCCGCGCGCGCAACTTCGCCCATCAGGCCAACGTCGCCTGCGCCGTAGACCAAGCGCCAGTCACGCGTGGCAAGCATCCGTCCAGTTTGTTGCGCGGCGATAACAAATGCGGGATCGTTGCCGGGGCGTGATCCGCAAAAGACACAAACGGATTGCTGGGTGATCATGGTTGCGGAACTCGTCTGAAAAAAGTTGCGTCAACGGGTCATATCGGCCTTTTGTGGTGAAGAACAAGGTCGCCGAACAGTTGGGTAACGGCTGCGGCGCAGGGTTGGGGAATAGTCATGGCAGACGGTACGGTGAGCGGCATGCGGGTGGCATTGCTGGGATTGGTCGTCGCGGCCGGAATCGGCAGTTATGTGATCTGGCAACGAAGTCAGGTTCCGCCGGCTGCAGACATCGCATCAGGCGTTGCGACATCTGCCCCTGAACCTGTCGCAATCGAAGTTACCGCACCAGACCAGATCGCACCCGAGCCAGCCGCAACCGAACCGGATACGCCCGCTGCTGCTGCACCTTCTGCGCCGCCGCTGGACACTACCGAAAGCGTTGCGGTTAAATCGCCAGCTGCAGTCCCGCCTGTTGATCAACCACCTACCCCAGCAGCGCCTACATTTGATGTTGTGCGAATCGAAGGCGATGGGACTGCCCTTGTTGCGGGAACGGCGCCAGCGGATGCGCGGGTCTCATTGCGGCTGGATGGTGTGGAAGAAGTGCGAGTGCAGGCGGGGAGGGACGGGGCCTTTGTCGCACAATTCACCATACCACCAAATCCCGCGCCTCGTCTGTTGCACATGGTTGCAATCCTTGCGGATGGCACTGAAATTGCGGCAAGCAACACGGTGGCTGTGGCCCCAATTGCGGCCAGCGTGCCAGAGACGGCCACTGCACAACCCGCGCCGCCAGCAGCAATCGTGCTGTCGGATGAAGGTGTGGAGGTTGTTCAGGGAACATCCCCGGTTGTGGTTGGTGAAACGGTTTCTGTCATACTCGATACAATTGCCTATGCACCGGATGGCGCGGTGCAATTGTCGGGGCGAGGGCAAGGCGATGCCGACCTGCGCATCTATCTCGACAATGCTCCAGTGATGGATGCGGCTGTTGGCGCAGATGGCAAATGGGCAGTGACCTTGCCGGAAACGGTACCCGGCATCTACACGCTGCGCATTGACCAGATTTCTGCCGAAGGCAATGTCGCTGCCCGGTTCGAAACCCCATTCAAGCGCGAAACGCTGCAAGCCTTGGCCGCAGCGAGCAATGCGCCGCAACCTTTGCCGCCGTCACCACCCGAGGCATCCTCGCCATCTCCAGAGCCTTTTGCATCAACTGAACCCGAGACTGTATCAGACCCGGTCTTGCCTGCGCCGTCAGACGTTGCAAACCTGCCGGATGATGTGGCGAAATCCGTCCCCGATGCGTCCGCGCCTGAACTGGCTGCAACAACGCCGGATCTGGCCTTGGTGGAGGAGCCTGCTGCGCCTGCTCTCACGGACGATGTTGCCACGGCCAATCCTGCGGCCGGTGTCGTCGCCATCCCCGTTGCGGGCAACTCCGTGAAAGCTGCCGTCACTGTAACGGTGCAGCCGGGCTTTACGCTCTGGGGAATTGCAACAGAACAGTTCGGCGAAGGCACGATGTATGTCCAAGTGTTCGAGGCAAATCGCGACAGCATCAAGGATCCAGACCTGATCTATCCAGGGCAGGTGTTCACGTTGCCGCAGGAATGACCGCGTCTTCGGGGCCGTAAGGAACAACCAACTCCCGGTGCGTGGCACAGCAGTTGCGCACCGTGCTGTCACCTAGACAGCAATCATTCAACAAATGCCCCAGCAAACCGCCGATCATTACGCGATCAACGGCATAAAACACGTTGCGTCCTTCGCGGCGCGCGCGAATGAGGCCGGATGCTGTCATCGCGGCGAGGTGGAATGACAGCCCTGATGCAGACAGGCCAAGCGCCTGCGCGATCTGGCCTGCCGGAAAGCCCCGATCCCCGGCGGGCATCAAGTGACGCACCAGCATCAGACGCTGGGCATTGGCAAGTGCCTGCAGGGCGGCAAGGGCTTTACTCTGGTCCATCCTTCAACTACTCAAGAATTGTTGAAATGACCCTAGCCGAAACGCATGCCACGAGCAACCGCCTTGGCCCTGCGTTTGCCATGAGGCAAATGATGACTGTTAAATCCCGTTCGAACTCTGCAACATCGTGGCACACTGTGCGCCGCGTCGGGCCTTACCTGTGGCCGGACGGGCAGGCATGGATCAAGCGGCGCGTCGTGATTGCGCTGGTTCTGCTGGCATGCGGCAAGATCGTGTCGGTCACAACGCCCTACATCTACAAGCTGGCAGTCGATGCGCTTGGCGGCAAGGAACCGACTGTAGCAATGGCAATGATGCTGACAGCAGTAGGGCTGACAGTCGCATACGGCGTCGCGCGGATCGGCGTGGTCCTGTTCAATGAAGCCCGCGATGCGGTTTTCGTGCGCGTTGGTCAGCGGGCTTTGCGTCGGCTGGCACTTGAGACGTTTACTCACATTCACCGACTGTCGATGCGCTATCACATCACGCGCAAGACCGGAGGGCTCAGCCGGATTATCGAACGCGGCGTGAAGGGCGTCGATTTCCTTTTGCGGTTCTTGCTGTTTTCCATCGGCCCTTTGATTGTTGAGTTGACGATGGTCACGGTGATCTTCGCCGTGCTGTTCGGCTGGATTTATTCAGTCGTCGTGATGGTAACAATCGTGCTTTATGTGACATTTACCTTTCGTGTGACCGAATGGCGGGTGAAAATCCGGCGTGAGATGAATGATCAGGACACAGACGCCAACCAGAAGGCGATCGACAGTCTTCTGAATTTTGAGACGGTCAAGTATTTTGGCGCAGAAGGACGCGAGGCCGCACGTTACGACAGCGCTATGGCGCGGTATGAGGTTGCGGCGGTCAAGACCGGGCTAAGCCTTTCTTTCCTGAACATGGGGCAATCCTTCATCATCACGACAGGGCTTGTAGTTGTGATGGTCATGGCAGCAATTGGTGTGCAACGCGGGGTGCTGACGGTCGGCGATTTTGTTATGGTCAATGCGTACATGATCCAGATCACGCTGCCGCTGGGTTTTCTGGGTACGGTCTACCGCGAAATCCGGCAGGCGCTTGTCGATATGGGCGAGATGTTCGGCCTGTTGGGCCAACCCGCCGAAGTCTTGGACAGGCCAGGTGCCCCCGCATTGCGTATTGGCGGCGGAGCCGTTGCGTTTGATGCCGTTACTTTTGCCTATGAACCGGAACGCGTGATCCTGAAGGGCGTCACGATCAAGGTCGGGGCAGGGGAAAAGGTAGCGCTGGTGGGCCCTTCGGGATCTGGCAAGTCGACGATCGGGCGACTGTTGTTCCGCTTTTACGATGTAACCGGCGGCACGGTGCTGATTGACGGGCAAGACATTCGCGATGTCACCCAAGAAAGCCTGCATGCAGCCATCGGTGTGGTGCCGCAGGATACGGTGCTGTTCAACGACACGATCCGCTACAATATCGCTTATGGCAAAGACGGGGCCACGCAGGCAGAAGTTGAAGGCGCGGCGCGCGCGGCGCGCATCCACGACTTCATCATGCGTCTACCCGATGGGTATGACACCACTGTGGGTGAGCGTGGATTGAAGCTTTCGGGCGGTGAAAAGCAACGCGTGGGGATCGCGCGCACTTTATTGAAAGACCCCGCGATCCTGCTTCTGGACGAGGCGACAAGCGCGCTGGACAGCCAGACTGAAGCCAGTATTCAGGACAGCCTGCGCGATATGGGCCAAGGGCGCACCGTCATCACGATTGCGCATCGACTGTCGACGATTGCAAACTCCGACCGCATTGTCGTGTTGGAAGATGGCTTTGTCATCGAGGAAGGGCGGCATGATGCGTTGATCGCCAATGGCGGCCGCTATGCCGCGATGTGGGCCCGCCAAACGCAGGATGATGACGACCCGACGGGAGACGATCCATCGCGGGACGGAAAAGGAATGGATGCAGTCGACGCTGAAAATGCAAGATTTGCGCCTGCAAGTTTGCTGTAGACGCAGTCTGTTGGCAGCGGCCCTTGGCAAAACCTTGGCCAAGCGTGTAAGACAGGGCAACTGCATGGAGATGCTTGGTGAGCAATAACGAAAGTTTCATCGATGAGGTGACCGAAGAGGTCCGCCGCGACAAACTTTTTGCGATGTTCCGCAAATATGGATGGATCGGTGTTGTGGCTGTACTGGGCATTGTCGGCGGCACTGCCTGGACCCAGTGGCAACAGACCCAGACTGAAAACCGGGCGCAAGCGTTTGGTGATGCCGTCACGGACGCGCTTGACCTTGGCGCTGCCGAGGAGCGGATCGCTGCATTGAAAGACGTTCCCACGACGGACGAGCAGGCGGGGCTATTGGGCCTGATGTTGTCGACCGACCCAGAAAGTGACCGGGCGGGAACGCTGGCAGCGCTGAATAGTGTGGCCGAAAATGCCCAGCTTGCGCCAATCTACCGCGACCTTGCAGTGCTGCGCCGGGTGATTGTGGCTGGGACTGACATGCCCCTGACCGAGCGCCGCGCGGCGCTTGACGGGATCGCAGTGGCAGGGCGGCCCTACCGGGCGCTGGCGTTGGAGCAACTGGCCATCCTTCTGATCGAAGAAGGCAAGACAGATGACGCGATCACGGCACTGACCGCACTTTTGCAGGACCAGGATGCAAGCACGGGGTTGCGTCGTCGTGCGGAACAGATGATCGTGGCCTTGGGTGGTGCGCTGCCTGAAGCAAGTTCACAAGGGTGATGCCGGTGGGAGTGACACGGGTGGGGGTAATAGCCGTGAAGGTTCAACTGACAGGCCTTGCCCTGATCCTGACGCTTGCGGCTTGTGCCGAAAAAGAGGTCATCCTGCAGGGCGAACGGTTTCCCGTGCGCGCCGATCTTGCAGCATCGCTGCCGGTGGAGGGCGAGCCCGCGCCTGTGGCACCTGCGGATCGCCCGGAAAGCCAGTCCGTGCCGATTTCCCTGCCGGGGGCCAGCGCCAATGCGGATTGGACGCACCGGGGCGCAACGGAGCGGCACCAGCAGCCGCATGGCAGTTTTTCGGCCAATCCGCAGCTAATCTTCGCGGCGAATATCGGCGCTGGCAACAGCCGCCGCGCCCGGATTTCGGCATCCCCCGTGGTTGCAGATGGACGGGTTTTCACGATTGACGCAGCATCGCAATTGGTCGCGACAGCAACCAATGGCGGCCGTATCTGGGCATTCGACCTGATGGCCGGTTTCGACCGGGGTGGCGACATTTCGGGCGGCGGTCTGGCCTATGGTGCGGGCCGCTTGTTTGCGACCACCCCTTACGGCGAGGTCGTGGCCTTTGACCCGGCAACCGGCGCCGTTGCGTGGCGACAGCGGTTGGATGTGTCTTTCACGGGTGCACCGGCCACAGATGGCACGGATGTTTTTGTTGCCGGGCGTGACGGATCGTCGTGGTCGATTGCGGCTGCCGATGGCACCGTTAACTGGACGGTGGCGGGTCTGCCCTCGGCCGTGGGGGCACTGAGTGCGGCCGCGCCGGGCGTTGATGACCGCGCGGTCGTCTTTCCGTTCGCCAGCGGTGTGTTGACATCGGTTCTGAAGGCAGGCGGCACCCAAGTCTGGAGCGCACCTGTTGCGGGCCAGCGGCTGGGCCGGGCCTATGCCGCCTTGGGCGATGTGACGGGCGACCCGGTGATCGTCGGTGGCACAATCTACGTTGGCACGTCGGCGGGGCGCACGCTCGCACTGTCAACGTCCGGGGGCACGCAGGTCTGGGCGGCAAACGAGGGCGCGGTCGGGCCATTGCTGGTGACGGGCGGGTCGGTGTTCATGGTGAATGACGAGGGCCTGCTGGTGCGGCTGGATCAGGCAACCGGGGCCACGATCTGGACGGCGCAGATGCCGTACTTCGAGGCTGAAAAGGTGCGCAAGCGTGAAGCCATTGTGCCGCACTACGGCCCGGTTCTGGCGGGTGGGCGGCTTGTGGTGGCATCGGGTGACGGGGCCTTGCGGTTCTTTGATCCGACCAATGGGGCATCGCTTGGCGTTGTTGCCTTGCCGGGCGGTGCAGCGAGCCAGCCGGCACTTGCGGGCGGGGTTCTGTATGTTGTCACGAAGAACGGGCAACTTCTGGCTTTCCGCTGACGCGCAGGCGGTGTAAGGCCACGGGCTTCACTGTTGGACGCAAAAACACATGAGCTTTACCCTTGCCATCGTCGGCCGCCCGAATGTCGGCAAATCCACGCTGTTCAACCGCCTTGTCGGGCGCAAATTGGCGCTGGTGGATGATCAACCCGGCGTGACGCGCGATTTGCGTGAGGGTGATGCACGGCTTTTCGATCTACGCTTTACGGTGATTGATACGGCGGGGCTCGAGAATGTCACGGATGACAGCCTTCAGGGCCGGATGCGGCGATTGACTGAACGCGCCGTTGGGATGGCTGACATCAGTCTGTTTCTGATTGACGGGCGGGCCGGGGTCACCGCGAACGACGAGATTTTTGCCGACATCCTGCGCAAGAAGGGTGCAAAGGTCATTCTTGGCGTGAACAAATCCGAAGGCAGTGCTGGCGATGCGGGTGCGCTGGATGCGTGGTCACTGGGTCTGGGAGAGCCTGTGCGGCTGTCGGCAGAGCATGGCGAGGGGCTTGATGATCTTTACACATTGCTGCGGCCTTTGGCGGATGCCTTTGCCGAACGCAGCGAGGCCGATGCGCCCGAGGTCGACATCGACGTGCCAGAGGGCAGCGAAGATGAAGCGGACCCTGAGGCGCATTGGCCGACGGTGAAAAAACCACTGCAGATTGCGGTGATCGGGCGACCCAATGCGGGCAAATCGACATTGATCAACAAGATTCTGGGTGACGAACGACTTTTGACGGGCCCGGAGCCGGGGATAACGCGGGATGCGATTTCGGTGCGGGCCGATTGGCAGGGCACGCCGATCCGGATTTTTGACACGGCGGGGATGCGCAGGCGGGCGCGGATTTCGGAAAAGCTGGAAAAGCTGTCGGTTGCCGATGGTATTCGGGCGGTACGGTTTGCCGAGGTGGTCGTGGTGCTGCTGGACGTGGAGATTCCGTTCGAGGTGCAGGACTTGCGCATCGCCGATTTCGCAGAAACCGAGGGCCGGGCCATCGTGATCGCGGTCAACAAATGGGACCTTGAGGACGAAAAGCAGGAAAAGCTGGCCGAACTGAAAGAGATGTTCGAACGGATGCTGCCGCAGTTGCGTGGTGCGCCGTTGGTCACCGTTTCGGCCAAGACGGGCAGGGGGCTGGACCGGCTGCACGATGCGATCCGGCGGGCGCATGATGTGTGGAACCGGCGCATCCCAACGGCGCGGCTGAACACTTGGCTGGGGGCGATGACCGAGGCGCATCCGCCGCCGGCACCGGGCGGACACCGGATCAAGCTGCGCTACATGACGCAGGTCAAGACGCGGCCACCGGGGTTCATCGCGATGTGCAGCCATCCTGATCTGATGCCTGACAGCTATCGCCGCTATCTTGTGAACGGATTGCGTGAGCATTTCGAGATGCCGGGCACGCCGATCCGGTTGACGTTCCGCGGACAGGGCGACCGGAACCCGTTCAAGAACCAGAAGTTTCACACCCCAAGCCGGTTGCGCAAGCACATCGACAACGGGATCAAACCCAAGGGTTGACCCGGAAATTGACGGCTGTCAATTTTCAGAATTATATATATAAAACATACATGTAGCTTTTTTCAGGCCCGTAATAGTTAACGGGTCTGAAACATTTCGTGATCGAGCCGCGCCGGAATGTCAGGTTGCGCTGCCCGAGATTTTCATCTGGTGGCGTGCGCCCAGAATGGTCAGGATCAGGATCACGATCCCGCCAAGGGCCAGCAGGGACACGGTAAAGTTTGGCTGCCAGTTGACCCATGCTATCGCAATCAGCGCCCAGATGATCGTCAGGCCGTATTCGGGTGCGCGGGGCCGACGCAACTGCACGATCACCGCGATTGCCAGCGTCAAGGCCAACATGGCGGCGGCGCTTTCTGTATCGGTCAACAATCCATAGCCCGCTACAACGACACCAAGTGACACGTTGGCCGCCGCTGTCAGCCACCCCGCATAGATCGCAACGGGCGTGGTCAGCAGCCACGGGTCACGATCGGGATTTGCCTGAAACAGGGCAATCAGGGCAAGGGCCAGCATCGCGTATATGCCGTTGGTTGCTGTAATCGGATAGGCCGCAGCAATTGCCAGCCAGAACGCGCCGATCACGATGGACGTGGCAAGGGCCATGCGCCCCCGATCCCAGTCAGGATCAATGCGGCGAAAGATCAGGCCAAACAGCGCGTGGCCAATCAGCCCCAGATAGATCAGCGCCCAGATGGAAAAGGCATAGCCAGCGGGCTGAATTGACGGGCGGTCGATCAGCACGGGAAACAGGCCGGGGGCATAGCCGCGAAACGGCGTGGTGACCAAGGGTGCCAGACCGAACGCGATGGTCGCCAGCAGCAGGATGACGGCGCGCGCTACCATGCGTCACGCAGAGCCCATGCGCGGCGCGCGGCAAAGGCCGGGTCAGTCCGTAGCGCCGCGATACGCGCGGTATGTGCGACGCAGGCCGCCTGATGCAGGGCCATGAGAGGGGCATCCTTTTCAAAGTGATCGTGATGAAACGCACGGGCAGCCGCATCAGCGCGCGAAAAGTCAGAGGTCGCGACCTCGTTCTGGTTTCGGGTGCGCCAATAGGTTTGCGACACCTGCTTGCCCTGCACAACGACATCACCGCGAAACATCTTGACGAGATAACTGTCAAGCGCGCGCAGGGGGAAGTGATCAAGGCTGACAAGATTATAGGTGCCGCGGCTGTCGAGACCATTTTCGCCACGGTCTGCGTGCAGGGTGGTTTGTGGGCGACCCGAACCATCGAGCCAGATGACAGGGCTGCCGGCATCGGCCATGTCGGGGCGGTGATTGCGCAGGCGTTCCACCTTTTCAGACAGGCGCACAAGGCTTTTGACCCCGCGCCGGGCGCGATAGTGGCCGGGGCGTTCGGTCTGATGCAGGGGAAACTGATCCTTCAACCAGCCGGGGGTGAAATGTTCAGTCTGGTTGGCACCGTGGTTCAGTTCGGACATCGACAGCACGTCGAAATAGCCCGCCGCCGCAATCAGATCGGTTATCGTGCCTTGTCCGGTGCGGATATTGACGAATTCATCGACGTCGATGGACAGAAAATAATCCGCCTCGCGCATTTGCCGCAGATGATGGGCATAGTTCAGCGCGGCGGGTTGAAAGAACGTGTCGCCGGTCCCCAGGGCCGGATTGGGCAGATGGGTGACCAGACCCATGTCTGACAGGCGGTCAAGAATGCGGTCGGTGCCGTCGGTGCAGTCATTGGTGAAAACCACAAGATCGCGGATGCCGATGGCGTGGTTCCATGCAACCCATTCGAGGATGAAAGGGCCTTCGTCCTTCATACAGGTGGCGACGCAGACCCGTGGGTCGGCGGCAGGCCATGCCCGGAAGGGACGTGGCGGCAGAAAGGCTGCCGGGGCGCGGGGCGGCGTGGCCCGCCGTTCCATCAGTTGCACCGAACTGTCGGGTGCATTGCTTTCGGCGAGATGCAGGCCTTTCGCCGCCAGCGTGGCCAGAATGCGATCACGTTCGGGAATGCCATAAACCTTGGGGTGCAACTCCATCACCACGGCGCGGACAGACGACATGTCGACCGCATCAAACAGGCCAGATTCGCCGCCTTCGATGTCGCAAACGATGACGGTGGGGCGCAGATCGTCCATCAATGTGGTGATGCCAAAGCAGGGCAAGGCCACTTCGCGCACGTAGGGGCGCGACGTGGGTTCCATCGAGGATGACCAGAAATCACCACGCACGTAGAACGGCACATCCTGGCCATCCTTGGCTGCCGCGATCCCGTTGCGCAGATCAACAGTTGTGACGCCGTTGAGGCGGTGCGTTTCATGGATCAAGGGGATCAGGTCTGGGTTCGCCTCGACCGCAACGATGCGTTCGACGCCAGCAATCATGCCAGAAAGGGTGGACAACAGGCCGATCCCTGCGCCCAGTTCCAACACCCGGTCACCGGGGCGCAGGATGCGCCGCAGCGCCGCCGCCTCGCCACCTTCATAGCGGTTGTTGCGCATCGGGCGTTCGATGTTGGGCGTGATGATGGCGGGCACGAAGGGCACCTTGATGCCGTTGGTTTCAATGACTTCGGCATAATCGAGCGTCATGTCGTCATCTCCAGTCTGGATGCGGCGCGTGGCATGGCGGGTGCGGCGCGGTGGAAGGCGGCGATCCGGGCGATGGCACTGCGTACGGGTTCTTGCGGCGTGATGCAGAAATCACCGTGGGAATTGTGGTTGTCTTCGATCAGGGTCACGGGGTCATCGGTATTTGTGGTGCGGGCGACAAGGCGGCGGATTGACGAGACTGGCACGCGGGCATCTTCGGGGTTGTGCATGGCATAGATGCGTGCGCCGGTGGCATGGCGAAACGATGGATAGGCAAAGCCGCCTGAAAAGGCAAAGACCGTGGCAATGGCAGGGCGTTCGAGCCCCAGAAACGGCGGCAGCCACAGGGTGTTGAGCGCGGAAATCGCCCCGGCGGAACTGCCGCCCAGAAGGAACGTGCCCGACAGGTTCCACGCCGCGGCGTGGTCTTGTGCAAAGCCAAGGAAGGCGCAGGCATCTTCGACAACGGCGAGCGGGCGGGGGCCAAAGAAACTTTCATGCATATCCTCGTCCGCGGCAATGGCGTCGGCCTGCAGGGCAGGCAGCATGGCGACTGTCGCAGGTCGCAGCAGCGCTGGCGGGCGGGCCAGTCGGTAGTCGATAAAGGCGGTGGCGATGCCGTGCAGGGCGAACCGGCGGCCAATCACGGCGTGGTTGCGGTGCTGGCGCGATCCGGTGCGGAAACCGCCCGAATGCATCCAGACCAGCAGATCGCAGGGCGCACCATCGGGCAGGGTCACATCGGCCATGAGGGGACGATCGCCCCGCAATGTGGGCGCTGTGGCATAGGTGACCGAAACGGTGCGCACCATGCGGATATCATGTCCTGTGGCCCTGCGTCACGGGCCGCTGCTCGGAAGTCTTTTATGGCAGCTTGACGCTTGCCGCTTGATCACAAGGTATTCACCTTGCGGGACTTTTGGTCAAGCGGCAGGGGTTGGCCGTGCAATATGTGTTGCACGGCCACATCAGGGGATGGGGAGGTCAGCCTAGCGTACCGTCCGAATTGATGCGGGTGGCACCGCCCATGTATGGATGCAGGACGGGGGGCAGGCTGACCGAGCCATCGGCTTGCTGGCCGTTTTCCAGCACAGCGATCAGGGTGCGCCCGACGGCAAGGCCTGAGCCGTTCAGGGTATGCACATAATCGGGTTTACCCCCTGCTGCGGGGCGGAAGCGGGCGTTCATGCGGCGGGCCTGAAACGCGCCACAGACCGAGACGGAGCTGATTTCGCGGTAGGTGTTCTGGCCGGGCAGCCAGACCTCAAGATCGTGGGTCTTGGTCGCGCCAAAGCCCATATCACCGGTGCAAAGCACGACGATACGGTAGGGAAGTCCAAGTTTCTGCAGGATATTCTCGGCGCAGTTGGTCATGCGTTCATGTTCGGCCAGGCTTTGATCCGGCGTGGTGATCGACACCATCTCCACCTTTTCAAACTGGTGTTGGCGCAGCATGCCGGAGGTATCCTTGCCCGCTGAGCCTGCCTCGGAGCGGAAGCATTGGGTATGGGCGCACCGCCGGATGGGGAGTTGATTTTCATCAAGGATTTCGCCCGCGACCATGTTTGTCAGGGTCACTTCAGACGTGGGGATCAGCCACCAGCCGTTCGTGGTCTGATAGCTGTCTTCGGCGAATTTAGGCAGTTGGTTGGTGCCATACATCGCGTCTTCCTTGACCAGAACGGGGGTCCAGGTTTCGGTCAGTCCATGGTCGGTGATGTGGGTATCGAGCATGAATTGCGACAACGCGCGGTGCAGGCGGATCGCAGCCCCTTGCAGGATCACAAAGCGGGAGCCGGAGAGTTTCGCGGCGGTCGCGAAATCAAGAAGGCCTTCCATCGCCTTGATTTCAAAGTGTTCCTTGGGATCGAAGTCAAGGTTCGGCGGCGTGCCCCAGCGGCGCAATTCGACATTGTCCGCCTCATCCGTGCCGGATGGCACCTCGTCAAGCGGCAGGTTGGGAAGCGTGAGGAGAAGGTCACGCAGGCGGTTGTCTTCAACGGCGGCCTCGTCGTTCAGTCGGGCAATTTCGGCTTTTTTCTCGGCCACAAGGGCGCGCAGGCGTTCAAATTCCGCCGTGTTTCCGGCGGCTTTGGCCGCGCCCACATCTTTGGACGCGGTGTTCTGCGCGGCTTGGGCGGTTTCGGCAGCGAGAATGGCGGCGCGGCGGGCGTTATCAATCGCCAGCACCTGTTCCGACAGGCCGCTCAGACCGCGACGCGACATGGCTTCGTCAAAAGCGGCGGGGTTTTCGCGGATCAGGCGGATGTCATGCATGGGGCACCTTTGCGGTTGTCTGGCCGCAGCTATGCCCGATTGTGCGCCACGGGAAAAGGGGTGGCGGGGCGCTGTCGGGGTGACTTTGGCCCAGAAAATGCCATCCTGACCATTTATCCATCTGTGCAACCGCGACGTCGTAAGGCATTGGGGGGTGGAAATTTCGGGTGATGGCGTGGCGGCAGGGACGGCAGACAAAGACTACAGGCGGGCGATTGATCTGGCGCGGTTTCTGGCCGCGCTTGGTATTGTCTGGGACCATGCGCGCGCCCCGTTTGCTGATGTCGGCTATCTGTCGCTGGCACTTTTTCTGATCCTGACCAGCTATTTTGCGCTTGGTTCATATGACAGGTCGGCAGCGCGCGGGCAGGCCTCGGGTTTTTGGGCGGCGCGGGCGCAGCGCATCCTGATCCCGTGGCTGGCATGGTGTGTGTTTTACAAGGCGCTGCAATACTACATGGCGGATGATCCGTGGTCGGTGCCATTGCTGTCGGACCCATTCAGCCTGATGTTGGGGTCATGGGTGCATCTTTGGTTTCTGCCGTTCGTGATGATGGCGCTGGTGATCGTGCCATGGGTGGCGCGCACGGTCCAAGGGCCGCGGGGCATGTGGATTTTCGCGGCGGTGCTGATCGTGGTGGGGGCCGGGGCAGGGTGGCTGCATCGCCACGCGGGCTGGCCAGAGCCGTGGCCGCAATGGTGGTTTTCGATCCCGCTGTTTCTGTATGGGCTGTTCGTGGCGATCGGGGCGGCGGTTGAACATGGGGTGGATGCCACTGGGCGTGGCGTTTGTGGCCAGCGTGGTCACCGTGGCGGTTGAACCGGGGTGGCCTGCGTTCATTGCGGAGTTCAGTGACCCGGACCGTTTGTCCACGCATATCACCGGGCCGGGATTTGCGAGCGTGCAGATGTTGCTGGCGGCAGTGGTGTTTGAAATCGTCTGGCGGATTGACATCAAAGGGGCGTGGCCGACATGGCTTGCCGGGTTTGCGTTTGGCGTCTATGTGCTGCATCCGTTCTTCATGCTGGTCGCGTTCAAGCTGTTTGGGGCGGAAGTGGACCGGTCTTTGGCGGCGATATTCACAATGGCGACGGCATTCGGCGCGACTTGGGTCATGCAGCGACTGCCGCTGGCGCGCGAGATCGTATAAAATTATCAGCCTTGCCCGGTGACATGTGCGGCGGGCGTGCTTAGGTGCGATTTGCGCAACGTGCGCCGCCTTGCGCATCACAGCGTGGGCGACTAGGTTGCGGCGAAATTTCGGGGCCATGCCCTGCCATATCTGAAGGATGACCCATGTTCGTATCACCCGCCTTTGCGCAGTCCACCGGCGGTGCAGGTGCCGGTTCGGCGCTTTCCACGCTGATCTTCCCGCTGATCATCTTTGCGATTTTCTATGTGCTGATGATCCGCCCGCAGCAACGCAAGATGAAAGAGCACAAGGCAATGATCGAGGCGCTGCGCCGGGGCGACCAAGTGCTGACGCAAGGCGGCATCATCGGCAAGGTGAGCAAGGTCGGTGATGATGGCGTGGTCGAGGTGGAAATCGCGGATGGTGTAAAGGTGCGCGTTGCGCGGCACACCATCGCCACGGTGATGAACAAGACGGAACCGGCCGTCGGCTGATTGACGAAAAGGGCTGGTTCAAATGCTGTTCACCCCGCTGTGGAAGCGTCTACTGATTTGTGCGGTCATCGCACTTGGCATCATGGGTGCGATGCCAAACTTGTTTTATACGCAGGTGGAACGGCACAATGATGCGCAAACGGCGCTGAACGCGGGCGCGGTTCTGACGCCTGATCAAGAGGCGGACCTTGCGGGGTGGCCATCGGCGTTGCCATCGGCGGTTGTCAACCTTGGGCTTGATCTGCGGGGCGGCGCGCATCTGCTGGCCGAGGTGCAGGTTGCCGATGTCTACAAGGCGCGGATGGATGCGCTGTGGCCCGAAGTGCGGGATGCATTGCGCGAATCTGCGCGGTGAGGTGGGCAGCATCCGTCGGCAGCCATCACCGGACGGGATTTTGCGGGTGTCGGTTGAAAAGCCCGAAGGCATGCCTGCGGCGCTGGCGGCGGTCGAGGCGCTGTCTGATCCGGTGGTCACGCTGACGGGGGTGGGGCAAAGCACGCTGGATATCACGACCGAGGGGCAGGACATCGTGATCCAGCTGTCGGAGGCGGAGCGGGTTGCGACCGACGGGCGCACGTTGGACCAGTCGCTGGAAATCGTGCGCCGCCGCGTCGACGAGGCGGGCACGCGTGAGCCGACGATCCAGCGGCAAGGCACGGACCGGGTGTTGATCCAGGTGCCGGGGATCGGGTCGGCGGAGGAATTGAAGATACTGATCGGCAAGACCGCCAAGCTGACGTTCAACCGGGTTCTGAGCCGCACTGGCGATGCAGGGGCCCCGGTGGGCGCGGGCGAAGTGCTGTTGCCATCATCGGACGAGCCGGGGATTTATTACCTGCTGGAGGATCTTCCGGTGGTGTCGGGCGAAGATCTGGTGGACAGCCAGCCGTCGTTTGATCAGAACAACCAACCCGCCGTCAGCTTCCGCTTTGACACCACGGGTGCGCGGGCATTTGGCGACTATACCGCCGCCAACATCGGGCAGTTGTTCGCCATTGTGCTGGACGACGAGGTGATTTCGGCCCCCCGGATCAACAGCCATATTCCGGGCGGATCGGGGATCATCACGGGGAATTTCACGATTGAGGAGTCCACGCGGCTGGCGGTGCTGCTGCGGTCAGGCGCGTTGCCTGCCGAACTGACCTGGCTGGAAGAACGCACCGTTGGGCCGGAATTGGGACAAGACAGCATTGACGCGGGAAAGGTTGCCGCGATTGTGGCGATGTGCGTGGTCGTGGTCTACATGATCCTGAGCTATGGGCTGTTCGGGGTGTTTGCCAACATTGCACTCGTGGTGAACATGGCGTTGCTGTTTGCGGTGCTGTCGGCGGTTGGTGGCACTTTGACCTTGCCGGGGATTGCGGGGATCGTGCTGACGATCGGGATGGCGGTGGATGCCAATGTGCTGGTGTTCGAGCGTATCCGCGAGGAGTTGCGCACGCAGAAATCGGCGGCACGCGCCATCGAGATCGGTTACGAAAAGGCGTTGTCGGCGATCATTGACGCGAACATCACCACATTCATCACGGCGGTCGTGCTGTTTGCCGTTGGTGCGGGGCCGGTGCGCGGTTTTGCCATCACGCTGGGCGTGGGGATCATCACGTCGGTGTTCACCGCGCTTTACGTGACGCGGTTGCTGATCGAGCTGTGGTATAACTGGCGCAAGCCCAAGACCGTGATCGTATAGGGGGCGGATGATGGCGTGGCGTCTGAGACTGGCAAAAGAAAAGACCAACATCGACTTTTTCGCCAACGCGAAGCTGACGTTTGGTGGATCGATGATCGCAACGGTAGTGGCCCTGGTCATCTGGGCGGTGATGGGCCTGAACTTCGGGATCGATTTTCAGGGTGGAACGACCCTGCGCACGGAATCGACACAGCCGCTGGATATCGGGGCCTACCGGAATGCGCTGACCGGGATTGAAGGTTTGGGCGATGTGGCAATCACCGAAGTGTTCGATCCGACGTTTGCCGCCGATCAGCATGTGGCGCAGGTGCGTATCGCGCTTGAGGAAGGCACGACGGAGACCAGCACCGGTCTTGTAACGGCGGTGCAGGCCGCGCTGACAGCGATTGATCCGGCGGTGACCTTTCCATCGGTCGAGGTGGTTGGGCCGAAGGTTTCGGGCGAATTGGTATGGTCCGCAATTCTGGCGATGGTGGCCGCAACGTTCTTTATTCTTCTGTATATCTGGCTGCGCTTTGAATGGCAGTTTGCCTTGGGTGCGGTTCTTGCGCTGATCCATGACATCTTTCTGACCATCGGGGTCTGGGCGCTGTTCCAGTTCAAGTTCGACCTGACGATCATTGCGGCCCTGCTGACAATCCTTGGGTATTCCATCAACGATACCGTCGTGGTGTTCGACCGGTTGCGGGAGAACCTGCAGAAATACAAGACGATGCCATTGCGCGATGTGATGAACCTGTCGGTGAACGAGACGTTGAGCCGGACGTTGCAGACGTCGATCACCACGATGATTGCGCTGGTGGCGATGCTGATTTTCGGTGGTGATGTCATCCGGGGCTTTGTCGGCGCGATCTTGATGGGGATCGTTCTGGGCACCTATTCTTCGGTGTTCGTGGCCAAGAACATCCTTCTGTTCATCGGGCTGGATCGCAGTGAAAAGCCAAAGGGCGGCGCGAAGGGTGAATACGCCAATATCGACGCGTGAGGCTGATGCCATGCGACTGACACCCGTCACTTATGACAATGCCCAACCCATTGCAGGATATGGGCCGGGGTTCTTTCGCGTCGGCACGCATGTTTTGCGTGGGGCCTGCATCGTCACACCATGGGATGCGGGGCCGTGGGGCGGGTTTGACGACACAGCGGGGCTGCTGTCACTCGCGGGACGGATTGATGTGCTGTTTGTGGGCACGGGGGCCGAGATTGCGCATCTGCCAGCCGCGTTTCGCAAGGTGATCGAGGACGCAGGCATCGGGGTCGAGGCAATGAATTCCCCCGCCGCCTGCCGGACCTATAACGTGATCCTGGGCGAAGGGCGGCGGATTGCTGTGGCCTTGATCCCGGTGTGATCTGAAATTCGAGCGCCGGAACCCTGAGGCGCGCGCGATTACCAGCGGTGGTTCACATGCGGCGCGATCAGGCGGTCATAGACATCGCGGGCGGCGTGCATGGTATCGTCTGACAACGGGGCCAGCGCATCAGCGGCGGCATTGGCGCGGGCCTGCTCGGGGGTTTTCGCACCGGGGATGACCACGCTGATCGCGGGCTCCATCAAGATCCAGCGCAAGGCAAATTGGGCCATCGTGGCCCCTGCGGGCACCAGTTTGCGCAGTTCGTCAACGGCTTGCAGGCCTACGTCATAGGGCACGCCGGAAAAGGTTTCGCCCATGTCGAACGCTTCGCCATGGCGATTGAAGCTGCGATGGTCATCGGCGGCAAAGGTGCTGGCGGCGGTCATCTTCCCGGTCAGCAAGCCAGAAGCAAGCGGCACGCGCGCAATCACCGCCACGCCCAGCTTTTCGGCGGCACGGAAAAAGCGCGCGGCGGGGCGGGGACGGAACATGTTGTAGATGATCTGCACACTTGTCACGCCGGGGCGGGCGAGGGCAGCCATCGCCTCGGCCACGGTTTCCACGCTGACGCCGTAGCGGGCGATGATGCCTCGCGATTGCAGATCATCGAGCGCGTCGAAGACAGCGTTGTCGTGGTAGGCGGCGGGTGGCGGGCAGTGCAGTTGCAGAAGATCGAGCATATCCACACCAAGGTTCTTGCGCGACCGGTCGATGAAGGCAGTCAGGTCGCGATAGCCTTCGGCCACATGCGGGGAAAGCCTGCGTCCGGCTTTGGTGGCCACAAACGGGCGGGGGCCGTCGTGGTTGGCCAGCACGTCTGCAATCAGGCGTTCGGAGCGTCCATCGCCATAGACATCGGCGGTGTCGATGAAAGTCATTCCCGCATCAAGGGCGGCGGCGAGCGTGTCTTTGGCATCCGTTTCCGTCACCTCGCCCCATGTGCCGCCGATGGCCCATGCGCCAAAGCCAATTGCGGTGCTGGTCATGCCGGTATGACCGAAGGGGCGGGTGGAGAGCATGGCGAACCTCATCTTTGATTTGTGCGCACCCTATGGGCTTTCGCGGCGGGATGCCATGCGCTAGGGCTGTGATCATGGAACTTGTGGTGGACAATTTAACGTGCGCGCGGGGCGGGGTGCCGGTGCTGGCCGGGGTGACGTTCACGGTGCCGCAGGGGGCCGGTCTGCAATTGCAAGGGCCGAACGGGGCAGGCAAAACCACGCTGTTGCGCACGATTGCGGGCTTGCAGCCGATGCTTGCGGGGCGCATTTCGGTGCCGCCGGAAACCATTGCATATGCTGCCCATGCCGATGGTGTGAAGGCCATGCTGAGCGTGGGTGAAAACCTGGCGTTCTGGGCGGCGATACACGGGGTTGTGGGGATTGATGCGGCCCTGGATGCGATGAATCTGCGCGCGCTGGTGGACCGCCCGGCGGCGCATTTGTCGGCAGGGCAGCGGCGGCGATTGGGGCTGGCGCGGCTGCTGGTGACGGGGCGGAAGGTCTGGCTGCTGGATGAGCCGACGGTTTCGCTGGACGTGGCATCGGTGGGGTTGTTCGGCGATGTGGTGCGGGGGCATCTGGCGCAGGGTGGCATCGCGGTAATGGCAAGCCATGTGGGTCTGGGGGTCGTGGCGTCGGTGCTGGACCTTGGGCCGTTCAAGGCACGGCTGAGGCCGCCGCCATGATCGCCCTGTTCGTGCGGGATGTGCGGCTGGCGATGCGGGCGGGCGGCGGCTTTGGCCTTGCGCTGGCATTCTTTCTGCTGGTGGCGGTGCTGGTGCCCTTGGGTGTAGGCCCGGATGGGGTGGTCTTGTCGCGGATCGCGCCGGGGATATTGTGGGTGGGCGCGTTGTTGGCCTGTCTTTTGACGCTGGACCGGATTTTCGCGCTGGATTTCGAAGATGGCACGCTCGATTTGCTGGCCACTGCCCCGATCCCGCTGGAAGGTGTGGTGGTGGCGAAGGCTGCAGCGCACTGGGTAGTCACGGGTCTGCCGCTGGCGCTGTTGTCACCGGGGTTGGGGGTGTTGCTGAACCTGCCCGGTGCGGGGGTCGGGTGGCTGGTGGCGTCTTTGATGCTTGGCACGCCTGCGCTGAGCATGATCGGGACGTTTGGGGCCGCGTTGACGGTAGGGGTGAAACGGGGGGGGCTGTTGATGTCACTGCTGGTTTTGCCGCTGTATGTGCCGGTGTTGATCTTTGGGGCCGAGGCGGTGAAACGCGGAGCGGCGGGGTTGGACGCGGCGACGCCGTTGATGTTGCTGGCGGGAATTGCGGCGGGGGCTGTGGCCTGCCTGCCCTTTGCGGCGGCTGCGGCAATCCGCGTCAACCTTAGGTGAGGCGAGGATGCTAGACCTTGCACTGGCTGCGGCGAGAATTTAGGTGAAGCGTCATGTCGATCTGGGAATATGCCAATCCGAAGCGGTTCATGGACACATCCGGACGGGTGTTGCCGGTGCTGATTGTGGCGACCGCCGCGTGCCTGATGGTCGGGGTGGTCTGGGGCTTCTTTTTCACACCGGACGATTACAAGCAGGGATCGACCGTGAGGATCATCTATCTGCACGTACCCGCCGCGATGATGGCAATCAATGCGTGGGTGATGATGCTGGTCGCATCGCTGGTCTGGCTGATCCGCCGACATCATGTCAGCGCCCTGGCGGCCAAGGCGGCGGCCCCTGTGGGGTTGACGTTTACGCTGGTGGCACTGGTGACCGGCGCGCTGTGGGGGCAGCCGATGTGGGGGACGTGGTGGGCGTGGGACCCGCGGCTGACATCATTCCTGATCCTGTTCCTGTTCTATCTTGGCTATATCGCGCTTTGGTCGGCGATCGAGGACCGGGATGCGGCGGCGGACCTGACATCGGTTCTGTGCCTTGTCGGGTCAGTGTTTGCGTTGCTGTCACGCTATGCGGTGAATTTCTGGAATCAGGGTCTGCATCAGGGCGCATCGCTGAGCCTTGATACAAAGGAGAACGTGTCGGATGTGTTCTGGGTGCCGTTGTTGGTGTGCATTGCGGGGTTCATCCTGCTGTTTGTGACATTGGTCTTGCTGCGCACGCGCACCGAAATCCGGGCGCGGCGGTTGCAGGCGCTGCTGATGCGGGAGCGGATGGCGTGATGCCGGATTTGGGCAAATATGCGGTGCCGGTGCTGGGGTCTTATGCGGTGACGGTGCTTTTGTTGGCGGCGTTGGTGGCCCTGACGCTGTGGCGGGGCGCGCAGGTGCGGCGTGCCTTGGCGGCGGTTGAGGCGCGGGCGGGCGATGAATAGGGTTCTGATGATCCTGCCGCCGCTTTTGTTTGCGGCGCTGGCGCTGGCATTCTGGATGGGGATGCAGCGCAGCAATCCCAATGATCTGCCATCGACATTCATCGGCGCACAGGCCCCTGCGATCACGCCGGATGTGCTGAACGGTGTGCCGGGCCTGCGCGATGCCGATCTGCGGACGGGCGAGGTGACGCTGGTGAATTTCTGGGCGAGCTGGTGCCCGCCGTGCCGGGCCGAGCATCCGGTGCTGTTGCGGATGCAGGCAGATGGCTTGCGCGTGGCAGGGGTGAATATCAAGGATCAGGCGGATCAGGCGGCGGATTATCTGGCCGAGGGGGGCAATCCGTTTTTCGGCATGGCCTTTGATCCGCGCGGCCGGACGGCGATTGACTGGGGTGTCACGGCCCCACCCGAGACGTTCATCGTGGCGGGCGACGGCACGGTGCTGTTCCGGTTTCAGGGACCACTGGTGGGCAGTGATTATGAACAGCGGTTTCTGCCTGCACTGAACGCGGCCCTTGGCGGATCATAGGGTCAGGCGATAGCGGATATGGCCGTCGGGCGGCACATAGCTGTCATAAAGCGCGCGGGCGCGGGTGTTGCCTTGGTCGGTGTGCCAATACAGCCTGTGCCAGCCCTTTGCCCGCGCGATGACCGTCAGATCGTCGATCAGCGCGCGGCCAAGGCCCATGCCACGGGCGGCCTCGGCCACAAACAAATCCTCAAGATAACAATCGTCACCTGCGACCCAGGTCGAGGGGTGGTGCATGTGGATGGCAAAACCCATCGGCACACCGTCAACAAGGGCGATGCGGGCCTTCATCGGCGAGGCGGGGTCCATCAGGCGGGCCCATGTGGCGGCGTTCACCTCTGGCGAAAGCGGAACGTTGTAGAACGCCAGATAGCGGGTCCACAGATCGTGGAACTCATTTTGATGGGCGGGGGTCAGGTCGGTGATGGTCATCGCGGATGTATCGTGCTTGCCGCGCGCCAAGTCGAGGGGTCAGGTGATATCCACCCAGATCGCGTGATGGTCAGAGGCTGCGTGGATCTTGCGGGTGAGTTCGGGATAGACCGGCCAACGCACGGGCCGCGATCCGGGCCATGCACCCATCCTGAAGATGCCCGCCGCCGTAATGCGCGCAAAAAGGGCAGGGGTCAGAAGGATATAGTCGATCTTGTCGTTGTCATTGCCCAGACCGTAGGTGCCCGTGCCCGCAAAGGCGCCGGTATCAAAGGTCGGATGGTCCGATACATCGCGCAGATCGGTTTCCAGCAGGGGTTCCAGCGGGTCCGATCCGGGCGTGTCGTTCAGATCGCCCATCACGGCGATGTTTGCAAATCCTTCGGCGCGCAGCCGCGCGACATATGCGGCCACCGCCGTGGCCTGTGCCCGCCTGCGGCGGTTATTGTCGGCGGGGTTGCCGAAACCCTTTGATTTGAAGTGGTTGACCAGCACCCAGATCACCTCACCCGCGGGGGTGGTGACGGCATATTCCGGGCAATCGCGGCTGAAGATGCGGTTTTGCGGGCCACCTTCGGCAACATGGCTGCGCATCTGGCCGATGTCATAGCCTGCCTTCGTCATCAGCCCGACGTCGATACCGCGCATGTCATTGCCGTCGATCAGCATGATATTGGGGTAGGGGGTGCCACCGACCATGCCAAGGATCTGGTCGCTGAAATGGATGAGCGCGGGGCGGTCTTCGGCCTCGACCACCGCAAGGATATCGGCATTCACGTCGCGGATCACGCGGCCTGTGTTCATCATGGCGGTTTCGTTGACGGCGGATTTGCGCAGCTCTACCCAGCCGATCCAGTCATCGCGGCCATCTGCCACGATCTCGAGCCCCGTCTGACGGCGGGCGACCAGCGCTCCGCGATTGCGGCGCAGGATCACGTAAGGGCCCGTATCGCTGGCGGCGAGGCCAAGGTCGGTCAGCAACTGCACCATGCGCACCTTGTCGGCGGCGCTGTAGGCGGGCTGTTCCAAAAGGTTGGTCAGTTCGGTGACGGCATTCAGGACGGGGCGGCCTTCGTCCCAGTCATCAAGGTTCATCACGCTGGCGCGGTTGAACAGGTTTTCGACGTTGAAGCTGGCAAGGCGCATGGCGGTCCCACGTCCTGACTTTGGTGCATCATAGCATGGGTGCGCGCAGCCATTGCGTGAAACTTGCGTGACAGGTCAGGCCGTGCGGGGGCGGGCGGCAAGCCAGATCAGCGCAGCCCCGGCAAGGATCAGGAACGGGGCCATCGCAAGGGTGACGGCGTGCCAGCCTTCGACGATGGTGCCGCCCGAACAGTTCATCAGCCCGCCCGATGACAGCGAGGCAAGGGTGACGCCGCCGAACACGATCAGGTCGTTCAGGCCCTGCATGCGGCCGCGTTCGGCAGGCGTGTGGCTGGCGGTCAGCATGGCAGTGGCCCCGATGAAGCCAAAGTTCCAGCCAAGTCCGAGCAGGATCAGGGCGACAAAGAAATTCATCAGATCGACGCCTGCATAGGCGACGATGCCGGCCCCCACGAGGATCAAAAGCCCGGTGCCCACGATCTTTTCGGCACCGAACCGGGCGATCAGGTGGCCCGTGAAAAAGCTGGGCACATACATCGCCAGAACGTGAAAGGTCACGACGTCGGTCGCATTGCTGCTGGTAAAGCCACAGCCAACGACGGCAATCGGCGACGAGGTCATCATCAGGTTCATCAGCGCATAGCTGACCGTGGCGCAGATCACCGCCACCAGGATGCGCGGGTTGGCCAGCAACTCCATCCGGCTGCGGCCGGTTGATTCCCCCGCCGCCAGCGCAATGGGGCGGGTGCTGTTCAGAAAGGCAAACAGGAACACACCCACAACATTCAGAACGATGACCGCGAGATACGCCCCGAGATATGGAATGACGCTGGCATTCTCGGTCAACTTCAGCAGGATATTGCCGGTAATGGCGGACAGAAGTCCGCCAATCATCACGTAGGAAATCGCTTTGGGCCGGAAAGCATCCGAGGCGGTATCGGTTGCGGCAAAGCGAAAAAACCCCTGCGCCGACATATAGCTTCCGGTGAACAGCGCACCAAGCACCAGCAACACAAAACTTTGCGAATACAAGCCATAGGCGCTGATGGCGGCCCCGCATGCGCCGATCAACGTTCCGGTCACAAAACCCGCGCGGCGGCCATAGCGTGCCATCATGGCAGACAGCGGTGTGGCCGAAAGCATGGACCCCAGAACCATCGCCGTGATCGGCAGGGTTGCCCAGCAGGGATTGGATGCAAGCGACATGCCCGCCCGTCCTGCGATGGTAAAGACCATCGGCAATTGCGCGCCGATCATGGCTTGTGCGGCCACAAGGATGACAACGTTGCGCATGGCCGCGCGGTCGTCGATATGGGGTGACAAGGCATTCATGCCCAAGGGGTAGGGCCGCAAAGTTACGGCCACAAGTGCGAAACCTGTGACCGAAACAATTTTCGCGAAGGCGGGCGGCTGTCAGGGAATAATGCGGGTGTATTTCGTGCCACCCAGCGTGGCCCCGGCGATCAGGCCCTGCTGGCCGAACACCAGGGCGATGACGGGGCTAAGCTCGGTTGTTTCCTTGCCAAGGCTGGCACCCTGTTCGGGGGTCGCATAGCGCACATCGGCATTGGCGGCCCAGCCTTGCGAGCGGCGGAAGACACCCAAAGCTTCCTCTGTCATGAAAAACAACGCGTGGGCATATTGCTGAGCCCCGATCTGCAGACCGAATGTGGCGCGGGTGGCGGAGTAATAATCCACCGTCACATCGCGGATGCGCAAGGCCCCCCGTCCGTAGGACCCACCAAAGCCGAAGCCCGCTTCGGTGATCAACGGCATATACAAAACCCCGGCTGCGCGGTTGGCCAGATCCAGTGTGCCGGGATACTGACCGTTCAGATAATCGCGCGTGGCATCCACGCGGGCGTCAATGCGCAACGATCCGTCGCTGCCGACACCGTTGCCGCAGGCTGCAAGGGCAAGTGCGCCACTGCCGATCAGAAATCCACGCCGTGAAGTTGTCATCATCCGCCCCCTACCTCTGGTCAAGGTCTCTGCTGGACCTTTCATATTCAGGATAGCGAGGTTTTGCAGGCTTGTCACGCCTGCGACTACATCTGGGCCATTGTTCGCGAAAAACCGCTAGATGCCGCGCAGCATCTGGGCCACGCGCGGCGCAAAATAGGTCAGAATGCCGTCGCAGCCTGCACGTTTGAAGCCAAGCAGGCTTTCCATCATCGCCCGGTCAGCGTCAATCCAGCCGTTTGCGGCGGCCGCCATGATCATCGCGTATTCGCCCGACACCTGATAGGCATAGGTTGGCGCGCCGAAGGTGTCCTTGACCCTGCGGCAAATGTCCAGATAGGGCATTCCGGGTTTGACCATGACCATGTCGGCACCTTCGCGCAGGTCGCGTTCGATCAGACGCAGCGCCTCGTCGCTATTGCCCGGATGCATCTGGTAGGTCAGCTTGTCGCCCTTCAGGGCGCCTGATGCACCGACGGCATCGCGGAACGGGCCATAGAACGCCGATGCATATTTCGCGGCATAAGACAGGATCGCAACATCCTTGTGTCCTGCCATTTCGAGTGCCGTCCGCATCGCACCGATCCTGCCATCCATCATGTCCGACGGGCCGAGGATATCGGCCCCGGCCTCGGCCTGTGCGAGCGTCATCCTGACCAACGCCTCAAGTGTTTCATCGTTCAGGATGATGCCGTCGCGCACCAGTCCGTCATGGCCATGGGCGTTGTAGGGATCAAGTGCCACATCGGTCATCACCGCAACATCCGGCACGGCGGCCTTGATTGCCCGAATGGCGCGGTTGGCAAGGTTTTCAGGATTCCACGCCTCGGCACAGTCGGCGGTTTTCAGTGCGGGGTCGGTGTAGGGAAACAGGCAGATCGCCGGGATACCAAGGCTGGCCGCCTGTTCTGCCGCCCGCACGATCAGATCAATTGACAGCCGGTTGACGCCGGGCATCGAGGCGATCGGTTCGCTGACGCCCACACCGTCACGCACGAACATCGGCCAGATCAGATCGCCTGCGGAAAGCACATTCTCTTGCGCCAGCGCCCGCAGGGCCGGGGTGCGGCGCATGCGGCGAAAGCGGGCGGCGGGGTAGGCGGCAGAGATTGGGCGCATGGAACAGGCTTTCTGGCGGGCCGTGTGGCGATCTGGGGCTTGCGAAGCGTGCTCTTGCCTGCCATGGAAAGAGCCGCGCCTCAAGTCAAACCATGGCGCTGTTTGCAGGGAGCCGGTTGTTTGGAGTGGTACGAGACACTTTTCGAAGTGATCGACATGCGGTCGTTTTCAAACCTCTGGTACTGGATCGGGCTTGCCGTGTTGTGGTCATCGGTCAGCCATTGGATCCTTGGGGTGCCGTTTGACATGGTTCTGCGCGCCAAGCGTGTTGGCGGCAGCTTGTCGGAAGACATGGAAACACTGGCCCATATCAACGTAAAGCGCCTGTTGTACATCGCGCGGACGGCGGGGGTCGTGCTTGTTGCGTTCGTGGCGTTCGGGCTGACGGTGCTGGCGCTGCTGGCATTTTTCTATCGGATCGAATTTGCGCAGGCCGTCTTGTTCATGGCGTTTCCGATGACGATTGTCGGGCTTTTGTCGTTGCGCACGGCGATGTTGATCGAGACCGAAAACAGCCGTGGCGATGCGCTGGTTCGCCGCATCATGCGATGCCGGATGGCAGTGCAAGGAGTGGGGATGGTGTCACTGCTGGCAACATCGTTGTTCGGCATGTACATGAACCTGACGCTGCGATCCATTGGTGGGTGAATGCGGGCTTGACGCTGCAGGTTGCCGGGGTAAGTGACGCCACACAATGACATCAGCACCACGGATCATTCTGGGCGGCGCGCCCGAAGGCTTTGACGCAAGCCTTGTCGCCCGCGAACTGGCGCGCGGTGCGCCCGTCATTCACATTGCACGCGATGACCGGCGCGCGGCGGCGATGCGTGCGGCACTTGCGGCGATGGCACCCGATGTCGTGGTGATTGATCTGCCGGCCTGGGATTGCCTGCCCTATGACCGGATGTCGCCGAACCCTGGCATTTCGGCGCGCCGGATGGCCACGCTCGCGGCGCTTGCGCAAGGGGCGGTGCCGGGCGCGTTCGTGATGCTGACGACATTGTCTGCAGCGATGCAGCGCGTGCCGGCGCGCGACGTGCTGCGCCATGCCGCATTTTCGGCGCGGGTCGGGGATCGCACCGATGTAGAGGCATTGAAGCAGTTCTTGGGGCGGATGGGGTTTTCGCCAGTCTCGACGGTGACCGAACCGGGTGATTTTGCCGTGCGGGGCGGGATCATTGATCTGTGGCCGCCGGGGGAACGCGGTCCGATCCGCCTTGATTTCTTTGGCGATGTGCTGGACGGCGCGCGGCGTTTCGATGCGGAAACGCAGCGCACGGTCGAAAAATTGGGCGCGATCGAATTTGCGCCAATGTCCGAGGTCATTCTGGACGAAGGCGCGATCACGCGGTTCCGGCAAAATTACCGTGCAGAGTTTGGTGCGGGCGGATCGGATGATCCGTTGTATGAGGCCGTCAGTGCCGGGCGCAAGCATCAGGGGATGGAACACTGGCTGCCGTTCTTTCATGCGCGGCTTGAGACGATCTTTGACTATCTGCCCGATGCGGCGGTGATGCTGGATGATGCAGTCACACCTGCGCGCCTGTCACGCTGGGATGGGATTGCCGACGGGTATGATGCGCGACGCGAAGCGATGACGGCAAAGGGGCGGCTGGATACGGTCTACAAACCTGTGGAGCCGGGCCTTCTATATCTGGACGACGCGGCGTGGGATGCCGCGGTTGCCGGGCATCGGGTGATCCAGCTGTCGCCCCTGCCGCAATCGCCGGGGCCGGGCGTTCTGGATGCGCAGGGCCGGATCGGACGCAGTTTCGCACCAGAGAGACAGCAGGAAAAAATAAGCCTGTTCAGTGCACTGGCGGATCATATTCATGTGTTACGTGAAGAAAAGCAGATCATCATTGCTAGCTGGTCGGATGGCGCGCGGGAACGGCTTCAGGGGCTATTGGCCGATCAGGGGATCACCGGGACAAAACTGGTGCGCGATCTGCGCGAAGTGCCAGAGGGACGCGGCCAAGTCTTTCTGATGGTCTGGGCGCTGGAGGCGGGGTTTACCGCACCGGGGCTGGCGGTGATTTCGGAACAGGATGTGCTGGGTGACCGGCTGGTCGCGAAACCCAAGAAACGCCGGAAAGCCGAGAATTTCCTGCGCGAGGTCGATACGCTGACACCGGGCGATCTTGTGGTGCATGTCGAACATGGCGTGGGGCGATATCTGGGATTGGAGACGATCACCGCGCTGGGCGCGCCGCATGCGTGTGTGGCGTTGGAATATGCTGAGAATGCAAAGCTTTATCTGCCGGTCGAGAATATCGAACTTCTGAGCCGCTATGGCCATGAAGAGGGCTTGCTGGACCGTCTGGGCGGCGGCGCTTGGCAGGCCAAGAAGGCCAAGCTGAAGGCGCGTATCCGCGAGATTGCGGATCGGTTGATGCGGATTGCGGCCGAACGTGCGCTTGCGCACTGCCCCGATTTTCGAAGCCCCGCATAGCATGTGGGAGGCGTTTGCCGCACGGTTCCCCTATCAGGAAACCGATGATCAGTTGACGGCGATTGACGATGTGATCGGCGATCTGGAAAAAGGCAGTCCCATGGACCGCCTGATTGTCGGCGATGTGGGTTTTGGCAAGACCGAAGTCGCCATGCGCGCGGCCTTTGTGGCGGCACTGTCGGGGCGGCAGGTTGCGGTGATTTGCCCGACAACACTGCTGGCGCGGCAGCACTATCGCAGCTTTGCCGAACGGTTTCGCGGCTTTCCGATCAACGTCAAACCCCTGTCGCGGTTTGTCTCCACCAAGGACGCGAATGCAACGCGTGAGGGGCTGGCGGACGGCACGGTGGATATTTGCGTGGGCACACATGCGCTGCTTGCCAAGGGGATACGGTTGCACAACCTTGGCCTGTTGGTCATTGACGAAGAACAACATTTCGGCGTGCAGCATAAGGAGCGGCTCAAGGAGATGCGGTCAGAGGTGCATGTTCTTACCCTGACGGCAACGCCGATTCCACGGACGCTGCAACTGTCGCTGACGGGGGTGCGCGACCTGTCGATCATCGCGACGCCGCCGGTGGATCGGCTTGCGATCCGCACCTATGTCAGCGAATTCGATACCGTGACGATCCGCGAGGCGTTGCTGCGCGAAAGGTTCCGGGGCGGGCAGTCGTTCTTTGTGGTGCCGCGCATTTCGGACCTGCACGAGGTTGAGGATTTCCTGAAAACCCATGTGCCGGAAGTCAGCTACACCATTGCACATGGCCAGATGGCGGCGGGTGATCTGGATGACCGGATGAACCAGTTCTATGACGGCAAATATGATGTGCTGCTGGCCACGACGATCGTGGAATCGGGATTGGATATTCCGACCGCGAACACGATGGTCATTCACCGGGCCGACATGTTCGGGCTAAGCCAGTTGTATCAGATCAGAGGGCGGGTCGGCCGGGCCAAGACGCGGGCCTATTGCTATCTGACGACGAAACCCCGCGCGCCCCTGACGCCGCAGGCGACCAAGCGGCTGCGGCTGCTTGCGTCGATGGACAGCCTTGGGGCCGGTTTCAATCTGGCGTCGCATGACCTTGATCTGCGTGGCGCGGGGAACCTGCTGGGCGAGGAACAATCCGGTCACATCAAGGAAGTGGGGTATGAGTTGTACCAGCAGATGCTGGAAGAGACGATTGCCAAGATCCGGTCAGGCGAGATTGGCGGGCTGGCGCAGGTAGATGACGCCTGGGCACCAACGATCAATCTGGGCGTGCCGGTGTTGATCCCCGAGGATTACGTGGTCGATCTGGATGTGCGGCTGGGGCTGTATCGGCGGCTGTCGGGCCTTGCCACAAAGGTGGAGCTGGAGGGATTTGCGGCGGAATTGATTGACCGCTTCGGCCCGCTGCCCAAGGAAGTGAACACGCTGCTGTTGATCGTGCGGATCAAGGCAATGTGCAAACGCGCGGGGATTTCGCGGCTTGATGCGGGGCCGCGCGGCGCCACGGTGCAGTTTCACAACGACAAGTTCGGCAATCCGGCGGGACTGGTGGATTTCATCAAGGCCCAAGCCCCCACTGCAAAAGTGCAGGGCAACAAGATCGTGCTGGCCCGCGACTGGAAAACCGAAGCAGACCGGATCAAGGGCGGCTATGCGATTGCCAAGGATCTGGCGGAAAAGATCGTGCGGCCGGGTAGGGCCGCCTGAAACGATACTTGGTTAGCAACCGATGTCTCTGGCATCGGTTGCGAGTTTCCCTAGCGCGCCCGCAATTGCGGCATCACCGCGAGGGCTGCGATGCAGCAAAGAGTAGAGCCGAGCGCCAAGGGGCCGGGCGTTCCATCAAACGCAAGACCCAATGGCGCGGCAATCAGGGTCGCCAGCATTGTCGGCACCGCCAGGATGATGGACGCGGCAAGCCCCGCAATATGGCCCAAAGGCTCCATCGCGATGGCGTTCAGGTTTCCGGCGGTCATCCCGACCATGCAGAACATCGCAAGCAGCCACAGCAAGGTGCCGGGGAAATACAGACCGGCAGGCCAAAGCCCCCCAAACGTCATGGCCGCCGTGAAGGCCGACAGGATCGTTACCCCCACAAACACCACCAGAATGACGCGATACATCCCCAAGCGACGCACCAGCAACGCGTTGGTCAGACTGGCGATGGCAGAAACAAGCGCGATCAGCGCGAACCACGCCGGAAACGCATCGCCGCGGCCAAAGGTCTTGTCGAACAGTGGCTGCACCGATGACAGGATCCCAAACAGCATCCCGAACATCATGGTCTGTGCAAAGATCGACGCCAGCGCCAGCCGATTGGTCAGCACGGTGCGCGCGCCTGCGATCAGGGTCACCCATTGCAGCGGACGGCGGTGTGCTCGTGCAAGGGTTTCAGGCTGGCGGATCGTCATCCATGTGCCCGCCAGCAGCGCAAACAGCAGGAACGTCCAGAACACGCCGCGCCATCCGTAACCCGCGATCACCAAAGCCCCCATGGCGGGGGCAGCGGCGGGCACGATCATGAAGACCATCATCACGAACGACATGATCTGTGCCATCTGGCGGCCCGAAAACTGGTCGCGGATCATCGCCATGGAGGCCACGCGCGGGGCTGCAGCACCAAGGCCCATGATGACACGGGCGGCAAGCAGGGTTTCCAGCGACCACGCATTCGCGGCCAGCGCACCACCCACCATGAACAAGGCAAGGCCAAACTGGATGGTGGTTTTGCGGCCGAAACGGTCGGCGAACGGGCCGACGAACAATGTGCCAACCCCCATCCCGAACACAAAGCTGGAAATCACAAGGCCAGCGCGATCAGGTGCATCGGGCGAAAACTCTGCGGCGATTGTGGGCATGGCGGGCAACATGGCGTCAATTGCAAGCGCAATAATGGCAAACAGCATGGCCATGAGGCCGATGAATTCTACCCGGCCAAGGGCGGGTTTGGTGTCGAGGATCGGGGCATCGGTCACGGGGTGGCCTTTCGGGTCAACGAAGCAGTGGCGTGGCAAGAGATGCGGTCACAAGGCCGTATGATCTGGTTCGGGGTTGGCGATGTCACTGCCCTGCCAGTTCCGTCATGACCTGTTCCCACAGATGCGGTGGCTGCGCACCTGACAGAACGTACTGATTGGCCACGATGAAGGTCGGCACGGCGTTGATGCCGCGTTCCCGAGCGTGCGTGTCGCGCGCGGTGATGGTGTCACGATCGGCGTCGGTGGCCAGCAGACGCGCTATGGCGGTGCGGTCAAGGCCGGTCTCGGCTGCGATGTCGGCAAGGGTTTCGTGGTCGCCGATGTCACGCGCATCGCGCCAGTAGGCGCGCATCAGGGCGGCCTTCATCAGGGTTTGCTTCCCCTCCAGCCCGGCCCAATGGATCAGACGATGGGCGTCAAGCGTGTTGGGAATACGGGGAATATTCGCAAAGTCGATCTGCAACCCTGCTTCGCGCGCGGCGTCTTCGACACGGGCATAGATTTGTGCGGCGCGATCCTTGCCGCCGAACTTTGCCTCAAGATAAGTCGCGCGGTCCATGCCGCCGGCGGGCATGTCCGGGTTCAGCTGGAACGGGTGCCATTCGATTTCAAACGGGTGATCGCCCTTCGCCGCCAGAGCGCGGTCCAGATGGGCCTTGCCGATATAGCACCACGGGCAAACCGGGTCGGAGAAAATATCAAGACGGATCATGGCACAGGCTTTCAGCGGGGCATGGTGCAGACCTACGCCCGGCCTGTGACCGTTGCAAGACGCGGAAATGTTGCAAGACTGCACAGCATCGGTTAGCGGATGCACCATGTCATCCGATCCAAAGAACCTGATCCGCATTGCACGAGAGGCCGGGCCGGACACGCCGGTCGAACCTTTGAATCTGGGCGAGCGGGTGCGGTCATTGCGGCGCGCGCGGGGCTGGACGCTGGAGCAGGCGGCGCAGCAGGCGGGTCTGGCGCGGTCTACACTGTCAAAGATCGAAAACGGGCAGATGTCACCAACCTATGAGGCGTTGAAAAAGCTGGCCGAGGGGTTGGCGATTTCGGTGCCGCAACTGTTCACCGCACCATCCCGCGCGCAAGTGTCGGGGCGGATGGCGGTGACCAAGCTGGGCGAGGGGCAGGGGCATGCGACCACGACTTACGAGCATGAACTGCTGGCGGGGGCACTGACGAAAAAGCAGATGCTGCCCTACCGCGCCCGCATCCGCGCCCGCGATCTGGACGAATTCGGCGGCTGGGTGCGCCATGATGGCGAGGAATTTCTGTTTGTGCTGACAGGGGTGGTGCGGCTGTATACCGAGTTCTACGAACCTGTCGATCTGCGGCGCGGCGACAGCGCCTATTACGACGCCAGCATGGGACACAATGTCATCAGCCTGTCGGATGAGGATGCGACGATCCTGTGGGTAACCTCGCTGACATGAGCGTGGCGGTTGAAATTGACGGCTGTCAATTTTCAGGATTATACAATGAAATCAACGATCCGATAGAGTTATCCACAGGCTGCGTTAAGAGTTCTGAAACATTTCGTGATCGTTGGACATGTGCAATTTGGTGGTCGTGACCACGGCACGGGCGGGGGCAGGGCGCATCCTGCTGACCAACGTGACCGATGCGTTCGTGGTGACAACGCGCAAACACCGATCGAACAGACCCGCGTTGTTCACCGTGTTCGGACCCCGGTGAACGACAATCTGCACGCCCGGCCAAGGGCCCAGCTTGGCCCATGGCTCTACATCCGTCTGCAAAACGGCAGTTGCCGTGTCAGAACGTGTCGCGCACCGTGTTGGCGCCGCCGGTGATGTCCTGGCCGACGCCTGCAATCGTGTTGCAGCCTGCGAGGGCCAGAAGGGTGATGAGTGCGATTGTCTTCATTCTTGATACCACCATACGTCAGGTTGAAAGCCGATCCAGTCGCCATAAAGCGGCAGGCGTTCGGGATAATGCAATTCGCGCCGATGAGCCAGACGTCCGATTTTGGCATACCAGATCGGAATGACATAGCGACCGGATGTTAAGATGCGGTCAAGCGCCTCGACCGTGTCGCGAAAAGTTGCCGGATCATCCGTGGCGGGCAGGGCTGCAATCATCGCATCGGCGGCGGGTGAATTGATGCCCATCCAGTTGCGCGTGCCGGGTTCGGTCACGCCCGCGCTGCCCCAGTAGAGGCCCTGTTCAATGCCGGGCGACAGCGAGAGTGACCGGATGTAATGCGTCATGTCAAAGTCGTAGGCCCCGGTGCGTTCGGTATATTGGGCATTGTCGACGGTAACGATGCGGGCCGCGATCCCCAGCCGACGCAGGTTTTCGGCATAGATCGTGGCGGCGGCAATCATCGTGTCGGCTCCGTTGACCAGCATGATGTCAAAGGTGAAGGGCTTGCCATCTCTGATCCATCAGCACGCCGTCTGTGACGACCCAGCCCGCCTCTTCCAGCAGTTTTGTCGCCGCACGGATGCCTTTGCGGTTCGCCTCCGACCCGTCAGAGACGGGCAGGGCATAGCCGTCGAGCGCCCCCGGCAGAAGGTCTGCCTTGAACGGCTCCAACAGGGCCAGCACGCCGCCTGTTGCGGGTGTGCCGGGCTGCATGCCCAAGGGCGTGTTGCTGTAATAGGACGTGATGCGCGCCTGGGCGCCGTTGTTCAGGGTCTGGTTGATGAATTCGAAGTTGAAGGCCTGAATCAGCGCCTCGCGCACGCGCCAGTCGGCAAAAATTGGCTTGCGGGTGTTGAAGGCAAAGCCTTCGATGCCCGAGGGACGGGCGTGGGGAATTTCCGATTGCACGATATCGCCGGCAATGACTGCCGGAAAGTCATAGGCGGTGGCCCATGCAACCGGGTTGGTATCGCGGTAACTGGTGGTCAGGCCGCCCTTGAACGCCTCGAACACCACAGAGGCATCGGTGAAATAGTCATAGCGCACCTCATCAAGGTTGTGCAGGCCACGGTTGAAAGGCAGGTCCGCGCCCCACCAGTTCGGGTTGCGGATGTAGGTGATCTGGGTCCCCATGTCATAGGGGCCGACGATATAGGGGCCGGAGCCGATGACAGGTTCGGTGGCGGTTTCGGCAAAGTCGCGACCTTGCCATTGCGCGCGTTGCAGGATCGGGCGCAGGCCAAGGATCAGCGGCAGTTCGCGGTCGGCTTCGGTAAAGGTAAAGCGCACGGTGCGGTCGTCGATCTTTTCAGCGCGCGCAATCTTGGCCCAGGCGCTGCGATAGCGGGCGTTGCCGGTGGTGCCCAGCGTTTCCATCGACCACAGCACGTCATCGGCAGTGACAGGGGTGCCATCCGAGAATCGGGCCTGCGGGCGCAGGGTGAATTGCACGAAGGAGCGGGCAGAATCGGTCTCGATCGATTCGGCCAGAAGGCCGTAAAGCGAGAAGGGTTCGTCATAACTGCGCCCCATCAGCGTCTCGACCGTCAGGGCCGCGATACCTGTCGCCGGGTTGCCTTTGGTCACGAACGGATTGAGGCTGTCAAAGCTGCCGCCTTCGCCAAAGATGATGCGCCCGCCCTTTGGGGCATCGGGGTTGGCATAGGGCAAAGACACAAAATCCGGGGGCAAAGCGGGGTCGCCATACATAGCTATGCCATGTTGCGGGTCGGCAGTGGCCGATAGCGCGCCAAGAATCAGCATCACCGCAGAAGCCACTGTCGCCCTTGTGAAAATCCGTGATGCCATGGTGAGGCGGTTCTCCTGCTGCCCGTTTTTTCGTTGGAACCAGCGTAAAGTGCCCTGCCAATGATTTCAAACTTTTAACTTGGCCATCGGCGCATGACGGCGTATATATACCCCACTGCTCGATAGGTTTCTTGCCTGTATGAAACCTGCCTCAATAACTTAACGCCGGCTTCGCGCCGGCGTTTTTTTCTTTTCAGGGCGTTCACTTCGCAGATGCGGCATGGCAAGGTCATGGTGCAAACATGGAGGCCGGGCGATGACTTTGCAGGGCAAGCGGGCGATCATCACAGGATCAAATTCGGGCATCGGGCTGGGTGTGGCCGAGGCGCTGGCGGAGGCGGGGGCCGACGTGGTGTTGAACAGTTTCACCGACCGGCCCGAGGACCATGCGCTGGCGGCTGACCTGGGGCGCAGGCACCGCGTCAAGGCCAGCTACATCGCCGCGGACATGTCCGATGGTGACGCCTGCCGGGCATTGATCGACGGGGCGGGCGGCTGCGATATTCTGGTGAACAACGCAGGCATCCAGCATGTCTCGCCGATTGAGACCTTTCCGGTCGACAAGTGGAATGCGATCATCGCGATCAACCTGAATTCGGCGTTTCACACGACGGCTGCGGCCTTGCCCGGCATGAAGGCAAAGGGTTGGGGGCGGATTGTGAACATCGCAAGTGCGCATGGATTGACGGCAAGCCCGTTCAAATCCGCGTATATTGCGGCCAAGCATGGGGTGGTCGGCTTGTCCAAAACCGTGGCGTTGGAAACGGCGGGGCAAGGGATCACCTGCAACGCGATCTGCCCCGGTTATGTGCTGACGCCGCTGGTGGAGGCGCAAATCCCCGATCAGATGAAAACCCACGGGATGGACCGCGAAACGGTGATCCGCGAGGTGATGCTGGACCGGCAGCCGTCAAAACAGTTTGCGACGGTGGAACAGATCGGCGGCACGACGGTGTTTCTGTGTTCGGCCTCGGCCGATCAGATTACCGGCACCACGATCAGCGTGGATGGCGGCTGGACGGCAATGTAGTGCCACCGCCCGGCGTGCTGTGCTAGACTTGTGCGGCTGGGGGGGCTAGAAGGCGTTAGCGCTAACGGGGCGCCCCTTTCCTTAAGACCGAGGTCATCATGGTTTCGCGCGTCATTCCGGTTGAGCCGTTTGTGCTGGTGGTGTTTGGCGGCACGGGCGACCTTGCCAAGCGCAAGATTCTGCCGGGCCTGTACCGGCGGTTCATCGGGGGACAGATTCCGCCGGCATCACAGATCATCGGGGCGGCGCGGGCCGAACTTGATCATGCGGGCTATCGCGATCTGGCGCGGGCCGCGATTGCCGAGTTTGTCGCCAAGGACAAGCAGGACAAGGCGCAGATCGCGGCGTTTCTGGACCGGCTGTTTTATGTGCCGATCGATGCGACTGGCACGGGCGGCTGGGACACGTTGAAAGACCTGATGCAGCCGGGGATGGTGCGGGCCTTCTATTTTTCGGTGGCACCGTCACTGTTCGGCGATCTGGCGGAACGGTTGCATCAGTACGGCATTGCCGATCCAGAGAGCAGGATCGTCGTGGAAAAGCCCTTCGGTCGTGATCTTGCAACAGCGCGGGCCCTGAACGGCGTGTTGGCGAGCCATTTTACCGAAAGCCAGATTTACCGGATCGACCATTATCTGGGCAAGGAAACCGTGCAGAACCTGATGGCGGTGCGGTTCGCCAATATCCTGTTCGAGCCGATCTGGAAGGCGCAATACATCGACAATGTGCAGATCACGGTGGGCGAAACGGTGGGCGTTGACGGGCGCGGGGCCTATTACGACAAATCGGGTGCGATGCGCGATATGGTGCAGAACCATATGATGCAGTTGCTGTGCCTGATCGCGATGGAGCCGCCCTATCACTTTGACCCGAACGCGGTGCGGGATGAAAAGCTGAAGGTGATCCGGGCGCTGGACCCGGTGGATGCCAAGGACATTGTGCGCGGCCAGTATCTGGCGGGCGCGGGGCAGGGCGGCTATGTCGAACATAGCGAAAACCCCGAAAGCCGCACTGAAAGTTTCATCGCGATGAAGGTGGGGATTTCGAACTGGCGCTGGAAGGGCACGCCGTTCTATCTGCGCACGGGCAAACGGTTGCGGTCGCGTGCGTCGGAAATCGCGATCACCTTCAAGGCACCGCCGCATTCGATTTTCGACAATGAAAAGAACTGGCATGAAAACGTGCTGGTGATCCGGTTGCAGCCGAATGAAGGCATGACGCTGACAGTGATGATCAAGGAACCGGGGCCGGGGGGCATGCGGTTGACGGAAGTGCCGCTGGACATGTCATTTGCCGAGGCCTTGGGTGAAGAGGGTGCCGACATTCCCGATGCCTATGAGCGCCTGATCATGGATGTGATCCGGGGCAACCAGACCCTGTTCATGCGCGGCGACGAGGTCGAGGCCGCCTGGGCCTGGACTGACCCGATCATCGAAGGGTGGGAGGCACGGGGCGACAAGCCCAAAGGTTACGATCCGGGATCTGCGGGCCCTGATGATGCGTTGATGTTGCTGCACAAGGATGGCCGCCGCTGGCGTGACATCCGCTGACACACCTAGGGGGGCGATGATGCGTTGGCAGGAATATCCCGACCGCGAAATGATGTTTCTGGCGCTGGCCAACCTGATTGCCAGCGATCTTGCCGGTTTTCTACGCCGCGACGGGCATGCGTCTTTCTGCGTACCGGGCGGCACAACACCGGGGCCGATCTTTGACACGCTGTCGGGCGTGGACATCGACTGGGCCAATGTCACGGTGTTTCTGAATGATGAACGTTGGGTGCCCGAAGACAGTGAACGGTCGAACACGCGGCTGATCCGGGAGCGCCTTTTGCGCGGGATGGCAGCGCAGGCGGCCTATGTGCCGCTGTATGCCGATGCGGCCCAGCCTGAGGATGCACTGGTGGCTTTGGGCGAAGGGATTGCGCCGCATTTGCCGATTTCGGTGCTGTTGTTGGGGATGGGCGCGGATATGCACACGGCAAGCCTGTTTCCGGGTGCCGACCTGCTGGCCGAGGCGTTGTCGCCGAATGCCCCGGTGTTAATGGCGCTGCGGGCCGATGCAGCGGGTGAGCCGCGCATCACGTTGACGGCCCCGGTGCTGCGGGGGGCGATGACCACGCATGTCGTGATCACGGGTGCCGAAAAGCGCAGTGCGATTGAGCGTGCGGCACATCTGAGCGAACTTGAGGCCCCGGTGAAAGCCGTGCTGGCCAATGCAACAGTCCATTGGGCGGAGTGATTTGATGACACATTGGCAGGCTTTGGCGGATCATCATGCAGGCGTGGCAGACCGCGCAATCCTGTCGTTGTTCGATGATGGCGCGCGGGCCGGGGAATTTTCGGCGCGGCTGGGCGAGATGCTGTTTGATTATTCCAAAACGAATATCGACGCCAAAGGGCGCGCATTGCTGTTGGCGCTGGCCAAGGCGGCGGGGGTCGCGGCCAAGCGGGATGCGATGTTTGCCGGGGCCAAGATCAACGAAACCGAAGGCCGCGCCGTGCTGCACACGGCCTTGCGCAACATGAATACGCCCGTGATGGTCGATGGCCGCGATGTGACGCCGGACATTCGTGCAACCCATGCCCGGATGCAGGCTTTTGCGCGTGGCGTGCGCAGCGGCGCGTTCACGGGGCAGGGCGGGGCGATCACCGATGTGGTCAACATCGGGATAGGTGGATCGGATCTGGGACCGGCGATGGCGATGTATCGCGTTGTCACCCTATGCCGATGGGCCGCGTGCGCATTTCGTGTCGAACGTCGACGGGGCGCATGTGACGGATGTGCTGGCGGGGTTGAACCCTGAAACGACGCTGGTGATCGTGGCGTCGAAAACCTTTACCACCATCGAGACGATGACGAATGCCGAAACGGCGCGGGCCTGGATGGCGGCAAAGGTTGCCAATCCGGGCGCGCAATTTGCAGCCGTCAGCACGGCGGCGGACAAGACGGCGGCGTTCGGGATTGATCCGGCGCGGGTGTTCGGGTTTGAGGATTGGGTTGGCGGACGCTATTCGATGTGGGGGCCGATCGGCCTTTCCATCATGCTGGCTGTGGGACCCGAGGATTTTGACGCGTTCCTTGCGGGGGCGGCCGATATGGACGCGCATTTCCGCGACGCGGATTTTGCGCAGAACCTGCCTGTGTTGCTGGCGCTGGTGGGGATCTGGCACAACCAGATTTGCGGCTATGCCAGCCGCGCGGTGCTGCCATATGACCAGCGGTTGCTGCGCCTGCCTGCGTATCTGCAGCAGTTGGAAATGGAAAGTAACGGCAAGCGTGTGGGCATGGATGGGGCGGACCTGCCCTATCATTCCGGCCCTGTGGTCTGGGGCGAGCCGGGCACCAACGGCCAGCACGCGTTCTATCAGTTGATCCATCAGGGCACGCGGGTCATCCCGTGCGAGTTTCTGGTGGCGCGTGCGGGGCATGAACCTGCGTTGGCGCATCAGCACCTTTTGCTGGTGTCGAACTGTTTGGCGCAATCAGAGGCTCTGATGCGGGGGCGCTCATTGGCCGAAGCGACCGCGATCATGGCGAAGAAGGGTCTGACCGGGGCGGAGTTGGACCGGCAGGCGCGGCATCGGGTGTTTCCGGGGAACCGGCCCTCAACGACGCTGGCCTATCCGAAACTGACGCCATTCGTGCTGGGCCAGATCATCGCCCTTTATGAACACCGGGTGTTCGTGGAAGGCGTGATCCTTGGGATCAATTCCTATGACCAGTGGGGGGTGGAGCTGGGCAAGGAACTGGCGCTGGCCTTGCAGCCGGTGTTGGAGGGGCGCGCAGGCGTTGACGGCAAGGACGGATCGACGGCGGCGCTGGTGGGGTACATGCGCGGCTGACGCGCCCGGCGTGTGGCCGGCGCGCGTCTGGTTTGCGGTCAATCCGGGCCGGAGGGCCAGGGTGGGATTTTCGGTGGGTGTCAGTTAAGTTCTTCGTCGAATTCACCTTCGTCTTCCACTTCGGGTTCGCCACGGGCCGGAAGGCGGTCTTCATCGTTGCCCCGGACGCCCGTGCAATCGGCATAGACCGCACCCGCGCCACCGAAGCGTGCGTTGGTCCATGATACTGCGGCCTTCGGATCATTGGCGATGCCGGGCGTCAGACCATCCTGACCGACGATGTAAATGGATGGTGTGCCGTCACTCTCTACGATCAGCGCGGTCTTGAACGCGCCGTCCGACAGCGTGTTGCAGCGGGTGACCGTGAGGGCGGAAGTGGACGTGGCGGTGCTGGTTGCGACGGCAATGATCAGTGCGGAACGCAAAACGAATGCGCGGTGTGACATGGGAAACTCCATCAGTTTGAATGTTGAAACGGTATATGCGAGACGTTGAATACGCCCAGCTAAGCCGATCACGCCGCCTGCGGCAAGACGGCCTGCGTGAGGTCTGAGTGAGTTTTGCGTGATTTCGGTCGGCAGCAACAGTGCCGGGGCCGCGCGCGCCCGACAAGACATGTCAGACGCGCGGGCGTTAGATGCGGATCACACCGCGATCAGCGGGCCGCGACGACGATCACTTCGACCAGATATTCCGGTGTGGCGAGTTTGCTTTCGCCGGTTGCGCGGGCGGGGGTGTGGCCCTGCGGCACCCATGCATCCCAGACCGCGTTCATTTCGGCAAAGCTGGTCATGTCTGCCAGCCAGATCTGGGCCGAAAGGATGCGGGTCTTGTTGCTACCTGCAAGTGCCAGAATGCGGTCAACCTCGGCCAGGGCATCTTTGGTCTGCTGCGTCACGGACCCGCCGGGATTGCCGACTTGCCCCGCCAGATAGATGGTATCGCCATGCACCACGGCCTCGCTCATGCGGGGGCCGGTGCCGATGCGGGTGATGTCTGCGTTCATGGGTGCTCTCCGTTCTTTGGTGTCGCCACCGCATATCGTGATGCGGTGGCGAACGGAAGCGTTCCTGATCAGGACTCCAGCAGAGCCAGCGCCTCTTCCAGGGCGGCGATGGATGCCGCGTGATCGCCGCTGTCGTGGGCGGCCTTGCCCGTTTCATACAGCGCCGTTGCAGATGCCTTGGTCGCATCATCAGCAGTGCTGGCGGACAGCGCCTCTTCGAACTGACCCATCAGCACTGGGCAATTTCCTGCAAAAGCCGGTGCGGTCAGCACCAGGCTGAGGGTGAATGCAAGGGCAGTTTTTTTCATCTTGATCTCCCGTATGTGGCAGCGCGATCTTGCGCCTTGCAACAGTCTAGCACGGGATTGGAGCGGGTGAAGGGAATCGAACCCTCGTATTCAGCTTGGGAAGCTGCTGCTCTACCATTGAGCTACACCCGCGATGGGTTTTCACGTATGCCAAGGGCCGTGTTTCGTCAAGGGCCGGGCGTGGATGGTCAGGGCGGTGCAAGCGTGACTTCGGTGCGCGCGCCGGGGGTGATGGTGAAGGGTGCGCGTGTGGTCTGGTCGCCAAAGGTGGCTTGGGCCAGATAGTCCCCGGCGGGCATCGTATGAAGCACGCGCGCAAGATCAAAACTGCCAAGCACGACCGCATTGCCCGCGATATCGGGCGGTGTCAGTATTCTGATCGTCTGTGCGCCGGGGGCCGATACCGACAGCACACCGGCGTCAAGCGTGATCGGCAGTTCGATCCGCTGGATCAGGGCAACGCTGAACGGGGATTCCACACGTGCAAGTCCCAGCGTGGTCACTGCCACATAATCGCCTGCGGGCAGGTGAAATTCATGCGCGGGTCCGGTGCCGGTGCTGATCACGCGATAAGAGCCATCCACATTGCGGCGGGCATCCATGATTTCGATCAGAAGGTCGGGGTCATTGACCGGCATTGCGGGCACATATGTGACCACCGGCGCAATCACAGCGGCGCTGATAAAGATGTCTTGTGTGAGCGTTTCACCTGCGCGCAGGGTCAGGGTCTGGGTGGCAGTAACGGCATCGAGCTGGGCGGTCACCTGCGTGTCACCCGGCGGAAGATACGTGTCGACGCGCCCGGCCATTGTGACCGAAACACCGCCTGGCGCATCGAGTTGCAACACGGCGTCGGGTTCTACCCCGGCATCGGCCCCGATTTTCGGGGACAGGATCACATGGGCCGCGTTCAGCACCACGATGGGTTCGGCCAGCCCGGTTGCAGGGATGGCGATGTCTTGGCTGACCAGCAGCGCACCAAGCGTGGTTTCCAGACGGTAGTTGCCGGGCGGGACATGGGTCTGGGCCAGATCGGCGGGCGTCAGGGTGAGCGTTGCGGCGGTGCCATCCGGGTTTTGCGGGGTCAGCCGAAAGCTGCGTGCGACATCATTGCCAAGAGGGGTCTGCCCAGCCACCAGCACGACCTGTGGCGCAAAGTTCGCAACCGGGGCAGGGGTGGGTGCAGGTTCTGGTGTGGGGGCGGGTTCCGGGACAGGCGCGGGTGCGGGGGGTGGCGTCGGGACCGGCGAAGGGGCAGGATCAGGCGCTGGCGTCGGTTCGGGTTGGGGTGTTGGGTCGGGGGCCGGGGTAGGCTCTGGTGTTGGCTCTGGTGTTGGGGGCGTTGTCGGATCGCCTGCCAGGACGGTCGCGCGCAAGGCCGCGCCAAGGCTGCTGGCATCTTCGGCCGCAAGGTATTGACCGCCAGTATTCTGCGCAAGACAGGCGACCTGCGCGCCTTCATCTGCTGTCAGGCCGAAGCCGATCACATGCGCGGTGAAATCGGCACCGCTATCTTCCAACTCGGTGCCAAGCGCGCACGGATCGCCGCTGCAGTTTTCGATCCCGTCGGTGATCAGGATCACGGTTGCCTTTTGTGATCGGCTGTCCAGCACGGCGGCAGCCTGTCGCACGGCCTCGGTCAATGGTGTCTTGCCAAGAAATCGCAGGTGATCAGCAATGCCGCTGATGGCGGCGGCGCGACCCGTGGCGGGGGGGACCAGCAGTTCGATGTCATTGCAATCGCCCTTGACGCGGTGCCCGTAGGCAAGCAGGCCAAGTGACGCGTCGGCGGGCAGGGCGCGCAATACATCGCCCAAAGCCGCCCGCGCGATTTCCAGCTTTGGCCGCCCGTCAACCTCGTCCCACATCGAGCCGGACGCATCCAGCACGATGATTGCCGCCCCGTCTGCCACCACTGGGCGGGGCGCCAGCATTGCGGCCAAGAGGCAGAGTGTGGCGAAGATGCGGATCAACGATGCCCCCCTGACCGGGTCACGGACGCTGGCGCGAGGCTTGGCACCCCGCGCCAGCAAGGTTTCTGACACCGCTTATGGCACGGTGATTTCGACGCGTTCGCCGGGGGTCACGGTGGCGGTGGCCTCGGTCGGCACCTCGTTGCGCGTGGCGATGATCTGGTATTCGCCACCGGGGGCAATCAGCGTGAGAACTTCGTTGTATTCGAAAGTCCGAGATTTCCGGTTGCCCGCAAGGTCAACTTTTCCATCCAACACCTCGATCGAGTAGGCGCCGGGCGCTGTGACATAAAGCACGCCTGCATTCAGGATCACCGGCACATCGACCCGTTCGCCGACCTTGACCGTGAATGGCGTTTCGGCGCTGGCGATGCCCTGTGTGACGATCGCCACATAATCGCCGGGGGGCAGGGTGAATTGCTCGCCCGGACCGTAGGCCGTTGTGATGCTTCTGCGCGAGCCATCCAGCGCAGTCTTTGCTTCGGCGATTTCCACACTGTGCTCGGTTGAGTCCATGATGACACCCTCGACGTAGTAGGCATCAACCACAGCAAGACCTGCGCCTGCGATGATATCGAATTCCAGCCTTTGGCCGGGGGCGAGATCGACGGGTTGTTCGACACTTGCCTCGCCAAGCCTGACGGCGATGTTCACATCACCAGCGGGCAGGACGATTTCGGTTTCGCCGTATTCGGTTGTGTTCAGGCCAGACGCATTGGTGAAGTTCACGCCTGCCGATTCCTCGATCGGGCCGCCTTCGGACCCGCGCGGACGAACGAGGATAGTGCCTGCGTTCATCACGAAGACCGGGGCAGCAAGTTCGTCTGCAGTGATGGTGACCGTTTGTTCGACGATGGCCTGACCGATTTGTGCGACCACCTTGTAGGTGCCCGGTGGCACGGTGATTTCGGGCAAGCCATAATCGGTCAGCACGCCTTCGCCCGTTGCGGCATCAGACAATTTCCATGACTGGCCGACATTGGGCACCAGTTCGCCGCCCGCAGACAGCGTCATCTTGGGTGAAAAGTTGTAGGCGAGGGCGGCGGGTGCAGGCTCTGGCACGGGTTCGGGTTCGGGCGCAGGTTCTGGTTCGGCCACGACGACGGTCGTTTGCAGCGCATCGCGCAAAGTGCCCGCATCGGACGCCTGAATATACAGCCCGCCCGTATTGTCGGCGAGACAGGCAACCTTGGCGCCATCCTCGGCGGAAAGGCCAAAGCCCACGACATGTGCGGTGAAATCGACGCCGGTCGCTTCAAGCTCGGCCCCCAGGGCACAGGGGTCGGCATCGCAGGTTTCGATCCCGTCGGTAATCAGGATGACGGTGGCCTTTTCCTCGCTGCTGCGCAGTTCGGCCGCGGCTTGGCGCACAGCTTCGGTCAGGGGGGTTTTGCCCACGAATTGCAGGTTTTGCGCAGCGTCGCTGATCGCGGCAGCGGTGCCGGGTGCGGGGGGCACGATCAGTTCGATATCGTCGCACGCGCCTTGCGTGCGGTGTCCATACGCGATCAGGCCCAGTTCGGTTTCGGCGGGCACGCCTTGCAGCACCTCGGACAACGCCTCGCGCGCGATTTCGAGTTTGGCGCGGCCATCAATCTGGCCCCACATCGAGCCGGAACCATCCAGCACAATGATGGAGCGGCCTTGCGCAAGGGTGGAAAGCGGGAAGAACAACGCGGTCAGGACACAGAGTGCCATGGCAATACGGGACATCGGATTCTCCAAATCGAAAACTTTAATGCCGCGAGGTTAGCTGCGCCCCGCAAACCGGGCAAGCAAAACGTCAAAAAGAACGGACCCCCCAACAATGGAGGGTCCTTCTACCCCGGCTTGGGGACATAAGCGCCGGGGCAGCAAGATTGCAGCGACGGTTGGGTGTGACCGTCCAGCCGCCGCTGCAACCCTACCTGCTACGATCAGCTGGCTGGCAGCATGACCGTGTCGATGACATGGATGACGCCGTTCGATTGGATCACGTCGGCGATGGTGACGTTGGCCACGTTGCCGGCCTCGTCCGTCAGCATCATCTTGCCGTCGGCATAGGTTGCCTGCAGGGTGCAGCCGCCCAGTGTCGGGACGGGGTGCTTGCCGCCATCATCGGCGATCATGCCTTGCAGAGCTTCGGCGAGAACCGCTTTGCCAACGACGTGGCAGGTCAGGATCTTGACCAGCGTGTCCTTGTTTTCGGGCAGAAGCAGGGTTTCGACGGTGCCAGCGGGCAGCTTGGCGAAGGCGTCATTGGTGGGCGCGAAGACGGTGAACGGACCTTCGCCCATCAGCGTTTCGGCCAGACCGGCTGCGGTCACGGCAGCGACCAGCGTGGTGTGATCAGCCGAGTTCACGGCGTTTTCGACGATGTTCTTGTCTTCGAACATGGCTGCGCCGCCAACTTCGGGGTTTTCGGCGAAGGCAAGGGTCGTGGACAACGCGAGGATGGAGGCAGTTGCTGCAAGGAATTTCATGTGTCGTCTCCCAAGAGGTAGGTGGCGGGCCTGTCCCGTCTCACATGAGAAGCAACGGGGGGAAACGGCGATAGTTTCAGCGCGTCGTGGTTTTCGCGGTTTTTTATGGCACTGCGCGGGGATGAGGCAGGAGAGGTCAGAATTGACGGCTGTCAATTTTCGGAATTATATAGCAATAACAATAACTTGATAAGTTATCCACAGGGCTTTGTTAATACTTTTGAAACATTGTGTGAGGGTTCCTGACGGATGACAAACGCAGCGCGCGCAGGGCCAGATCAGGACTTTTGCACAACACCTGTGACCAGAACCGGACCGGTGGGGGCGCCTGTGGTCGATCCACCTGCCGGTTCAAGGCTAATGGCCAACACGGCGCCTTCGGGCAGCGTGCCAATGTCGCGTTCGAGCGATTGCGCCTCGATCAGGCCAAGCGATACCGGGGCGTTGTCGCCGTCAATCAGCCAGAGTTCATAGACCGAACCGGCTATCGGCGGCGGGGCCTGCCGATTGGTTGATCGAAAGGATGCCGTCGCTATAGCTGGCGGCAATCACAAGAGGCTGACCTTCGCCCGACAGGGTGGCGGTCAGTTCTGGGGCGCCGGGACCGGATAGCACAAGGAAGGCCGCGAGCATGAAGGCCGCCGCCGTTGCAGCGCCGGCAAGCCAGCCGAACCATGACCGTTGCGGTTTTGCGGCCACGGGGAACAGGCGCGCCTCGATCCGTGGCAGCAGATCGGGGGCAGGGGCATCGTCATAGGCGTCGTTCAGCCCCGACAGGCGCTGTTCCCACGCGGCAACATCTGCGGCAAACACGGGTTCATGTTTGATCCGGTCTTCGGCGCGGGCGCGGTCGGCGGCATCAAGCACGCCGAGCACGTATTCAGCGGCGAAGGCATCGTCTTCTTCACGCGGGGTGAGGGGTGCGTCGGTCATGTGTCCAGACACTCCCGCAGGCGCAGCAGGCTGCGGCGCAGCCAAGTGCGCATGGTATTGATGGGCACGGCGTAACGGTCGGCCAGTTCTTGGTAAGACTGCCCGTCAAGATAGGCACGGCGCACGGCCTCGGCCCGGTCGGGTTCCAGCGTGGCAAAGCAATCCTGCACGCGGCGCGCCTCGCCCATGGCAATCGCCTGACCTTCGGCATTGGGGCCACGGTCAACCATCGCCTCGACAGCGCCGTCTTCGGCGGTGACATCACGGCGGGCGCGGATGCGGTCGATTGCAAGGTTGCGGGTCATGGCGATAAGCCATGTCATGCCACGGCCCTTGGTCGCATCAAAGCGCCCCGCCCGTAGCCAAACCCGTGTATACACCTCTTGCAACGCATCCTCCGATTCAGCGCGATTACCAAGGATACGGAGGAGAACGCCCATTAGTTTCGCAGAGGTCGAATTGTATATATCGTGGAAGGCCGCGCGGTCTTGCGCAGAAATGCGTGTAAGCAATGTGGCGACCGGATCATCCATGCGCGCAACATAGTGGTGGGTGTTGGTGTTGTCACCCCCCGGAGGTGATGGTTGGGCGTTGCTGTGTGGGATGTATCGGCCGCATGCCTGCCGTGCCTGGAATGAAGGCGCGCCCTTTGTCCTAGCCGCGTCTGCGCCGCGCCCGATCGCCGCCTTGCTGGTTAAAGCTGACGTCGGGCAGGGTCAGGATCGACATCAGTTCGGGGAAGGGTTCCACGGCGTTCGGGATGGCGCTGGCATTGACGAAATGTTCCTGAAAGCGCGGCTCAATCGCGGTTTCGATTTTCAGGATGTTGCGCACGGTCGCCTCGATTTCACCCCGTGCGGCGCGGTTCAGAAGGGCGATGCGCGCGCCGGTACCTGCGGCGTTGCCTGCGGATGTGACGCGGTCAAGCGGGGCGTCGGGGATCATGCCCAGAACCATCGCGTGTTTCGGGCTGATATGGGCGCCGAACGCCCCTGCAAGGATGATACGGTCGACGCGGTCCACCCCGAATTTGTCCATCAGCAGGCGCGCGCCGGAATAGAGCGCGGCCTTGGCCATCTGGATTTCGCGGATATCGCGGTTGGTGACGGTGATCTTGGGGCCGCCTTTGGCGGTGCCGTCATGCACAAGGTAGGAATGCGTGCGGCCGTCTTCAAAAATGCGGGTGGTGCCGGTCTGTTCGGGCGACCCGATCAGGCCTGCGGCATCGACCAGCCCCGCCATGCGCATTTCGGCCACCATTTCGATGATGCCTGATCCGCAGATGCCGGTGATGCCCGTCGCCGCAGTGGCGGCTTCAAACGCCGGATCGTCGGACCACAGGTCAGACCCGATCACCTTGAAGCGGGGTTCTTTGGTGGTGGGGTCAATCTCAACCCGTTCGATGGCGCCGGGGGCGGCGCGTTGGCCGGAGACTGATCTGCGCGCCTTCAAACGCGGGACCGGTGGGCGAGGAACAGGCGAGCACCTTGGTCGTGTTGCCCAGCAGGATTTCGGCGTTGGTGCCGACATCCACGACCAGCATCAGATCGGGCGATTTGTCCGGCGCCTCGGACAAGGCCACGGCGGCGGCATCGGCCCCCACATGACCCGCGATGCAGGGCAGGATATAGACGCGGGCGGCGGGATGCAGATCAAGGTCAAGATCGCGGGCCGTCAGGCGCAGGGAGTTCGATGTGGCCAGTGCAAAGGGGGCCTGACCCAGTTCGTAGGGGTCAATCCCAAGAAACAGATGGTGCATGACCGGGTTGCAGACAAAGACCGAATCCATGATCAGGCCGCGTTCGACGCCCGCCTCTTCGCACAACTGGCCAAAGAGCGTGTTCATCGCGGTGCGCACGGCGGCGGTCATGTCGGCGGCGCCGGTCGGGTTCATCATGGAATAGCTGACGCGGCTCATCAAATCTTCGCCAAAGCGGATTTGCGGGTTCATCAGGCCCGATGAGGCGATGACTTCGCCAGACCGCAGATCGCAAAGATGCCCCGCGATGGTGGTCGACCCCAGATCGACCGCGACGCCGTAGATGGAGCCTTCGTAAAGGCCGGGCCACAGGTGCATGATGCGGGGGGTATCGGTGGGGGCGACCTGATGCAGGGCGACGGTGACCTGCCATGCGCCCTTGCGCAGGGTGGGTTGCAGCATGGTCAGCACCGGCAGGTCGATGGTGATGCTTTCGACACCCCATTGTTCGCGCAGGGCATCGGACAACCGCTCCAGATCACCCGAAGGATCGTGCATGTCGGGTTCGGCCACTTCGACGAAGTGCAGCTTGACCGACGGGTCCATGTGGATCTTGCGCGCCTCGACCCGTTTGCGGACCACCTGTTTGTGGACCTGGCTTTCGGGCGGCACGTCGATGACGACATCGCCCTGCACCTGTGCCTGACAGCCAAGGCGGCGACCGGGGATCAGGCCTCGGATGGTTTTGTAGCGTTCCTCAACCGCGTTCCATTCCGACAGGGCATTTGCATGCACCGTCAGCCCGTGCTTGGCAAATTCACCATAACCCGGCGTGATCTGACATTTGGAACAGATGCCGCGCCCGCCACAGACGCTATCAAGATCGACACCAAGCTGGCGGGCGGCTGTCAGCACGGGCGTGCCGATGGCAAAGCGCCCCCGTTTGCCGGAGGGGGTGAAGATCACAAGGGCGTCGTTCGTCATGTCAGGCTCCTGGAATGAGCCTGTTGTAGGGCAAGAAGGGGCGACCGCAATGCCGGATTGCGTCACCTTTCCCTCAACTTGCGCCAGCAGACAGGGTGATCCGCGGCGCATGACGATCGCGGACTGACTTATTGGGCCTGCTAACCTTCTGTTGCCGTCGCAGCAGGGCGTGGCGATCTGACGGGGCGCTTGGTGCGGGTGATCGCGGGGGAGGGCATCCAGAAGCATGATCTTTTGCCAGATCTTGCGCGAGAGGTTGCTGCCAAGGGTTTCGATGTCATTCACGGCATTGGCCACGCGATCATCAGGCACGGCTTGGGCATACAGGGCTGCGAGTTTGCCGGTGATGGCCAGCATTTCCGAGCAGTAGTCCAGATAGCGGGTCAACTCTGCGCGCGTCAGGTCGCGTTTTGGTGACGCGGTGGTGGGGTGATAGTCGGGCGCGTGGGTATCGGGGTCTTTGGTCAACTGGTGCATGTCGATGATGTGGATCATCGCACGCAACTGGTGCAGATCGCGGGCTACGCGCTGGCGTTTCACATGCGCCTCAAGCCGGATCAGGGCGGTGAGGCCGAGGATGGCGAGGATCAGGGTGTTCAGACCGGATTCGATGCCCTGCACCGAACCCGTCACCTCTTGCGAGATGCGTTGCAGCGGCAGGATCGTGCCGATGCGCAGGAAGATAACGGCGCCGGCAATCACAAGTGCCGCGATGAGGCCGCGCAGGGCCCAGATCGGTGGCGTCAGACGGGCAGTGTTCTCTGCCGTCTGGCCTGCAAGCTGCACCAGAGCGGCAGACACGTTGCGCAGTCCGGCATCTGGAAAGCGCGACGCGATGCGGGCATCAAGCGCACGCGCTGTGGCCGCAATCTTTTCGGGGTCGAGGCTGCGATAGGACATCACGGCACCATAGGCAGATTGGCGCAGGCCGAGCAATCGCCCGTGCCTGCAACCGGATCAGCCCCGCGCGCGCCGCCCGCCCCGGCGGCCCGAAGTGGCGGCGGTGGCGGCAGCGGACGCTTCGGCGAAAGTTGCCCCCGCCTCGACCGCCTCGATCACTTTGGCGAAACGGATCCATTCACCGCCGTTGGCGTCGTGGTTCATCAGGAAGTTTGCGGCGCGGATCGCCTCCATCTCGACCTGACGGATGGGGTTCATGATAGCCGACGTCATCCCGGCTCCGATGGCCATGGGCAGGAAGGCCGCGTTGATGCCGTGGCGGTGGGGCAGGCCAAAGCTGATGTTGGATGCGCCGCAGGTGGTGTTCACGCCAAGTTCTTCGCGCAAACGGCGTACCAGGGTGAAAACCTGATGCCCGGCCGTCGCCATCGCGCCAATGGGCATGACCAGCGGATCAACCACGATATCATGCGCGGGGATGCCGAAATCGGCGGCGCGTTCGACGATCTTTTTCGCGACGGCAAAACGCACGTCGGGGTCTTGGCTGATGCCCGTGTCATCGTTGGAAATTGCCACGACGGGTACATTGTATTTCTTGACCAGCGGCAGGACGAGTTCCAGACGCTCCTCCTCGCCCGTGACGGAGTTCAAGAGAGGACGGCCTTCGCAATTCTGCAATCCGGCCTCAAGCGCGCCGGGAACGGACGAATCGATGCAAAGGGGCACATCAACGACCGCCTGAATCCGCAGGATCAGTTCCTTCATCAACGGTGGTTCGACAAAGTTGTTGTCGGCGTAACGCGGGTCCTTGGCCATCATGTTGGTAAAGACGGCACCCGAGTTCACGTCCAGAACGGTGGCCCCGCAAGCGACCTGTTCCAGCGCATCGCGCAGAACGGTTTCGAAATTGCCTGCCTCTAGCTCGGCGGCGAGTTTCTTGCGGCCCGTGGGGTTGATGCGTTCGCCGATGACGCAGAACGGTTCGTCAAACCCGATCGTTACGGTTTTTGTTTTTGATTCGATAACTGTGCGGGTCATTCTTAAGCCTTTGCATGAACTGCGGGGACGCCGGAAGCGCCGCCGTGATCGGTGGCCCAGGTGGCATTGGTCTTGATGCCGCCCAGGGGGAAGAAGTGAACGCTTTCAATGCCGAAATCGGGGTTTGCGGCCTTGTGCGCGGCTAGGGCCGACACGACATCCGTCGGCTCATACGGCAAAAGCAGTTTCGTCACATCCATCGCCCGCTTTTGCAGCACGCGCAGTGACGGGCCAACACCGCAGGCAATGGCAAACTTGATCAGGGTCTGCAGCTTGGCGGGGCCTGCGATGCCGATATGCACCGGCAGTTTGATCCCTGCAGCGGCAAGGCGGTTGACCCAAGCGATCACAGGGTCGGCCTCAAAGCAGAACTGGGTCGCGATGGCCATCTGCGCATCCGAGCGTTCGGAAAACGCCTGTTTCCATTTCAGCGCCTGCATCACGATGGCATCGCCGCCATCCTTGTCGATGTCGCGGTTGCCTTCGGGGTGGCCTGCGATGTGCAGCCGTTCAAAGCCGTCGAATGCGCCCGATTCCATCAATTGCATGGAACTGTCAAAATCACCGGCGGGCGTGTTCACACCGCCGCCCAGCAACAGCGCCTGTTTGACATCCGCCTCGCCCTGATAGCGGGCAACCCAATCGTGCAGCGTCGCCTTGTCATGGATGATGCGCGCGGGGAAGTGCGGCATCACGGGGAAGCCTTCGGCGTGCACGCGTTTGGCGGTGGCCACCATATCGGCAATCGGTGTGCCTTCGATATGGGCGATGTAAACCCTTGTGCCAGCGGGCAGAATCTCGCGGAAGCTGTCGATCTTTTCGGCGGTGCGGGGCATCACCTCGATCGAGTAGCCGGACAAGAACGCCTCGACCGTGGCGGTGTTCTGTGGTGCTGTGTCGCGGCGGAAATTGAACAAGGCCATTATGCCCACCCTTCGTTGTCGATCAGTTGTTTGATGCGGGCCGTGTCGTAGGTTTCTTCCAGATCAGCCGCGATTGCGGCGACAAGGGCATCGGCGTCGCCATCTGCCTCATACGGGGGCGCTTTACGCCATTCGGCGAGATAGGCATCGGCATCCTTGGCCCCGATTTTCATGGCGCAACGGTCAATCGCCTGTTCAAAGCGTTCGGAAAGCTGCACCTTTGATCCGCGGCGGCCTTTGCCGACAATGACCTGGGCCGGAATATCGCGCCAGTAGACGATGGTGACCTCTGGCATTGCGGTGATTCCTTTTGGCAGCGTTCTGGCATCATTTAGGCGTGCGGTTGCGACAAGCACTGCCGGATTTCGACATAAACTTAGGCTGGAGCGACCGTAGTCGTTTTGCCCCTGCGTGCAACGGGGGTGATCTGAAAAAATTCTGATGCAGAAGATGGCGGCTGCCTGCTTGCCTCAGCGGCGGCATGGGGCTAGCTTGAGGGTAACCAGAGTTGGAGGGCGCACCATGACGCCCGAGCGTCCCCGGGGTGAGGACGCGATCCCGGAAGTGACGTCTTCGGTCGAGCCGTCCACGCCCCAAACAGAACCGTCAGCGCAGCTTTATGCGGCGCTTGACCTTGGCACGAACAGTTGCCGCATGCTGATTGCCCGGCCACGGGGCAGTCAGTTTGATGTCATTGACAGCTTTTCCAAGACGGTACAGCTCGGCGTGGGGCTGGAGGCATCGGGGCGATTGTCGCGTGCGTCCATGGGGCGTACCATTCAGGCGCTGCGGGTGTGCCAGAAAAAGATTGAAAAGCATGGCGTGACGCGGATGCGGCTGGTGGCGACCGAGGCCTGCCGGCGGGCCAAGAATGCCAAGGAGTTCATCCGGCAGGTGCGGCGCGAAACCGGGTTGTCGCTTGAGATCATCCAGCCCGAGGAAGAAGCGCGGCTGGCGGTGATTTCCTGTGCGCCGCTGGTCGATCCGCGCACTGAACAGTTGCTGGTGGTGGATATCGGCGGCGGCTCGACAGAACTGGTGTGGATTGATCTGTCATCGGTGCCCGAAGAGCTGCGGGCGCGGGCGATCATGCGGCTGCACCGTGGGTTTCACGGGGAAGACGGCGCGCGGGTGGTGGACTGGATTTCGGTGCCGCTGGGTGTGGCAACACTGAAGGATCAGTTTGCTGATGTGGAAGATGACGGCGCACGGTTTGCGTTGATGAGCTGGTTCTTCGAGGAGAATCTGGCGAGTTTTTCGCCCTATAACGCGCAAAACCCGCGCGAGGGGTTCCAGATCATCGGAACCAGCGGCACAGTGACGACCGTGGCGGCCAGCTTTCTGGGACTGAAACGCTATGACCGGGCCAAGGTTGACGGGTTGGAGATGACGTCAGATCAGATTGACTTCGTGATCCGGGACTATCTTTCCCTTGGGCCGGAAGGGCGCCGTACCGATCCGCGCATCGGGCGCGACCGGCATTCGCTGATCATGTCGGGGGCGGCTATCCTTCAGGCGCTGATGCGGATATGGCCCACCGACAGGCTATCGGTTGCAGACCGTGGCCTGCGGGAAGGATTGCTGTATGCGCAGATGAGCGCAGATGGCGTCCTGTCAGAGGGACCATACGCATGACCAAACCACCGGCAGAAAAAGCCACATCCGGGCGCGGCCAGCGCGAATTGCGGGTACGGGTAAAGACCGCAAAAGGGCGCAAGCTGTCATCGACGCTGTGGCTGGAGCGGCAGTTGAATGACCCGTATGTGATCCGCGCGAAGAAAGAGGGCTACCGGGGGCGGGCGGCGTTCAAGATATCGGAACTGGATGACAAATACGGATTCTTGAAGCCGGGGTCGCGGGTCGTTGACCTTGGCTGCGCGCCGGGGGGGTGGTGCCAGATTGCCGTGGCGCGGGTCAACGCCTTGGGCGAGAACACAAAAAAGCCGGTGGGCCGGGTGTTGGGCGTTGATCTGCAAGAGGTGGAGCCGATTTCAGGCGCGGAGATCCATGTGCTGGATTTTCTGAGCGATGAGGCGGATGCGCTGGTCAAAGGGTGGCTGGGTGGCAATGCCGATGTGGTGCTGTCGGACATGGCAGCGGCCTCATCGGGGCACAAGGGGACGGACCATCTGCGCATTATCGCACTGTGCGAGGCGGCGGCTTCGTTCGCGTTCGATGTGCTGGAAGAGGGCGGCACGTTTGTCGCCAAGGTTCTGGCGGGCGGGGCGGAGAATGAATTGCAGAGCCTGCTGAAGCGGAATTTTCGCAAGGTGGCGAATGTGAAGCCAGCCGCCAGCCGGGCGGACAGTTCGGAAAAGTTTGTCGTGGCGATGGGATTCAAGGGGCGCGCGGTAGCGGAGGCCTGACGAATCGGCTTTATGGTGCTTTCAGAAACAATGAAGGGCACCAATCTGGTGCCCGATCATCGAGAAATAGAAACAATTTGACTGGATCAGCCGCCCCAGCTGCGCACAGGGCCGCAGTCCATGTGGACGAAGTTCGACCGCGAATACCGCCCCACCCCGCCAGCCGCACAGTTTGCCGCCGCACTTGCCATCTGCCCGACAGACCGCGACTGGAGCCGCAGATCGGCCGCCTGACCCTTGAGGTGCAGAGAGTTGCGCGCCACGCCACCCGACTGCGACCGCAGCATGGCATTGGTGGCCGGACTGCGGTATCCCGACAACAGCATGTAGGGTTCCGATACATCCATCAGGCGGTGCGAGGCTGCCATGATGTCAATGGTACGAGCGTCCATCTTGACCGTATCACCGGACCGCCAATCACGCATGAAGTGATTGATTTCCTTGAACACTTCGGGGATGTATTCGCCTTCCAGCCAATAAATCGTGTCGATGCTTTCGCCGGTGCGCCCGGAAAACATCCGGATGCGGCGGATATCGCCCGCGCCGCGCAGAATGCCGAATGCATTGGAATAAGTTGGCGCGGCCACAACCATCGTCGCCGCGAATGCACCAAGCAGCCCACGCCGCGAGATACCCGTCTTGGTTTCAGTTTGCATTTCTACGCGCCTGTCCCGATCGCTGATATTCTACCGCCTGTGCCGACGGCCTTGTTTTCTCGTCCCCGAGGGGCCTGTTATGGCACAACAGGATTCGAAGCCCAAGAAAAGAATGCCCGGCAAACAGCATTGGCGCAGCAATAGGCAAATAATTGCTGAATGACGCAAACGTCAGCAACGCGGTGCGCGGTCAAAAGGTTCCATCCCGGCAACAAAGTCGTGCACATGGACGCTGTGCGGGGCAGGAAACGTGACTGTGATGCAACTGTCGCGCTGAGCGGCGTCTAGCCCATGGACAACTGCAGGGAATTGACCAAAATGTAGCGATAGAGATGCCGTTTAAGACGATCTGAGGTTCTGATGTTTGATATGGTTTTCCGCCGTGGCGCGACCGGCCTTGCGCAATTGATGATTTCGGCGGCCTTTGTTGGCAGCCTGACACTGGGCGCAATGGCCGAAACCGCGATTTCTCCTTTCAGTCAGTCGGTTGCGCTGGCGGCGAGTGATGATGCGGCGATGGCCACGATCTACACCGCGCGGAACTATGCGCCGATCTGGACGGGTGCGGGCGATGTGGCGCGGCGGCAGGCATTGCTGAATGTGTTGGCGGGTGCGGCGGACCACGGGTTGCCCGCGGCGTCCTATGATCCGGGGGTGCTGGCGCAGGCGTTTCAGGCGGCGACAACCGAAGGTGACCGGGGGCGGGTGGACGTCATGATGACGCGCGCGCTGCTGGACTACATGCATGACATGCGGATGGGTGTGATTTCACCACGCTCGATTGATGCGACGATCGTGATCGAACGCGCGGAATTTGATGGCGCGGCGATGGCGGCTGCATTTCTGGCCGCCCCGTCGCCCGAACGGTTCCTGCGCGATCTGGTGCCGGATGCGCCGGAATATGCGCAACTGATGCGCGAACGGATCAGGTTGCAACGCCTTGTGGTGCATGGCGGTTGGGGCGCGCAGGTTGCGGCCGAAAAGCTGGTGCCGGGCGATGAGGGCGCACAGGTTGTGGCGCTGCGCGACCGCTTGACGATGATGGGCTATCTGCGGCGGTCGGTGACAGCGGTATATGATACAGATATCAGCCGCGCGGTGCAGCGGTTTCAGACCGATCACGGGCTGGGCGCGGATGGTGTCGCAGGGGCGGGCACGATTGCCGCGCTGAACGTGGGGCCGGAAGAGCGGTTGCAATCGGTACTGGTTGCGCTGGAGCGGTTGCGCTGGATCGGCGATACCGACCGGGGCGCGCGGCATATCTGGGTGAACCTGCCCGACTTTTCCGCGAAAATCGTCGATCATGGGCGGGTGACCTTCAGCACACGCGCCGTCATCGGCAAGGATGAAGACGGCCGCCACACGCCCGAGTTTTCGGACATGATGGAATACATGGTGGTGAACCCGTCGTGGTCTGTGCCGCGTTCGATCACGGTGAAGGAATATCTGCCGCTGTTGCAGCGCAATCCGAATGCTGTCGGGCATCTGAATGTGATTGACGGCAATGGGCGGGTGGTGCCGCGCGGGGCCGTGAATTTTGCCGCCTATTCGGCGCGGAATTTTCCGTTCGCCCTGCGCCAGGCGCCGTCCGACGGCAACGCGCTTGGCCTCGTCAAGTTCATGTTCCCGAACCAATACAACATCTATCTGCATGACACGCCGGCCAAGGACCTGTTCGCCCATGAGGTGCGGGCCTATAGCCATGGCTGCGTGCGGCTGGGATCGCCGTTCGATTTCGCCTATGCGCTGCTGGCGGTGCAGACCGACGATCCGCAGGGCAGTTTCGCGCGGGTGCTGAACACCGGGGCGGAAACCTCGGTGCCGCTGGAACAGCCGGTTCCGGTGCATCTGGTGTATTTTACCGCCTGGCCCAATGCGAAAGGGCAGATGGGATACCGCGCTGACGTTTATGGGCGCGATGGTGACATCTGGCGCGCACTTGGCGCTGCCGGGGTGGCCATGATGGGCGTTCAAGGGTAAGCCTGCAGCACCTGATGAGGTGATGGCATGCAACATACGATCCGGCAGATTGCAACGGCGCTTGGGGCTGATGCGGCGGGTGACGTTGATCTGATGATTGACGGCGCGGCCGAACCTGCGATGGCGGCTGCGGGTGATCTGGCGCTGGCGTTGTCACCGGCCTATGCAGCCGGTCTGGCACAGGGGCAGGCCACGGCGGCGCTGCTGTGGCCGGGGGCGGACTGGCGCGCGCTTGGCCTGAAGGCCGCGATCTTTGCGCCGCGCGGGCGATTGGCGATGGCGGGGCTGTCGCGGATGCTGGATGCGGGGCCAGCAATTGCGGATGGCGTGCATGGCAGTTGTGTGGTTGATGCGTCGGCGCAGATTGGAGCGGGGGCGGCTATCGGGCCATTCGTGACCATCGGCGCGGGGGCCGTGATCGGTGCGCGGTCGCGGATTGCAAGCCATGTCAGTATCGCCGAAGGCGCGGTGATCGGTGATGACGCGCTGATCGCCCAAGGCGCGCGGATCGGCGCACGGGTGGTGATCGGAGCGCGGTTCATCTGCCAACCCGGCGCAGTGATCGGGGCGGATGGCTTTTCCTTCGTCACGCCCGAAAAATCAGGGGTCGAGGAAATTCGCGAGACGCTGGGCGCGCGCGAAAACATCGCGGCGCAAAGCTGGACGCGCATTCATTCACTGGGGTCGGTCGTGATTGGCGACGATGTGGAGATCGGCGCGAATGCCTGTATCGACCGGGGCACGATCCGCAATACCGAGATCGGCGCGGGAACCAAGCTCGATAACCTTGTGCATGTCGGGCATAACGTGGTGATCGGGCGTGATTGTCTGCTGTGCGGTCAGGTCGGTATTGCCGGGTCCGCGCGGATTGGTGACCGGGTGGTCATGGGCGGGCAATGTGGCGTGGGGGACAATCTGTTTGTGGGCGATGACGTGATCGCGGGCGGTGCGACCAAGATCATGACCAATGCGCCAGCCGGGCGGGTTTTGCTGGGGTATCCGGCGGTGAAGATGGAGACCCATGTCGAGATGCAAAAGGCGCTGCGGCGGCTGCCACGGCTGGCGGCACGGGTGGCGGAATTGGAGAAGGTCATTTCAAAGTTACATGAGAATGACTAAATCCAGCACAGTGACATGATGGGGGCAGGGATGTTGGATATCAGTGACAAGATCAGAGCCATCATTGCGGAACAAGCGATGCTGGATGTGGCGGATGTGACGCTGGACGCGCGGCTGGCGGACCTTGGGGTCGACAGTCTGGCGCTGGTCGAGGCGATTTTCGCGATTGAAGAGGCATTTGATGTATCCGTGCCGTTCAATGCGAATGAGCCGGGGCGGGCGGAGTTTGATATTTCGACTGTCGGCGCCATTGTGGCGGCGGTCGAAGGGCTGATCGCCCGCAAGGCGGCCTGAGGGCGGGTGCGGCGGGTTGCGATCACGGGGGCTGGCACGGTCAACGCGCTGGCACATGATGTGGCGGGAACGTGGGATGCGTTTCGAACCGGGCGTGGCGGGATCGGGCGGTTGGATGTGCGTGATCTGGACCGGCTGACGGTGCAGATCGGCGGGCAGGTCAAGGGCTGGGACGAAGCGGCCTTTGGCCGCGATCTGACGCTGCTGGACCGCTTTACGCAATTCACGCTGACGGCGGCCCGCGAGGCGGTGGCGCAGGCGGGCGTGGATTTTGGTGACGGCGCGCGCGCGGGTGCGATCATGGGCACGGCGGCGGGCGGGCTTGGCACGATCGACGACAATTATCGCGCAGTTTACGCCGAAGGAAAGAACCGGGTGCATCCGCTGACCGTGCCGCGATTGATGGCATCGGCGGGGGCGAGCCATGTGTCGATGGCCTATGGTTTGAAGGGGCCGGTGTTCAGCGTGGCCTCGGCTTGTGCGAGTTCCAACCATGCCATGGGGCTGGCGTTTCAGATGATCCGGGGCGGGATGGCGGATGTCATGCTGACGGGGGGCGCGGATGCAATGCTGTGCTTTGGCGGGATCAAGGCATGGGAGGGGCTGCGCGTGATGTCGCCCGATGGGTGCCGTCCGTTTTGTGCCACGCGCAACGGGATGGTGATGGGTGAGGGCGCGGGCGTGTTCGTGTTCGAAGAGATGGACCGCGCACGCGCGCGCGGTGCGGATATTCTGGCCGAGGTCGCGGGGTTCGGGATGACATCGGATGCCGCCGATATCGTGCTGCCATCGGCGGAAGGCGCGGCGCGTGCGGTCAGGGCGGCGCTGGCAGATGCAGGGCTGCGGGCCGATCAGGTGGGATACATTAACGCGCATGGCACGGGCACGGCGGCGAATGACCGGACCGAAGCGGGCGTGATTGCAGAGGTGTTCGGGGGGCAGGTGCCGGTGTCATCGACCAAGGCCGCGCATGGGCATCTGATTGGCGGGACGGGGGCGGTGGAATTGCTGGCCTGTATTCTGGCGCTGCGCGAGGGGGTGGTCGCACCCACGCTGGGGCACCGGGTGGCGGACGCGGGCTGCGCGATTGATCTGGTGACGGGGGATGCGCGGCAGGTCGCGGTGCAGGCGGCGGTATCAAACGCGTTTGCGTTTGGCGGGTTGAATGCCGTGATCGCGTTGAAGCGGGCGTAAATTGACGGCTGTCAATTTTCAGCTTTTATACGTAAATTCAAATACTTAATATTTTTCGAGGCGATCACGTTAAGACTTTTGAAACATTACGTGATCGCGTTCCCCCTCCCCCACGGAGGGGGGAGGGAGGTGCAAGATGGTTGATGCCGCGTTATGGGTTTACGGGTGGCGGGGGTGTTGTGTCACCCACGTTGGCCGCGACCATGGCGTCGTAGCCGGCGGTAAAGCCCACCAATGACAGATCGAGGTTGACGGTCTGATCCGGCGCGATCACGGGAACGATTGTGACCACGGCCTTGGCGCCTGCCTTGAACTGCGCGATTTCCTCGGCGGTAAAGCCGACGCGGGCGACGCAACCGATGGGCGCGCACCATGTAAACGGATAGACCTTGGCTGCACTCGTATCGATCTTGAGGCGCAGGCTTTCGGTCAGCAGGGTTTCCAGCGGGGCCACGATGCTGGCTCCGGCCACGGCCTGACTGCCGTCGGGCAGGTTGAAAAGGCTGATTTCGGCAACGGCATTGCCTTCGGCGTCCTTGAGCAACTGATAAAGCTGGCATGGATCAGAGCCGTCTTCGGCGCGGAAGCAACGCTGTTCCCATGCGCCGTGGGTTGCTGCGACATACATGGTGCCGGGGCCGTCAGCGGCGGCCTCTTCGGTGCCAAGGTTCAGCGCATCGGGGTTGGGCACGGCGGCATCGTCGGCAGGGGCGGCTTCGCCTTCGGCCGGGGCTGCGGTTTCGCCTTCGGCAGGGGCGGTTGTTTCTTGTGCAAAGGCTGCGTGGCCAAGGCCGAGTGCCAGCAAAAGCGCCAGCGTAGGGGTCAGATTGTTCATCGGAATGTCCTGTTTCACGTCCGTCTGGCAAGCCGCTTACCACGGGGCCGGGGCGGTGTCAGGTCAGAAAACAGTGTTTGGCGGAAAACCGGATGCGGTCTGGCAATAGAAAAAGGGCCACGCAAGCGGGCCCTTTTCCATTTATTTTTTGCTCCCTGTCGGACTGGCCGACGTCATGTGGGTACGCTAAGGGCCTTCGTTGCGTCCGTCAACAGGGAAAACCCTGTATATTCATCACGAAAAAGGCCGCACCCCTTGGGCGCGGCCAGTCTGACAGGGAGGAAGTCACATGCCAGGCAAGGTGCCCGGCAAGATCGACACTGGCACGGACAGGTTAAGAATGTATGGTGCAGTGCGAGCGGTGCGGCGGTGGACCTGCGCAACAGGAAAAGGGTAGCGATGATGGCGGATGACAGCATTTTCGTGGGTGGCGGCGGCGAGGGATACGGGCTGCCGCAGGTGCTGTTGTTGAAGTATGGCAACCGGCACGGGCTGATTGCCGGGGCGACCGGGACGGGCAAGACCGTGACGCTGCAGGTGCTGGCCGAGGGGTTTTCGGCGGCGGGTGTGCCGGTGTTCATGGCCGATGTGAAGGGCGACCTGGCGGGCCTTGCGGTTACGGGCACGGCAGAACACAAGCTGCATGAGGCATTTCAGAAACGGTCAGACCTGATCGGCCACACGCTGCGCTATGCCGCATTTCCGGTGACGTTCTGGGATTTGTTCGGCGAGAAGGGCCATCCGATCCGCGCGACCGTGGCGGAAATGGGGCCATTGCTGCTGAGCCGCCTGCTGGAGTTGACCGATCCGCAGGAAGGTGTGCTGAACGTGGCGTTCCGGCTGGCGGATGAAGAGGGGCTGGCGCTGCTTGATCTGAAGGATCTGCAGGCGCTGCTGGTGTTTGTCGGCGAGAATGCCGACGCGATCAGCACACGCTACGGGTTGGTGGCGACATCATCCATCGGGGCCATTCAGCGACGGTTGCTGGTGTTGGAGAACGAGGGTGGGGCCAAGCTGTTTGGCGAACCTGCACTTGATCTGGCGGACCTGATGCTGGTTGACGAGGCAGGGCAGGGCCGGGTGAACATTCTGGCGGCGGACACGCTGATGAACAGCCCGCGGTTGTATGCGACGTTCCTGCTGTGGCTGCTGTCGGAATTGTTCGAGACGCTGCCCGAGGTGGGCGATCCGGACAAGCCAAAGCTCGTGTTCTTTTTCGACGAGGCGCATCTGCTGTTTGCCGATGCCCCAAAGGCGCTGGTGGCCAAGGTGGAACAGGTGGCGCGGCTGATCCGGTCGAAGGGCGTGGGGGTATATTTCATCACGCAGAACCCGGCGGATGTGCCCGATAACATTCTGGGACAGTTGGGAAATCGGGTGCAGCACGCGCTGCGGGCGTTCACGGCAAAGGATCAGAAGGATTTGCGGATGGCGTCGGAGACCTATCGCCCAAACCCGCGCTTTGCCATCGAGGATGCGATCCGCGATGTGGGCACCGGCGAGGCTGTGACATCGTTTCTGGAGGCCAAGGGTATTCCCGGCATTGCCGAGCGCACGATGGTGCGCCCGCCGATGTCGCAACTGGGGCCGATTGATACGGCGACGCGGGCAACCGTGATGGCCGCATCGCCGCTGAAGGGGAAATACGACACAGTGGTGGACCGCGACTCTGCCTTTGAAAAGCTGCGGGCGCGGGCGGCGGCGGCGGCAGAGGAAGCGGCCACGGAAGCAGTGCCAAACGGTGGCGGGCTGCACATCGACCCTGAAGAGTTCAAACGCGCGCGCCGCTATGCCCCGGATGCGGAGCCAGCGCCAAGGCGGCGGTCCAACAGCGACAGTGTCGGCACCACGATGGCGAAAAGTTTCGCGCGCCAGTTGGGTTCAGCCGGTGCGCGCACGATCGTGCGCGGGGTGCTGGGGTCCCTGTTCCGCAGCCGGTGACATATTCGCGCCAAACCGCCGCCGTATTCGGGCGTTAACGATTGCTCAACAGACAATTGAGCGAGCACTGCCATGCCTCTCACCGCGACCGAGCAGTATCTGCTCGAACTCATCAACCGTGGGCGGTTGGACCCTGGGGCCGAGGCGGCGCGCTATGGGATCGACCTGAATGCCAGTCTGGCACCGGGCACGATTTCGACGGCGGCCAAGCAGGTTCTGGCCCCGAACAAGCTGCTGGAAGCGGCGGCGACGGGGCATTCGCAATGGATGATCGAAAGTGATGTGTTCAGCCATACCGGGCAGGGCGGATCGACGCTGTCGAGCCGGGTCAATGCGACGGGATATGACTGGAACCGTCTGGGCGAGAATATTGCGGCGCAGGGCACGTCGGGCACGCTGAACGCGGTGCAGGCCATCGAGGCGCATCACGCGGGGCTGTTTCGCAGCGTGGGGCACCGGGTCAACCTGATGAACGACGCGTTCAGCGAAATCGGCGTGGCGCAGGAATTGGGGCAGTTCGTCTTTTCGGGCGGGGTGCCGTTGAATTCATCGCTGTTGACCGAGGTGTTCGGGGCCAATGGGGACCAGCATTTCCTGACAGGGGTTGTCTATAACGACCGCAACCGGGACGGGTTTTATTCGGTTGGCGAGGGGCGCGGCTTTGTCTCGTTCGTGGTGGAGGGATCGTCGGGGCGGTCATCTTCGACCGGCGGCTACAGTGTGGCGGTCGATGCGGATGACGCAGCACTGGTGCGGGGGCTTTATGGCCGGAGCGGGTTTAGCGCGCTGGTCGATTTTTCGGGTGGCAACGTCAAGCTGGATTTCGTGAACGGCAATATGCTGCTGTCATCGGCGGACATCACGCTGGTATCGGGTGTGCAGCAGGCGCGGTTACTTGGGATTGACGCACTGGATGCGACGGGCACGGGGTTGGCCAATGGCCTGACGGGGAACCGGGGCAACAATGTGCTGACGGGGCTGGATGGCAACGACACGCTGGATGGCGGCGGCGGTGCCGACGTGCTGATCGGTGGGGCGGGGGCGGACCGGTTCGTGTTTGCCGACGGCGGCGGTGCGGATGTGGTGGCCGACCTGACCGGGGATGACCGGCTGTATCTGAACGACGATTTGTGGAGCGGCACACGGACGCAACAGCAGGTGGTGGACAGCTTTGCCACGGTGACGGGGGCGGGCGTGGTGTTTGATTTTGGTGACGGGGACCGGATCACGCTGCAGGGGGTGACAAGCACGGTTGGTCTGGCTGGGGTCATTGATTTCTGGTGACGGGTTGCGGGGTGCCCCCCCAACCCCGACCGTCCCCCACGAGGGGGGGAGGCGCAAGACCGGACGGGTCGGGTCAGGATTTGGCGGGGCCGCGCGGTTTGGCCAGCGGGTGATGGGAGAGCACCAGTTCGCGCAGGTGTTCGTCCAGAACATGCGTATAAATTTCGGTTGTGGCGATGTCGGCGTGGCCCAGAAGGGTCTGGATCACGCGCAGATCGGCGCCGCCCGCCAAGAGATGCGTGGCAAAGGCATGGCGCAGGGTGTGGGGGGTCACGCGCGATGGATCGACCCCGCCGCGCACGGCGATATCCTTGATCAGCAGATAGAAATGCTGGCGGGTCAGATGGCCCGCCGCACCTGATCCCGGGAAGAGTTGTTTTGATGCGGGTTGGCCTTTTTTGCGGGCGGCATCATCAGCGGCATCCTTGTGGGCCAGCCAGTCGCGGGTTGCGGTGCGCGCGTGTTGGGACAGGGGCACCATGCGTTCCTTGTCACCCTTGCCACGCACAAGGATCATCTGCGGATCGCCGCGCACGGCGGCAACGGGCAGGGTCACCAGTTCGGACACACGCATTCCCGTCGCATAAAGCAGTTCTACAAGGCATTGATTGCGCAGGCGTTCACCATCATTGCGCCCCTTGGTGCGGGCAGCATCAAGAATGCGGTCCACCTCATCCTGCGACAGGGTAGCGGGCAGTGATTTGGCCCGGCCCGGCCCGGTGATGCGGATGGCGGGATGATCGGCGCGCCAGCCTTCGTCATGGGCAAAGCGGAACAGTTGCCGGATCGCCGACAGCCGCCGCGCGCGGGTGGATTTCGACAGCCCCTGGGCATCGCAGAACACAAGATAGCCTTCGACGTCATCGCGGGTGGCTGTGGCGAAGTCGCCGTTCTGGCGCGCAAGCCAGCCCGCGAAATCGACCAGATCGCGCCCATAGGCCAACTGCGTGTTGCGCGCTGCACCGTTTTCGGCGGCTTGCGCATCAAGGAAAGTGGAAATCCAGCCGTTCATGCTGGCCGGGGCCATCGGGTTACCCGCGCCGTTCAAGGATCATCAATTCAAGGGCGGTGCGGCGGGCCACATCTTCAAGCCCGACGTGACGCAGCAGGGATAGCCCATCGGTAACACCGCGCAATTCACCGGTGACTCCACGCGAAATCTGGTCGATGGAAAGCAGGACGGCCTCGCCAAGGCGCTTTTCGTCCAGCAGGGTCAGCGCCTCGTCGGACGGGACAGGCGCGACAAAGGCGGGGCCAATCGCACGACCCATGCCATCGGGGGCAACCAGCCCTTCGACCGAACCCGTAGCGATGCCTTTCAGAAATGTTTCACGCGGAGTGACGGGTGTATAACCGTCAGCGATGTCCCTGAAGAACGGCGACAGCAGGCCCACGCGAAATGCCAGCGCATCAGCATCGCCCGCAAGATCAATCCGCGCCAGCCTTTCGGCATAGAGGGCGGCAAAGGTTACCTCAAGCTGTTGGCTTTCCATCGCTGTCCAGACGGGGGCAAGGGTCTGTGCCACGCGGGCGGGATCGCGCGATGCGAGGGCCGCATCGAAGTTCTGGAAGGCCAGCACACGGTCCCAGACACCGCCGGATGCCGCCGGATCGCGTTCGGTATAAAGGCCAAGCAGCAGATTGGGTGCGATGGCCCCGGCGGCGGCCAGACGCTCTGCCGCCTCGACCCGCGCTTTCCAGCCGGACCGGTCTGACAGATCGGCATGGGAAAAGGCCAGGGGCAGGTTTGCCGTCGGCAGCGGCTCGCCAATCGCCTGAAACATCCGCCAGACCAGTGGGGTTATACGCGCGGGGCGGGGGGGATGGGTTCGCCATCAAAAAGATCGGGGTCGAGAAACCGGGCAATCAACGCCTCGTCATCGGGGGAGATGTCACCAAGGGTGACGCCGGTGCGCAACGACAGCGCTGCAGCGTTCCAGTCGCCGGACCGCGCAAGGCAGAAGATGCGCGCGGGAAAGGTTGGCGACAGGGCGGGGGTCTGGGTCAGGGTCGCGCAGGCCATATCCTCGGTTCCTGCAAGCAGGGCCACATCAAAGCTGCGGCGAAAAAGTTCAGGGTCGGTCGAGCTTGCCGATACCAGCAGCGCCTCGGCCTGATCAAGCGCGCCAAGCGCCAGCAGCTTGTCGGTGCGCGACCGCAACAGCTGTCCCGTGCCATCGGAATCGGGCGGCGGTGTTGCCTCGGCCAGCAGGATGGTGACGAGCAGTTGGCGCAGGGAGGGCAGGACATCGGCGCGGTCCTGGGTGACAAGCGCGGCAATGTCGGTGGTTCTGCCAAGGCCCCACAGATTTGCAGGCAGGCCCGTCATCTGTGGCGACAGCAGCCCCACGGCATCAAGATTGGGTGCATCCAGCACCGTGACCGTCACATCGTCGGGTCGAGCATCATCGACGATGGGCGTTTCACCGGGGTCAGCCACGGGCGGGCGGGTGGCATTGTCACCGGCCTGCACAACGGGCGTTGCGACCGATTGCGACAGCCAGTCGATCGCGGACATGGGGGTATCTGCAGCGGCGGGCAGGGCGCCAGCAAGCAGAATGGCCAGGATCGCACCTTCATGGCGCATTCAGGTTCACCGGTTGGGTCACATCACGCTGTTGCGGACTAAGGTCGCCGAAATAGGCATACCCGGTCAACCCGATGAAACCGACAATGACCAGCAACACCACAAGTTTGACCAAACGCCACACCATTCCGGCCCCCTTCGTTTCTTGTTTATTGGACAGGCACGCGGGTCGTGATCCTGCCGATTGAGCTTTGCACTTATGTCGTGCCACGAAACAATACAATTATATATGGCATTCTTGGTGCGTTCACGCCATTGAGAGTGCCGGGGCAGGGTTTCGGCAGTTGCGCGCCTGCGCTGGCCCCATCGGCGATGGAGACGGCACTTGTGCGATTGAAGAAAACCGTTGTGATGGTGGGCATGATGGGGGCCGGCAAAACCGCCGTGGGGACCGCGCTTGCACGGCTTCTGGGGGTGCCTTTCGTTGATTCGGATGACGAGATCGTGCGCGCGGCCCACATGACGATTGCCGAGATATTCGAGCGTGATGGCGAGCCGTTCTTTCGGGCGCGGGAGACCGAAGTGCTGGGGCGGCTGCTGCGTGGCAGTCCTTGTGTGCTGTCAACGGGTGGTGGCGCGTTTCTGGCGGCGGCGAACCGTGATCTGGTTGCGGCACAGGGTGTGTCGGTCTGGTTGCGCGCGGACCTTGATCTGCTGTGGCAGCGGGTGCGGCACAAGACGACGCGGCCCCTGCTGCGCACGCCCAATCCGCGACAGACGCTGGCCGAGCTTTACGCGGCACGGGTGCCTTTGTATGGGCAGGCCGAGGTGGTGGTGGACAGCCGGCCCGACCTGTCGGTCGAGGCGATGGCGGCCGAAGTGCAAAATGCCTTGCGCAAACGGTCTGACGTGATGGAAGTGGATTGAGGCAATGGAAACGGTGGCCGTCGATCTGGGCGCGCGCAGCTATGAGGTGCGTATTGGGGCTGGATTGATCGATGCGGCAGGGGCGGCGGTGGCCCCCTTGCTGCACCGTCCGCGCGTGGCGATCGTCACGGATGAAACGGTCGCCCGATTGCATCTGGCGCGGTTGGAGACGGCATTTGCGGCGGCGGGCATTGCGTCGGTGGCACTGGTGCTGCCTGCGGGCGAGGGAACGAAGGGCTGGCCTGCGTTCACGCGCACGGTGGAATGGTTGCTGGAGCAGCGCGTTGAGCGGCGCGATGTGGTGGTGGCGTTCGGCGGCGGCGTCATCGGCGATCTGGTGGGGTTTGCGGCGGCGGTGCTGCGGCGGGGGGTGCGGTTCGTGCAACTGCCGACGACGCTGCTGGCGCAGGTGGACAGTTCGGTCGGTGGCAAGACCGGGATCAACACGCCGCAGGGCAAGAACCTTGTGGGTGCGTTTCATCAGCCGTCATTGGTGCTGGCGGATATTGATGTGCTGGACACGCTGACACCGCGCGATTTCGTGGCGGGTTACGGCGAGGTGGTAAAATACGGGTTGCTGGGGGATGCGGCGTTTTTCGACTGGCTGGAGGGCGCAGGGCCGACACTGGCACGCGATCCGGGCGCGCGGTTGCGGGCGGTGACACGGTCGGTTGCGATGAAGGCCGGGATCGTGGCGCGCGATGAGACCGAAGAGGGTGAACGCGCGCTGTTGAATCTGGGGCATACGTTCTGTCATGCGCTGGAAAAGGCGACAGGGCTATGGCGACCGACTGTTGCATGGCGAAGGCGTGGCCATCGGCTGTGCGCTGGCGTTTGAATTGTCGTCGCGGATGGGACTGTGCGCGCAGGAAGACCCGAGCCGGGTGCGCGCGCATTTGCGCCGCATGGGCATGAAAACGGATCTGGCGGATATCGACGGCGATTTGCCGGATGCCGCAGCGCTGCTCGCCTTGATGGGGCAGGACAAGAAGGTGATCGACGGGCGATTGCGGTTCATTCTTGCGCGCGGGATCGGGAATGCGTTCGTGGCCGAAGACGTGCCGGGCGATCAGGTTTTGCGATTGCTGGAAGATGCGCTGGCGATGCGTCACAGAAGTTAATGTGATACATTAAGGTCAGATTGCAGTGCGTTATTTAATCGTAATAATGCGGGCCCTTTCGTAGTTCCGCCCATTGCTGCGGGCAATGCCCGTAAATCAGAAATGCCCCATCCGCGAATGACAGCAGCCGTGCGGCATGATGTGCTGCCAAGGCCGGATCGTGGGCGCCGTCAAAACCTTCGTCCGGTTCGGTGGGGCGCGAAATGGCGTCGGATGCAATGATGATGCGCCCGGTCTGCGGCAGATCGAGGCTGAGGGCCAATTGCCCCGGTGCGTGCCCCGGCACATGCAGCACACTAAGCCCCGGGCCGATGTCGGTATCTTCGTGCACGGGCAGCCAGCGGGCGTCGGGCCATGACATCGGCTGGCATTCCCCCCAATACAGCGGGCGGGGCAAGGCGCGTTCTTCGATGCCGACGATGATCGGGGCATGGGCCACCAAGTCCAGCCCGCCGACATGGTCGATATGGCTGTGCGTCAGGATGCACAGGTCGATGTTGGCGGGGGTGAGGCCAAGCTGTGCCAGTTGACCCGCACAAAGGTTATCCGGCGTCAGATGGCGCACATTGCCAAACGCTGTCAGACCATCTTCCGCTGCGGCGCGAACAGGATCGGCCGCGTATTTCGCCGGGAACCCGGTATCGACCAGCACGCGTTCGCCGCAATCGGTGACGATAAGAAAGCCCGGAATGCCGATCATCCTGCCCGCATTGACATGAAACAGGCCGAAATCGAGGACATGCAGACGGATCGGATTGCCGTGCAGGATCATGGGAGTGCCGCCTTCAATCAGGTTTCGTGGCAGGTATTCGGCCGCGCGTGGCAAAGTGGACGCATAAACACCCGTGTCACCCTATTTCAGCCTTAGTTTCATAGAAAATGCAGCATAGAAATGGAAAAGAGTGTTAAGAAAAAATCAACCCTTCGTTGTCATCGTGAACGTTCTGTTAATGAATGATCGGGGTCGGTTTGGCGAATAGGTGCGCTGACGGGCGGCCTTGGCTTGTGCGAATGAAAAGGGCTGCTGATGTCGATTATGTTCAATGCATTTTCTGCGCCGACGCTGGTGATTGGCACGACAACAATCGGGTTTGATGCGCTGGATCAACCGCCGGGCTTTACCTGGCGGCTGGTAGGCAGCGGCCTTGTCTACACATCGCCTGGCGTGATCACGGGTGTGATCAACAGCATCGTTCTGGTGGATGAATTCGATACCACGCTTCAGACGATCACCATTGATCCAACCCTGCGCGAATGCTGGTACGACAGGGATGGCGGCGCAGCTGACGTTGTTTCTGGCACAGGCGCGGGCGGCGGCGGATGCGACCTTTGGCGCGTGGGGGCTGACGGCGACTGCGGTGCGGATCGCCGATGGCGGCTCGGCGACGGGGTTCCTGTTGGAATTGCTTGGCGCAGATGGCTTTGTCACCGGGTTTCTGGAGGTTACGGGCAGCGGTTTTGTGGCCGGGAACGCCCAGGCCGGGAATGTGACCAGCATTACGCAACTGGATATCAACGGGACCCCGGTGCCCGGCAATACCGCGAATTTTGCGGGCTTGTCGCTGAATACGCTGAGCTATGGGTTGGTGTTGACCAGTGCGGCGCTGGCGGCGGATCTGGGTGCGGTGCATGTGCCGCTGACGCAGGGCGCGAACACGGTTACGGGGTCTTCGGCCTTTGTTTTTCTGGACGGTGGCGCGGGCAATGATGCGCTGGTGGGTGGCCTGACGGGGAGTTACGGGGTGTCTTATGACAGCCTTGTCGGCGGTATCGGCGTGAAGGTCAGTCTGGCGCTGACGACGGCGCAAGTGACGGGGGGTGGCGGTACGGATACGCTGACGCGGATCACCAATCTGGAAGGGTCGCAGTTCAATGACACGCTGACCGGATCGACGGTCGCCAACATAATTTATGGCAATGACGGCAATGACGATCTGTTTGGCGGTCTGGGGAATGATACGCTGTTTGGCGGGGCCGGGATCAACGCGCTGGATGGTGGCGCGGGCGCGGATACCTTTGACGGGACGGATGGCGTGGGTCTGGCCAGCTATGCGTCATCGGCGACGGCGGTCGGGATCAGTCTGGGTGGCGTGCGGGTCGGGGCGGATGCGATTGGCGATGTGTTTGTCAACATCTCGGGCCTGATCGGATCGCGGTTTGCCGATACGCTGACCGGGGACGGGGCAGACAATGTGATCGAGGGTGGTGCCGGGGCCGATGTCCTTGATGGCGGGTTGCAGGGCGCGTTTGGCGATATCGTGAGCTATGCACGGGCGGCGCGTGCCGTTCGGGTTGATCTGTCTTTTCAGGGTGTTGCACAACCTTCTTCATCTGTGGGCGATGCGGCGGGCGACCGCCTGACCGGGTTCGAGAATGTGGAAGGGTCGGCGTTCAACGATACGCTGATCGGGGATGCGGGCGCAAACCGGCTGTTTGGCGGGCGTGGCAACGATCTGCTGCAAGGCGGTGCCGGGGCCGACACGCTGGACGGTGGCGAGGGGATTGATACGGCGACCTATGCGGCGTCACTCGACGGGGTGTTTGTTGATCTGATTGGCGTTCCGCTTGGGGGGGATGCGGACGGAGACCAGTTGTTCGGCATCGAAAACCTGATCGGTAGCGCGTTTGATGATACGCTGTATGGGTTTTCCATTTCGAACGTGCTCGACGGCGGTGCAGGCGACGATCTGATCGACGGCGACACCGGCAATGACACTTTGATCGGCGGCACGAACAGCAGCGACGGCGACACGGTCAGCTATGGCTTTGCGACGAGCGGTGTCACCGTCAGCCTTGCACTGACCACGGCGCAGAATACCGGCGGTAGCGGCATTGATGTCATTTCGGGGTTTGAGAACCTTGAAGGGTCAAACTTTGGTGATGTGCTGACCGGCACGACCACGCGGAACATTCTGTCCGGGTTCGCCGGTAACGACCGGATATTCGGTGGCGGCGGCAATGACGTGCTGAACGGCGATGACGGGGATGACACGCTGGAAGGCGGTGCCGGGTTCGACGATCTTTTCGGCGGTGAGGTTGACGAAGTTGTCGGCGATACGGTCAGCTATGCCGCGTCTGCGGCGGGAGTGACGATCGACTTGGGTCTGCAGGGCACAGGTCAGTTTCAGACCAGTGCAGGGGATGCGTCGCTCGACTTTCTGGACGGTTTCGAAAACATCCGCGGATCGCGGTTTGCCGATACGCTGACCGGGGATGACCGCGACAACATCATCGAAGGCGGGGCCGGCGCGGACAGTCTGGTTGGCGGGCTGGATGGGGATCATGGCGACACCGCCAGCTATGCCAACGCGGCGGCTGCGGTGCGGGTCAATCTGGCGCAGGTTGTGCAGGCGGCAGCGGGCGCGGGCGATGCGTCGGGCGACCGGTTGGTTGGAATTGAGAACGTTCTGGGATCGGCGTTCAACGATGTGCTGACCGGTGATGCGGGTGACAACTGGCTGTCGGGCGGTGCGGGCAATGATACGCTGCATGGCGGCGGTGGCGCGATGGATACGCTGGATGGTGGCGCGGGTGCAGGCGATGTGGCCGATTTCACGGGCGTTGTGGCGGACATCGACGTGAACCTGCTGAATGGTTCGGTGACGGGTGGTGGCCTTTCGAACACGATGCTGATCGAAATCGAAGGCGCGATTGGCGGGTCTGGAAATGATACGCTGACCGCGAGTGCGGGCGGCGGGATTCTGAGCGGCGGTCTTGGCGACGATTCGATTGTGGCCAGCAATTTCAACGACACGCTGGATGGCGGTGCGAACAGCCTGCTGGGGCGCGACACGCTGAGCTATGATCGGGCCGGGGCCGGGGTTGTGGTCAACCTGTCGCTGACGACGGCGCAGAACACGATTGGCAGCGGCGTTGATCTGATCCGCGGGTTTGAAAAGCTGGAAGGGTCGAACTTTGCCGACACGCTGACCGGTGATGCCGGGAACAATGAAATTCAGGGGCGGAGTGGGAACAATCTGCTGTCAGGGCTGGCAGGGAACGACGATCTGGTGGGCGGTCAGGATAATGACACGCTGATCGGGGGCGTGGGGGCAGATACGCTGAACGGGTCGGGCAACGGGGCGGCGGGTGATACCGCGAGCTATGCGACATCGGCCGCGGCAGTGAATGTCAGTCTGATCGGTGGCGTTGTTGGTCTTGGCGGCGATGCAGCGGGCGATGTGCTGTTCGGGATCGAAAATCTGATCGGGTCGCGCCTTGCCGATACGCTGACGGGCGATGCCAACGACAACGTCATCGAAGGCGGTGCGGGTGCGGACCGGCTGTTTGGCGGCGGGAACACGGGCGTCGGCGATACGGTCAGCTATGCGGCATCGACGGTGGGGGTGAACATCGGTTTGACGGGCGCGGTCGGCATTGGTGGCGATGCGGCCGGCGATGTGCTGGACGGGTTCGAAAACATGACCGGATCGGCGTTCAATGACACGCTGGCGGGCACGACTGGGGCCAATGTGCTGCGAGGCGGGGCGGGCAATGATCGGTTGATCGGACTGGGTGGCGGCGATGTGCTGGATGGCGGTGCGGGTCTGGGCGATACGGCGGACTACACAGGTGTCGGGAGTAGCAACAGCCTGACGATCAACCTGATCTCCGAAGAGACGACCGGGTTTGCGAATGGCCTGACTGACACGCTGATCGGAATCGAAAATGCGACGGGTGGTGCCGGTGTCGACAATATCGTTGGCAACAATCTGGCGAACGTCCTGAACGGTGGGGATGGCGATGACTTCATCATCGGCGGTCTTGGCAATGATACACTGATCGGTGGCGCGGGTTTTGATATCGTCGCGTTTGACGGCGCGGGTGGTGTTTCGGCCAGCCTGTCGATCACCACGGCGCAGAATTTTGGGGTTTTCTATGGCACCGATCTGATTTCGGGGTTCGAGGGGATCACCGGGTCGGAATTCAATGACAGCCTGACGGGGAACGCCAGCGACAACTTTTTGAACGGCATTGGCGGCGATGATACGCTGACCGGTCTTGCGGGCGCGGACCGCCTGTATGGTGGCGCGGGGAATGATCTGCTTTTTGGCGGGTTGGGCGCTGATCTGCTGGATGGCGGCGCGGAGATTGACACGGTCAGCTATGTGGCGTCGGCGGCGGGGGTTTCGGTTGGACTTTTCTTTGGCGCACCTGCCAGTAGCGGTGGCGACGCTGCGGGCGATGAGCTGTTTGGCATCGAAAACCTGATCGGGTCGCGGTTTGTGGATGTGCTGTTTGGCGATGCCAACGACAACATCATTGAGGGTGGTGCCGGGGCCGACAGTCTTTCAGGCGGCGGCAACCTGACCGGGGTAGAGGCGGGGGATACCGTCAGCTATGCGGGATCGACAGTGGCGGTGACGGTGGATTTGCAGTTGCAAGGGACCCAACCCGCCACCGCCACAGCGCAAGTATCGGGGGGCGATGCGGCGGGCGACCGGTTGTCGGGGTTTGAGAAGATCGTCGGATCGGCGTTCAATGACACGTTGACGGGCGATGCATCGGTCAACACGCTGTTTGGCGGGCGCGGCAATGATGTGCTGCGCGCGATTGGCGACGGCGACCGGCTGTATGGCGGGGACGGCAGCGATACGGTCACTTTCGCAGGCGAAACGGCGGGCGTTGACGTGTTCTTGGCGACAGGATTTGCCCAGTTCGGGGTGAACCAAGGGTTTTCTGTGGGCCTGTCCGGTATCGAAAACGCGACAGGCGGGACTGGAACTGACCGGCTTGCGGGGGATGATCTCGCCAACGTGCTGAATGGCGGCGATGGCAATGATGCCATTGGAGGTGGCCTTGGCAATGACACGTTGATTGGCGGCGCGGGCACGGATTTCGTGCAATACGACAGCGCGGCCAACATCACTGTCAGTCTGTCGATTACCACCGCACAGAATACCGGCGAAGGGCTTGACGTGCTGAGCGGGTTTGAAAACCTGCAATCGGGTGGCGGGAACGACAGTCTGACGGGCAATGCGGGGGCGAACATTTTCTTTTCGCTGGGCGGCAATGACACGATCCTGGGCCTTGCCGGGGATGATGAGATCAACGCGGGCGAAGGCGATGATGTGCTGATCGGCGGGCTTGGCGCGGATGTATTGCGCGGCGATGGCGGCAGCGATACGGCCAGCTATGCGACATCGGCTGCGGCGGTGAGCATTGTTCACAACGGCTTTTTCACCTATGTCGCAACGCTTGGTGATGCCGCGGGGGATAGTTTTGGAAGTATCGAAAATTTCATCGGGTCGCGCTTTGCCGATACGCTGACGGGCGATGATACGGATAACGTGATCGAGGGTGGCGCGGGGGCTGATAGCCTGACGGGTGGCGGTGGGACTGATACCGCCAGTTATGCGGGATCGACGGTCGCGGTGCGTGCAAGCCTTGTGGCAGGTGTGCTTGGGGTAGGCGGCGATGCGGCGGGGGACCGTCTGTTTGCGTTTGAAAACCTGCGGGGGTCGGCCTTCAACGACACGCTGATCGGCGACGCGGGGGCGAACCGGTTGACGGGCGGGGCGGGTATCAACGTGCTGGAAGGGGGGGCTGGTGCAGATACGCTGGATGGCACGGGCAGCGCAAATGATACGGCGAGCTATGCGGCGGCGTTGGATAACCTGACCGTCAATCTGTTGCTGGCCACGCAATCGGGTGGCGGCGATGCGGATGGCGATGTCCTGATCGGGATTGAAAACCTGATTGGAGGCGCGGGCGGCGATTTCCTGACCGGGGATGCGGGCAACAACCGCATCGACGGTGGCGCCGGGGACGATGTCATCGAAGGCGGTGTCGGGAATGATACGCTGATCGGGGGTGCCAATGGTTCCGACGGTGACACAGTGCGCTATAGCAATGCGACAAGCGGGGTCACAGTCAGTCTGGCGATAACAGTTGCCCAGAATACCGGGACATCGACGGGCACGGATGTGATTTCAGGGTTCGAAAACCTGAACGGTTCGACACATGCCGACAGGCTGACGGGGAACGCTTCGGCCAACTTCCTTTTTGCAAGCGATGGCGACGATACGGTGAATGGTGGTCTTGGCAACGATGTGCTGTTTGGTGGCAGTGGTGCGGATCATTTTGTGTTCAACACGACCCTTGGGGCCACGAATGTCGACACGCTTGTCAGCTTTCAGGTTGGTGTTGATAAAATCGAGTTGGAGAATGCAATCTTTACCGCCCTCGGGCTTGTGACCGGGGCGTTGAGCAATGCGCAGTTTGCGTTGACGACCGACAGCCTGACAACGACGGATCGGATTATCTACAATGAGGGGACGGGGGCGCTGTTCTATGACCGGGATGGCAGCGGAACGGCAGTGGCCGTGCAGTTTGCCAATGTCCTTGGTGGCGGTTCGGCAGGTGTTGGTGCCGTCGGATTGTCGGCCTCCGATTTTCTGATCGTTTGACCAAAAGCCAGCCCTGCGTCCGAAGGGGGCGCAGGTGTCAGACCGAAACCTCGCGGCGCAGGGCGGCCTTTTCAAAGGTGCTGGCAGGGCCAGACAGGGCGACAGCCCCGCGGCGAAAGACATAGACCTGATCGGCGCGGGCCCAGGCGAAATCGAAGTATTGTTCGACAAGCACCACGGCCATGGTGCCCTTGGATTTCAGATAGTCGATCACCTCGCCGATCTGCTGGATGATGTTGGGCTGGATGCCTTCGGTGGGTTCGTCCAGACCGCGCTTTGCCGAGACGCTCGCGGCGCGCTGCGCGCTGGTCCGCCGGCGCTCTACCTCGACTTCGAGGCGATGAGCCCGGCGGTGCCGCTCTACGCCGGAACGCGCCCGTACCAGCGCATCCCGTTCCAGTGGTCGCTGCACCGGGTGGATGGGCCGGGCGTGCTGCGTCACGCCGGCTTCCTGGCCCGCCCGGAAGACGGCGACCCGCGCCGCCGCCTCGCCGAGCGTCTCCTCGCGGCGGTGGGCCCGGAGTGCGACGAGCCCATCCTCGTCTACTCGAGCTACGAGGCGGGCGTCGTGGCCGATCTCGCGCGCGCGTTCCCGGAGCTCGCCGCGCCGCTCGGCAAGCTCGCAGGCGCGCCTGTTCGATCTCCTCGCGGTCGTCCGCGAGCACGTCTACCACCCGGAGTTCGCCGGCTCGTTCTCGCTGAAGACGGTCGCGCCGGTGCTGGTGCCCGACATCGGCTACGCCGACCTCGACGACGTGACGGGTGGCGGCGAGGCCGCGCTCGCGTTCGAGCGCATGGCGCGCGGCGAGGTGGTGGGCGACGAGGCCGTGGCGCTCCGCGAGGCGCTCGAGGCCTACTGCGCGTGCGATACCCTGGCGTTGGCGAAGCTCCACCACGTGCTTCTCACCGCCGACGAAGGAGGAGAGACATGATCCTGAGAGCCGGACTGATCGCCTTTGCGTTCCTCTGTGTCGCCCAGTTCGTGAGTGCGCAGCAGGCGAGCGCGCAGAAGGCGACCCCGCAGACCTACCTGGGGAACCTCAGCAAGAACCCATACGCGCCGAACTCCGTCTCGAATCCGTACGGACAGCACGGGAGCCAGTACGGCGCGAAGAGCGTCCGCAATCCCCACTCGGCGTACGGCAGCCCCTACAGCCCGAAGAGTGCGACCAACCCGTACGCGACCCAGGCCCCCCGCCTGTACGACACGCAGGGCAACTACCGCGGAAAGCTGAGCGCGAACCGCTACGACCCGGAGTCGGTCTCGAACCCCTACGGGCGCTACGGCAGCAAGTACTCGCCGGACAGCATCAACAACCCCTACGGTGCCGGCAGCCCGTACAAGGCCGACAGCCCGAACAACCCGTACGGCACGGGCTTGAAGATCATCGGGAATAGCAGCCGCGTTCGCGCGGCGAGGCGCCAGCGATGCGCTGGCAGAGGAGGTTCCCTCATGTCCGAGAAACGCGATGCCGACGCCCGGAAGTCCGGCCGCAAGCTGGTGTTCCTCGCGAAGGTCACCTCCCCCGCCGACCCCTCGAGGATCGATGCCATGGTAGAAGCGCTCCTCGGCGGAGCAGCGCGCGACGGCGATGACGAACCGAACCGCACCGGGGCGAACGACCATTCGCCACTCGTCGGCGAGCCTCCCGAGGCGCGTCTCGTCGGGGAGCCGTCAAGATAGGAGGGGACATGGCCGATTCCGCGGAGCGCGTCGCGCTGCTTATCTTGGCGGATTTCTCACAGCCCTGGTCGCGGCTCTCCTCGCATCGGCCACCCCCGCCCCGCCGAAACCCCCGCGTCGATGACTCCCCGGGGAAGGCCCATATCTCGTGGGGGCTGAACGGCGGGACCCCGCTCGAGGAGTGGATCCACGAGGAGTTCATGCTCCCGGAGGACTGCGATCGCCTGGTTCGCGCCGCCGCGGCGAACGGCGATTGGTACGACAACGCGCCCCACCGTGCGCTCGTGGGGAGCCTCGCGTTCTGCCGACGTCACGACCTCGCCGGCATGGGCGACCCTCGGCCCCAGTACGACTTCGTCTCCGAGGAGGACTTCTCTTCGCTCCCGCTCGAGCTGATTCCGCCCCAGGTGCTGCTGCGCTCCGTGGTCAATTCCCCGTGGTCCTACGAATCGAAGAAAGATGCGGTCGAGCGGGCAGTAGCGGCGTGTGGAACTCGTTCGCACTGCCCGCACCTCTCCTGGGCAGGCGTGGAGGCGGAGCCTGGGAGGCGAGTGGATCCGGCGGCGAGACGGTCGAGAAGGTCGACGCCGATAGCCTGCCGTCGCGAGCGGGAGGTTCACCGGCGAGGTGGAGCTGAAGGTGGGACGGTCCCGTCTACCTACGATCCGGAGACGAACGGCGTGGAGCTCGTCGACGTGCGGTTCCGGGACGTCGACCGGGAAGGCACGATGGATGTGATCCTCTCCGTCAGGGAAGCGCGCGACGGAGGCAGCGCGCGTACGAGTACGACGAGTTCGTCCTCACTCGCCGTACCCGGGTGGCCCGCTCGAACGCGTGGACGTCGAGGACCGGCACCGCCCGCAGAGGGAGTAGCGTGATTCCACGAGTTCGGGTGATCCGGTGCGCCTGTCGACGCTCGAGCTGGTGCGCGACTCCCTCCAGCAGTTGCCGGAAGCCCGCTCCATCCGCCGGTTCGCAGAAGAGCTTCGCATCGACCGGACAGCAACAATCGAAGAAGCGCCCGAGCTCGAGGAGGCGCAGCCCTAGATCCGATCGATCAGGACACCGCTCTCCACGCCGAGCCGCTCGCAGACGAGCTGCCACGTCGTCACGCCGAGGAACCCCGCGGCGATGGCTTCGCGCTCCGCCTCGGGGCGGTGGGGGAGGCTGCCGTGGATGGCCTCGGGCGAGAGGGTCTGCTCCGCGGCCTCACGCCAGTCGTTCGGAGTGTCGCCGGCGGCGTCGCCCTCGACGATGAAGAAGCCGAGCACCGCGCGGTTGCCGGCGATTTCGTAGGCGGCGTCGATGTGGCGTAGCATCTGATGGCGGCCGCTCATGAACGACGTGTGCGTGGTCGGTGCCTTCTCCGTGCGCTTCCCCTCGACCACGACGACGGCGCGAGGCGTCGCCGGCCGGGACTCGGGCGAGCTCCGCCCCTCGAGCACCCACCAGCCGCGCGGTTCCGGATCGGAGCGCCAGCTTTGCGAGTGCCTTGGCGACGGTCGACGGGTCGCCGGCTTGAAGCCGCCGGCGTCGCTTCGCCGTGTCACCCTTGCCAGTGATCTCGCTCGTGTGCGACTCGCCGAAATGACGGACAAGCCACGAGAGCAGCGACGCCGGCGCCGCGAGCTTCTTCTCGCGGTGCTTCCCGTCGCGGTGTCCCAGCGCGCCTCCTCGAGCGCGCCCCAGCTGCGCCGCGAGCGCGGCGTCGAGCGCGCGGCCGTGCTGGGGGAGGGCAAGGAGGCCTGCCAGCCACTTCTCGCCCGTCGCGTCCCGGGCGAGCAGCTCGTCGAAGACGGGGGCACTCGGGTCTTGGTCGAATCGTGAGGGCGGTGCTTGGCCATGAGGAAGAGTCTACTGCTTTGGGCCGGGCGCCAGTCGACCCAGCCGGCCCTTCGTGCAGTTTGCAGTCGCGCGGATACAGATCGCACTGGATGCGCCCGTCGGGCAATGTATGCCAGTAGTTGGCCGGATAGCGTTCGGCCAGACTGATGGGTTCGTCCATGTCAGCTCTCCTTGGAGATTCAGTGTGTTTGGTTACGGTGTAGCGTGACAGCCTGACGCCTTCTGACCAGAAATCACCGGGCAGGCCGGCCTTGCGCCTGAGTTGCGCCATGAACTGGCGCGGTTGGGGGAGTTGTTCCCATACTTGCGGCAAGAACGTGCTGCGGT